>JBQNAO010000012.1:0-57417 GCA_052170415.1 Ottowia sp. | reverse complement strand
GGCAAATCATCGTGATCGACCAGGGCCGCGCGCTGGAGGCGGGCGCGCACGAAGAGCTGCTGCAAAAAAACGGCCGCTACGCTGCGCTATGGCGCGCCCAGCAAAGCGCCAAGCAGTGGCGCGCGGGGCGGCACTAACCCCCCAACCGCCCGCCTCCCCGGGGCGCTTGCAGCCGCCTTCCCCCCAAAAGGCCAGCAAGCGCCCCGTTTCCATTTGCATCTCGTAACCTGAATTTGCCTATCAAATAGGCAACCGGCCCGCAGCGCCCGTAAACACTGCGAAGAGCGCTATACTTTTTGAAGTAGTCTGTGGATAACTTCCCTGTCACAAGGGGCCGGCCTGCCGAATATCAACACGAATATCCATTTCATCAAACCCGCCCTCATGTTTGACAAAATGCATGAATTCATTTCACAACACATCATTCTGATTGACGATATTCTGAAATCCGTCTCCATCACGATCGCGTGGTTCGCCCTTGCTGTAGCCGCCCTTATCCTGCCCTGCCATCAATTGAAAATCGGATATATCTGGATATTCATCATTTTGGGCCTGATGCCCTACCTGGTTTTATACAACAATATCTTCCGAGGATATTTTGGCGAACAACTTTCAGAGGAACGCACGAAGTTGTTTCAAAAGCAGGGACATGAAAATCCCTGACGCAAAAAAACGCGCATTCAGCGCCACTGCCAAATCCTAAGGAATCAAATGGCGTTCCTGCAGGTATTGCCGCGCCACATCCGCCGCCGTGTCGCCCTGGGCCTTGACCCGGTAATTCATTTCCTGCATTTCCTGCGCTGTAATCCTGCCCGCCAGTCGCTGCAAAACGGTTTGCAGTTCAGGGTGGCGTTGCAGCGTTTCCCGGCGCAGCAGCGGCGCGCCCTGATAGGGCGGAAACAATTGCAGCTTGTCCTGCAAAATCAGCAAATCATGTTCGCGCAATTCGCTGTCGGTGGAATAGGCATCGGTAATCTGAATATCTCCGCGCTGCATCGCCTGATAACGCAGGGCCGGCTCCATTGTTTTTACGCGCAAATGCAGACCATATAACCGATTCAGGCCCTTGTTGCCATCTTCGCGATCATTGAATTCCAGCGTGAAACCCGCTTGCGCATGGGCCGCGACCTTTTGCAAATCGGCAATGGTGTGCAAATCATTTTCTTCGGCAAAACTCCGCCTGACGGCAATCGCATAGGTATTTTGATATTTCATGGGCGCAAGCAAAACCAGCGCATCCTGCTTCAAAATTCCGTCACGCGCCGCCTGATAAACCTCTGCGGGATCATTCGTGACCCTTGGCGGATTTTTTAGCAGGCTGGCCACCACCGTGCCGGTAAATTCCGGGTAAATATCGATTTTGCCCGCCTTCAGCGCCTCATACAAAAAGCCGGTCTTGCCGAAATTGGTTTTCAGTTCAACGGCCAGATTGGTATGTTCCTCGATCAGCAGTTTATACATCTGAATCAGAATTTCCGACTCCGCCCCCAGCTTGCCTGCAATAATCATGGTTTCCTTTTTCGGCCTGGCATCAAAATGCGGGACGAATGAAATACCCAGCGCCAGCAGCAACGCGGCCAAAACCAGCCAAATCCGCCGGGGCCGAACGCGCTCCAGATGCCGGATACCGCCATGGAACAGCAAAGCCAATGCCGCCGATGACAGCGCGCCCATCAAAATCAGGCTGCTGTTATTTCGGTCTATTCCCAGCAAAATGAAACTGCCCAGCCCGCCCGCGCCAATCAAGGCCGCCAGCGTGGCCGTGCCGATAATCATGACCGCCGCAGTGCGAATGCCCGAAATAATGACGGGCCACGCCAGCGCCAATTCAAATTTTTTCAGCCTCTCCCAGCGCGTCATGCCAAAAGCCTCGGCGGCTTCGGCAAGACTGGCATCGATTTGATTGAGGCCCGTCACGGTATTTTGCAATATGGGGAAAATCGCATAAACCACCAGCGCGGCAATGGCTGGCAGGGCGCCTATTCCCATCAGGGGAATCAGCAACCCGAGTATGGCAAGCGAGGGCAGCGTCTGGAAAATGCCGGCGATTTGCAAAACCATTTCCGCGCTGCGCCTGCGGCGCTGAATAAAAATACCCAGCGGCAATGCAATGAAAATGGCCAGCAATAATGCAGTCAGGGACAGCTGCAAATGTTGCATCAGGGCCATCCACCAATCGGCATGGCGCTCCTGCCAGGTTGCAAGCAATTCAGTCATGGCCGGTTTCTCTCGAAAACAATTGGGCGACGATTTCATTTTCCGGCTGCGCCATGATGGCCCCGGGCGTGTCCAGCCGCACGATTTTTCCCTGGTGCAGGATGCAAATGCGATCGGCCAATTGCAATGCTTCCTTCATGTCATGCGTGACAAAAACGATGGTCAGCTTCAGTTTCTGATGCAAGCGCCGGATCAAATCCTGCAACTGCCGCCGAGAAATGGGATCAAGCGCGGAAAAAGGCTCATCCATCAGCAAAATGGCCGGCTGCGCAATGATGGCGCGCAAAATGCCAATGCGCTGCTGCTCTCCGCCGGACAATTCCTGCGGATAGCGGTGCAGATAGCTTGCTGCCGGCAAATCCACCTGCGCCAGCAAATCGCGTGCCGCGCGCAGGCGCTTTTCCCTGCTCCAGCCTTTCATTTCAGGAATCAGACAAATGTTTTCCTCCACCGTCAGATTGGGAAAAAGCGCGATTTGTTGCAGCACATATCCGGTATTAAGGCGCAGCGCGCGCAAATCCTGCGTCTTGATGTCTTGCTGATCAATGAAAATCTGCCCGCTGTCCGGCTCGATCAGGCGGTTGAGCATTTTCAGCAAACTTGTTTTCCCGCTGCCGCTTTGCCCCACCAGCACAAAAAACTCACCCTTGCCGATGGTGAGGGAAATTTCGTTCAGCGCCTGTATTGCGCCATAGCGTTTGCTGACTTGTTGCAGGGTAATCATGATTTGCCATCGGCATGGTTGACAAAAAACGGGATTTGATTCAAATTAACGATTCTTATGGGGAATATTTTGATCAAAAGGAGCCTTCATGCGCAATATTGTGACAGGTCTTTCATGTGTGTTTTTGCTGATATTGGCCGGGCTTTTTGGATATGTGCTTGGAACCAACCGGTCCATGAACTCGCAAATTTATCATGCCAACACCGTGGGCACAAATATTTCAAAATCAACCCCATTCAATGAATGAATACCCCTTGCCTGGAATCAATCCAGAAAATCAGGCAAGAATCCGGTCCTGTGCGACAAGGATATTTTGCGGTGGGTGGGCGAATAAAGGAAAATATCCATCATGGAAAATTCATCATGGTTTGCGTGGGCGCTGGCTTCGGCTTTTTTTGCGGCGCTGACGGCGATTTTTGCCAAACTTGGTTTGCAGGGGATTGATTCGGATTTTGCGAGTTTCATTCGCACGCTGGTCATACTGGCTGCGCTGGCGTTTTTTCTGACTTGGGCGGGCAAATGGCAGGGCGTGGCCGGGTTGACGGCGAAAAACTGGCTGTTTTTGCTGCTGTCCGGGCTGGCCACGGGCGCGTCGTGGCTGGCTTATTTCAAGGCGCTGCAATTGGGCGATGCGTCCAAAGTCGCGCCGGTGGACAAATTCAGCCTGGTGCTGGTGGCGCTGCTGGCCGTGCTGTTTCTGGGCGAGCGCCCCAGGCTGCACGAGTGGGGCGGCCTGGGGCTGGTTGCGGCGGGCGTGCTGCTGCTGGCGCTGAAGCGGTAAGGGCGGCGCGGCCGTGAGTCGGCGATCAGGTACACGCCCAGTTGTAGGCGACGCGGGAGAAGTCGCGGCGGGCGAGGTCGTCGGGGTGGATGCAGAACTGGCAGTTGCCCAGGTCGCCCCACATTACGCCGCAGGTGGGGTCGCTGTTGATTTGCAGCAGCAGGATGTAGTCGAGATAGCGCCCGTCGCCGAGGACGCGCCAGTCCTCCTGGATGAAGTCGGGGTAGCCGCCGATACGGCTGCCTTCCCAGTCCAGGCTGTCTGCATAGGCATCGAAGGCTTGCTCTGCGGCCTGGCTCATCTTGCTGCTGTCGCCGTAGCGGATGTCGGGCACGCCGTGGCCGCTGAAGTGCAGCTTGACGTCATCGGGGGGCATCAGGCGCAGCCCGGGGGTGAACTGTATGGCGCAGGGGGAATGAAAGGGCAGGCCGCGCAGCGGGGGTTGGTCGGGCAGCCTGGGCGAAAGGAAATCGAGGTTGGGGTGCAGGGCGGCGGGGTCGGTGAGCACCTGCGGGTGGTAGAGAACGCGAAAGCCGCCAGGGTTTTCAGGATGGTCGAAGTCCAGGCCCCACCAGTCTTGGGAGATATAGAACTGCAATATGCCTTCGCTCGGGTAGCCGGGCAGTGGCGGCATTTCGGCGCAGTTGATCTGCATCAGCAGATGCATGGGCTGGCCGCTGGCGTCAAAGGGGTAGTCACTGCCCAGTGGCAGATAGGGCATGCCGCCGAGCTTGCTTTGCCAGACGGTGAGGCTTTCGAGAGCGACGGGATAGAGCAGGATTTCGGCGCTGGGGCGGGCGGTGGCGAGGATGCTGTCGCGATAGGGGGCGAGGGCGGGGTCGTCTGGCAGGGTTTGGATGTAGTCCTCGGGCCGGATGCGCGGCGGCGCGGGCAGGGCAAGCAAGGGGAAGTTTTGCGGGCTGATCTCGGGCTCAAAGCGGGGAAAGCTGTCCGGGTGGGCGTGGTGGTAGCGGTAGCAAAAGGCCAGCAGTTCTTCGTAGCCGCGCAGGAAGTAAGGAATGCGGATGCGGCGGCTGCTTGCGCTGCGCAGCCACAGCCCATCGCCCAGCCAGAAGCTCTCACCAATTTCGCGCACCTGCGCCCACGGAAGACGGATTTCGCAAAAGCCCGATTTTTCTGCCTTCAAAAACCCTGCCAGCGGGCTGCGGCAGTAAAGGGCCTGATCGTCACAGGAAATGCGGCACAAAAAGGCGTGATAGATTGGCCGCAGGGAAATGGCGGCAAACATGCCGAAAAGAGCCAGGGAAGGAAAGTCGTCATGGCGAACAGGCACAAAGGCGCACACGCCAATGCCCAGCAGCATGTAACCGGCGGCCAGCCATTTCAGTCTGGTGCCAGGCGCCAATACCTTGCGCCCGTTTTTTTCCACGCCAGAGCGATCTCCTTCGCTGATGAAGCGCCTGAAAAACCCCTTGTATTGCGTCACGACGATCAGGGCGATCACGATTTTTGCGGTAGTGAGCATGGTGTTTCCTTGCGATTTTTCGGGCAGGGCTGGAGTATATCTTGATTTTTTCTCGTTTGAAAACCATCGAATTGCTGATTTTCTATGTTGCGGCAAGGATTGTTTTTACCTTTTTATTGCTGTTTCTTTCCGGCTCGGCCAGGCAGCATATGGCGGGCGATGTGTTTTTTCTGGGCGGACTGGGTTCCCTGCTCATGACGGGGCTTTTTGTTTTGATGCGCGGAATATTCAGAAACCCTGAATATTATTCCAGAAGCATCAGGGTGATCATGTTGATTTCCATGATGTTTTATCTGTTCACCAATGTGTTTTTCCTGTTTGTGAAGGAGTTTGACTTTCCGCGGCTGGTGATTTATTCGGGGCTGAGATATGAATTCTTGTTTTGCGCAGTTTGTGTTGTGGCTTGTTTTTTGAGGAGAATGAAATGAAAGAAGTGGTGCGCAGGGCGCATGTTTTGCTTTGGCTGATTGTTTTTTTGACTCTTGCCGGTTCGGTTTATATTGTTTTCTTGCAGGATATTTTGAAGCCGCTGGCGGCGTTTGATTTTTTGAATTTTGTGGTGGCGCGGCTGAATGGAATTGCCTGTTTTTGCTGGCTGTATATGGCGGCGCAAAAGCGCAGGGGTTTGTGGGCCTTGTTTGGATTGGCTGGCGGGTTAATGGCTGTATTGGTGTATTTTGCTTTTCTGTTTTGCCATGAAGATTTTAATGTCGGGAAAAATTTACCTTTGAATCTTGAAAACCGGATGAATTTCACGAAAACGGATGCTTTTTTGATGGCGTATTTTATCTCATCCGTTTTGGAGTGGATTTATTTTGAGGCCATCTTGGATGTTAACCTTTCGGGGAATTGGATTTATGTTTTGAATTTCATTGCGGCAAAACTTGGCGGATTGGTGTGCGCCTGTTTTTTGTATGGGGTGGCCGGGGAAAGAAGGTTTTTATGGTTTGCTTTTGGCCTGGTGGCTGATTTGGCTTCGGTGGCGGTGTTTTTTCTTTTGTCTTTTATGGCGGGAAAAAAGACTGAATGAATGGTGTATTTAGGGGGGCTTTTGTGCAGGGTTGGGGGCCGATGCCGCCCTGCCCTGCTTGCGCCCGCCGAATCTGCCCATGAAAAAGCCCCGTGCGCTCTGGCGACGCCGGGGCTTTCTTGGTGGGTTTCACGCCGTCAAACGAGTAAGTTATCCACAGAAAATTCCTTTTTTTATAGCGCTCTGCGCAGTGTTTACGGGCGCTGCGGGCAGTTTGCCTATTTTGCGATCAAATTTTTGTAAACAGGTGTTTGCAAACGGACAGATTACGGGGCGGGCTGCGAACGGGTGCGCGGGGGCATGGGCACGGCGGTATCGGCGGCTTCGGCGGCGTCGGCGGCGTCAGCTTCTGGCGGCGGGGCGGGCCGGATTTGCTCGGCGATGGTGGGGGCGGCGGCAGGCTGCGGCTGCGGGTGTGAGTGCGGCGGGCGCATTTGCACGATGGTGCCGCGGCGGATTTCGGTGGCGCTTTCGTTGGCGTTTCCGTCGGGGGATGGGCGGTGGCGGGGCGTGCGCACGGGCGCTTCGAGGGTGAGTTCGCCTTGCAGGCCGTTTTCGCCTTGCACGGTGAGGTGCAGGGTGAGGGGCTGGCGGGCGTTCAGGCCGGGGGGCAGGCCGTGCAGGGTGAGGGGCTGCGCCTGCGGGCCGATGGTGATGGGGCGGCCTGCGGGCAGGGGCAGGGGCGCGGGCAAGTCGGCCTGGCCGGCTGGCTCGGCGCGGATGGCGGTGAGGCGGGCGGCGCTGCTCGATCGAAGCTGCATGTGCAGCGCGGCCTGGCCGGGCTGGGCGGGGTTGGGGCGCACCCAGACGCGCTCGGCGCTGATGTCCAGCCGGGCGGGCGGCAGGGCGTAGCGGGTGTCGGTGATTTCGATGGTTTGCCCGGCTTCTTCGCGGGTGTGGCGGCGGGTTTCGAGCACGGGGCCGGGCAGCTCGGCCGCGTCTTGCGCTTGCGCCGGGGCGGGCAGGGCGGCGGCAAACAGGAGCGCCAGCGCGGCGGGGCGGGCCAGCCCAGGGATGAGGCGGGGAAAACGCCAGGGAAAAAGGCTTGCAGCGCTTGAGTTATCCACAATTTATTCCTTTTTTAATAGCGCCCTTCGCAGTATTTACGGGCGCTGCGGCCGGTTTGCTTATTTGATAAGCAAAATTTTGTATGGAAATGCAAGCCAGCGAGCGCTGCGACGGCGGGTTCAGCCCAGCAGGGCCTGGGCGAATTCGCGGGCCTGGAAGGTTTGCAGGTCTTCCAGCTTTTCGCCCACGCCGATGAAGTAAACGGGCACGGGGCGTTCGCGGGCGATGGCGGCGAGCACGCCGCCTTTGGCGGTGCCGTCGAGTTTGGTGACGATGAGGCCGGTGAGCTGGATGGCGTCGTCAAAGGCTTTGACCTGGGCCAGGGCGTTCTGGCCGGTGTTGCCGTCGATGACGAGCAGCACTTCGTGCGGGGCGGTGATGTCGGCCTTGGTGACGACGCGGCGGATTTTTTTCAGCTCGTCCATGAGGTGCAGCTGGGTGGGCAGGCGGCCGGCGGTATCCACGAGCACGGCATCGACCTGGCGCGCGCGGCCGGCGGCGACGGCGTCGAAGCTGACGGCGGAGGGGTCGGCCCCCTGCTGGCTGATGATTTCGACGCGGTTGCGGTCGGCCCACACGCCCAGTTGTTCGCGGGCGGCGGCGCGGAAGGTGTCGGCGGCAGCGAGCAAGACGGTGCAGCCGGCGTCGGCCAGGTGGCGGGTGAGTTTGCCTATGGAGGTGGTTTTGCCCGCGCCGTTGACGCCGGCCACCATGATGACGGTGGGCCGGTATTCGCCCACGACCAGCGACTTTTGCAGCGGGGCGAGCAGGTCGGCCAGGGCGTCGGCCAGCAGCGCGCGCACCTGGGCGGGATCGCTGGCGCGGGCCTGTTTCACGCGCTGGCGCAGGTCGCCCAGCAGGTATTGGGTGGCGGCCACGCCCGCATCGGCCATGAGCAGGGCCGCTTCGAGGTCTTCATACAGGGCTTCGTCAATTTGCGTGCCGCCAAAGACCGCGCCCAGGCTGGCGCCGGTTTTTTTCAGGCCGCTGCGCAGGCGGGTGAACCAGCCGGCGCGGTCGGGGGGAGGTTCGGCGGGTTCAGCGGCCGGCTCGAGGGTGGCGGGCGCTTCGGCCGGTTCTGCCTCGTCGGCAGATTCAGCAGATTCAGCGGGCGGTTCAGGCGATGGGGTCGGCTCGGGCGCGGGCGGGATGGGCGCGGGGGCCGGCTCGGGGGCGATGGGCGCTTCGGCCGGTTCTGCCTCGGCGGCGGGGGCGAGTTCGGCAGGGGCGGCGGGCGCAGGGCTGCCGCGCAGGCGGCTGAACCAGCCGGCGGGGGCTGCTTCAGGGGCTGTAGCGGGGGCCGAATCGGCTGCCGGTTCGGGGGTGGCGGCGGCGGGCGCGGATGCGGGCGCAGGGGCAGCGGTTTCTTCGGCGGCGACGCTGTCTGGCTGGGCGGCCGGCTCGGTTTTTTTGCGGCGGAAAAAGCGGAACATGGGGCCGGGCGATCAGGAGCGAATCATGGTTCCCAGGGTTTGCTGCCAGAGCACTTGCAGCAGCAGGGCGTGGGGCACGCGCCCGTCGAGGATGTGCACGGCCTTGACGCCGCTTTTGGCCGCGTCCAGCGCGCCGGCGATTTTGGGAATCATGCCGCCGGAGATGGTGCCGTCGGCGCATAGCGCGTCGATGTCGGCGGCGGTGAGTTCGGGCAGCAGCTTGCCGTCTGCGCCCAGCACGCCGGCGATGTTGGTGAGCATGAGCAGTTTTTCGGCTTGCAGCGCGGTGGCCAGGTAGGCGGCGGCGACGTCGGCATTGATGTTGAAACTTTCGTTATCGGCGCCGTAGCCGATGGGGCTGATGACGGGGATGAAGCCGCCCGCTTGCAGGGCGCGGATGGCGGTGGGGTCCACGCGCACGATGCTGCCGACCTGGCCCACGTCGTGCTCGATGGCGGGGTTTTGGCTGTCGCGCAGCTTGAGCTGGCGCGCCAGGAGAAGGCCGCCGTCGCGCCCGCTCAGGCCCACGGCGCGGCCGCCCGCGTGCTGGATGCGGCCCACGATGTCTTGCTGCACTTCGCCGGCCAGCACCCACTGCACCACTTGCATGGTTTCGGCATCGGTCACGCGCATGCCCTGCACGAAGCGACCCTGCTTGCCCAGGCGTTTGAGGGCCGCTTCGATTTGCGGGCCGCCGCCGTGCACCACGACGGGCTGTATGCCCACGAGCTTGAGCAGGGCCACGTCTTGCGCGAAGGCGGTTTGCAGGGCGGGGTCGGTCATGGCGTTGCCGCCGTATTTGATGACCAGGGTTTTGCCCTGGAACTGGCGGATGCCGGGCAGAGCTTGCACCAGGCTGGCAGCCAGGGCGTGCGGGTCGGCAGCCAGGGCTGCGGTCAGATCGGTGCGGGGCGTGTCGGTCATGGGGGGTCTCTAAAAAAAGGAAGGGGCGCGCACGCGGCGCGGTTTCAGGATCGCTCGCCATTGCCGCGCCCGCCGAACATGCGCTGGGCCTTGAAGTGAATCAGGCTCAGGTAGGCGATGACGTAGCTGACGGCAAAGATCAGGCAAAAGCTCATGAGCACCAGGCTGTTTTGCCAAAACAGCAGCGCGGGCGCGACGGTGAGCACCAGAAAGCTCCACAAATACGGCGCGGTGCGGCTGTTGCGCCGCAGCACGGCGTCCACCTCGTCGGCTTGCAGCACGCTGTGAGCCAGGCGGCGGTAGATGAGCTGGTGCAGGTGCAGCGCATCGGCCATGCCGGGCGAGTCGCCGCGCGCGAGCTTGCGGTAGATGGAAAACAGCGTTTCCCACACCGGATACATCAGCACCAGCACCGGAAACCAGGGCGAGACCTGCGCATGCCGCTGCACCAGCAGCACGCTGAGCACGGCGATGACCAAGCCCCAGAGGTAAGCGCCCGAGTCGCCCGCAAAAATCAGCCCGCGCGGGTAGTTCCAGAACAGAAATCCGGCCGAGGCGGCGGCCATCACGCTGGCGATGGCGGCCAGCTCGCGATCGCCCACCTGAATGGCCACATGCGCCAGCGCCAGGCACACCACCAGCGCCACCGTGCCGGCCAGGCCGTTGACGCCGTCAATCAGGTTGAAGGCATGCGGCAGGCCGGTGACGGCCAGCGCCGCCAGCGCCAGGCCCGGCCAGCCGCGCGCGGCCCAGAACCCGTCCAGCCAGGCCAGGCCCAGGCGCGGCACGCTGGCCGAAAGCAGCCACACGGCCAGCAGACCCGAGGCCAGCGTCAGCAGCAGACGCCAGCGCACGGTCAGGCGCTGGGTCATGTCCTCCAGCAGCGCGCCGGCAAAGGCGGGCGCCAGCACCAGCAGCCACTGCGCCAGATGCAGCTGGCGCGCATCCAGATTGCCCGCCAGCCCCATGCCCTGCAACAGCGGCAGCGCCGCCAGCGCGCACAGCCAGCCCGTGAAAATGCCCAGCCCGCCCAGGCGCGGCACATAGCCTTCGTGCAGGCGCTGGGAAGCGTCGCTGGCGTAAGGCGTGTGCCATTGCAACGCCAGGCGGCGCACCAGCAGCGTGGCCACCATGGACACCAAAAAGGCAAGCAGCGCCAGCGAAGTCATGCCAAAAACCGGATGAGGAAAAAAACCGTGAAAAAAGCCTCACATGTTAGCATCCGGCACCCTTTTGAAACGCTCTGAAACGCCCTGAAAAACGGGCTGCCAAGCAAAGGGGAATGCAGGGAGCGCAAGCTCCCTTTTTTTTCGTTTTGCCCCATTCACGAAACTGCCCCATGACCACGCCCAGTGACTTGCATGTGTATGACCGCGAAATCGACAGTAACGAGCGCACCTCGCTATCGGTTTTGAGCGCGCAAATTCCCGCCGGCGCGCGCGTGCTTGATCTGGGCTGCGGCAGCGGCGCCGTGGGCCGCTTTCTGGCCCGGCGCGGCGATGGCGCGCGCATCGACGGGCTGACGCTCAATGAGCAGGAAGCCGCCCTGGCCGCGCCCCACTACGGCCAGGTGCGCGTGGCCAATCTGGACAGCGCCGATCTGACCGCGCTGTTCGCTCCCGGCAGCTACGACGTCATCGTCTGCGCCGACGTGCTGGAGCACACGCGCCACCCCGAGCAGGTGCTGGCCGCCTGCCGCCGCCTGCTGGCCGAAGGCGGGCGCGTGCTCATCTCCATTCCCAACGCCGGTTACTGCGGCCTGATTGCCGAGCTGATGGCCGGCGAGTTCCGCTACCGCCCCGAGGGCCTGCTGGACGAGACGCACCTGCGCTTTTTCACCCGCCAGGCGCTGACGCGCTTTTTGCACGAAGGGCGCTGGGCCATCGAGCACCTGGACACCATCGAGCGCGCCCTGCCCGACTCCGAATTTCGCACCGCTTTCGACGCCCTGCCCGCCCCCGTGGCGCGGCATTTGCTGGCGCTGCCCGATGCGCTCACCTACCAGTTCATCGTCTGCGCCCGCCCCGCCGCCGAGGGTGAAGCCCTGCCGCCCGCGCCGGCTGCGCCGCTGCTGCCCGCGCAGGCGCTGTTCGTCAGCGAGCTTTACATCGGCCAGCCCGAAGGCGGCTTTGCCGAAAACGCCAAAGTCCGCGCCAGCGGCGTGATGGGCCAGGCCAGCCAGAGCCTGCGCTTTGCCCTGCCCGCGCACGCCGCGCCCACCGCGCTGAAGCTGGACCCGGCCGATCGCCCCGGCTTTTTCTATCTGCACGAGCTGCGCCTGCTGAACGCGCAAGGCGATGAGCTGTGGCAGTGGGACGGGCGCAACCCCGAAGCCCTGCTGCGCGCCCCCCACAGCGGCATGGCCCTGCAAGCGCCCGCCACGCCGCAAGGCGCATTCACCGCGCTGCTGCTCGATGACGACCCCTGGCTGGAGCTGCCCATCCCCGCCCAGGCGCTGGCGCAGGCGGCCGGCGGCGCGCTGCACGTGCAGGCCGGCTGGCCCATGTCTGCCGACTGGATGGCCCTGGCCGGCCCGGCGCAGCGCGAAATCGCACAGGCGCGCGAGCGCACGGAAGCCGCCTACAAAACCCTGACTGACGAGCGCGCCCAGTGGCAGGTGCAGCAGCAGCGCATGCGGCAAATCGAAAACCAAATGCGGCAAATCGAAAGCCGCGACCTCGCCCTGCAACGCCAGGTGCAGGCGCTGGAGCTGCAAAACGCCCACTTGCGCCAGCAGGGCAAAACCCTGCACGAGCGCGCCAGCCAGCTCGCCAGCGAGCGCGACGAAGTGCGCCGCCTGCTGATCGACATTGAAAACTCCACCGTATTTCGCGCCTCGCGCCCCATCGTTCACGCCAAGATGCGCATCGACCGTCTGCTGGGCATCGGCTCGGCCCGCCCCGCCCCCGCCCACATCCCCACGCCCATCACCCCAGCCGAGCACCCTGTCGATCTCATCGTGCCCGTCTATCGCGGCCTGCAAGACACGCGCCGCTGCCTCGAATCGGTGCTCGCCAGCGACTGCCGCACGCCCTGGCGGCTCATCGTCATCAACGACGCCAGCCCCGAGCCTGAACTCACCGAGTGGCTGCGCGATCTGGCCGCGCGCGAGCCGCGCATCACCTTGCTGGAAAACGAGGAAAACCTGGGCTTTGTGGCCACCGTCAACCGCGGCATGGCCCTCTCGGCCGAAAACGACGTGCTGCTGCTCAACAGCGACACCGAAGTGGCCGGCAACTGGCTCGACCGCCTGCGCGCCGCCGCCTACAGCGACCAGCGCATCGCCTCCGTCACCCCCTTTTCCAACAACGCCACCATTTGCAGCTACCCCGGCTTTTGCCAGGACAACGACCTGCCGCACGGCTACGACACCGCCGGCCTGGACGCCCTCTTTGCCCGCGCCAACGCCGGCCAGGTCATCGACGTGCCCACCGGCGTGGGCTTTTGCATGTACATCCGCCGCGCCGCCCTGCAAGCCGTCGGCCTGTTCGACGTCGAAAACTTCGGCAAGGGCTACGGCGAGGAAAACGACTTCTGCATCCGCGCCGAAAACGCCGGCTGGCGCAACCTGCATGCACTCGACACCTTCGTGCGCCACTTCGGCGGCGTGAGCTTTGGCGCCGCCAAAAGCCCGCGCGAGCAAGCCGCCATGCAAACCCTGCGCCGCCTGCACCCGCGCTACGAAGCCGCCGTGCACCGCTTCGTGCAAGCCGACCCCGCCCGCGCCGCCCGCCTGGCCGTTGACGTCGCCCGCATCCTCGCGCCCAACCCGCAAGGCCGCCCGCGCCACGTCATCCTCGCCGTGCTGCACGACCGCCAGGGCGGCACCGAGCGCCACGTCAGCGAACTGGCCCGCCTCCTGCACGAACAGGCCCAATTCCTCGTGCTGCGCCCCCTGCCCGGCCAGCGCGTCAGCCTGCGCCTGCCCGATGAGCAAGACCGGCTCGAGCTGGTCTTCGACCTGCGCAGCGAATACCCCCTGCTGCTCAAAACCCTGCGCCAATTCGGCGTCTGCCACATCCACTACCACCACCTGCTCGGCCACGGCGAAGAAATCCTCGCCCTGCCCGAGCGCCTGGGCCTGGGCTACGACTTCACCGCCCACGACTTTTTCATCATCTGCCCCGACATCACCCTCACCGACGCCAAGGGCCGCTACTGCGGCGAAGACGGCCCTGAAGGCAGCGACCGCGCCGCCCTGGCCGCCTGGCGGCAGCAATTTGTCGCCTTCGCCAACGGCGCGCGCTACCTCATCGGCCCCGGCCGCGACGTGCTCGCCCGCCTGGCGCCCTACCTGCCCGGCGCCGCCCTGCGCCACATCCCCCACCCCGACCTGGACGGCATCGCCCGCCCCGCCCCCCACCCCCGCCCCCTGCAAGGCGGCCGCCCGCTCAAAGTCGCCGTCATCGGCGCGCTCAGCGTCATCAAGGGTGCCGACATCCTCGAAGACACCGCCATCGCCGCCCGCAAGCAAAACGCCCCCGTCGAATTCCACCTCATCGGCTACGGCTACCGCAACCTGCGCACCCAGCCCCACACCCGCCTCACCATCCACGGCCGCTACGACGACCGGGATTTGCCCGACTTACTCCAGTGGCTGCAACCGGACCTCGTCTGGTTCCCCGCCCAATGGCCCGAAACCTACAGCTACACCCTCAGCGCCTGCCTGCAAGGCGGCTGGCCCGTCGTCGCCCCCGACCTGGGCGCCTTCGCCGAACGCCTGCAAGGCCGCCCCTGGAGCTGGGTGCGCCCCTGGAACCAAACCCCCGCCCAATGGCTGGAATTTTTTGCCGACATCCGCCAGCGCCACTACCTCACCGGCCAGGCCCCCGAACCCTGCCCCGGCCAGCCAGAGCCAGCCGCCGACAGCGCCAAGCCCGTTGTTCACCTGCCCGCCCCCCCCGCCAGCGCCCGCCAGTGGTACCAAAGCGACTACCTCGCCCACCTGCCCACCCCCCCCACGCCCACCAGCGAAACGGGCCAATCAGGTGAACCGGGCGAAACGGACACCCCCCAGATCGGCCCCGACCTGGCCCTGCTGCTGGCCCACCAAACCCACCCCAACGCAAGCGCCCCCGGCCCCCGCAGCAAAACCCTGCGCCTGCTCGCCTGGCTGCGCAGCCTGCCCCTGCTCGCCCCCCTCACCCGCGCCATCCCCGCCCACTGGCAAACCCGCGTCAAAAGCTGGCTGGCAAAGTAAAACAGCGAAAGTTATCCACAGATTTTTCCTGATTTAATAGCGCGCTGCGCAGCATCCATGCGGGTTTCAGAAGGTTTGATGATTTTTTAATCGGCCTAAGCCCGCTTCGCCGCGCAGACGGAAAAGCTCCGGCCCGCAAGCCGGGATGGCACTGCGCAAAGCAGCGGCGCAGCCACAGCCAATCCCGCCGCATCGCGAAACGCACGAACAACTCACGCACCCCATCCATCACACCAACAACCCCACCCCAAAAGCCGACCAGCGGGCAATCCAGAGGCAAGTTATCCACAGATTTTTCCTGTTTCGATAGCGCGCTACGCAGCATCCATGCGGGTTTTGGAAGGTCTGATGATTTTTTAAGCGATTCAAACCTGCATCGCTGCGCAGGTTGCCCCCGGCTCGCAAGCCGGGCTGGCACTGCGCAAAGCAGCGGCACTGCCACAGCCGCGCCACGAAACGGCGGACCATCCATGCGCCGAACAAAGCTGCGTAACTTCCGGGCGCTGTCCCATGCGCAAGCCGCCAACTCGCACCACGTTTCGCCCCTCCCCACCAGCCACGCCGCCAAACGCACGGCGCTTCATTCGCCCCCACACGCGGGCACAGCCCCACATCCGCCCAAGCGCAGGCTTGCCCAATCATCACGCCGACAAACCCGCCCCCAAGCCGCCCCAAGCCGCCCGGCAAAGCAGGCGAAGGGTAAGTTATCCACAGATTTTTCCTGATTTGGTAGCACGCTGCGCAGTATTCATGCGGGTTTCAGACGATTTGATGATTTTTTGTTCAATTCAAACCCCGCTTCACCCGATGCGGCCGCAATGACCAAGCTGCCCAAGCCCTCCAGCGCCGAGGCGTCCACAGGAATGGATGGCGATGCGCAAGGCGGCAATGGCTACGCGCGCGCCTTCTCCCAGGCAAATCCACCGCCCCTGACCGTGCGGCATTTCATTCGCTGCGCATTCCCGCGCAGGCAAACGGCAGCACTCTCCAGCGGGTCAAAAGGCTTTTCCTATCCCCGCAGCCCCGCAACGTTTTGCCCCACCAGCCCCGCACGTCGATAAAACCGTCCCCACCAAACGCACGCCTGCCCATCCCATCGCGCCAACAAATCCGTCCCCAAAGCCGCCCGGCAAAGCGAGCGCCAGGTCAGTTATCCACAAATTTCTCCTGTTTCGATAGCGCGCTACGCAGCATCCATGCGGGTTTTAGAAGGTTTGATGATTTTTTAAGCGATTCAAGCCTGCATCGCTGCGCAGATTGCCCCCGGCCCGCAAGCCGGGCTGGCACTGCACAAAGCAGCGACGGCCCCGCAGCCAATCCAGCCGCGCCACAAAACGCACGGGCAATTCACGCGCCCATTCCGCACGAATAAACCTGCGGATTCTTCGGGCGATTTTTCTCATCCCCACGAGCAGATGAACTCGCCGCCGCCAAACGCACGGCGCTTCATGTGCCCCACCTTTCACACATTGGCGGCCCACATCCACCCAAACGCAGGCTTGCCCGTTCATCACGCAAACCAATCCGCCCCAAAGGCCACCCAACCAAGCAGGCGAAGAGCAGGTTATCCACAAATTTCTCCTGATTTGATAGCGCGCTATGCAGCATCCACGCGGGTTTCAGGCGGTTTGATGATTTTTTGAGCGATTTAAGCCCGCTTCGCTGCGCAGCCTGAAAAGCCCCGGCCCGCAGCCCATCCAGCCGCGCCGCGAAACACACGAGCAATCCACACGCCCGATCCCATCACGCAAGCGAAGCTGCGGGCCCATCGGGCGGCATCTCCCATCCCCATGAGCGGATGAAGCCGTCACCAAACGCACGGCGCTTCATTCGCCCCGCCACTCACACGCGGGCACCCCCCACGCCCTGCTCAAACGCAGGCTTGCCCGTTCATCACGCCAACAAATCCGCCTTCGGAAGCCGCCCGGCAAAGCGGGCGAAAGGCAGGTTATCCACAGATTTTTCCTGTTTTGATAGCACCCTGCGCAGCATCCATGCGGATTTCAGGCGGTTTGCTGTTTTTTTGTGCGGTTTAGGCGGTCAGGCGGTGCACGCCGGGGAGTTCGCAGGCGTAGATGGCGTTGCGCAGGGCGGCGATGGCTTCGTAGCGGGTGAAGCTGCGTCGCCAGGCCAGCACGACTCGGCGGCTGGGAGGCGGGCCGCCGTCGTCGTCTTGCAGGGGCAGGTAGCGCACGAGTTCGGCGCTGGCAGGGGCTGGCTCGGGTGTGTCTGGTTTTTTGCCTGTTTTTTTGTTTTTCCCCGTGCGGGTTGTGTCGGTGGCGTTCGGGGCCGGGGGGGGCGGCTGCCAGCCTTTGGGCGCGGCCATGCGGGGCACAAGGGTGATGCCCATGCCGGCTGCCACCATGTGCTGGATGGTTTCCAGCGAGGAGCCTTCAAAGCTTTTGGCGATGCCTTCGGTGTGGCTGGAAAAGCGGGCGTGCTCGGGGCAGACTTGCAGGACGTGGTCGCGAAAGCAGTGCCCCGCGCCGAGCAGGAGCATGGTTTCTTCCTTGATCTGGCTGGAGCTGACTTCGCTTTGCGCGGCCAGCGGGTGCGCCACGGGCACGGCGGCGAGGAAGGGCTCGTCATACAGGGGGGCGATGGCGAGGTTGGTTTCGGGGAAGGGCTCGGCCAGGATGGCGCAGTCGATGTCGCCGCTGCGCAGCATTTCCAGCAGGCGCACGGTATAGGTTTCCTGCAGGAGCAGGGGCATTTGCGGCGAGAGGCGAATGTTGTTGCGCACCAGCTCGGGCAGCAGGTAGGGGCCGATGGTGGGGATGACGCCCAGCTTGAGCGGGCTGGCCAGGGGGTTTTTGCCGCGCTTGGCGATTTGGCGAATTTCGGCGGCTTGCTCAAGCACGCTTTGGGCCTGGCGCACGATTTCTGCACCCAGCGCGGTGACGGCGACTTCGCCGGCGTGGCGCTCGAAGAGTTTGACTTGCAGCTCTTCTTCCAGTTTTTTGATGGAGACGGACAGGGTGGGCTGCGAGACGAAGCAGGCTTCGGCGGCTTTGCCAAAGTGTTTGTGGCGGGCCACGGCAACGATGTATTTGAGCTCGGTCAGCGTCATGGGGCGGTTTTCAGCAAATGGGGCGGCTGCCTGAATTGTGGCGACGCATCGCGAAAACAGGACGGAGATCAAGGCCCGCTGCTGCGGGCGGGCGCGCTGCTTGGCCGCGCCCGGGCCGCTCGCGCCGGGTTATCGGGATGGGGCGCCGCCTGCGCCTGCCGCACCGTCCGCACTTGCCTGACGCCGCGCCGCCAGTTGGTCAAGCACGCGCTTGTTCACGCTGTGCACGGCTTCCAGCTCTTGCTTCATGGCCTGGTTCACGCGCATGAGGGCGGCCAGTTTCTGGTTGGCATCGCGCAGGTGATCGGCCATGCGCTGCGACAGGGTCATCAGCAGGCGCACGGCTACTTGCGGCTGCTCGCGAGTGAGCCGCAGCAGGGTGTCGCGCGTGAGCACCGCCAGCGCCAAATCCGTGGCCGCCACGCAGGTGGCCGAGCGCGGCACATCGGCAATAAAGCCCATCTCGCCAATCAGGCTGCCCGGCCCGAGCACGCCCACAACCACGCCATCGCCGGAGGAGGCTGCGCGCTCCACCGTTACCTCACCATCGAGCACCAGCGCCATGAAGCCGCTGTCAGACGCCTCGCCCTGGCGGATCAGCACCTCGCCCGCATCCACAAGCTGCGGGTGCATATAGCTGACGATCAGCCTTGCCTCTTCATGACTCAATCCCAATACCGCGCCGCTGCTCATCAACAAGCGCGCAGCCCTTTCTTGTGCCGAATCACTCACGCCATGCTCTCCTGAAACATCCTCAAAAACGGGATTTTTACTGCAATTTCCAAAAAAACATGCCCCAGCCACACCCTTGCAAAAGGGCCGGACACACCTTGCAGGTCAACCGCAAAACGCGATCATACTGCCCGGCCATTGCCATCAAGGACATGAAACCTGCAAACCCAAACAGCGCAATACATTTTTCAAACGGGAAAATTCTGACCCAAATCACAAAATACAAACCCGCCAAAAGAAAAACCCCGCCATTCATGCGGGGTTTATTTCAAAAAGTCATAGGCCGCTTGACTTACAAAATCATGATTCAATCAAATCAAACAGAGAAAACAGATTCATGCACTTGAGCCGTGAAACCAGCGCCTGACGCACGTTTTCAGCGTTTTCCCCTGTATTTGCGCAAAGCCGCAATTTCAGCGGCCAGCACGGCCAATTCCGAAGTTGCACGCGCCATATCGATTTCCGTTTTGGCGTTGCGCAAGGCCTCTTCGGCGGCCTGCTTGGCCTTTCTCACTTTTTCGTCATCTAGGTCTTTACCGCGTATGGCGGTATCCGACAAGACAGTCACCCGGTCAGGCTGCACCTCCAAAATACCGCCCGCCACGAAAATGAATTCCTCACCATGATCCGTATGAATGCGAACCGAGCCAGGCTTGATCCGACTGATGAGAGGAGTGTGTCGTGGATAAATGCCAAGCTCACCGGCTTCCCCCGGCAAGACAACAAAAGTCGCCTTCCCGGAGAAAATCGACTCCTCTGCACTCACCACATCGACATGAATAGTTTCAGCCATGTTTTTTATTCCTGACGCAACCATTAAAAACAGTGTTTATTAGGCAATTGTCAAACAAACACTGTCACGGCTTAAACGCTCTTGGCTTTGTCCATGGCCTCTTCAATCGTGCCCACCATATAGAAGGCCTGCTCGGGCATGTGATCGCACTCGCCATTCACAATCATTTTGAAACCCTTGATCGTTTCTTTCAGAGGCACATATTTACCCGGCGACCCGGTAAACACTTCAGCCACATGGAAAGGCTGCGACAGGAAACGCTGGATTTTCCGGGCGCGCGCCACGGCCAGCTTGTCTTCCGGGCTGAGTTCATCCATACCCAAAATGGCGATGATGTCGCGCAATTCCTTATAACGCTGCAAAGTGCCCTGCACCTGACGCGCCACGTTGTAGTGCTCCTCGCCCACCACCAGCGGATCAAGCTGACGGCTTGTCGAGTCCAACGGATCAACAGCAGGGTAAATCCCCAGCGCAGCAATATCACGCGAGAGCACCACCGTGGAGTCCAAGTGGGCAAACGTGGTTGCAGGAGAGGGGTCAGTCAAGTCATCGGCCGGCACATACACGGCCTGAATCGAAGTAATCGAACCGACTTTGGTGGAGGTAATCCGCTCTTGCAAGCGGCCCATTTCTTCCGCCAGCGTCGGCTGATAACCCACAGCGGACGGCATACGTCCCAGCAGTGCCGAGACTTCCGTCCCGGCCAGGGTGTAACGGTAAATGTTGTCCACAAAGAAGAGCACGTCACGACCCTCGTCGCGGAAGGACTCGGCGATGGTCAAACCAGTCAAGGCCACGCGCAGACGGTTACCAGGCGGCTCATTCATCTGGCCATACACCATGGACACTTTGGATTCACCCAGTTTTTCCAGGTTCACCACGCCCGATTCAGCCATCTCGTGATAGAAGTCGTTGCCCTCACGAGTGCGCTCGCCCACACCGGCAAACACGGACAAACCGCTATGCGCCTTGGCAATGTTGTTGATCAATTCCATCATGTTGACGGTCTTGCCCACGCCAGCGCCGCCAAACAGCCCCACTTTGCCACCCTTGGCAAACGGGCAAATCAGATCAATCACCTTGATGCCCGTCTCCAGCAGCTCTTGCGAAGGTGACAGCTCGTCGTAAGAAGGCGCTTTGCGGTGAATCGAAGCCAGGGCAGCCTGATCAATCGGGCCACGCTCATCAATCGGGTTGCCCAAGACATCCATGATGCGGCCCAGCGTCGCCGGCCCCACAGGGACAGTAATAGGACGCTCGGTATTCGTCACCAGCATACCCCGGCGCAAACCGTCAGAGGAACCCAGCGCGATGGTTCTCACCACCCCGTCACCCAATTGCTGCTGAACCTCAAGCGTCAATGCCGAGCCTTCCATTTTGAGCGCGTCATAGACTTTGGGCATGTGCTCACGGGGAAACTCCACATCCACCACAGCGCCGATGCACTGAACAATTTTTCCTTGAACTTGGGCCATCTTTATTCCAATACTCTGATTCTTTGCACAGTCAAACAGCTTCTTAAACCGCCGCCGCCCCTGCAACAATTTCCGACAATTCTGTAGTAATTGCGGCCTGGCGCGTTTTGTTATAAATCAGTTTCAATTCATTAATGACATTACCCGCATTATCCGTAGCAGCCTTCATGGCCACCATGCGAGCCGATTGCTCAGATGCCATATTTTCAGCCACAGCCTGATAGGCCAGCGCCTCAACATAACGAACCAACAAATCATCAATAACAGACTGCGCGTCAGGCTCGTAAATATAATCCCATGAAAGGTGCATGCCGCTTGCACGGGTTTCCTCACGCATGCGCTCGGCCGAAAGCGGAAGCAAGCGCTCAACCACCGCCTCCTGCTTCATGGTATTTACAAAGCGGGTATACGAAATCAATACCTCGCTCAGCTCACCTTCTGCATACGCATCCAGCAGCACCTTAATCGGGCCAATCAACTTCTCCAAGTGCGGCGTATCTCCCAACTGAGTCACGTGAGCCACTACGGGAGCTCCAATCCTGTTGAGAAAACCCAAACCTTTGTTACCAATGGCTACGGATTGAATCCCCACACCATTGCCCTGCAAATCACGCAACTTACCCGTCACCAAGCGCAAGACATTAGTGTTCAGGCCACCACACAAGCCCTTGTCCGTTGTTACGACTATAAGCCCTACCTTCTTAGCGTCATTTAAACGCATGAAGGGATGTACATAGTCTGGATTTGCCTGGCTTAGGTTATATGCAATATTACGAACATTTTCCGCATACGGTCGAGCAGAGCGCATACGGTCTTGTGCCTTGCGCATTTTACTTGCAGCAACCATCTCCATGGCCTTGGTGATCTTCTTGGTATTTTCAACCGATTTGATCTTTCCACGGATTTCCTTGCCAACTGCCATTTTTACCTCCTGGCGTCCAACTCAGACGAAGGTCTTTTTAAACGCCTGGATGGCAGCGCTCAATTCAGCTTCAGCATCAATACAAATTTTCTTGAATGCTTTTTTCTCTTCGGAATCCGAATTCTTGGCAGGCTTTGCGTCCCATTTAGCTCCATTTTTCTCGATCGTTTCAAGCAGAGCTGCATGCTTGTCTTTAAGGTAAACATGCAAACCCGCCTCAAACGGAAGAACCTGTTTCACATCCACGTCATCCATGAAATTGTTATTCACGGCAAAAAGGGATGCGCCCATTAAACTAATAGGCAGAGGACTGTATTGCGCCTGTTTGAGGAGTTCCGTCACACGGGCTCCGCGGTCAAGCTGCTTGCGTGTAGCCTCATCCAAATCGGATGCAAACTGTGCAAATGCGGCCAACTCGCGATATTGAGCCAAATTGGTACGAATACCGCCTGACAAACCCTTAATCCAGTTTGTCTGAGCAGCACCACCCACACGAGAAACCGAAATACCTGCATTAATAGCCGGACGAATACCAGCGTTGAACAAACTGGTTTCCAAAAAGATCTGACCATCTGTAATCGAAATCACGTTTGTCGGCACGAAAGCAGACACGTCACCAGCCTGTGTTTCAATGATCGGCAGAGCTGTCAGGGAACCTGTTTTACCCTTAACTTCACCCTTTGTGAATTGCTCCACATATTCCGCATTCACCCGCGCCGCACGCTCCAACAAACGGCTATGGAGGTAAAACACATCACCAGGGAAAGCTTCACGTCCAGGGGGGCGGCGCAACAGCAACGAGACCTGACGATAGGCCACCGCCTGCTTGGACAAGTCATCGTAGACAATCAGGGCATCTTGACCGCGGTCGCGGAAATACTCACCCATCGTGCAGCCGGAATACGCGGACACATATTGCATGGCAGCCGATTCCGAAGCTGATGCCGCAACAACAATGGTGTAATCCATGGCACCAGCCTGCTCAAGAGCTCGCACCACGTTCTTGATCGAAGACGCCTTCTGACCAATCGCCACATAAACGCAGGTTACGTTCTGACCTTTTTGATTAATGATTGCATCAATAGCAACCGCCGTTTTACCAGTCTGGCGATCACCGATGATTAACTCGCGCTGCCCCCGCCCAACAGGAACCATTGAGTCAATCGCCTTCAAACCCGATTGAACCGGTTGACTCACGCTTTGACGAGCAATCACGCCAGGAGCCACCTTTTCAATCACATCGGTCTGCTTGGCGTCAATCGGTCCTTTGCCATCAATGGGCTGTCCCAAAGCGTTGACAACACGGCCGATCAATTCTGGGCCAACAGGCACTTCCAAAATACGGCCCGTACATTTCACCGTATCGCCTTCGGAAATGTGCTCATAAGCGCCCAAAATCACCGCGCCCACAGAGTCACGCTCCAAATTCAGAGCCAAGCCAAATGTAGGCTGCCCATCTGGCGCAACGGGAAACTCCAGCATTTCCCCCTGCATGGCATCCGACAAACCATGAATGCGCACAATACCATCGGTCACAGAAACCACGGTACCCTGATTACGGATGCTC
Organism: Ottowia sp.; assembly: GCA_052170415.1. Lineage (GTDB taxonomy): Bacteria > Pseudomonadota > Gammaproteobacteria > Burkholderiales > Burkholderiaceae_C > Ottowia. The sequence continues at coordinate 33,995 of JBQNAO010000012.1, read as the reverse complement.
GCATCAACACCCAAGCCTTCAATTCGGCTTTTAATCAATTCAGAAATTTCGGCGGGATTGAGCTGCATGACTCTTTCCTTTTACTTATTTTAAAAATCTGCCACCTCAAGTGGTCAGAGCCATTTTCATTTGTTGTAAACGGGCGCGGACCGAGGTATCCAGCACTTCATCGCCGACCTCAATACGAACCCCCCCAATCAATTCAGGCAACAACATCACTTTGAGTCGAAGACTGCGTCCGAAACGCTTCTCAAGTAACTGCTTAAGTGCCTCCAACTCACTTTCCTGCATAGGGAAAGCACTTTGCACGAGAGCATCAGCGACACCGGTTGCACCATTGACCAAAAGGCGAAACTGCCGGGCCACCTCGGGCAAAACCGCCACTCGCTCATTGGCAATCACTACTCGCAGGAAATTGACCCCACGGTCAGGCAGCGATTTCGGCAAGACACCGGCAATCATCTGGAAAACCTGGTCCGCAGCCATTCGAGGATCGGAAGCAAACTGCTTCAGACGATCATCCGCTGCCACTACAGCCAAATCATCCAGCCACTCTTGAGCCAAGGGCAAATTGGAACGCTCCGCCTGAAACAGTGCTTCCGCATAAGGACGGGCAATCGTCGCAATTTCAGTCATTTAGTGCACCACACCCATTCACAGCTCAGCTTTCAGATGCCCCAGCAAATCAGAATGCACATTTGCATTCACTTCTTTACGAAGGATCTGCTCTGCGCCCTTGACGGCCAATAAGGCCACCTGTTCGCGCAGAGCCTCGCGCGCCTGAACCAGCTGCTGATCCGCCTCAACGCGAGCCGCCGCAACAATCTTGCGAGCCTCTTCAGAGGCACGAAGCTTGGCCTCATCAATGATCGCTTGCGCACGTCTTTCGGCCTTCGCCAAGCGCTGACCAGCTTCGCCACGAGAGGTCGCTAACTCACGCTCAACGCGCTGATTAACCTCTGCCAACTCTGTCTTGGCTTTATCTGCCGCAGCCAACCCATCGGCAATTTTTTGCGCCCGCTCATCGAGCGCCTTCATTACCGGCGGCCATACGAATTTCATCGTAAACCAAACCAGAATGGCGAAAACCACCGCCTGCAGAAACAGGGTTGAATTAATATTCACGGTTTACTCCTTTCAAAGAGGAAAGAGTAAACCTGTCAGGCCGCAATCTGGAAGGGGTTCGCAAAGGCAAACAGCAGAGCAATAGCCACACCAATCAGGAAGGCAGCATCAATCAGACCGGCCAAAATAAACATTTTGGTTTGCAATTCATTCATCAACTCAGGCTGACGAGCAGACGACTCCAAAAACTTACCACCCATCAATGCAATGCCGATCGAGGCACCAATAGCCCCCAGACCAACAATCAGACCGCAAGCCAGAGCAACGAGACCGAGAATGTTTTCCATGATTACTCCTAAAGAAAAAGAAAAGTGAAGAAAATTTCAATGATGATCATGAGCCTGACCCACATAAATCAAGGTCAGCATCATGAAGATAAACGCCTGCAACGTAATGATCAAGATGTGAAATATTGCCCACACAGAACCAGCAATCACATGACCAACACCTAACCAGAAACCACCGGAAATCGGATTAAACTGCCAAGCCCATACACCACCCATCAGTGCGATCAGCATGAAGACAAGCTCACCAGCAAACATGTTGCCAAACAACCGCATACCATGAGAAACGGTCTTGGCCGTAAATTCAATCATCTGCATCAGAAAATTAAACGGATACAAAATCAACTTATCACCAAACGGCGCCGCAACCAATTCATGCGCCCAGCCACCAATTCCCTTGATCTTGATGTTATAAAAAAGACAAACAAACAAGACGCTAACTGACAACCCCAAAGTAGTAGACAAATCAGCAGTCGGCACCACACGCAAGTAATCTTTGTAACCCATGGCAGGACCTGCGCCATGCCAGATAGCTGGCAAGACATCAACCGGCAGCAGGTCCATGGCGTTCATCAGGAAAATCCAAAAAAACACCGTCAAAGCCAAAGGGGAAACCAACTTGCGACTCTTGGCATTGTGAATCACACCTTTAGCTTGGTTTTCAACCATCTCAACCAAAATCTCCACAGCCGCCTGAAAACGACCAGGCACACCGGAGGTTGCCTTACGAGCACCCAGCCACAGCAACCAGCAGCCCAGCACACCACAGAAAACAGACCAGATCAAGGAATCGACATTAAAAACCCCGAAATCCACAACACTTTTTTGCACCACTCCCTCAAAAGAAAAATTGCTTTGCAAGTGATGCAAATGGTGCTGAATATATTCCCCAGCCGTCGGCGCATGCCCCGTTGTCTCTGCTGCCATCATCAATCCATCAGAAAATCTTGTTTTAAACCCTTGCGGGGCCTTTATTTATTTTCTTGATTGCCACCAAAGGGCAAACCAATACGACTTCAATACAAACAAAAAACCAATCAATAACGCAAACCAGCTCACTGCAGGGCCAAGCAGCACTGGCACCAGACAAAGGATGCCGATGGTAAACACCACCTTCACCCCCTCCCAAATCGCCAACCGCATCAGCGATACAGCCGCCACGCCATCATGACCTCGCACCACGCGAATCACACCAAAGGCAAAAACGGTCGCCGGCAACAAAACCGCCATCGCACCATACGCCGCAGATTTCAAACTGACCAGCGATTGCGTTATCAAACCCACCACCATTACAACCACGATGGCAGCCATCGTTTGAATCAACAGGGTGCGTTCAATTGACAAGGCCCGGTGCGTTTTTCGCCACTGAGCAGCCTGCTCGGCATTCAACGGCAGCGCTTCCGTACCCGAAACATTCGTGACAGATGTCACAGACTGCGCAGGCACAGCGGATTGAAGCACCTCGACACTCCTCCAACATCGGCACAAACTTTTTTAATTATAGAGACAAACTTTTGCCTTTTTCGCTTTTTTCTATCGCCTTGATTCCGATCGGCGGCCCAGCGCGCTTTCAGCAGCACGTTTTCAGTTATCCCAGGGGCCATCGCCCAGGCGAATATTGGTTTGCACGGGCGCATGCGGGTCAGGCCGAGGAGGCGGGGGCCGGGGGCCGGGGCTGGCATGCACCTGAACAGGAATGGTTTGTTCGGCAGCCTGTTTGCAAAAAACATCGCCGGGGATGTTCGCGTAGCGCAAAAGGGCCAATTTCTTTTGCAGCCCCAGTCCAAACTCGGCCTGCATCGCGGTATCGGCATAGCGCAGAGCGCCGGTTTCATCGGCTACACGCGGCAGCACAACGTGTCCGCGCTGCCCTTCGATGAGAGCCATGTCCTCATATAGCTGCGCCTCAAATTGCAGATCGTGAGCGCATTGGAAGACCAGTTTGGGCGCGCTGCCCAGGTTGGCGCAGCCGATCAAGCCCGCCAGCGCTATCAAACCGAGAGCAAGCTTCGCAGTATCCACGCGAGCTTGAGCCATTTTTGCCTTCAGCGCGGCCACAGCACCCACATGCGCAAAGGTTGTTTGAGCCGCCCGGCCAGCTCGCCTGCTTCCTGGCCTGATCCGGCAAAAAAATCGGCGCGCACAGCGCCCGTGATGGCGCTGCCCGTGTCTTGCGCCATGACAAGGCGGTTGAGCTGCGCTTGCGGACCGGTGCTGGAGATCCACACTGGCGTGCCATACGGAATGCTTTGCGGGTCTACCGCGATGGAGCGCCCCGGCGTCAGCGGCACGCCTTGCGCGCCACGCGGGCCGAAGTGCATGTCCACGTCATTCAGGGCCTCTTCGCGGAAGAAGGTCACGCGAGGGTTGCTCCACAGCAGCTCTTGCTGGCGATGCGGGTTTTGCGCCAGCCAGGCTTTGATACCCGGCCAGGTCGCATCCGTGACCTCGCCCTGATCCAGCAGCCAGCGACCCACGCTCTTGTAGGGGTGCCCGTTGGTGGCCGCGTAGGCCAGGCGCACGGTGCGCTGGCTGCCGTCGGGCTCGCTGACCTGGGCGCGGCCAGAGCCTTGAATTTGCAGGATGAGAGCGTCGATCGGATCGGCCAGCCAGACGATTTCCTGTCCGGCCAGGGCGGCGCGCGCCTGGGGCAGTTGATCCATGTCTTGTCGGGAATACCAGGTGCCGCGCCCATTCACGCCAGACGGGGGCCGGTGCAGCGGCACGGTAAAGCCGGGGCGCTGCTGGCGCGATGCCTGCACCAGCGGTTCGTAATAGCTGGTCAACAGGCCCTGATCGCCCGTGCCATTCAATGTCTCTACACGGTAGGGGCGCAGGCGCTCGCGCATCCACTGCTTTTGTTCTTCCACGCTGGCCAGCGTGAGGCGGCGCACTTCGTCACACAAAGAGGCAAAGGCCGGGCCCGGGCGCTCGCAGCTTTTCAGCCAGGCGCTCCAGGCGGGATGGGTGTCGTCTTGCCAAAAGCCGGGGAGCTCAGCCCAGCGCACAGGCACCCAGCGACTGCGCCCGCGCACTATGGGCGCGGGCAGGGGCCCGGTGTCTTGCGGGTCTGACGCAAACGCGGGGGTGTTTTCGTAAAAAGGTGCAGGCAGGGGCCGAGTGCTGCATCCGGCCAAAGTGGCTGCCAGGGCCAAGGCCAGCAGCGCGGAGCGGCCGCCAGCGCCTTGGATGGCGGACGCGCGCCGGGCGGAGCCGCGAAAAATCAGTGCTTCAAACATCCAACGATTGTGCGCAGCGCGGGGGCGAGCCATGTTTCAAATTCACTCGCCCGCCGGTGTCGTCTTGCCGCCCCTGAAAACAGTGCATAAAAAAGGGGCAAATGGCCGGAAAGGCCCGTGGATACTGCGATGCGCGCTACATTTTCAGTAGCAATTTCAGCGCAATGCCTGCCGCATGGACTGGATAACGGCCGCGTAATCGGCTTGCCCGAAGATGGCGCTGCCGGCCACGAAAGTGTCAGCGCCGGCGTCGGCCACCTGACGAATGTTGCCCGGCTTGATGCCGCCATCGACTTGCAGGCGAATGTCGCGGCCCGAACGTTCGATGCGGCGGCGCGCCTGCTCCACCTTGCGCAAGGCGCTGTCAATGAAACCCTGCCCGCCAAAGCCGGGGTTCACGCTCATGATGAGGATGAGGTCAATGTCGTCGATCAGCCAGTCCAGCACATCCAGCGACGTCGCCGGGTTGAACGCCAGCCCCGGCTTGCAGCCAGCGGCGCGTATGGCCTGCACGCTGCGGTGCGGGTGCGCGCTGGCCTCAGGGTGAAAGCTGATGGTGGCTGCGCCTGCCCGGGCAAAGGCGGCGGCCAGCGCATCCACGGGCTGCACCATCAGGTGCACGTCTATGGGCGCAGGCTGCCCGTCCGGCCGCACGGCGTGCGGGCGCAGGGCCTCGCAAATCATGGGGCCGAAGGTGAGGTTGGGCACGTAGTGGTTGTCCATCACGTCAAAGTGAATCCAGTCGGCGCCGGCGGCCAGCACGCTGCGCACTTCTTCGCCCAGACGGGCAAAGTCGGCCGAGAGAATGGAGGGGGCAATGAAGCCGGAACCCGGGGAATTGGAGGGGGAAAAAACGCTCATGCCTCTGATTTTGGCGCGGCTACCATCGTCGCGATGTTTGAACAAAATCTGACACATGGCCCGATCGCAGCTTGAACTCGTCCGTTTGCTGGAATCGCTGGACGCCAATGCCCCGCGTGTGGAGCGCCACTTGTGGCTCATCCGTGTGCTGGACTGGGTGCGCGGCAGCGCTTCCCGCGACAAACCCAGCGAGGCCGACGTCCAGGCCGTGCTGACCCGGCTGCGCTCCCTGCTGGATGCGGTGGCCGTGCGCGCCCACTGGCGCGAGCGCTGGCGGCGCTGGTGGGGGGTGTTCATCACATCCACAGATGCCACGCCGCTGCTGGCCGATCTGGGTTTTGCGCCTCGCGCCGCGTTCTTGAGCGAACTGGGGCATCGCCTGCGCAAGAAGCTGCTGCCCGTCACGCCAGACTCCACCAATCAGGCCGATCTGATCTATCTGCTTTTTCCCAGCGAGCTGGATGCGCGCTGGCTGCGCGCGCTGGACAAAGACACGGCCCGCCGCCTGGGCGAGCTGCTTTTTGACGAAGAGCCCATAGGCCCCGGCAGCGCCATGCACTACGCCGAAAACGCTCTGCTGGATGCGCTGACCTACGCCGTCAGTCAGATTTGCGCCATCGGCATGTCGCCCGACATCCGCAGCCGCATGTCCATGGAAGCGCGGCAGGCGCGGCGCTTCCAGGATTTGCCCATGGTGTTCGAGGCTCTGCGCATGGCCGTGCAGTCGCAGGGGCGCCTCACACCTGGCGCGCAGCAGGCCATTGCCGCCTTGCGCGAGCAGCTCGACGCCTGCCGCGCCAGCGCCAACACGGTCTATACCCACCTGCAAGAGCACGGCATCTCGGTGAACATCGAATTCCAGATGCAACAGTTGCGCCAACGCATCATCCGCGTCAAGGGCATGCTGATGTGCCTGGAAACGGCCGAACCCGTGCAGGCCGCCGCGCAAACCCTGGCGCATCTGGTGCGCACCAGCCGCGACTCGCTCAGCGTGCGCGCCCTGATCAATGACAACACCCAGCTGCTGGCCGCCAAAGTCACCGAACGCAACGCCGAAGGCGGCGAGCACTACATCACCCGCAACGGCAAGGAATACCGCGAGATGCTCCAGGCCGCAGCGGGCGGTGGCGTCGTCATGGCCTGCACCACCTGGATCAAGCTGTTTCTGGGCACGCTGGGGCTTTCGGCCTTCTGGGGCGGCCTGGCAGCAGGCACGAACTACGCGCTGGCTTTCGTGGTTGTGATGCTGCTGCACTGGACGATCGCCACCAAGCAGCCCGCCATGACCGCCCCGGCCATGGCGGCCAAGCTGCGCAATCTGCAAGCGCCCAACGCCATCGACCACTTCGTCACCGAAGTCATGTTTCTGCTGCGCTCGCAATTCGCCGCCATTGCCGGCAATCTGGCGCTGGTTCTTCCCCTGTCTTATTTGCTGGGCATGGCCTTTGCCTATATGGGCAACACCACGGTGATGGATTCGGCCTACGCGCACAAGGTCATTGCCGAACATCACGCGCTGGGGCCGACACCGCTATTTGCCGCCATCACCGGTTTGCTGCTGTTCACCTCCAGCCTGGTGGCCGGATGGGTGGAAAACTGGTTCGTCTTTTATCGGCTGGACTCGGCCATCGCGCACAACCCGCGCAGCCTGCGCCTGCTGGGGGCCGAGCGCGCGCAGCGCTGGGGCCGCTACTGGCGCGAGCACATCTCCGGCTACGCGGCCAATATCTCGCTGGGGTTGATGCTGGGGCTGCTGCCGCCGGTGCTGAAGTTTTTTGGCATCGGCTTCGAGGTGCGGCACGTCACGCTGGTGTCGGGCCAGGTGGCGGCTGCGGCGCAGCAAATCGGCCCGGCCGTATTCCAGCAAAGCGCGTTCTGGTGGGCCGTGGCGGGCACTTTGCTCACGGGCGCGTTGAATGTGATCTTCAGCTTTCACGCCGCCTTTCACCTGGCGCTGGCCGCGCACAACATCTCCAACTTGCACCGCCACCGCATCTACCGCGCCATCTGGCAGCGCATGTGGCGTCGCCCGCTGGCTTTTGTCATGCCTCATCCATCGGATGCCCGTCTGACCGCCGAAATGGAAGCAGACCAGACAGCGCCCGCAGAGCCGCCCCAACCCAGGGCAGACAAGAACTGAACAGCCATCCCGCCCGGGCCGCCGCCGCTGTGCGCATCAGTACACTCAGACCCGATTTTTTTCTGGAGAAACCCCGACATGACTTCCCCATGGATCACCCGTGCGGCCCTGGCCGTGCTGGCTGCGGCCGCCACCTTGCTGTCTGCCTGCGGCTCCGGCTCCACCGTGCAGCAGCTCACCCCCACCCGCTTCATGGCCGTAGGCGATGGCTCCATCGACCTGGGCCGCAAAGACGGCTCGCGCTACACCATCAACGATGGCTCCATGCTCTGGTCGCAGCAGCTGGCCTCGCACTTCGGCCTCCAGCTCACCGACTCTGACGCAGGCGGCCTCAGCTTTGCGCGCGGCAACGCCCGCGTGGCTCTGCCCGACCCCACCGGCGGCGGCGCGCCCAGCGTGAGCGAGCAAATCACCGCCTTGCTGGCCAAGATGAACAACACTTTCGCAAGCAGCGATGTAGTCATCCTCTCGGCCGGCATCACCGACGTCGTGGCCGCCGTGCAGGAAACCGGCATCTCCGAAGCCACCACTGCCGCCGTGCGCGCGGCCGGAACAGCACTGGGCGAGCAGGCCAAGCGCCTGTCCAACGCGGGCGTCAAGCACGTCGTCGTCTCCGGCGTTTACAACCTGGGCCTCTCGCCTTGGGCGCGCGCGCGCGGCAGCAAGGACGCAGCCGCCATCACGGCCCTGTCCGTCGCCTTCAACGACGCCATGCTGCTGTCGCTGGCCGACACCCGCTGGGGCCAGACCATTCTGGCCATCAACCCCGGCCTGTTCTACAACCTGATTGCCAACGCCAACACCAACGATCGCCTGTTTGCCAACGTGACGGATGCCGTGTGCGCCTCGGCCCACGTTACCTCCTGCACCAACAACACCCTGATCGAGGGCGTGACCAGCACCACCGTCACGAAATACATGTTTGCCGACAGCATTTACCTCACTCCCCTGGCCAACCGCATCTACGGCACCAGCGGCTACGCCAGCAACGCCTACGCCAGCTTCCGCGATCACTGGTAAATCCGCGTCCGCCTGACTCGATCCGCCCAGGCCGCCCGGCATTCACAGGCGGCCTTTTTCATTTCACCGCAAGCCTTTCGACCTTCTGGAGCCGCCCATGTCCATCACCCCGCAGCAGGCCCTCTCGCGCGCTATCGAGCACCGGGAAATCTTCCCGGACGAAATGCTGCACCTCATGCGTCTGATCATGCGCGGCGAAATCTCGCCCCTGATGGTGGCCGCCATCACTGCCGCGCTGCGCGTGAAGAAAGAAACCGTGGGCGAAATCACCGCAGCCGCCCAGGTCATGCGCGAATTCGTCACGCCCGTGGCCGTGGCCGATCGCGCCCGCCTGGTCGATGTCGTGGGCACGGGCGGCGACGGCGCGCACACCTTCAACATCAGCACCTGCGCCATGTTTGTGGCCGCCGCAGCAGGCGCGCGCGTGGCCAAGCATGGCGGGCGCAGCGTCTCCAGCAAATCCGGCAGCGCCGACGTGATGGAGGCGCTGGGCATGCACATCAACCTCGCGCCCGCACAAATCGCCCAGTGCATAGAGGAGGCCGGGCTGGGCTTCATGTTCGCGCCCAACCATCACCCGGCCATGAAAAACGTGGCCGCCATCCGCAAGGAAATGGGCGTCAAAACCATCTTCAACCTGCTGGGCCCGCTCACCAACCCGGCCGATGCGCCCAACATCCTCATGGGCGTGTTCCACCCCGATCTGACCGGCATTCAGGTGCGCGTTCTTCAGGCCCTGGGCGCGCAGCACGCGCTGGTTGTGCACGGCCTGGACGGCATCGACGAAATCACCCTGGGCGCGCCCACGCTGGTAGCCGAACTCAAGGACGGCCAGATTCACGAATACGAAGTGCGCCCCGAAGACTTCGGCCTGACCCGCGCCCCGCTGGAGGCACTGCGCATCGCCACCCCGGCCGAATCGGTCGCGCTCATCCATCAGGTGCTGGACAACCAGCCCGGCCCAGCCCGCGACGTGGTTGCCCTGAACGCCGGCGGCACGCTCTATGCCGCAGGCGTGGCCCCCAGCCTGGCCGCAGGCGTGCAGCAGGCGCAGGCGGCCATCGCCAGCGGCGCGGCCCGCGCCAAATTGCAGCAGGCCCAGGCCCTGACCCAGCGCCTGGCCGCAGCCAGCGCCTGAGCCACAAGGAGCTTTCGCATGATTGCCGAAATGCCCAATGCCATCCAGAGCATCAAGATATTCATCAGCATTGCCCTGACCGTGCTCGTGGCCTTGCTGGTGACCTGGTTTGTGCTCATCAAAACCGCGCGCGACCTGCGCCGTGGCGTGCACGAGGATGAATACGGCGAGCCCATCGCCTTCGACCCTGCAGCCTCCGAAGCGCCCCCGGCGGCCACGCCCGAGCAGCCGCCTTCCGCATCCCCCCACCCATGAACGCCCTGCTGCGCGACGAAGGCGCCTGGATTGCTCTGGGCGTTTCCGCCCTGTTTTTGATCGCAGGCTGGGTCATGCACCGCGTTTTCGTCAAGATTCTCAAAGGCCCCGCGCCTGAACCCTCTTCAACCGACACCCCTTCCGATGAGCACTGACATCCTGCAAAAAATCATCGCCGTCAAGCGCGAAGAAATCGCCGCCGGACTGAAAAAAATCTCCCTGCCCAGCCTGCGCGCCGATGCCGAAAGCCGCGTGCTCACCCGTGGCTTCACGCAGGCGCTACGCGCCAAAGTGGCCGCCGGGCAAGCCGCCGTCATTGCCGAAGTCAAAAAGGCCAGCCCCAGCAAGGGCGTCATCCGGGCTGATTTCATCCCGGCCGACATCGCCCAAAGCTATGCCCAGGGCGACGGCCAGACCCAGGCCGCCTGCCTCTCGGTCTTGACCGACCGCCAGTTCTTTCAAGGGTGCAATGACTATCTGAAACAGGCCCGCGCCAGTTGCAGCCTGCCCGTGCTGCGCAAGGACTTCATCATTGACCCTTGGCAGGTCTATGAAGCCCGCGCCATCGGCGCCGACGCCATCTTGCTGATCGCCGCCTGCCTGGACGACGCGCAAATGGCCGAACTCGAAGCCATCGCCCACAGCCTGGACATGGCCGTGCTGGTGGAAGTGCACGACGGCGCCGAGCTGGAGCGCGCCCAGCGCCTGAAAACCCCGCTCATCGGCATCAACAACCGCAATCTGCGCACCTTCGCCACCTCGCTGCAAACCACGCTGGAGCTGCTGCCCCACACCGACCCCGCCCGCCTGCTCGTCACCGAAAGCGGCATCGCCACCCGCGCCGACGTCACCACCATGCGTCAGGCAGGCGTGCACGCCTTTTTGGTGGGCGAAACCTTCATGCGCGCGCCCGAACCCGGCCTGGCGCTGGCCGAGCTTTTTTCCTGAACTGTGCAAGAGCAGCTATATTTTTTGTAGCTTCCAGCGCAGTATCCACGGGCCTGTCAGCCACTTTGGCCCTTTCGGGCCGCCCGGAGATTCCATCCTTGACGCACCAAAAAAAGACCCGCTTCGATTGGAAGCGGGTCTTTTTCGTTGGGCGGGCAAAAAGCCCTGAAGCGCGCCGTTCAGCGCGAGCCGCGCGCCGGTGCTGCGCCGCCCACGGGCGCGCGCTTTTCCAAGTGCCGGAAGCTGATGCGCCCCTTGCTCAAGTCATAGGGCGACAGCTCCAGCGTCACCCGATCGCCCGCCAGGATGCGGATGTGGTTTTTCTTCATCTTCCCGGCCGAATAGGCGATCAATTGATGCCCGTTGTCCAGCGTCACGCGAAAGCGCGAATCAGGCAAGACCTCATTGACCACGCCCTGCATCTCGATCAGCTCTTCTTTTGCCATGTAGCAGTTATCTCCAGCAAGCCCCTTTCCAGAGGCCCAAACAATCTGTAAAAAAGCGCAGCATTTTAGAGGAAGGCCCCATTTCAGGCCGGCCCCTCCTCCGGCAAGCCGCTCATGCAAGGGTTCAGCGGAACACCACCGTTTTATGCCCGTTGAGCAGCACCCGGCGCTCGGCGTGCCACTTCACCGCGCGTGCCAGCACCTGACTTTCCGTATCGCGCCCCAGCGCCGTCAGACCTTCCACCGTGTGCGTGTGATCGGCGCGGGCCACGTCCTGCTCAATGATGGGGCCTTCATCCAGATCGGCCGTCACATAGTGCGCCGTTGCCCCAATCAGCTTCACGCCCCGCTCATGCGCCTGGTAATAGGGCCGCGCGCCCTTGAAACTGGGCAGGAAGCTGTGGTGAATATTGATGGCCCGGCCCGCCAGCTTGCTGCACAAATCGTCCGAAAGGATTTGCATGTAGCGCGCCAGCACCACCAGCTCTGCGCTTTCGGCCTGAATGATTTCGTACTGCCGCGCCTCGGCCTGTGCCTTGTTGTCCTTGCTCACCGCAATATGGTGAAACGGAATGTTGTAGCTGGCTGCCAACTGATAAAAATCGCGGTGATTGCTCACGATCGCGCGCACATCCAGCGGCAACAGGCCGCTTTTCACGCGAAACAGCAAATCATTCAGGCAATGCCCTTCCCGGCTCACGAAAATCACGCTGCGCATGGGCTGCGCCGCGTCATGCAATTGCCAGCGCATTTCGAACCTTGCGGCCAACTCCTTGAGCGCTTCGCGCAGGGTTTGCGCACGCTCCTGGCCGCCTTCCAAAATGACGAATTGCACCCGCATGAAAAACAGGCCCGTCGTCGGGTCATTGAACTGGGCCGCTTCTTCAATATTGCCGCCATGCTCCAGCAAAAAACCCGACACCGCATGCACGATGCCCGCGCGGTCCGGGCAGGAAAGAGTAAGAACGTGTGTAGTCATCCGCTCAATTGTCTGCCAAGCCGGGCCCGCTGCGCTTTCGCCTTTGCACGCCTTCGCCTTTACAAAACTTCAGCGCTCGCCTGAAAAAGCCGAAACATGCGCCGACCACACTGCCTTTCATGCCGGAATGTCCCGGTGACTTCTGAATGAAAGGCCTCTGTCATGCGCCACTTTGCCAAACGCATTTTTCTGATCGCCTCCGCCACTGCCGTTCTGGGCGCTGCCGCCCACGCCCAAATGCCCGCCAGCGGCGAATCCCCCGCCGCCCCACAAACTACCAGCCAGCCGCAAAAGGGCAAATTCCGCGGCCAGCCCGGCCAGCGCCACGCCCAGCGCCTGGATGAACTCAAAACCCGGCTGAAAATCACCCCCGCGCAGGAAAGCGCCTGGAGCCAGTTTGCCCAAACCATGCAACCGCCGGCCCCGCCCGCCGAAGGCGCTCAAAAAGACCGGCCCCAACGCCCCGATTTCCAGCGCATGAACACGCTGGAGCGACTGCAATTCATGCAAGCGCGACGCGCCGAGCACGAAAAACGCATCAGCGCCCGCGAAAGCGCCATCCAGCAGCTCTACACCCAGCTCTCGCCCGAGCAGCGCCAAATCTTCGACCAGCACCCCTTTTGGAAAGGCGGCCCCAAACATCGCCCATCCGACCGCCGCCACGAATGCCGGGGCGAGAAAAAACACCATTCGCCCAAAGACCAGCGTTTTTGATTGGCTTCTGATTTGACCTTCTCTTCATGGCAAATTGCCATTGCAAGCCCTTTTGGGGCAAGCAATGGCATTTTTCATTTCGCGCCGTCAAATTTTCCGCAAAACCCCGCGCAAATCAGTTTTTTCAGCCTTTTTCGATAATCCACTGAATCACCGTTTTCGCCAGGAATCCAACCATACCCAGGGCCAGAGCCAAAAACATGACAAAAGTGCCGAATTTCCCCGCCTTTGATTCCCACGCCAAATGCCCGATGACAAACAACATATAAACAATAAAAGCCCCGACCCCGAAAGTCAAACCAAACCAGGCAATTTGCTCTTCACTGAAACCAAACATTGTTCATTTACCCACAAAAAAATTTCGTCCATCTCATTTCCGCAAAATGCGGGCATGAGCCGTTTTTCACTCAATTTTCATCGCCCTCCCACAAGCCTGCGCCGACAAGGTTTTTGATTTTGCGTTGCGATCAGGCGGGCAGCCGGGCCTACAGCCAGGCTCGATTGCTCCGAAAACAATAGCAGCGAACGCAGAATCCACGGGCCTTGCGGCCGTTTTGCCCTTTCCGGCCCGCGGGCAGCGCCCGGCCCCGGGTGAGCGGCCATAATGGCGCGTTTCAGATCGTTTACACGCCCTGATTTACGTTTCGGGCTTTTTATCGGTTTTTTTCTCCATGTCCCACACCCATTTTCTGACTGCCATCAAGGGCATGAACGACATCTTGCCGCCCCATTCCGCGCAATGGGAATGGCTGGAAGGCATCGTGCGCCGCACCATGCGGCAATTTGCCTTTTCCCATATTCGCACCCCCATCGTGGAACACACGGCCCTGTTTGCGCGCGGGCTGGGTGAGGCCACGGATGTGGTGGAAAAGGAGATGTATTCCTTTCAGGATCGCAACGACAAATATGGCGACGCCGATCATTTGACCCTGCGGCCGGAAAACACGGCGGGCGTGGTGCGCGCCACGATAGAGCACAACCTGCTGTATGGCGGCGGCAAGCGCCTGTATTACATGGGCCCCATGTTTCGCCGCGAGCGGCCGCAGCGCGGGCGCTATCGCCAGTTTCACCAAATCGGCGCGGAGGCGCTGGGCTTTGGCGGGCCGGAGCTGGACGCCGAAGTGATCCTGCTGGCCGTGGCGCTGTGGCGCGAGCTGGGCATCACCGGCTGGCGGCTGGAGCTGAACAACCTGGGCCAGCCGCAAGAGCGGCGCGAGCACCGCGCGGCGCTGATTTCCTATTTCGAGGCGCACCAGGATCAGCTGGACGAAGACGCCCGCCGCCGCCTGCACGCCAATCCGCTGCGCATCCTGGACACCAAAAACCCGGCCATGCAGGCGCTGGTGGAGGCCGCGCCCAAACTGCTGGACTATCTGGGCGCAGATTCCATGTCGCATTTCAAGGCCGTGCAAGCCATGCTGGATACCGCCGGCGTGCCCTGGCGCGTCAACCCCCGCCTGGTGCGCGGGCTGGATTACTACAACCTGACGGTGTTCGAGTTCATCTCCGATCACCTGGGCGCGCAAGGCACGATTTGCGGCGGCGGCCGGTATGACTATCTGATCGAGCAAATGGGCGGCAAGCCCGCGCCCGCCGTGGGCTGGGCCCTGGGGGCCGAGCGTGTGCTCGATCTGCTGCGCGAGCAGGGCGTGAGCGCGCAAGAGCCCACGCCCGATGCCTACGCCATCGTCCCCGATCCGGCCGCCCTGCCGCAAGTGATGCGCTGCCTGCATGCGCTGCGCGCACAGGGCGTTTCGGTGCAAATGCACAGCGGCGCGGCCAGCATGAAAAGCCAGTTCAAAAAGGCCGACGCCTGCGGCGCACGCTTTGCGCTGATTTTTGGCGCCGACGAATTGGTCGCTGGGGAAGTCACTCTCAAATCACTGCGCGACGGCGTAGGCGCGCAAACGCGGCATGCCCTAGCGCAGGTGGCGGATTGGGCCGCCCGATTGCAGTCCGCCCCCGGGGCCTGATACATGGCGGATACATAGAATTCGCCCCCTTGTTTTTTGCCTCACACCGCACACCCACACACACACCATGGCCACACAGCATTTGGACCTTGAAGAACAGGAGCAGCTTGACCAGCTCAAGCATTTTTGGAACCGCTGGGGCAATCTGATTACCTCGGCCGTGCTGGCCGTGCTGCTGGCCTTTGCCGGGTGGAATGGCTGGCAGTTCTGGCAGCAGCGCCAGGGCGCGCAGGCAGCGGCGCTGTATGACCAGTTGCTCCAGGCCGCCCAGGCTGGCGACGTGGAACGCACCTCTCGCGTATTGCAGGACATGCAATCGGGCTACCCCAGCGCCGAATACACCGCCCAGGCCGCCTTGCTGGCTGCCAAAACCCTGGCCGAAAAAGAAAAAACCGCCGAAGCCAGGGCCGCCCTGACCTGGGCCGCCGAAAAAGCCGCCGATGCCGGCCTGCAAGCCACGGCCCGCCTGCGCCTGGCGGCGCTGCTGTATGCCGACAAGGCGTATGACGAAGCGCTGCAACAGCTCTCGGGCAGCCTGCCGGCCGCCTTCGTGCCCCTGGCGGCCGATCGCAAAGGCGACATCCTGCTGGCGCAGGGCAAAAAGGATTTGGCCATTGCCGAATATGGCAAGGCTTATCAGGGCCTGACGCAAGACCGCAGCGACTACCGCCGCATCGTCAGCATCAAACTCACCTCGCTGGGCATCGACCCGGAGAAAGGCAACCTGAAATGAGGACTCTCCCCTCAAGCCGCATTCGCCTGACCTGCACGGCAGCCCTGCTGGGCGCCGTGCTGGCGGCCTGCTCATCCGGCTCGCCACGCCCCGAACCCGCGCCCTTGTCGCCCGTGCAGGCCACCGTGGAAGCCAGCCGGGTCTGGAGCGCCAAGCTGGGCCCCGTTTCCTTCCCCCTGCAAGTGCATGTGCAAGGCACGCGCGTCACGCTGGCCTCCGACGACGGCTTGGTGGCCGAATTCGACGCCGAAAGCGGCCGCCAGAACTGGCGCGTGGCCCTGGGCGCACCGCTGACGGCGGGCGTGGGCAGCGATGGTCAAACCAGCGCCGTAGTTACGCGCAATAACGAAGTCATCGCCCTGGCCGAAGGCCGCGAAATCTGGCGGCACAAGCTGGACACGCAAAGCTACACCGCCCCGCTGGTGGCCGGCGGGCGCGTTTTCGTGCTGGGCGCCGACCGCTCCATCACGGCGCTGGACGCGCGCAGCGGCGGCTCGCTCTGGCACGTCAGCCGCCAAACCGAACCGCTGGTGCTGCGCCAATCGGGCGCGCTGCTCGCCGTGGGCAACACATTGGTCGTCGGCCTGGCAGGCCGCCTGGCAGGCGTGGACCCGGACACAGGCAGCTCGCGCTGGGAAGTGCCCGTGGCCTCGGCCCGGGGCGTGAACGATGTGGAAAAACTGGTCGATCTGGTCGGCCCCGTGCATCGGCAAGGGCAAACCGTGTGCGTGCGAGCCTTCCAGGCGGCCGTGGGCTGCGTGGACACCGTCAGCGGCCAACTGTTGTGGAGCAAGGCCGCCAAGGGCGAAACCGGCATCGGCGGCAATGAAGCCCGGCTGTTTGGCGTGGAGTCGGACGGCCAGGTTGTGGCGTGGACCGCCGCCACGGGCGAGCGCGCCTGGGAAGTCAAATCGCTGCAATGGCGGCGCCTGACCGCACCCCTGGCGCTGGGCCGCTCCGTCGTCGTGGGCGACGAAGAAGGCTGGTTGCACCTGCTCTCGCGCGAAGACGGCCAGTTCACCAACCGCCTCAAAACCGATGGCTCGGCCATTGCCGCAGCGCCCGTCGTGGCGGGCAACACGCTGCTGGCTGTCACCCGCGAAGGGGGCGTTTTCGCCTTCCGCCCGCAATGAAGCCTGTTCTGGCCCTCGTCGGGCGGCCCAACGTGGGCAAGTCCACGCTGTTCAACCGCCTGACCAAAAGTCGCGATGCCATCGTGGCCGATTTTTCCGGCCTCACGCGCGACCGCCACTACGGCACGGGCCGCCTGGGCCGGCGCGAATACATCGTGATCGACACCGGCGGCTTCGAGCCGGAAGCGGGCGAAGGCAGCATCTTTCGCGAAATGGCGCGGCAAACCCGCCAGGCCATTGCCGAGGCCGACGCCGTCATCTTCGTTGTGGATGCGCGCGAGGGCCTGTCCGGACAGGATCACGACATCGCCCGGGAATTGCGCCGCCAGGGCAAAACCTGCCTGCTGGTGGCCAACAAGGCCGAAGGCATGCGCGAAGGCGCGCAGCTCAGCGAGTTTTATGAACTGGGCCTGGGCGAAGTCATCCCCGTCTCGGCCGCGCACGGTCAGGGCGTGCGCTCCATGCTGGACTGCGCGCTGGATGCGCTGGGCTTGCCCGAACCAGAAGAAGACGCTCCCGAGCAAGCCGATTCCGTCATCCGTCTGGCCGTGGCGGGCCGCCCCAACGTGGGCAAATCCACCCTCATCAACACCTGGCTGGGTGAAGAGCGCCTGGTGGCCTTCGACATGCCCGGCACCACGCGCGACGCCATCACCGTGCCCTTTGAGCGCAACGGCCAGATGTTCGAGCTGATCGACACCGCCGGCCTGCGCCGCAAGGGGCGGGTGTTTGAGGCCATCGAGAAGTTCTCCGTCGTCAAAACCCTGCAAGCCATCGAATCGGCAAACGTGGTGCTGCTGCTGCTCGACGCCACGCAGGGCGTGACCGATCAGGACGCGCACATCGCAGGCTTCATCCATGAAACCGGCCGCGCCGTGGTCATGGCCGTCAACAAATGGGACGCCGTGGACAGCTACCAGCGCGAGCAATTGCAGCGCAGCATCGAAGCGCGCCTGGCCTTCATGCGCTTTGCCGACATGCACTTCATCTCGGCCCAAAAGCGCCAGGGCCTGACTCCGCTGTGGGGCGCCATCGCCCGCGCCCACCAGGCGGCCCTGCGCAAAATGCCCACGCCCCAGCTCACACGCCTGTTGCAGGAAGCCGTGCAATTTCAAGCGCCCAAGCGCAGCGGCATGTATCGCCCCAAGATGCGCTACGCCCACCAGGGCGGCGTCAACCCGCCCGTCATCATCATCCACGGCAACTCGCTGGACGGCGTCACCGACGCCTACAAGCGCTATCTGGAAGGGCGCTTTCGCAAGGCCTTTGATCTGAAAGGCACCCCCCTGCGCATCGAATTCAAAAGCGCCCGCAACCCCTACGCCGACAAAAACACCTGAAATCCGCCCGCACCCCTCGCGCGCGGCCCCTCGCGCACTGTGTGCACCCTGTGCTATGGTGCGACCCTTTTTTATTAATCAACATCTTGAACACGGAGAATATCGTGAGCAACAAAGGGCAACTTCTGCAAGACCCGTTTCTGAACACCCTGCGCCGCGAGCACGTGCCGGTTTCCATCTACCTGGTCAACGGCATCAAGCTGCAAGGGCAAATCGAGTCTTTTGATCAATACGTCGTGCTGCTGCGCAACACCGTCACGCAAATGGTTTACAAGCACGCCATTTCCACCATCGTGCCGGGGCGCTCGGTGAGTTTTTCCGTCGCTGCCGAAAACACCGCCCCGCCGCCCGCAGCCGAATGAGCCGCCCGCGCGCCTGACCGCCTGACCGCAAACGCTCCTGACGCCAGGAGCGTTTGCCTTTTCTGAAAGCCCAAAAACTCTTGAAACCCTCCGCCCCCGCAGCTTCTGCCGACGAGCGCCCGGCCGCCATCCTGGTGGGCGTGGACTTTGGCGCTCCCCACTTCGACGCCACCTTGCAGGAGCTGGGGCAACTGGCCGAAACGGCCGGCATGCGCCCCGTCGCGCGCCTGAGCTGCAAGCGCCGCGCGCCCGATGCCGCCTTGTTCGTGGGCAGCGGCAAGGCCGAGGAAATCCGCCTGCTGGCCGCCGAGCACGGCGCCACCGAAGTGCTGTTTGACCAGGCCATCTCGCCCGTGCAACAGCGCAATCTGGAAAAAGCCACCGGCCTGCCCGTCAATGACCGCACCCTGCTGATCCTGGACATCTTCGCCCAGCGCGCCCGCAGCCATGAAGGCAAGCTGCAAGTCGAGCTGGCGCGGCTGCAATACCTGGCCACGCGCCTGGTGCGCCGCTGGAGCCATCTGGAGCGCCAGCAAGGCGGCATCGGCACGCGCGGCGGCCCCGGCGAAACGCAAATCGAGCTGGATCGCCGCATGCTCGACAGCGCCATCAAGCGCACCAAGGAGCGCCTGCTCAAAGTCAAGCGCCAGCGCCAGACCCAGCGCCGCCAGCGCCAGCGGCGCGAGGCATTGACCGTCTCCCTCGTCGGCTACACCAACGCGGGCAAATCCACCCTGTTCAACGCGCTCACCAAGGCCCGCTCCTACGCGGCCGACCAGCTCTTTGCCACGCTGGACACCACCACGCGTCAGCTCTATCTGGAAAACGCCAGCGCCGCAGCCGCCGAAGGCTGGGTTGCGGGCCACACCGTCTCGCTCTCGGACACCGTCGGCTTCATCCGCGACCTGCCGCACGGCCTCATCGAAGCCTTCGAGGCCACCTTGCAGGAAGCCGCCGAGGCCGATTTGCTGCTGCACGTCGTCGATGCCGCCAACCCGGCGCACCCGGAGCAAATCAGCGAAGTGCGCCGCGTGCTGCACGAAATCGGCGCGGCCGACGTGCCCCAGTGGCTCATCTTCAACAAGCTCGACGCCCTGCCAGACAGCCAGCGCCCCCGCGCGCTGCACGACAGCATGGAAATCGACGGCCAGCGCCAGCCGCGCCTGTTCGTCAGCGCCGGCAGCGGCCAGGGCCTGGGCGATCTGCGCCTGCAACTGGCCGCCTGGGCGCAGCGCATGACCGAGTCGATTCGGCACAATCCTCCTTCTGTGGCGGACGACCCCCGCCCCATCCTCCACACACCCGACGAATGAAACTTCGCCTGCCCTTTTCCCTTGCGCGATCCCACGCCCGGCCCCTTTTCAACCTGAATGACCCGCGCTGGGGCCGCGGCGACGCACCCGACGGCCACCAGGCCGACGACCCCAAAAACAACAACCCCCAGCGCCCCGGAGGCGAGCAGCAACCGCCCGATCTGGACGAGCTGTGGAACGACTTCAGCCGCAAACTGGGCGGCTTTTTCAACAGCGGCGGCCAGGGCAAGCCCCCCAGGATAGGCGGGCAGCGCAACGCCACCCCGCCCAAGCCCGGCAATGCCATCGCGGGCGTGACCCTGCTTGCCGGCGTGGCCGCCCTCATCTGGCTGGGCAGCGGCTTTTACATCGTGCAGGAAGGCCAGCACGCCGTCATCACCCAGTTCGGCAAATACCACGCCACCGAAATGAACGCCGGCCTGCACTGGCGCTGGCCCTGGCCCGTGCAGCGGCAGGAAACCGTGCACGTCACCCAAATCCGCTCCGTCGACATAGGCAGCAGCACCGCCATCATCGCCGCCACCGGCCTGCGCGCCTCGGCCATGCTCACCTCCGACGAAAACATCGTCGAAATCAAATTCGTCGTGCAATACCGCCTCAGCGACGCGCGCGCCTACCTGTTCGAGAGCAAAAGCCCCAACGACGCCGTGCAGCAAGCCGCCGAAAGCGCCGTGCGCGAAGTCGTGGGCAGCATGAAGATGGACTCGGCCCTGGCCGAAGAGCGCGACCAGATCGCCCCCCGCGTGCGCGACCTCATCCAGCAAATCCTTGACCGCTACCGCATCGGCATCGAAGTCATCGCCGTCAACATGCAGCAAGGCGGCGTGCTGCCGCCCGAGCAGGTGCAAGCCGCCTTTGACGACGTGCTCAAGGCCAGCCAGGAGCGCGAACGCGCCAAAAACCTCGCCCAGGCCTACGCCAACGGCGTCGTGCCCAGCGCCAAGGGCGCCGCCGCCCGGCTCACCCAGGAAGCCGAAGGCTACAAAGCCCGCATCGTGGCCCAGGCCGAAGGCGACGCCCAGCGCTTTGCCGCCGTGCTCGCCCAATACCAAAAAGCCCCGCAAGTCACGCGCGAGCGCCTCTATCTGGACGCCATGCAGGAAATCTACGCAGGCGTAAACAAAGTCCTCGTCGACAGCCGCGCCGGCGGCAACATGCTCTATCTGCCGCTGGACAAACTCCTGCAACAAACCGCCGCCGCCCCGGCCACCGCCGCCCCGGCCACCGCCGCCGCGCCCGCGGCCAGCGCCCCCGCCGCCAGCGCCCCGGTCATCGTCGAGCAAGCCTCCGCCAACCTGCGCGTGCGCGACAGCAGCCGCAGCCGCGACGTGCGCTAAGCCCGCCGCAGCCCCCGCCCCCACCCGTTACCCCCCTCAACCCCATGAACAAACCCGGTTTCTTCGGCTCCAGCCTGCTGCTTGCGCTGGCCGTGCTCGGCTCCAGCCTGTTCGTCGTTGATCAGCGCCAATTCGGCATCGTCTACCAATTCGGACAAATCCAGCGCGTCATCACCGAGCCTGGCCTGAACATCAAACTGCCCCTCATCCAAAGCGTCTCCTACATCGACAAACGCCTGCTCATGCTCGACAGCCAGGATCCGCAGCCCCTGCTCACCGCCGAAAAGCAGCGCGTCGTCATCGACTGGTACGTGCGCTGGCGCATCACCGATCCCCAAACCTACGTGCGCAACTTCGGCAGCCCCAACGAAAGCGCCGGCGCCCAGCAGCTCAACCGCGTCGTGCGCAACGCCTTCCAGGAAAAAATCAACCGCCGCACCCTCAAGCAACTGCTCTCGTCCGAGCGTGACGACATGATGGCCGACGTCAAAAAAGAAGTCCTGGCCGCAGTCAAAGGCACCAAGCCCTGGGGCATAGACATCACCGACGTGCGCATCACCCGCATCGACTACGCCGAATCCATCACCAGCGACGTCTACCGCCGCATGGAAGCCGAACGCGAGCGCGTGGCCAAGGAGCTGCGCGCCACGGGCGCCGCCGAAGGCGAGCAAATCCGCGCCGAAGCCGACCGCCAGCGCGAAGTCATCCTGGCCGACGCCTACCGCCAGGCCCAGAAAACCCGGGGCGAAGGCGACAGCGAAGCCAACCGCATCTACGCCGAAGCCTTCGGCAAAGACCCCCAATTCGCGCGCTTTTACCGCAGCCTCGACGCCTGGCGCGCCAGCGTCGGCAAGCCCGGCGACGTCCTCGTCATCGACCCGGCCACCTCCGAATTCTTCAAATCCATGCAAACCGGCCCGCGCCCCGCGCCCTGAAGCCGCCCCGCCCCCGTTTGCCCCCGAAAACACGTCCATGAACATCCTCCTCGCCGTTGACGGCAGCGCCTACACCCAGAAAATCCTCGACTACCTGGCCGCCCACGCAGAACTGCTCGGCAGCGGGCAGCGCCACTACACCGCCCTCACCGTGCAAACCCCGCTGCCCCCGCGCGCCCGCGCCGCCCTCAGCAAAGACGCCATCGACAGCTACTACGCCGACGAAGCCGCCGCCGTGCTCAACCCCGTCATCGAATTTCTGGCCCAACACGGCTGCCCCGCCACCGCCCGCGCCGAAATCGGCAGCGCCGGCGAAACCATCGCCCAGGCAGCCCGCCAAGGCCAGTTCGACCTCATCATCATGGGCACCCGAGGCCACGGCAGCCTGGGCGGCCTCATCATGGGCTCGGTCAGCGCCAAAGTGCTGGCCGGCTGCACCACCCCCGTCCTGCTCATCCGCTGAAAGCCGCGCCGCCCGCCCCGTGGACACCACCAGCTTGCTCACCGGCATCGCCCTGGCCCTCATCATCGAAGGCATCTTCCCCTTCCTGGCCCCCACCGCCTGGCGACGCCTTTTCAGCCAGATGCTGCAAAACAGCGATGCGGCCCTGCGCGCCACCGGCCTGCTCGGCATGCTGCTGGGGCTGCTGCTGCTCTGGCTGGTTCGCTAAAACCCCGCCTCCTGGCTCACCCAAGCGCCCCCCGACGGGGAAAGTTATCCACAGTTTTTTCCTGAATTGATAGCACCCTGCGCAGCATTGACGGGCGCTGCGGGCAGTTTGCCTATTTGATAGGCAAAATCTTGTAAGGAAATTTATTCCAGCCGAATGCTGCCCACCCCCTGATTCCGCCCCGGCCCACCCGCCGCGCCTCATCCCCAGCCCAAAGCCCGCACGCCGAAGTCAACGCCGGGCTACGCAAGCCCTGCCCTGCCGCCTCAGCGGGAAGCAGTTTGCCAATCCACCTTGCCGGAAGCTGCGGGGCCAGGGCGAATGAGGAAAAGCCGCAGCCCCAACCCAGCCAAAAGTCACGCCCTGCCCCGCTCCGCATCGGCGGGAAGCGGTTTCCCGATCCGCCTTGCCAGAAGCTGCGGGGCTTGGGCGAATGGGAAAAGCTGCGTTGCCGCCCCAAAAACCGGCCCTATCAAGCCGCTTTTCAGCGCCAGAACAGGCAAGTTATCCACAGAAAATTCCTGAATTGATAGCGCTCTACGCAGTATTGACGGGCGATGCGGGCGGTTTGCTGATTGGATAGGCAAAATCATGTTGCCTTTTGTAATCATCTCAGGGCGCGTGAAACGAGACGGGCGGGGCGCATGAAAAAACGCCCGCTTGCTTGGCGCTGGCGGGCGTTTTTCGGGGGGGGCACCGCGCCGCCGGGGCGTGGCGGCGGGGCTTGGGCGGGGGCTTAGTCCATTTTGAAAATCTTGCCGGGGTTCAGGATGTTCAGCGGGTCCAGGGCGCGTTTGATGGCTTGCATGACCGCAATGGCACCCTCGCCGGCTTCCTGCCGGAGAAAGTCCATTTTGTGCAGGCCCACGCCGTGTTCGCCCGAGCAGGTGCCGCCCAGGGCCAGGGCGCGGGCGACGAGTTGGCGGTTGAGTTGTTCGGCGGTTTCGCGCTCGGCGGCGCTTTCCGGGTCGATGAGGTAGCCGAAGTGAAAGTTGCCGTCGCCCACGTGGCCGACGAGAAAGTAGGGCAGGCCGCTGGCGTCGGCTTCGGCGACGGAGTCGAGCAGGCAGTCGGCCAGGCGCGAGATGGGCACGCAGGTGTCGGTGGAGATGGAGCGGCAGCCGGGGCGGCTTTGGATGGCGGCGAAAAAGGCGTTGTGCCGCGCAGTCCAAAGGCGGGTGCGGTCTTCGGGGGCGCTGGCCCATTGGAAGTCGTTTCCCTGGTGCTCGCGGGCGATTTCCTGCACGGTTTCGGCTTGCTCTTGCACGCTGGCGGGGCTGCCGTGAAATTCCATCAGCAGCATGTGTTCTTCGCGCAGCGCGGTTTTGCTGTAGCGGTTGACCAGGCCGACGGAGTGCGCGTCCAGCAGTTCCACGCGGGCGATGGGCACGCCCATCTGGATGATGTGGATGACGGTTTGCACGGCGTCGGCAATGCTTTGGAAGGTGCAGATGGCCGCCGAGATGGCTTCGGGCAGGGGATACAGGCGCACGGTGACTTCGGTGATGACGCCCAGGGTGCCTTCGCTGCCGACGTAAAGGCGCGTGAGGTCGTAGCCGGCGCTGCTTTTTTTGGCGCGCGTGCCGGTGCGTATGAGCTCGCCCTGGGGGGTGACGACTTGCAGGGCGAGGGTGTTTTCGCGCATGGTGCCGTAGCGCACGGCGTTGGTGCCGCTGGCGCGGGTGGCGCACATGCCGCCCAGGCTGGCATCGGCGCCGGGGTCGATGGGGAAGAACAGGCCGGCGTGGCGGATGGCTTCGTTCAGTTGCCTGCGGGTGACGCCGGGCTGAACGGTGGCGGTGAGGTCGTCGGCATGGATGGCGACGATGTGGTTCATGCGCGAGACATCCAGGCTGATGCCGCCTTGCACGGCGAGCAGGTGGCCTTCGATGGAGGAGCCTGCGCCGTAGGGGATCAGGGGCGTGCGGTACTGCGCGCACAGGCGCACGGCGTCTTGCACGTCTTGCGCGCTTTCGGCAAAGACGACGGCCGCCGGCGGGGGGATTTGGGTGAAGGCCGATTCGTCGCGGCCATGCTGCTCGCGTACGGCCTGCGCCTGCGAAAACTGGCGGGCAAAGCGCGCCTGCAAGTCGGCCAGCAGGGCGGGGGGGGCGGGGGGAACGGGGGGCGTCATGTCGGATACGGAAAAAAACGGAGGGCCGGGCCGGGCGGCGCGCGTGGGGCGGGCGGGTTTACTGATCGGCGGCGGCGGGTTCTTCAAATTGAGCGCCGGCGGCGTTGGCCATGTAGGCCACGGCGCGGGCCACTTCCAGCTCGCTGGCTGCGCCGCCGGCTTGCGCGGGCATGGCGTTTTTGCCTTTGCTGGCCGAGTTCACCAGGGTTTCAAAGCCCTGGGCGATGCGCGGGGCCCAGGCGGCGGCATCCTGAAATTTGGGCGCGCCGGAAACGCCGCTGGCGTGGCAGGCCGAGCACATGGCGGCGTAAACGGCCTCGCCCGCACGCGGCTCGCGCGGGCCTTTGGCGGCCTGCTTGAAATTGACCTGGCCGACTTTGCTGATGCGCCGGGCCACGGCCAGTTCGGCATCGGCGCTGGGCAGGGGCTTGCCGTAATCGGCCGGCGAGGGCAAAAGCATGGCCAGCGCGATGGCCGCTGCCAAGCCGACGACGGTGCAGGCAAGGAGGGTGGAGGATTTGAGGGTGTGACTGGTTTCGCTCATGCAAACGCCGTGGTGATGGGGTGTGGGAAGAAGGCAAAAAATCTATACCCATCCCCAGCCAGAGGCAGCGGCGCGCCGAAATGCCCGAGTGCCAGAGTGGGACAACGAGGAACGGGGGCGGCCTGCCGCCTTCGGGCAGGGCGGCGGGCCGGGGCGAGGCGGGGCTTATTTCGCCTGGGACACCATGTAGTCCACCACGGCCTTGATTTCCTCGTCGCTGGCCTTGGTGCCGCCGCGCGCGGGCATGCCGCCGCGGCCGTTGATGGCGACTTTCAGGATTTCTTCCATACCGGTGGCAATGCGCGGCGCCCAGTCGTCCTTGTTGCCCAGCTTGGGCGCGCCGCCAGCGCCAGAGGCGTGGCACATGGCGCAGCTCTTTTTGTAAAGGGGCGGCACTTCGGCCGGGGCAGCCGGGGCAGCCGCTGGAGTCGAAGCCGGGGCCGCTGCCGGGGCTGGAGTAGCGGCCTGGGCCTCGCCAATCAGGCTGATGTGGCCGATGCGGGCGATGCGGGCCTCGATTTCCTCGGGCGCGTTACCGCCGCGCGTCAGTCCGGCATAGCTGTGGCTGGAAGGCTGGGTGAGGCTGAACAGCGTCATGGCGACAGCGGCAGCAGCCACGGGCCACCAAAGCCAGCGCAGGGAAGAGGATTTGGCGGGGGATTTGGGAGGAGCAGATTCGATCATTGCGATCTCCTTTTTTCGTGAGATGAAGTTATTTCGTCAAAACAAATCCCGGCACCCTTGTTGGCAGGGTGCCGGGACTTCTGTGGACCGCAAAATTTTAAGGAAGCGCGCCTGCGCTGCCTTGATCTGGCCCGGATTCAGGGCGTGTTGGCCGTGGCGGCGGGCGCAGATGCGGCTTCGGAAGCCGGCGCGGCTGCGGGCTGCGCCTCGGCTGACCAGCCGCCGCCCAGGGCCTTGTAGAGCGCCACTTCGTTGGCGCGCTGGGCCAGGCGGGTTTGCGCCAGCGCCTGCTCGGCGCTGAACAGCGAGCGCTGGGCGTCGAGCAAGTCCAGGCTGTTGGCCACGCCGTTGCGGTAGCTCAAGTCCACCAGCTCAAAGCGCGCGCGCTCGGCCTCGGCCTGCTGCTGCTGGGCGGCCAGTTGCTCGGCCAGCGCCTGGCGGGCGGTAAGGGTGTCGGCCACTTCCTTGAATGCCGTTTGAATGGCTTTTTCATATTGGGCAATGGCCCCCTGGCGTGCGGCCTGCGCCGATTCCACGCCGGCGCGGTTGCGGCCCATGTCGAAGATGGGCAGGGAGATGCCGGGGATGAAGCTCCAGCCGCGATGGCCGTCGCTGCCGAACAGGCCGTCCAGATCGCTGCTCACGCGCCCCAGCGTGGCCGTGAGGCTGATGGTGGGAAAGTAGGCCGCGCGGGCCGCGCCGATGTTGGCGTTGGCGGCGATGAGCGCCTGCTCGGCCTGGCGAATGTCGGGGCGCAGCAGCAGCAATTCGGAAGAAAGCCCCACGGGCACTTGCGCAAAGCCGGACAGGCCGCCGGCATCCGGGGCGGGCAGCAGCTCGGCCGGGATGCTCTGGCCCGCCAGCAGGGCGAGCGTGGAGAGGTCTTCGGCGCGCAGGCGCTTTTGCTCGGCCTGGCTGATGCGGGCGGCAGCGGCCAGCGATTCGGCCTGGCGCAAGTCCAGCGCGGTGCCCACGCCGCTTTCCAGCCGCAGGCGGGTGAGCTTGAGGGTTTCTTCGCGCGTGGCCAGCGTGCGCTCGGCCAGGGCCAGCAGCTCGGTGTGCGTTTGCAGCGAAAGCCAGGCGTTGCTGATGGCGGCCACCAGGCTGATCTGGGCGTTTTTCTGCCCTTCTTCGCTGGCCAGGTATTGCGCCAGCGCGGCTTCCTTGAGCGAGGCGATGCGGCCGAAGAAGTCGATTTCCCAGGCCGATACGCCCACGCTCAGATTGGCCGAGGAATTGACGCTGACGCCGGGCACGGAAGAGGGGGCCGAGCGTGTGTAGCTGCCATTCAGCCCCACGGTGGGGAACTGGTTGGCGCGGCTGATCTGGTAGGCCGCGCGCATTTGCTCCACGCTGTGGCGGGCGATGCGCAGGTCGCGGTTGTTTTCCAGCGCCAGGGCGATGAGCTGGCGCAGGCGCTCATCCTGCACGAACTGCTGCCAGGGCAGCTCGGTCGCGGGCCGGGCGGCGTCGGCATCCGCAGCCGCACCGGTGGCGGCGGCATCCCACTGGGCGGGCACGGGCAGGGCCGGGCGTTCGTATTTGGGGGCAAGCGAGCAGCCGGCCAGCGCCGCAGCGGCGGCCAGCGCCACGGCCAGGCTGCGCACGGGGGAGGGGGAGGTGTCTTGCATGTGTGGTTCCTCTCGATGTGTTCTTCAGTGTTGCGGGCCGAATTCTGCGGATGTGGAGGCAGGCGCGGGCGGCGTGGCTGCCCTTTTGCCACCCTTGAAGAACTTGCGCACCACCACGTAGAACATGGGCACGAAGAACACCGAAAGAATCGTGCCGATCAGCATGCCCCAGAGCACCGAGGTGCCGATGGCGCGCTGGCTGGCCGAGCTGGCGCCCGAGGCCAGATACAGCGGCACCACGCCCAGAATGAAGGCGAACGAGGTCATCAGAATGGGGCGGAAACGCAGGTGCGCGGCCTCCAGCGCGGCGGCCAGCGCGCTCTTGCCCTGCTCTTGCAAGTCCTTGGCGAACTCGATGATCAGGATGGCGTTCTTGGCCGACAGGCCAATGACGGTGATCAGGCCGACCTGGAAGTAAATGTCGTTCAGGTAGGTGGGCACGACGTTGAACCAGTTGCGCCCCGTCACGCCCAGCACCACGCCCAGAAAGCCCAGCGGCACCACCAGGATGACGGCCAGCGGAATCGACCAGCTCTCGTACAGCGCCGCCAGCGCCAGGAACACGGCCAGGATGGCGAAGGCGTAAAGGATCATGGTTTGCGCGCTGCCCTTGATTTCCTCGCGCGACTGGCCTTCCCACTCCAGGCTGTAGCCATCGCCCAGCGCGCTGACCATGCGCTGCACCTCGGCCATGGCCTGACCGGACGAGAAGCCGCTGGCGGCCGCGCCCTCGATCTGCATGGCCGGGTAGCCGTTGAAACGCCGGCTTTGCTGCACGCCGCCCTGCCAGGAGGCGCTGGCAACGGTGGACAGCGGCACGGCCTTGCCCGAGGCATTGGGCACGGTCAGCGCCAGCACGTCGTCGGGCTGCATGCGCGCCGTGGCGTCGGCCTGCACGATGACGCGTTGCAGACGGCCGTTGTTGGGGAAGTCGTTGACGTAGGCCGAGCCCAGCGCCATGCCCAGCACGGAGCGGATGCTGGCGATGTCCACGCCCTGCGCGGCAGCGGCGGCGCGGTTGATTTCGATCTTGACCTGCGGCGCGTCCTCCAGCCCGCCCGTGCGGATGTTGTGCGCGTCGAACATCGGGTTGGTGCGCATTTGCGCGACCAGCTTGTTGCGCGCGGCCAGCAGGGCTTCGTGGCCGTTGTTGTTGCGGTCTTGCAGATACATCTTGAAGCCGGTGCTGGTGCCCAGCTCCATGATGGCCGGCGGGCTGATGGCGAAGGCAAAGCCGTCTTGCACCGCGCCGCCCAGCGCGCCCGAAATCTTGTCGGCCACGGAGGCGGCGTCGCTGCCGGGCGCCTTGCGCTTGCTCCAGTCTTCCAGCATGACGAAGCCCATCGCCATGTTCTGGCCCGAGCCGCTGAAGCTGAAGCCGGACACGCCGATCAGGCTCTGCACTTCGGGCATGGAGGTGGCGATGTGGTTGGCCGTGGCCAGCGTGGCGTCGGTGCGGGCCTTGGTCGCGCCGGCGGGCAGTTGCATGCTCACCATCAGCGTGCCCTGGTCTTCGTTGGGCAGAAAGGACGTGGGCAGGCGCATGTAAATCCAGGCAGCGCCGGCGGCCAGGGCCAGATACACCAGCATCAGGCCCAAGGAGCGGCGCAGCAGTCTGGCGACCACGCCTTCGTAGCCGTGCGTGGCGGCGCTGAAGCTGCGGTTGAACCAGCCGAAAAAGCCGCTTTTTTCCATGTGATGGCCCTTGGCCACGGGCTTGAGCAGCGTGCCGCACAGCGCGGGCGTGAGCGACAGCGCCAGAAAGGCCGAAAACGCGATGGCCAGCGCCATCGTGAGTGCGAACTGGCGGTAGATGTTGCCCGTGGCGCCGCTGAACATGGCCAGCGGCACGAACACCGAGATCAGCACCGCCGTAATGCCGATCACCGCGCCCGAAATCTGGCTCATGGCCTTTTTGGTGGCCTCCAGCGGCGGCAGCCCCTCCTCGCTCATGATGCGCTCGACGTTTTCCACCACCACGATGGCGTCGTCCACCACGATGCCGATGACCAGCACCATGGCGAACATGGTCAGCACATTGATGGACATGCCCAGATACCAGATGCCCGCAAATGCGCCCAGCAGCGAGATGGGCACCACGATGGTGGGAATGAGCGTGTAGCGGATGTTTTGCAAAAACAGAAACATCACCAGAAACACCAGCACGACGGCTTCAAGCAGCGTGTGCACCACCGCTTCAATGGACAGGCCGACGAATGTGGAGGTGTCGTAAGGCGCTGACCAGGACAGGTCTTGCGGGAAAAATTTCTGCAGCTGCTCCATCTTGGCTTTGACAGCCGTGGCCGTGGCGATGGCGTTGCCGCTGTTGGAGAGCATGACGGCCATGCCCACGGCGGGCTTGCCGTTCAGCCGCGTGGAGGCGTCGTAGCTCTGGCTGCCCAGCTCAATGCGGGCCACGTCTTTGAGGTAAACGTTCGCGCCGCCCAGCGTGGAGCGCAGCACGATCTCGCCGAACTCCTCGGGCGTGCTCAACTGCCCCTGCGCGGTGACGGTGGCGGTGATGGCCTGACCGGCGTCGGCGGGCTGCTCCCCGATGGAGCCGGCGGAAATCTGCACGTTCTGGGCGCTGATGGCCGCCGATACGTCGGTGAAGGAAAGGTTGTAGTTCTTGAGCTTTTTCGGATCGACCCACACCCGCATGGCGCGCTGCGAGCCGAACAGGCGCGCCTCGCCCACGCCTGTGATGCGCTGCACCTCGGGGCGGACGTTGCGCTCCACGTAATCGGCAATGTCTTCCGTGCTCATGCTCTGCGAATCGAACATGAGCACCATCAGGAAGTTGGAGCGCGACTTGGAGACGGTGATGCCGTTTTGCTGCACGGCGGCGGGCATCAGGGCCGTGACCTCCGAGAGCTTGTTTTGTACGTTCACCTGCGCCAGGTCTTCGTTGGTTTCGGGCGTGAAGGTCAGGCTCACCTCGCCCGATCCGTTGGCCGTGGCGCTGGTGGTCATGAAATCCAGCCCCTCGATGCCGTTCATGTTGCGCTCGATGACCGACAGCACGCTGTCTTCCATCACCTGCGCCGAAGCGCCCGGATAGGTAGCCTGAAGGCGGATGGTGGGCGCAGCCACCGAGGGATATTGCGAAACCGGCAGATTGCGAATGCCGATGACGCCGGCAATGACGATGAAGATGGAGATCACCCACGCGAAGATGGGGCGATCAATGAAAAAACGGGCCATGTGTGATTCCTTGGCTGGGGATGGGGCAGTCGGGTCGGCCCTTTACTGGCCCTGTTTGTCGGTTTGGGTTTCGGGCTGGGCAGCGGACTGGGCTGGCGGATTGCCCGCCGGCGCTGCGCCGCCGGGCGTCCACTCGCGCGTTTGCACCTTGGGCGAGCCGCTCATGGCCGCCAGCATGATGCCTTCCACGATCACCTTGTCGCCTTCCTTGAGGCCGCCGGTCACGATCCAGTTGCCGCCCTGCCGGCCAGCAATGGTGATGACGCGCGGCTCCATGCCGCCTTCGGCGTTGACGATCATCAAGGTGTCCTGCTTGCCGCGCGTAACCGCCTGCTGCGGCACGACGAAGGCGTTGCCGATGTCGCCCTGCGGCAGCCCCACGCGCACGTAAAGGCCGGGCAGCAGCACGTTGTCAGGGTTGGGCACCTCGGCGCGCAGCGTGACTTGGCCCGTGCTCTCGTCCACCGTGGGGTCGGCAAACAGCAGGCGGCCCTTGTGGGGGTATTCCTGCCCGTTTTCAAACCGGATGCTCACCTCCACCGCACCATTGACCAGCTTGCGCTTGCCGTCGGCGATTTCCTGCTTGAGCTTCATCACCTCGTTGGCCGACTGCGTGACGTTCACATACATGGGGTGCGTCTGCTGGATGGTCGCCAGCTTGTTGGCGTCTCCCGCCGTCACCAGCGCGCCTTCGGACACGAAGGACTGGCCGATGTAGCCCGAAATGGGCGCGGTGATGCGCGAGTAGTTCACGTTGATCTGCGCCGAGCGGATGGCCGCGTTGGCCGCCTTCACGCTCGCCTGCGCCGACTGCCTGGCCGCCACGGCCGCGTCGTACTCCTGCTGGCTGATCACGTGGGCCGCCGCCAGCGGCTTGTAGCGCGTCAAGTCCGCGTTGGCCTTGGCCAGCGCCGCCTGCGCCGTGGCCAGTTGCGCGCGCGCGCTTTCCAGATTGGCCGCGTACACCGCATCGTCTATCTGATAGAGCGCCTGCCCGGCCTTGACCTGGCTGCCTTCTTCAAACAAACGCTTTTTGATGATGCCGCCCACCTGCGGGCGCACATCGGCCACGCGGTGCGCTGCCAGGCGGCCGGGCAAATCCGCCTGAGTGGCCACCGGGCCCGCGTGCACCGTCACCACGCCCACCATGGGCGCGGGGCGCTGCTGCGCCTGCTGCTTTTGCTCATCGCCGGCCGCGCGGCTTTCGCTGCACGCGGGCAGCACGATTGCCGCAGCAGCCGCCACGGCAACCAGTCCAAGGAAGGAAAAAGGAGGTTTCTTATTCATCATTGCCTGCTTTATGGATTGAAACGGGGACACCAAATAAAACCGCAGCATCATACATACATGTATGCATGTTGTATGTATCCGCTATGTAAACTCCGGTTTTCTCGCGGAAAACATACATTCCAGAACGGATGTATAAAATCCGCCCATTTTCCGCCCCGGTCTGCATCCCACATTTGCCACCCACCGCTTCATGAGACGAACCAAAGCCCAGGCACAAGAAACGCGCGAACAACTCATGCTCGCCGCGCTGGATGTGTTTTACGAACGTGGCGTGGGGCGCGCCTCGCTGCACGAAATCGCGCAGGCCGCAGGCGTGACGCGCGGCGCGCTGTATTGGCACTTCAAGAACAAGGAAGACCTGTTCGAGGCGCTGTTTGCGCACATCTTCGACAACGTGAGCTGCCGCCTTGAAGAAGACATCCAGACCGGCGCGGCCAACATACTGCAAAGCCTGCGGCAGGCGTTCATCAACATCTTCGAGCGGCTGGAGCACGACGAGCAGCACCGCAAGTTCAGCGCCGTCTTGCACCTCAAATGCGAGCACACCGCAGAAAACGCCGCTGTCGTCGCCGTCATGAACCGCTACTTCAACATGTGGCACCAGCAAATTCGCGCCGCCCTGCGCATGTGCGTGTCGCAAGGCCACCTGCCGGCCAATCTGGATGTGGGCTTTGCCTCCATCTACCTGGAAGCCACGCTCTTTGGCCTGATGGAGCAGTGGCTTTTTCACTCCGCCGCCATCTGCCTGGCGCAAGACGCGCCCCGCATGATCGACACGGCCTTGCACACCCTTGAACACTCCTCCACCCTGCTCCAGCCAGACGCAGCCGCGCCCGGATCGCCCAAATCACCCACATGACGCCCACATGAAAAACCCACACGCCCGCCTCCCCGCCGCCAGCCTGGCCGCCTCGCTGGCGCTGCTGGCCGCAAGCCCTGCCCAGGCCGCCGAAACCGCCGCCCCGCAAGGCCGAACCTTTTATATGCAAGGCGCCATCGCCAACCACGCTGCTCGCTCCTTGAGCGTGGGCGCTTACCTGCCCTGGCAGCAATTTGAGCGCCACTGGGCCGGCTGGCACTGGCGCGGCGGCTGGGATGTGTACGCCGCGCACTGGGCCGCCTACCGCAAGGACCAAGGCCCCTACACCGACCGCGCCGGCACGACCGCCCTTGGCATCACCCCCACCCTGCGCGTCAGCCCCGCGCCCGCCTCGCGCTGGTTTGCCAGCCTGGGCGTGGGCCTGGTGCTCACCGATCGCAACTACTCCAGCCACCGCCACGAAATGAGCACCCGCTACAACTTCGCCACCCACTTGGGAGTCGGCCTGTGGCTGGATAACGCGCGCCGCCACGCCCTGCTGCTGCGCGTGGAGCACGTCTCCAACGCCCGCATCAAGCGCCCCAACCCCGGCGAAAACTTCCTGCAAGTGCGCTACGAGCGCGCCTTTTGACCCCGCCCTTGCGGGGCGGGTGGCATCGGGGATAATTCGCCGTTTTCCCCCACCGCGCGGCTGTAGCTCAGTGGATAGAGTATCGGCCTCCGAAGCCGAGGGTCGTGGGTT
>JBQNAO010000011.1:0-57475 GCA_052170415.1 Ottowia sp. | reverse complement strand
CTTCGCTATCGACCAGCGCCGGAATCTTGTTGTTGGGGCTGATCTTGAGAAAGTCCGGCGCGAACTGCTCGTTCTTGCTGATATTGACGGGGTGCAGGCGATACGGCAGGCCGCACTCTTGCAGCATGATGGTGGTCTTCAGCCCGTTGGGCGTGGGCCAGCTATACAAATCAAGCATGGGGGTTTTCCTTTCTTGCAGACATGGGTGGGGGAAAGGGCGGCATTTTGCGCCCCGGCTGCCCCGGCCCCGGGCGATCGAGCCTGCGTCGCAATGGGACAATTCCAGCCCCATGTCCTTGCCCCCACTGCTTGCCGCCACGGCTGATTTGCTCGGCGCCCTGCTGACGCACACACAAGCAGCCGATGCCGCCATCGCCCGCTTTTTCGACGACCGCCGCCCCCTGCCCCGCACCCGCGCCGCGCTGGCTGATGCCGCCTTTGCCGTGCTGCGCCGCAAGCCGCTTTTCGAGCAGCTTTGCACCCCGCCCTTTTGCAGCGCCCTGGCGGACTGGCCGCTGCCGCGCCGCCTGGCGCTGCTGGCGCTGGCCCACACGGGCGCGCCGGCAGATTACGCCTCTGCCCTGCCTGCCGACGCCACCCTCTGGCTGGCCGCCAGCTTGCCGCTGCTGGCCGGGCAGGCAGCGCTGCCGGCCGCTTTTGCGCCCCGGTGCCGCCACCACCTGCCCGACTGGCTGGCCGCCGCCTTGCAGGCGCAAAAAGCCCTGGCGGGCGACGGTTTTGACCAACTGGCGCAGGCGCTGGTGCAGCCCGCGCCGCTGGATGTGCGCGTGAACTTGCTCAAGACCAAGCGCCCGCAGGCCCTGGCCGCGCTGGGCGAAGCGGGCATTGAAGCCAGCGCAACCCCCCATTCCCCCTGGGGGCTGCGCCTGCCGGGCAAACCCCGTCTGCACGCGCTGCCGGCCTGGCAAAACGGCTGGCTGGAAGTGCAGGATGAAGGCTCGCAACTGCTGGCCCTGCTCACGCAGGCGCGGCGCGGCGAGCTGGTAGTGGACTTTTGCGCCGGCGCGGGCGGCAAAACCCTGGCCCTGGGCGCCATGATGCGCGGCACGGGCCGCCTTTATGCCTTCGATACCTCCGCCCACCGCCTGCAAGGCTTGCAGCCGCGCCTGCGCAAAAGCGGGCTGGGCAATGTGCACACCGCCGCCATCGCGCACGAGCGCGACGCCCGCCTGCACGCGCTGCGCGGCAAGGCCGATTGCGTGCTGGTCGATGCCCCCTGCTCGGGCCTGGGCACGCTGCGCCGCGCGCCTGATCTGAAGTGGCGCGTGCAGGCTGCCGATCTGCCCGCCCTCGCCGCGCGCCAAGTCGCCATCGCCCAGGCCGCTGCCGCCCTCGTCAAACCCGGCGGGCGGCTCATCTACGCTACATGCAGCCTGCTGACTGAAGAAAACGAAGCCGTGGCCCGGCAGCTCGATGCCCTGCTGCCCGGCTTCACCCCCCTGCCCGCAGGCCCCATCCTGGCCGCTGCCAAAGTGCCGCAGGCCCCCGGCCTGTTCACCCTCGCAGGCCACCTGCGCCTGTGGCCGCACCTGCACGGCACCGATGGCTTTTTCGCCGCCCTCTGGCAGCGCCGGTAAATCCGGCTGCCGGCCCGCCATTCATTGATTCACTCATCTCCTGATCTGCCCCCACCTGCCATGACCCACACCCCCACGCCCCAGGTTCACCACATCACCCACCCCATGGTGCAGCACAAGCTCACGCTCATGCGCAAGCAAGACACCAGCACCACCACCTTCCGCGCCCTGCTCGATGAGCTGGCCATGCTCATGGCCTACGAAATCACCCGCGACATGCCCACCCGGCTGGAAGAAATCGACACCCCGCTCGAGCGCATCGCCAGCCCCGTCATCGACGGCAAAAAACTCGTCTTCGCCCCCATCCTGCGCGCCGGCCTGGGCCTGTGCGCCGGGCTGCGCCGCGTCGTGCCCAACGCCCGCGAAGGCCACATCGGCCTGTACCGCGACCCGCAAACCCTGCAAGCCGTCGAGTACTACTACAAGATGCCCGCCGGCATGCCCGAGCGCGACGTCATCGTCGTCGATCCCATGCTCGCCACCGGCCACTCCGCCGTCGCCGCCATCACCCGGCTCAAGGCCGACCGCCCCCGCTCCATCAAATTCCTCTGCCTGCTCGCCGCCCCCCAGGGCATCAGCACCCTGCACGCCAGCCACCCGGACGTGCCCATCTACACCGCCGCCATCGACCGCCAGCTCAACAGCCACGGCTACATCCTCCCCGGCCTGGGCGACGCGGGCGACCGCATCTTTGGCACAAAATAAACCTCGGAATGCGCCCCTGGCCCGCGCCGGCGGCGCATCCTTTCCTTCCTTTCGTTTCACTCTGAAAGAGCCTTTATGACCACTGCAAACCTGCACCGCACCCTGCTGGCCCTGGGCGCTGCGGCCGCCCTGGCCGCCTGCTCCAGCGCCCCCATCCCGCGCGAAGAAATGGCCGTTGCCAAAAGCTCCGTCGAGCGCGTAGGCACCAGCGCCGGCGTGCTCAACAACGCCCCGCTGGAGCTGCAATCGGCCCGCGACAAACTCACCCGCGCCCAAAAAGCCATGGACAACAAAGACTACGTGCAAGCGCGCCGCCTGGCCGAGCAAGCCAACGTCGACGCCCAACTGGCCGAAGCCAAAAACACCACCGCCCGCAGCCAGCAAGCCGTTCAGGAAGTACAAAACTCGGTTCGCGAACTCGACAGCGAGCTGCAACGGCGCGCGCCCCGCAACTGAACCCGCCCGTCATGAACACGTCATCCGCACCCATCATGAACCAACGCAAGCACCCCATCGCCCTGGCCGCCACCTGCGCCGCCGCCCTCCTGCTCGTCGCCTGCGGCGCCCGCCCGCCGCACGCCGCCCTTGAACAAGCGCGCCAGGCCGTCAACCAGGCCGCCGCCACCCCCGCCGTCGCCGCAAGCGCCGCCCTCGACCTCAAGGCCGCCAGCGACACCCTCGCCCGCGCCGACCGCGTCTGGGCGCAAGACGGCGACAGCGCCGAAACCGCCCACCTGGCCTACCTGGCCAGCCAGCGCGCCGCCATCGCCCAAACCAAAGCGCAGGGCCGCGCCTACGACGAACAACTGCGCAACGCCCGCGCCGAAGCCAGCCAAATGCGCCTGCAAGCGCGCACCCGCGAAGCCGAAGCCGCCCGCGCCGAAGCCCAGCGCGCCCGGCAAAGCGCCGAAGCCGCCCGCGCCGAAGCCCAGCGCGCCCAGCAAAGCGCCGAAGCCGCCCACGCCGAAGCCGCCCGCCAGCAAAACGCCGCCAGCGCCGCCCAGGCCCGCGTCGCCGAGCTGGAAGCCAAACTGCGCGAAATCGAAGCCCAGCAAACCGAACGCGGCCTGCTCGTCACCCTGGGCGACGTCCTCTTTGAATTCGGCAAAGCCGACCTGCTCAGCGCCGCCAGCCCGCGCCTGGACAAACTGGCCGCCTTCCTCAAGCAATTCCCCGAGCGCCGCCTGCTCGTGGAGGGCTACACCGACTCCATCGGCTCGGCCAGCTACAACCTCGAACTCTCCCGCCGCCGCGCCATCGCCGTGCAA
Organism: Ottowia sp.; assembly: GCA_052170415.1. Classification (GTDB taxonomy): domain Bacteria; phylum Pseudomonadota; class Gammaproteobacteria; order Burkholderiales; family Burkholderiaceae_C; genus Ottowia. Next base: position 53,904 of record JBQNAO010000011.1, on the reverse strand, counting down.
GCGGCCCTCGTGCAACGCGGCATCGCCCCCGACCGCATCCTCACCCAGGGCTACGGCAAGGAATACCCCGTCGCCAACAACGCCACCGCCGAAGGCCGCGCCATGAACCGCCGCGTGGAAGTCATCATCACCGACGACCAGGGCGTGCTGCGCGGCCGCGGCCAGTAAACACCCCCGGCCAGGCCCGCCCTGGCCCCACCCCACCGGGCTGCCTTGGCGCAGCCCGTTTTCATTTCCGGCCGCACCCAGGCCACGCAGGCATCCACGCAGCTTTTCACACACATTCCGTTTCACGAATTTGCCTATCGATTAGGCAAACCCTCCGCAGCGCCCGTAGATACTGCGAAGCGCGCTATCAAAACAGGAAAAACCTGTGGATAAATAGCCGAGACAGATGCAACTTTTCGGCCTTGAAGCAACGCTGCAAACCCAACTTCACTCCCGACCTGCAAAGCGGACATGCACCCGCAGCACACAGCGGCCGAGATGCGGGGAATGGCGGGAAAGCGGGGGAACACCCGGCTCGGTGCGGGATGGCAATGGAATAGAGCGATGGCCGTGTTTTCGCCTCTTGCATTCCGTAACCTGATTTTGCTTGCTGAATAGGCAAACCCTCCACAGCGCCCGTAAACACTGCGTAGGGCGCTATCAAAACAGGAAAAATCTGTGGATAACTTGCCCGATTCGGACGCTGAACTGGAGTCAGACGAAGCGGGACGCCTGGTGAAAGAAAGCGTCGATGCGAGGCGATTTCCTGGCCCATACCTTCCGGGCTTTCTTGCCCCGCCGCCGCCTTGCCCTCTACAAACCGCACCCGGCCCGAATCCGGCAGCGCATCTCCGCCCCATGCCCCACCGCCCGATTTTCCGAAACAGTTGATTCCCTCGATTTGTTCAAAAAACAGGCAAACCCGCCCCAGCGCCCGTCCATGCTGCGAAGTGCGCTATCAAAACAGGAAAAATCTGTGGATAAGTCGGCCCCTCGGGCGGCCCGAAACCCGCAGGAAAGCGACCCAACGCACAACAGCCAACCCAGCGCAAGCAAGCCGGATTGCCCCGCAACCTTCCCGCCCCCGACTTTCCGATTTCCGACTTTCCGGTTTTCAAACGGCGCGCCGCCGCCTCGCGTGTGAAATCTGGATACAAGATTTCGATGAAAAATCAGGCAAACCATCCACATCGCCCGTAAACACTGCGCAGGGCGCTATCAAATCAGGAAAAATCTGTGGATAACTATTCCCTCCCGCCGCCATCCCGCCAGCGCCAGCGCCCGCCCGGGAATGAAAAATCCCCTCACTAAAATGCCCGCCCTCTGCCCTGGCGGCCCCCTGTTTTCTTCATCAAGGAATTGCTTACATGACCACCTACTGGCTTGCGGCGCTGGCCGCCATCGCGGGCTACCTGCTGGGCTCGCTCAGCTTTGCCGTCATCGTCAGCCGCGCCATGGGCCTATCAGACCCGCGCAGCTACGGCAGCGGCAATCCGGGCGCTACCAACGTGCTGCGCTCCGGCTCCAAAAAGGCCGCCATCGCCACCTTGCTGCTCGACGCCCTCAAAGGCTGGCTGCCCGTCGCCGCCCTGGGCTGGGCCGCAGCCGCTTGGGCCTTGCCCGACTGGCTGGCCCCGCTGGCAGGACTGGCCGCCTTTTTGGGCCACCTGTATCCGGTGTTCTTCGGCTTCAAGGGCGGCAAGGGCGTGGCCACAGCGGCGGGCGTCATCCTGGGGCTGCAACCGCTGCTGGGACTGGCCGTGCTGCTGATCTGGATCGCCGTGGCGCTGCTCACGCGCTACTCCTCACTGGCCGCGCTCATCGCCGCCGTGCTCGCCCCCGCCTGCTACATGGCCGGCCAGGGGCGGCTGTGGCCCCTGCTGCCAGGCACGCTGCTGGCGCTATCGCTCATGGGCCTGCTGCTTTTGTGGCGCCACCGTGAAAACATCCGCCGCCTGCTGGCAGGCACCGAATCGAAAATCGGCAGCAAAAAGAAATAAACGATTTTCAGGCAGCCATTTCAAAAACACTTGAAACCCGCGCCCACAAAAAAACCCTCGGCCTGCACCGAGGGCTTTTGTTTTTTCACAAGACGTTTTGCCGAAAACGCCTTTTGAAAATCAATAACAAATACTGTTATTGCTGCCCATGCGAATCATGTTCGTCATGGCCACGCCAAGCACCCGAATCGGCTTGAGCTGCTCGCGCGTGCGAATGTCATACGGAATCAACTGCGGCGGGCCTTCGTCTATCGTCACCAGCGCCGTTTTGCTATCGCCCGTCACCCACATATTCGTCACCTCCGCCGCAAAGCGAATCACCTTGCGATCGGCCGGGTCCTTGAAAGACTGGAACAAGATTCCCTTGTCCCCGCCCAGCACCCAGGTGCTCTCCAGCCATCCGCTGCGAATAATGCGCGGCGAAAAATCAACCGTAAACCGCTCCGGCTTGACATCCTTGTCTTCCAGATTGAAATGAACCAGCGTGCCTTCCTTGTTGCCGAAAATCACGTTTTTCGTATAGGCATCAATATACGGCGTCAACAGCGGCTTGTAAGTGTTATGCGTCGTGCGCATCGGGCCGGTTGACAACAGCTTGTCTGTTTCCGGGAAATAAATCAAACCCTCCTCGCCGTCTTCCGTATTGAAAGTCAGCAAATAATCCTCCGGGCTGGCAATCCCCACATCAAAACCACGCTCGGTTTTCATCCGCTTGGAAAAATCAATTTCACGCCACTTCGCATTGGCAGGCTGATCGCCCTTGCGGTGATAAATCACCGGCTTTTCCTCATCCAGCACCCAGTAGGACTGGCTGAATGAACTGAAAAGCAGCGAATAATACGAATCCAGCACCGTCTTGCGATTCGGAGAATCAAAGCGGCCATCAAAAACCGTCAGCTTGAACTCATCGTAGGCAATAAAACCCACACGATCGCGCATCCCCAAGGCCAGCAATTTGCTCTGCGGCACGAAAAACATCTGATATACCGGCGCAGGAAGTTTCATGCGCGTCGTTTCCCGCGTTTTCAGATTGAAAAAACAAATCTGCGCCGCCTCCGGCGAAGAAACCGCCAGCATGGCATCGTCGCGAGCCATCTCAAACACATGGGGACGAATACCAAAATCCAGGGAATCGACCTTGACCCCCTCCTCAATATCAATCACGCTGATAAAGTTGCTCATTTTGTCGGCAACAAATACATACCGCGTGGGTTGATACAGCGATTCAGTCTTCTGTGTATTTGCCCATGCGCCCGCATGAGCCAGCGCCAAACCGCCGGCAGCCGAAAGAACAAAATCGCGTCTTTTCATGATTTTTCCTCAAAAAAATGGCGGCATAAAAGCCGCCATTTGAACAAAATGATGACTGCTAAAAAACAGCAATCAAATCAATGCTTGCCGTGACCGTCCATATGTTTGTCATCATGCTTCGCGGCGGCATTTTCCGGGTCAAGACCTGCATCCTTCATGACGTCCTGCACGGTTTTCACCACGGCTTCGCAGCTTGCTTTTGTGTTGTCGCTGAAATACAGCGTCATGGTGTGCTTGCTGCCAACAGCCGGTTTTTCAGCCACGTCAAACAACATCACATGATCGCCGCCTTTTTTGAAAACACGCTCGCCTTCATTGATTTTGACGTCGGTCATCGGCACCATGTGCATCACGTTGTCTTTCATCGCCATGCTGTGCAGTTCGATGCGTTTGGAAACGGTGGGAATTTCGGCTTTCACCACATCCACGGGCGCGCCCTTGTGAACGATGCGCACATAGGCGCCGGTCATGTCCTTGCCTGGCAAAACTTCCTGCATGGTGCAGTCTTTCAGCTCTGTATGCGTGGCAACCGCAGGTTCGGCTGCCTGAACTTGCATGGCCAACAGCGCAGCAGCAGCAACAACAACGTATTTCATTTGCAATCTCCTTTTTAATTGCCTTGGGGTTGAAGAAAAACTTTGACCGGTCGTTGATAATTCGATTTTCAGTGATTCAGCATGCATTTCGCGTAGCTGCCCAAATCATCCGTCTGATCGATAACGCCGCTTTTGGAGGCCACTTGCCGGCCATCAATGAAAATGGCGGTGAACGGCAATCCTGGCGCACCGAGGCGTTTCAGCAAATCGGCTTCTTGCGTGCGGGTCTGGGGCAGGTTTTTCAGCTCCATTTTCTTGAACATGGTTTCAATATCCGGCACCTTGTCATTCAAATTCAGGGTTTGCACAGCCATGTCTTTCTGGCTGGCCGCGAATTTGTCAAGCAAAGGCAGTTCGGTGCGGCAGGGGGCACACCACAGAGCCCAGATATTCAGCAACGTTACCTTGCTTTTTGCCGCAGGCGCATCGGCGGGCAATATGTCTTTCAAGGCAACGGAAGTCGAGCTAGTTGCAAAACCCTTGGGCAAGGCACAGGCCGAGTTGGATTGAACTGCCTTGTCGGTTTTTGCGGCAACAGGCGTTGCACTTTTTGATTCAGCGGCTGGCGCAGCCTCGACACCGCCTTTGCCCTCGCCCAACACTTTGTCCAGCGCAGCCGTCAAACCTTCTGCGCCGATTTGATAATCGAAAACATCAATGAGTTTGCGATTCGGATCAATCAGATAAATCAATGCGCTGTGGTAGACCGTATAGCTCATGCCCTTTTTGGGGGAATCAATCTTCTTGCCATCCATGCGATAGCCAAAAGTGGCACCCAACAAATCGGCCAGCGCCTGAATGTTCTTCATTTCGCCCGTCAAACCCACGATTTTTTCGTCGAAGAAGTGGGTATATGTATTCAGATGGCCCACTTCGTCATTGACCGGGTCGATGGTCACGAATACAGGCTGAATGGCGTCGGGATTCTTGATGGCCTTCATCGCCAGGCCATATTCATACAGCGTAGTCGGGCAAATATCAGGACACGATGTATATCCTATGGCAAGCAGCAGATATTTACCCGGATAGCTCTTTTCGGTGACCTTGCCTTGAGGGCCCACCAAATCAAACTTTACATCCACCTCACGGGCCGTTGCTGCATTGACCCATAAACCCAGCACGCAAAAACAAATTGTCAACCATTTTTTGAACATATCTGCCTCCTGTTCTGTATCTGGTAAAGCGAAACTTGCTTCTCAATTTGGGGGTCCCCTTCATCTCGGGGTATTTTCCCTCAATTTTTGGGGCCGGCAAAACCAGCCCCAAAAATTGAAAGACTGGCCTGCGGAACTCATCAAGGCCCCGCAGGCCAATGCGCATCAAATTAGTCTTTGTATGCGCGGGGGGCAACGGTCTGTTCCATCAGGCCGTTATCCCACTTGCCATCAACTTTCACGTGAGCCAATGCACCCAGGTTCACGGCTTCGATCAGGTTGTGGTTCAGATAGACGTACACACCAGGCTGCTTGAAGGTGTACATGGCCGCACCAGTGGAGCCACCAGCGATCATCCAGGTTTCCAGATCTTGCGCAGGTGCATCGGCCAGATTGCCGCGTTCCCACACGTAATCACCGTGTCCACCGATCAGGTGGGGGAAGGACTGGCGGTTGGCCTGGGAGTGATAAATCATGATGGTCTCACCCACTTTGGCGGTCATGGCTTTTTCGCCGGTGTAGGCGTATTTGCGATCACCAAAAACGACGTGAGAAGGAATCAGCTTGTCCATGACTTCCTTGTCATCAGCCATGGATTCAGCGGCGCTGGCATAGCGCTTGAAGTTGCCTTTTTCATCCTTGGGCAAGTAGAAGTCCTGCTCGCCGATGTAATAGGCCTTGTCGTACTTGATGGACTTGCCGTTCTTGTCTTTCAGGCCGCCTTTGGGCAAGACGGTGATGGCGCCGTTCATGCCGTGCACCACGTGCCAGGGAATCATGGGGCCGCCGGGGGCGCAGTGATAGACGAAGGTGCCGGGCTTGATGGCTTGCCAGCGCACCACCACTTCCTGGCCGGGCTGAACGTGGGTCAGCTCACCTGCACCCAGAGCGCCGGTGGATGCGTGGAAGTCGATGTTGTGAACCAGTTGGTTTTTGGAAAGGTTTTTCAGCGTCAGCTCAACGTAGTCACCTTCGTGCACGATGATCATCGGGCCGGGAACGGTGCCGTTGAAGGCGAAGGCCCACATGAACACACCGGGTTCAACTTCGATTTCTTTTTCTTCGATGAACATTTCCACCTGAACCACGCGGGGGGCAGCAGGGGTTTTCAGGCTGTGCTCGGGCACATTGGGGGGAGCCACCAAGGTTTGCTTGACACGCTGAAGCTTGCCGATGCTGGCAGGCGCCTTGATGACGTCATAGCCAGGCAAACCACCAGTCGTGGAAACGACCGGATCAGCTGCGAACGCCGAAGCGCCCAGCAGACTTGCCGCAATGGCAGTGGACAACAGGGATTTACGGATGATGCTTGCTTTCATGGTCTAAGACCCTCTCTTTCGTTGCAGAAGCCTTCGCTTTCAAGGAATTCATCGGGATCACAAAACCACTGAATCCTGACAAAAACCCCAAGAAACGTCGGTGAAATTAATGTTAGTCCATGTGACAGAGCGTCTCCAGATATGGAGTTGACTCAAATCAATTTACTGATGCGTCACCGCCCTGCCCTGGCGAACGGCAGATACAAAAAAGCCCCGGCGCACAAGGTGCATCGGGGCTGCGAAAAGCAGGCAGGGCCGAATCTTCAGGAACGGATCGTGCCACTGCGGCTATCCATCGGAGCCAGAAAAGAATCCACCTGCTGCCAGGCGGCGCCGGCGCCACCCTCATTGCGAAAGTGGCGGTTTTGATCCAGCGTGCGGTGCAACTGCTTGCGGGCCTGTTGCAACTTGACCAGATCAGACGCCGAGCTTTCCCCATCTCCCAGAAAACGCTGGCGCAACTCTTCGGCAGGAGGCAAGGCTGCCCCCGGCTCCAGAACGCAGTAGGCGATGCTGCATTGCTCCAAGAGCTCGTGCTTGAAATTGCTGTTCGCAGTGGTCATGCCGCTGGGGCCGACGACATCGACACAGCCCAGCACGCGCCCTTCCGAGCTGCACACGGCAAAAGTGCAATACAGGCCGTGAAGCATTTCAAACAGTTCGCGCGCGTCTTCGCCCGGGCGCGGGATGGTGAAGCGCGTGACCGGCATCTTGATGGTGATCATGCACTCGGGAAAGGCGTGCACCAGTTGCAACCACACGCTGCGTTCAATGGTGTTGAGCACGGGGCGCGAAAGCAAAGGCAACTGGCTCAAGGAGGAGTGCAGACGCCGTGCCGAGCCGGAGTGCGCGGCAGGGGTTGCACCTGCCAGGGCGGGTTGGTAGCGACGCATGACAAACGCGCCCAAAACCACTCCCAGCGTACCGCAGAACAAGAGCATCAAGGCATTCAAGGACATGCCCTGCCCCCCGATTTACAAGAAAAACGATTGTTCATCTATCAAAAAAGTGTCATATCCAGCCGCGAAGCCCCAATGGTGCGGCAATTGAAAAACGCAGATTTTGATACAAGTCGCTTTTTTGTGTAGTGCAAAAACGGTACAAAAGCCCACTCACGATAGGCAGAACTTTCCCCGTTTGCTCTTTATTTCTGCTAGACGCACGCCTTTGCCGGTTTACGGGCGTGTTTCCGGCGGTTTTTTCTTGCTTTTCTTCTTGGGCAATGCAATGGCCATGAACAGCCCGGACATGGCCCCGGCCAGCACGCCAAAGAGCACGCCGATCACCAGTTCGTTGGCTGCGCGCCCGTAGGCCCAGCCTGTTGCCGCTCCCAGGATGACTCCCAGCGCCAGCCAGATTCCCACATGCATTGCAGCTCCTTTGTTTGAGTCGGAAATGGTGAAATGCAAATTATGCGGCTCAAGGGCAAGGATGAAGCGAAAACGGCCGCAGGCCGCGTGGATACTGCGAAGCGCGCTACAAAAATAAAAGCAAACCGGCCCCTCGCGCCCTTGCGCTCATCGCTCATTCATAGACCACACTGGCCTGCCCTTCGCTGGCTTGTGCAATGCAGGCAGCCAGGGCCTGATCGCTGGGCCAGATGCCGCTTTCTTCGGGAAGCTGCAATTGCACCATCGCGCCCAGAGGCCGCCCATCGGCGTCATGGCCTCGGCGCTCGACCACCAGGCGCACGGGCAAACGGCGGGTCAGCGGGCCGTGTTCGGTTTCTTCCACCCGGGGCGGATGGGCCTGCACGATGCTGCGCAATTGGGGAATGATTTGCGGCGTGGCTTCAGGGCCGAGAAATAGGCGCAGATATTTGCCAAACCGGCAGCGCGCCTCGGGCAGCGACCAGATTTTGGTGAGGATGACTTGCAGCCCGCCGGAAAAACGGTCGTTTCTCACGCTTCCTTCGGCAATGAGCAATTGATCGTCCTTGAGCGCGTCGGCATGCTGCATCAGCAGGGCTTCATCGGCGCGCGCGTCGATGCTGCCGCTTTTGTCATCGAGCTTGAACAGCGCCAGCTTGCCGCGCTGGCCGTTGATGATGCGCAAATCGCTGACGATGCCGGCCAGCCTTTGCGGGTCGCGGCTTTCTTGCAAGCTGGCGATTTCGCCGCGCGCGATCTGGCGAACTTCCTGGGCGGCAGCGTCAAATAGATGGCCGGAAAGGTAAAACCCGACGGCCGCTTTTTCTTCCATCAAGCGCTGGCGCAAATCCCACGGGGTGATGGCAGGCAGGGGCGGCTCCTGATCGCTGGCTCCGTGGCCGCCTGCCACGTCGTCAAACAGCCCGCCCTGATTGGCGTTGGCTTCGCAGGCAGCGGCAAAGTCAAAGGCCAAATCCAGCGCGGCCAGCAGGGCGGCGCGGTTTTGCTGGAGGCTGTCAAACGCGCCCGCGCGCACCAGGGCTTCGGCGGTGCGTTTGTTCACGCGCGATCGGTCCACGCGGCGGCAGAAGTCAAACAGGCTGGTGAAAGGCCCGCTTTCGTGGCCTGCAAAGCCTTCGCCGCGGCCTTCGCGGGCGGCGATGATGGCCTCGATGGCCTGCTGGCCCGTGCCCTTGATGGCACCCAGCCCATAGCGGATCAGGGTGTCGCTGACCGGCTCGAAACGCCAGCCGCCCCGGTTGATGTCCGGCGGCTCAAAGCGCACGCCTTCGCGCAGCGCGTCTTCGTGCAGCGCCTTGAGCTTGTCGGTGTTGTCCATCTCCACCGTCATGTTGGCGCAGAAGAACTCGGCCTTGTAGTGCACCTTGATCCAGGCGGTGTGATAGGCCAGCAGGGAGTAGGCGGCGGCGTGGCTTTTGTTGAAGCCGTAGCCGGCGAACTTTTCCATCAGGTCGAACACCTCGTCGGCCTTGTCCTGCGAGAGGCCGTTTTTGGCCGCGCCTTCGCGGAAGGTAATGCGGTGCCGGGCCATTTCCTCGGGCTTTTTCTTGCCCATGGCGCGGCGCAGCAAGTCGGCGCCGCCCAGCGAGTAGCCGCCCAGAATCTGCGCGGCCTGCATCACCTGCTCCTGATAGACCATGATGCCGTAGGTCTCGCTGAGGATGCCTTCGAGCAGCGGGTGCGGGTAGATGACGGGTTCCCTGCCGTGTTTGCGGTTGATGAAGCTGGGAATCAGGTCCATGGGCCCGGGGCGATACAGCGCGTTCAGAGCGATGAGGTCTTCCAGCCGCGTGGGTTTGGCATCGCGCAGCATGCCCTGCATGCCCCGGCTTTCAAACTGGAACACGGCCTCGGTGCGCCCTTGCTGAAACAGCTCGTAGGTGGCCTTGTCATCCAGCGGGATGCGCTCGTAGGCAAAGTCCTGCTGCCCCGGATGGCGCTGCACGATGAGCTCGCGCGCAATTTCCAAAATGGTGAGCGTGGCCAGCCCCAGAAAGTCGAACTTGACCAGGCCCACGGCTTCCACATCGTCCTTGTCGTACTGGCTCACGGCCGAGTCGCTGCCGGGCTGCTGGTAGAGCGGGCAAAAGTCGGTGAGCTTGCCGGGGGCGATGAGCACGCCGCCCGCGTGCATGCCGATGTTGCGCGTCAGGCCCTCGAGCTTTTGCGCCATTTCCACCAGGGTTTTCACCTCTTCGTCTTGCTCGATGCGCTCGCGCAGCAGCGGCTCGGCGGCTATGGCGTATTTCTCGCGCTCGGCCTCGCTCAGGCCGGCGGGCGGGTATTGCAAGCTGACGGGCTTGCCCGGCTTGTTGGGGATGAGTTTGCTGATGCTGTCGCAAAAGCTGTAGCTCATGTCCAGCACGCGCCCCACGTCACGGATGGCGGCGCGCGCGGCCATGGTGCCGAAGGTGGCGATCTGGCTGACGGCTTCGCGCCCGTATTTGCCTTTCACGTAGTCAATCACGCGGTCGCGGTTGGCCTGGCAAAAGTCCACGTCAAAGTCGGGCATGGACACGCGCTCGGGGTTCAGAAAGCGCTCGAACAGCAGCTTGTATTGCAGCGGGTCCAGATCGGTGATCTTCAGCGCGTAGGCCACCAGCGAGCCAGCGCCGGAGCCGCGCCCCGGCCCCACGGGGCAGCCGTTGTGCTTGGCCCAGTTGATGAAGTCGCCCACGATGAGGAAGTAGCCCGGAAAGCCCATTTTCAGGATGGTGTCGATCTCGAACTCCAGCCGCTGCACGTATTCGGGGCGGCGCGCCTCGCGCTCGCTTTCATCGGGAAAAAGCTGCGCCAGGCGCTCTTGCAGCCCCTGCATGCTGGCCTGGCGGAAATGGCTTTCGATAGTGTGCCCCTCGGGCACCGGAAAGTCGGGCAAATGCGGTTTTCCCAGCGCCAGCTGCAAGTGGCAGCGCCGGGCAATGGCCGCCGTATTGGCCAGCGCCGAAGGAATGTCGGCAAACAGCGCCTGCATCTGCGCGCTGCTTTGAAAGCACTGCTGCGGCGTGAAACGGCGCGGGCGCTGCATGTCGCCCAGCATTTGCCCCTCGGCAATGCACACGCGCGCCTCGTGCGCCTCGAAATCGTCCTCGCGGGCGAACTGGATGGGGTGCGTGGCCACCACCGGCAGGCGCAGGCGCGCCGCCAGTTGCAAGGCGGCGCGGATGTGCGCCTCGTCATCGGCGCGGCCCGCGCGTTGCAGCTCCAGATAAAAGCGATGGGCAAACACCCCCGCCAGTTGCAGCGCCAGATGGCTGGCACGCGCCATGTCGCCCTGCACCAGCGCCTGCCCCACGGGGCCGGCCTGCGCGCCCGACAGCAGGATCAGCCCCTCGGCCAGCTCCTGCACCCACTCCCAGCGGACCACGGCCTGGCCGCGCTCGGCCCCTTGTGTCCAGGCGCGCGCCAGCAGCTCGCACAAATTCAGATAACCCGTCTGGTTCTGCGCCAGCAGCAGCACGCGCGAAACTGCGCTTTTGTCTGCCCCCAGACCCTCCAGCACCAGCTCCGCGCCCAAAATGGGCTGCACCCCCCTGGCGCGCGCCGCCTTGTAGAGCTTGACGGCGGCAAACATGTTGTTCAAGTCCGTCACCGCCAGCGCCGGCTGCGCACTGGCGGCGGCCAGCGCCACCGCATCGTCGATGCGCAGCGTGCCATCGACCACCGAAAACTCCGAATGCAGGCGCAAATGAACAAAGGGCGGCGCAGCAGGTGCGGCGGCGGGCGCGTGAACGGGCGTGATGTCAGACATGGCAGGCAAAAAGCGCAAGGCCCGAAGCCGGGCAAAGCGAAGGATTTTGCGGCAGCCCACTAAGCGCGCGACTGTGGCCCCGCCCCGGCCCGCCCGGCCGCTGCGTTTGATGCGCGCAAGCCACATTTCCCCTTTGGCGCCCTCTCCTTTTGCATTTGTCCGAAAACAAAAAACGTCGGAAAAAGATAATCGTTAGCAAGTGCAAGTTCTGCACTTTTTTTGTTTTCCGCTCAAAAAACCTTTTCTGAAATAACGCTTTATGCACCCCAAGCCTTCCCGTCTCGCCTCCGTTGCCCTGGCCGCGCTGACGCTATGCCTGCCGCTGGCCGCCCTGGCGCAAACCGCCGCTTCTGCTGCCGATGAAGAAACCGAAAAACAGGCCGAAGCGGCCAGCCTGCCCACCATCGAAGTGCGCTCCTCGGCCATGCAAACCACCACCGGCATGGAGCTTTCCGTGCGGCAAACGCCCCAGTCCGTCAGCGTGGTCAACCAATCGGCCCTGCGCGATCAGGGCATACACAGCATGGAGCAGGCCATGCGCACCACCACCGGCGTGAACGTGATCCGCGACGGCGGTTCCGGCCGCGTGCGCTTTCAGTCGCGCGGCTTCTATATCGACCAGATGCAGGAAGACGGCATCTCCAGCACCGTGCCCGGCTCCTCCAGCAACCCCGTGCGCGATCCGCAAAGCATGACCGACCTGGCCGTTTACGAGCACATCGAAGTGCTGCGCGGCCCCACCGGTCTGACCCAGGCCAACGGCGAGCCGGGCGGCACCATCAATGCCGTGCGCAAAAAACCCACCAGCAAGCCCCTGCTGGCCGTCGATTTGCAAGCCGACCGCTGGGGCCAGGCCCGCGCCGTGATCGACGCCTCCAACAGCCTGAACGCCAGCAAAACCGTGCGCGGCCGCTTCGTCGGCGTGGCCAACCACATCGACTCCTTCAAAGACCGCGTGGACGGCAACAGCGGCACCCTCTACGGCGTGCTGGACTGGCAAGCCGGCAGCAACACCCTGGTCACCGCCGGCGCGCTCTATCAATACAAGAGCGAAACGCCCGACTACTACGGCGTGCCCATGGCCCCCACACGCACCACCTCCCCGCTGCCGCGCCGCGCCTACATGGGCTTTGACTGGAACCGCGACGTCTTCAAGAAATTCAACGTCTTTGGCGAAGTCGAGCACATGCTCGGCGGCGACTGGCGTCTGTCGGGCAAGCTCAACTACATCAAAAACGACGCCGACACCCGCTTTGGCTACATCGGCAGCAGCGCGGCCAACTTCGCCGGCCTCACCCGTGGCGACTTGCTGGCCCCCAACTGGCAATCGCGCTACGCCAACGAGGGCGAGCAAATCGGCGCGCAGCTCAACCTCAGCGGCAGCTACTCCCTGCTGGGCCGCCAGCACGATTTGTTTGCCGGCTACACCTACTCCTACGAAAACTCCGAATCCGACCGCCGCCAGTTCAACCTGCCCGGCCGCTTCGACCCCTTCACCTTCGGCGGCGCCGGCCTGGCCGAGCCCAACTGGTTCCAGGGCCGCGACTACTGGCAGCAGCTTTACTACGGCGTGAAGATCATCTCCAACGCCCTCATGCTGGGCACGCGCTTTAACGCCACCGACCGCCTGCACATCATGGCCGGCACGCGCTACACCCGCTGGCGCATGAGCGCCTACGACGACTACATGTGGTTCAACGGCCGCGTGGACAACGACCCCACCGCCCACGCCAGCCGCCAGCGCAACCGCTTCGTGCCCTATCTGGGCGCCACCTTCGATCTGGACGAAAGCAGCAGCCTCTACGCCAGCTACACCTCCATCTTCAAGCCCAACGCCTCGCGCGACCGCTACGGCAACTACCTCAAACCCGTGCTGGGCAACAACATCGAAGTCGGCTGGAAAGCCGCCTGGCTGGGCGGGCGCGTGAACACCACATTGGCGCTGTTCAACATCGACCAGAAAAACCGCAGCATCAGCGTGCTCGATGCGCAAACCGGCAAGTCCTACAACCAGCCCCTGGGCCACGTGCGCAGCCGCGGTCTGGACGCCGAAATCAACGGCCAGATCACCCCGGCCTGGCAACTCACCGCCGGCTACACCTACAACACCAGCCAATACCGCCGCACCGAGTCCAGCCGCTACACCGCAGGCATGAACTTCAGCACCCACACCCCGCGCCACATGCTGCGCCTGCACACCAGCTACCGCCTGCCCGGCGCGGCGCAGCAGTGGACCCTGGGCGCCAGCCTGAACGCGCAAAGCAAAACCGTCAGCGTCTACAACATCCCGCAGGGCGGCCTGGCCGTGCTGGGCGCCAGCGCCCACTACCAGATACGCCCCGACATGCGCCTGGGCCTGATCGTGAGCAACCTGCTGGACCGCACCTACTTTGAAAACAACCGCGTGCGCACCACCGGCATCAACAACTTCTACGCCCCCCCGCGCACCGTGGCTCTCACCTTGCAGTGGCAGCTCTAAGCCCCGCCGCGTAAAGCGCGCGCCTTCGGGGGCCGCACGCGCCGCCTTGCCTGGCAAGCAGCGCGTGCGGCCCCTTTTCTTCTTCATTCCATCTTCTTCAAGGCATGAAAACCCTGGCCCGTTTTGCGCGCCTGGCCGCGCCCTTTTGGGCCTCGCGCGGCCAATGGCGCGAATGGCTGCTGCTGGCCGCCGTCATGGCCCTGGCGCTGGGCATCATCCGCATCGGCGTGTGGATCAACGCCTGGGAAAAAAGCTTCTACAACGCCCTGGCCGCCTTCGACGGCGCGCTCATGCCCGCGCTCATCGTGCAGTTTCTGGGCTACATCGCCCTGCTCGTGGCCTGCGTGGCCAGCGGCAACTGGCTGCGCAAAACCCTGCTGTTTCGCTGGCGCGCCCACCTCACCGAACACTTGCAGCGCCGCTAGCTCCAGCAGCACCGCCACTACCGCCTGCAACTGGGCCGCGCCGAGCCGGACAACCCCGACCAGCGCCTGGCCGAAGACGTCTTTCAGCTGGCCGAAAAAAGCATAGACCTGCTCAAATATTTCCTCATGAACGCCGCCAAGCTGTTTGCCTTCGTCGGCGTGCTCTGGCACATCTCGGGCGTTCATCTGCTGCAAATTGGCGAGATGCGCATCGCCATTCACGGCTATCTGGTCTGGATTGCGCTGGCCTACTCGCTCATCAGCACCCTCATCACCCACCTGATCGGCCGCAAGCTGCAAAACCTGCACGTGCAGCGCCAGCACCGCGAGGCCGACTGGCGCGCCGCCTTGCTGCGCGTGCGCGATCACGGCGAGCAAATCGCCCTCTACCACGGCGAGGCCGCCGAACACGCCCGCCTGGGGCGCTTTTTCCAGCGCATCCGCGACAACTGGCAGGCCCTCATCGCCCGCGAACTCAAGCTCGAAAGCTTCACCGCCGCCCACCTGCGGCTGAGCATGTTCATCCCCATCCTGGCGGCCCTGCCGCTGTATCTGGCGCGCAGCATCGACTTTGGCGCGCTCATGCAAACGCGCAGCGCCTTTTCCAACGTGCTCGACGGCTTCGGCTGGTTCATGGACTACTACAAGCGCCTGATCGAATGGGCCGCCGTCATCGAGCGCCTGGCCCAGTTCGACGCCGCCCTGGAGCAAATCCCGCCCCTGCCCGAGCAGCGCCGGCACCTGCCCGCCGGAGCCGCCCCCCAAACCCCCGGCCCCGCCAGCGTGCAAGTGCATGACTTGAGCGTGCAAACCGCCGACGGGCGCGCCCTCATCGCCCAGGCCCGGCTGCACGCCAGCGCCCCGCACTGGCTGCTGCTGCGCGGCCCCAGCGGCATGGGCAAATCCACCCTGCTGCGCGTGCTGGCCGGCCTGTGGCCCTGGTGGCAGGGGCAAATCACCCTGCGCGCCGACACCGTGCTGTTTCTGCCCCAGCGTCCCTACCTGCCCCAGGGCAGCCTGCGCGACGCCCTGCGCTACCCCCGCTGCCCGCAGGCGGGCGATGCCGATCTGCAAGCCGCGCTGCGCCTGGCGGGCCTGCCGCGCCTTTGCGACGAGCTGGACGAAAGCGCCGACTGGAGCCAGCGCCTCTCAGGCGGCGAGCAGCAGCGCCTGAGCCTGGCGCGCGCCATCGTGCACCGCCCCGCCCTGCTCTTTCTGGACGAAGCCACCAACCAGCTCGACGACGCCTCGGCCCTGGCCCTCATGCGCGCCCTGCGCCAGGCGCTGCCGCACACCCTTTGCATCGGCATCAGCCACCAGCCGCCCGTGCAGGCTTGGTTCGAGCAGCAAATCGATTTGCAAACCTACGCCGCCCCGCCCCCGCCCGACCCCTGAAGCGGGCGAGTTATCCACAGGTTTCTCCTGATTTGATAGCGCCCTACGCAGCATTGGCGGGCGCTACGGGCCTTCTGCCTATTTGATAAGCAAAAAGATGTGAGGGAATGTATGAAAACCGGCCCCCCTCACGGCGCCAGCCGCTGGCGAGTCCACACCCGATCACCGGCCTGGTTCATCTCGCGCGTGTAAAGCAGCCGGTCATGCAAACGGCTCTTGCGGCCCTGCCAGAACTCCCAGCGATCGGGCTCCAGCCGCCAGCCGCCCCAGTGCGGCGGCCGGGGCGGGTTGAGCAAAAAGCGCGCCGCGTACTGCGCCGCCTCGGCCACCAGCCAGGCGCGGCCGGGAATCGGGCGGCTTTGCGGGCTGGCCCACGCGCCGATGCGGCTGTCCAGCGGGCGGCTGGCGTAGTAGGCGTCGCTATCGGCCTCCTCCACGCGCCGCACGCGCCCCTCCACGCGCACCACGCGCTCGAGCTCCACCCAGTGAAATTGCAGCGCCGCCCAGGGGTTGCCCGCCAGCTCCTGGCCCTTGCGGCTTTCATAGTTGCTGAACCACACCAGCCCGCGCTCGTCGAAATCCTTGATCAGCACGATGCGCGTGCTCGGACGCATATCGCTGCCCACAGTGGCCAGCGTCATTGCGTTCGGCTCGGGCACCTGGCTGGCGCGCGCCTCGTCAAACCAGCGCGCGAACTGGCGCAGCGGATCGGCCTCGCTGGCCTCCTCATTAAGTTCGGCGCGCTCATAACTTTTACGCAGATGGGAAATATCGGCCGACAGGCGGCCCGCGGAAGGGGAAACAAAAGACTGCTCGGATTTCATGACCGCGCAGTGTAGAGGGGCCATAAACACATCCGAAACGCATCCAAAGCGCCCCCTGCCCGCTCCTAAAATGCCCGCCCTTGTGCCGGTTTTCCGCCGGTTTTTCCGGTTTTTCCGGTTTTTTTCATCCTTTTGAAGCGAGCAAATTCATGACGACACGTGACGACGACAAAGACGAAGGCCGCGTAGTGGTGTGGGCCACCGTGATCGGTGTCAGCGCACTGGCCATCTGCCTGGCCGTGGGCATGGCGCTGGGCCGCATCTACAGCCAGGACGCCGCCACCGCCAGCCAGCCCCAGCCCCACAGCCACGCCAGCGCGCCCATGAACGAGTCGCCCGGCGAACCGGCCCGCGACAGCGCCGCTGCCACTGAAGCCCCCGCTGCCACCGAAGCCCCCGCCCCCGAAGGCGACAGCCCCAGCGTGAGCGTGGCCGAAGGCGTGGTCAAGTTCTACTTCGCCAGCGGCAAGGCCGATCTGGCCGAAGGCGCCAAAGAGGCCCTGGCCGACATCGTGCGCGGCGTGGCCGCCGGCAAAACCGCCGCCATCAGCGGCTATCACGACGCCACGGGCAACGCCGCCTTCAACGCCGAGCTGGCCAAAAAACGCGCCCTGAGCGTCAAGGCCGCCCTGCTGGAGCTGGGCGTGGGCGAAGACAAGATCACCCTGCACAAACCCGAAGCCGCCGAAGCCGACACCAGCGGCGGCAGCAACGCCCAGGCCCGCCGCGTGGAAGTGCGCCTGGACTAAGAAAAACCTCCGCCCCGGCTTTTAAAAAAACCGGGGCTTTTTGTTTTCCGCCGGTTTCAAATCACCCTGCCGCCGCCCAAAAACACAACCCACGGCCCGCGTCGTGGGTTTTTTTGATTTTTCCCGCCGTTTTTTTATCGTTTCCCTTCGCTGCCTCTCATGCAAAAAATCGTTCTCGCCTCGGCCAATGAAGGCAAGCTTTTTGAATTTCAGCAATTGCTCGCGCCCCTGAACATGCAGGTGTTGCCCCTGTCGGCGCTGGGCCTGGCGCAAGCGCCCGAGCCGCACCGCACCTTTGTGGAAAACGCCCTGGCCAAAGCCCGCGCCGCCAGCGCCGCCAGCGGCCTGCCCGCCCTGGCTGACGACGCGGGCCTGTGCGTGCACGCCTTTGGCGGCCAGCCCGGCGTGGACACCGCCTACTACGCCACCCGCTTCGGCTACGAAAAAAGCGACGCCAACAACGTGCGCGCCCTGCTGGAGCAAATGCAGGGCGTGAGCGACCGCCGCGCCGCCATGGTCAGCACCCTGGTGGCGCTGCGCTCGGCCGACGACCCCGAGCCGCTGATCGCCACCGGCCGCGTCAGCGGCGAAATCACCCGCAGCCCCGTGGGCGACGGCGGCTTCGGCTTTGATCCCGTCATGTTCCTGCCCGATCTGGGCCAGACCTTCGCCCAGCTGCCCCCCGAAGTGAAAAACGCCCACAGCCACCGTGGCCGCGCCGTGCAGGCCATGCTGGCGCTCATGCGCGAGCGCTGGCTGGTCTGAAAAGGGCCGCGCCACACCGCCCCCGCCTTTCGTTTCTTCCCCGCCGCCTGCCCCATGCCTGCCCCCCTGCCCTCGCTGGTCAGCGCCACGCCCGCCTCGCGGCCCGTGGGCGATGTGCGCCACTACATGCGCCCCGGCCTGCTTCAGCTCAGCGCCCTGCCGCCGCTGTCGCTGTACATCCACATCCCCTGGTGCCTGCGCAAGTGCCCCTATTGCGACTTCAACTCGCACGAAAGCAGCCGTGGCGAGCCGCTGCCGGAAAACGAATATGTCGATGCCCTGCTGGCCGATTTGCAAGTCTGCCTGCCGATGGTGTGGGGGCGCAGCGTGATCAGCGTTTTTCTGGGCGGCGGCACGCCCAGCCTGTTTTCGCCCGAGGCCATAGAGCGCCTGCTCAGCGGCGTGCGCGCGCTGCTGCCGCTGCTGCCCGGCGCGGAAATCACGCTGGAGGCCAACCCCGGCACCTTCGAGCGCGAGCGCTTTGCCGCCTTCCGCGCCGCCGGCATCACGCGCCTTTCCGTGGGCGTGCAAAGTTTCAACGACCGCCACCTGCAAGCCATAGGCCGCGTGCACAGCGCCGAGCAGGCCCGCGCCGCCTTGCAGGAAGCGGCGCGCGCCTTCGAGACTTTCAACCTTGATTTGATGTATGCCCTGCCCGGCCAAAGCCTGGACGAGCTTGCGCAGGACGTGCAAACGGCCCTTTCCTTTGCCCCGCCGCACTTGTCCATCTACCACCTCACCGTGGAAGAAGGCACCGCCTTTGCCAAGCGCCCGCCGCGCCTGCCCGATGAAGACGCCGCCTTCGACATGCTCGACGCGCTCACTGCCGCCACTGCGCAGGCCGGGCTGGCGCGCTACGAAGTCTCCGCCTACGCCCGCGGCCCCATGCACCAGTGCGTGCACAACACCAACTACTGGCAATTTGGCGACTACCTGGGCCTGGGCGCGGGCGCGCACGCCAAGATCAGCTTTGCCCACCGCATCGTGCGCCAGACGCGCCACAAAAACCCGCGCCACTACATGCAGCAGGCCCTGGCCGGCTGCCCCGTGCACGAGGAGCGCGACATCGCCCGCGCCGAGCTGCCCTTTGAATACATGCTGGGCGCGCTGCGCCTGCGCGATGGCTTCAGCCTGGGCGACTACTGCGCCCGCACCGGCCTGCCGCCCGGCACCGTCACCCCCGCGCTGGAGCAGGCCGAGGAAAAAGGCTGGGTGCAGCGCCAGGGCAACCACATCCGCCCCACCGAGCGCGGCTTTGATTTTTTGAGCGACTTGCAGCAGCTGTTTCTGGAGTGAGGCAGGCCGCCTGCGGCCCCGCTTTCCCTTTTCAACTCACCCCGGCAGGGCTGCGTGCAGCGGCGCGCGCACGAACAAGGTGTGCAGCGGCTGGGGGCCGGCCTGGCGGCTGCGATGGCCGTGCCGGGCGGGGTCGAAGCTCTGGCCGGGGGGCAGGGTGTCGTTGGAATAAAAGCACTGGCCGGGGCCAAAGCGCCGCCAGCTGCCGTCGCGCAGGCCGATTTCCATCACCCCTTGCAGCACGATGAGCCACTGCGGCTGGCCGGTGCAGTGAAAGTCGCTGGCAAAGCCCACGGGGCTGGCGCGCCACTGCATGAGCTGCGCGGCGGCCGGGGCGCTCAGGGCTGCGGCCAGGCTGCCCTGATCCAGCGGAAGGCGGTGCGTGCGCCAGCGCGCCAGGCCGTCGGCATCGGTGAACAGCTCGGGCAGGTGCAGCTTGGGCAGATCGGGCAAATCGGCGGGTAAATCGACAGGTGCAGTCATGGCAGAAAAAGGGGGGTTAGAGAAAAGGGCCGGGGCGTTCACATTTGCTTGCATAATTTTGCTTATCAAACAGGCAGAAGGCCCGCAGCGCTCGTAAACACTGCGCAAGGCGCTATCAATTCAGGAGAAATCTGTGGATAACTTGCCCTTCTGCGGCCCGGCGCGTCAGGGCATGGAAGCGGGCGCAGCCGCGTTGGCGGCGGCGTCTTCTTCGGCGCTGGGCGGGGCCACGCGGCCCAGGCGGGCGGCCAGTGACTGGGGCTGGCCGGTGAGGCCCGCGGCGTAATCGACGGTGTTCGAGAGCACGTTTTGCACGTAGATGCGGGTTTCGTCGAAGGGGATGTTTTCGATCCAGATCGCGCCTTCCAGCTCGGGGCCGCGGCCATCGGCTTCGGGGGCGCGCCACTGGCGCACGCGCGCCGGGCCGGCGTTGTAGGCGGCAGCGGCCAGGGGCAGCGCGCCGCCGAAGCGGTCGAGCGCCAGCTTCAAATAGTGGGTGCCGATGAGCAGGTTGGTTTCCAGCTCGTTGATCTGATCGGGCTGAAAGCCTTGCAGGCCCAGGCGGCGCGCCGTCCAGCGGGCGGTGGCGGGCATGATTTGCATGAGGCCGGAGGCGCCCACGCGCGAGCGCGCATTGGTGACAAAGCGGCTTTCCTGCCGGATGAGGCCGTAGACGTAGGCGGTTTCCAGCCCGGCGGCCTGGGCGTGGGCCTGCACTTGCTGGCGGTGGGGGGTGGGAAAGCGCAGGCGCGGGTCGGCAAAGGACAGGCGCTCGCTGTCGCTGATGCAGCGGTCCCACACCTGGTACTGGCAGGCGCGCTCGGCCACGGCGTGGCGCAGGCCCTCGTCCATGCCGCCGGGGGTGTGCAGGTTGACGCTGTAGTTCCACTCGCGCACGCCTTCGTTTCGCAGGCCCAGGGCGATGGCGATGAGGGCGCGGTTCAGCCCCGGGTGCTTGCGGGCGGCTTCGCTTTCGGCGGGGGCCACGGGCGGGGCGGCGGGCGATGCGGTCAGGCGCTGGCCCAGGGCTTCGGCGGCGAGCTTTTGGTAATAGCTGCCGCCGCTGGCGCGGGCCACGCTTTGGTAGATGGCGCGGGCCTGCTCGCTGCGGCCCTGCTCTTGCAGGGCGCGGGCGCGCCAGTAAGTCCACACGGGGCTGACGGCCTGGGCGGCGGGCATGGCGTCTATGGTGCGCAGCACCTGGCCCCAGCGGCCGGCGCGCAGGAAGGCGCGGGCCATCCAGGCGCGGGTTTCATCGTCCAGCGCGGCGGGCTGGCTGACCTGGGCGTAGTAGGCGGCGGCTTCGGGCAGCAGGCGCAAGGCGGCCTTGCGCCCGGCTGCGGCCCACACGCGATCGCGCTCGGCGGCGTCGAGCTGGCGGCCCCACTGGGGCATGTATTGGCGCGCGGCGGCCGGATCGGCCCAGACCAGTTTCATCAGCGCCAGGGTGATGAGGGCGCGGCGCAGCTCGGGCGGCTTGATGCCGGCCGGGGCCTTGCCCGCCAGCCAGCGGGCGGGCTTGTCATGCAGGGCCTGCACCTGATCGGCCGCTTCCGGGTGCAGCAGGCTGACTGCGGCGCGCGCCAGCTTCACCTGCCCGGCCAGCACGGCCGCGCCCGCCTTGCGCCAGACCACTTCGGCCGGCAGCAGGCCGCTTTCGGCCAGGCGGCTGGCGGCAAACAGGCAGGCGTCGTCATCGGGCTTTTGCGCCAGCCACAGGCGGGCCACTTCGGCGCTGACGTTTTGTTTTTCGTTCATGTGCGCCAGCGCCAGGCTGTAGCAGTGAATTTGCGGCTCGTCGCGCATGCGCCAGTCTTTTTCATAAGCCGCAAAGCGCGCCCAGTCGCGCCGCTGGCCCAACAGGCGCAGCCAGTCGGCGCGCAGGCGGTCTTGCTGATAGGTGCCGCTCCAGCGCGCCAGGAAGGCGTCCACTTCCTCGGCGCTGGCAGTGGGCAGGCGGGCCTTGAGTTCCCAATAGGCGGCCCAGGGCTCCAGCGCGTGGCCGCGCGCCAGCGGCAGCAGGGCCGAAAGCCGGGCCTGGTCGCCCTTGCGGGCGGCTTCGCTCATTTGCAAGATGGCCGCATCGGCCAGCGCGGCGGGGTCGGAATCGGCCTCGGCCGCAGGAGCCGCAGGCGGCGGCGTGGCAGGGGCGGCGGCCAGCGGTTGCGCCTGGGCGCAGCAGCCCAGCGCGGCGATGAGCAGTGTCAAAATCTTTCGCATAAGGCGGGCAATGCTATTGCCCCCTTTTCTTTTTGCATGAATTCCCCAAAAGAAATTCCCACTTTCCGCACCGCGCCATGAGCCGCCCCTGCCCCGATAAAAAAACCCTGCGCCAGCGCCTGGTGGCCGAGCGCCAGAGCCTGCCCGACCGCGCCGAGCGCGCCGCCGCCCTGCAAGCGGCGCTGCGCATCTGGCTGCAAGAGAGGCCCGAGACGGTGATCGGCGCTTACTGGCCCATCAAGGGCGAGTT
Source organism: Ottowia sp. (assembly GCA_052170415.1). Lineage (GTDB taxonomy): Bacteria > Pseudomonadota > Gammaproteobacteria > Burkholderiales > Burkholderiaceae_C > Ottowia. The sequence goes on along the minus strand of JBQNAO010000011.1, from coordinate 31,508 downwards.
CGACCCCCTGCCCACGCTGCACCGCTGGAAGGAAGACGGCGAGCTGATGAACAAGCCCCAGCGCCGCCGCATCGGCCTGCCGGTGGTGGACAAGCTGCGCAAAACCCTGGCCTTTCACGCCTGGTTTCCCGGCTGCCCGATGGAAGAAGACGCCTACCGCATCCCCAAGCCCAGCGGCACCGAAGTCATCACCCCCACGCTGCTGTTCGTGCCCTGCGTGGGCTACGCCCCCGGCGGCGTGCGCCTGGGCTATGGCGGCGGCTTTTACGACCGCACGCTGGCCGCGCTGCAACCGCGCCCCTACACCGTGGGCCTGGCCTTTGCCAACGCCTTTGTGGACGACTTGCTGCCCGAGCCGCACGACGCGCCGCTGGACGCCATCCTCACCGACTGCGGCCTGGCCTGGCCGGTGAACTTCGCGCTTTGATCCGGCCCTGCCGCCGTCCTTTTTCCCCCATGCCGCCCCTTCGCCCCTACAGCCGCGCCCGCGCCCGCACACGCGCCCTGATCGCCTCTGCGCTGCTTGCCCTGGCCGCTGCCTGCCCCGGCAGCGCGCTGGCCGTGCCCGGCTTTGGCCAGGTCAAGGCCGATTACCAGTCTTCCGAAACCTGGCTGCTCGACCGCGACGGCCAGCGCCTGCACCGCCTGCGCACCCGCAGCCTGGGCCGCAGCGGCGACTGGGTAGCCCTGGCCGACATCTCGCCGGCCTTGCAGCGCGCGCTCATCCTCTCCGAAGACAAGCGCTTTTACGAGCACAGCGGCGTGGACTGGCAGGCCGTGGGCGCAGCCGCCTGGGCCAATCTCTGGAACACCCGCACCCGCGGTGCCAGCACCCTCACCATGCAACTGGCCGGCCTGCTCGATGAAGACCTGCGCCTGGGCAGCGGCGGGCGCAGCCTGCGCCAGAAACTCGGCCAGGCCGCCCTGGCGCGCCGGCTGGAAGCGAGCTGGCGCAAGGATCAAATCCTGGAGGCCTATCTCAACCTCGTGCCCCTGCGCGGCGAACTCATCGGGCTGGACGCCATCTCGCGCACCCTGTTCGACAAGGCCCCCCACGGGCTGGACCTGCGCGAAGCCGCCCTCATCGCCGCCCTCGTGCGCGCGCCCAACGCCGCGCCCGAGCGCGTCACCCAGCGCGCCTGCGGCGTGCTCACCCTCATGCAGCCCGGCCAAAGCCCGAACGAGCAGCGGCAAGACTGCCTGGCGCTGGAGCTGCTGGCCACCGCCGCCCTGCCCCGGCGCGCCTGGCCCGCCAGCCACGGCCCCGCCCCGCACATCGCCCGCCGCCTCATCCGCCAGGCCAGCGCCGGTGGCCCGGCCCCGGCCACCGTGCCCAGCACCCTGCACGGCCCCACCCAGCGCCTGGCGCGGCAAACCCTGGAGCAGCACCTGCTCGAGCTGCAATCGCACCAGGTGCAAGACGGCGCCGTCATCGTGCTGGACAACGCCAGCGGCGACGTGCTCGCCTGGGTCGGCTCCAGCGGCAGCCTGAGCCACGCCGCCGAAGTCGATGGCGTCACCGCCTTGCGCCAGCCCGGCAGCACCCTCAAGCCCCTGCTCTACGCCCAGGCCATCGCCGAGCGCCGCATCACCGCCGCCACCCTCTTGCACGACTGGCCCGCCCACCTGCCCACCGCCGGCGGCCTCTACATCCCGCGCAACCACGACGGCCGCTTTCACGGCTGGGTCTCCGCCCGCCTGGCGCTGGCCTCCTCGCTGAACATCCCCGCCGTGCGCGTACTCGACATGGTCACCCCCGAAGCCTTCCAGCGCCAGCTCCAGCGCCTGGGCCTGAACCTGCCCCAGCCCGCCGGCTACTACGGCCTCAGCCTCGCGCTGGGCAGCGCCGAAGTCAGCCTGCTGAACCTGGCCAACGCCTACCGCGCCCTGGCCAACGGCGGGCGCATCTGCCCCATCCGCCTGCACCCCGGCCAGCCCGCCACGCCCCCCGCGCAGTGCCCGCAAGTCATCGCCCCCGACGCCGCCTACATCGTCAGCGACATCCTCTCCGACCGCAACGCCCGCGCCCTCACCTTTGGCCTCGACAGCGTACTGGCCACCCGCTTTTGGAGCGCCGTCAAAACCGGCACCAGCAAAGACATGCGCGACAACTGGGTCGTCGGCTACAGCCCGCGCCACACCGTCGCCGTCTGGGTCGGCAACGCCGACGGCCAGCCCATGCGCCACATCAGCGGCGCCGCCGGCGCAGCCCCCGTCTGGGCCGCCCTCATGCGCCACCTGCACACCCTCACCCCCCCCGCAGCGCCGCCCGCAGCGCCCGCCACGCTCGAGCGCATCGCCGTGCGCTTTCACACCCCGCCGCAAGACGAAGCCCCGCGCCAGGAATGGTTCCTGCCCGGCACCGGCCAAACCCTGTTCGCCATTGACGAACCCACCCAGACCCAGCCCCCCCAAACCGCGCAAGACCCCCTGCGCGCGCGCATCAGCAGCCCCGCCCAGGGAGCCATCATCGCCCTGGACCCCGACATCCCCCCCGCCCACCAGCGCCTGCGCCTGAGCGCCAGCCTCGCTGCCGGCATGCAGCCCGCCGCCCTGCTGTGGCAAGTGCAAGACAAAACCATCGCCCGCGGCCCCCAAACCAGCTGGCTGCCGCCCCCCGGCCGCCACACCCTGCACCTGCGCACCCCCCAGGGCCAAACGCTGGACAGCGTGCAAATCGAAGTGCGCCCCGCCCCCTGGCTGCCCCGCCGCTGAACGCCCCGGCCTTTCACATATCTTGATACAAGATTTTGCCCAGCAAATCAGCAAACCGCCCGCAGCGCCCGTAAACACTGCGCAGTGCGCTATCAAAACAGGAAAAAACTGTGGATAACCAACCCCCCCGCAAGCCGGGCGAATCGGGTGAAATCGGGTGAATTGGGCGAAGCGAAAAATCAGGAAACCGGGCGAATGCGAGTGAACGCGGGCAAACCGGGCAAACCGCCTCCCAGGCATCCCGCCCGACTTGCGCGCCGCCAAACGCCCCGCCACCCACCGCTGCTCACCAAATCGGCAAACCGCCCGCAGCGCCCGTAAACACTGCGTAGCGTGCTATCAAATCAGGAAAAATCTGTGGATAACCTGCCTTCCCCCAGGGCGTTTTGAGGCGGGAAAGCGGGCCGGTTTTTGAAAACCGGGGGCTGCCTTGAGGCGCGAAAGGCTACGGATGCAAGCAGACAGGCAGGCACCGCGCGGCCTGCCCCCCGCCCGTCTTTTCCCCCGCAGCCCCCACACCGAGTGCACGCCTTTCGCATCACGCATTCAGATACAAAAATTTGCTTAACAAATCAGCAAACGGACCGCAGCGCCCGTCCATGCTGCGCAGCGTGCTATCAAATCAGGAAAAACTTGTGGATAACTCACCCCCGCAAATCCCGCCCAAGGGGCGGGCCTAGGGTTAGCCCGGTGGCGCGGGGGGGCGGGCGCTGCCAATCTCGGGAGCTGGTTGGGGGCGGCTTTTCGCAAGGCCGCCCCTTTGTCTTTTCCTCTTTTTCGCAAGAAGGCAAAACTTCATGAAATTCAGGTTGGACACGGCCCGGCGGCTGGCGCTGGCTTTGGTTCTGGGGCTGGCTGCGCAGGCGTGGGGGCAGGACTTTCCGGCGGCGGGGCGGGCCATTGCGCTGATCGTGCCGTTTCCGGCCGGCGGGCCAACCGACAAGGTAGCGCGCGACTTGGCCGAGGCGCTGCGCCGGCCGCTGGGCGGCGCGAGCATCGTGATCGAAAACGCGCCCGGCGCAGGCAGCGCAGCCGGCGCGGCGCGGGCGGCGCGCGCCAGGCCCGATGGCTACACCCTGCTGCTGTCGCACATCGGCATGGCCACCGCGCCTGCGCTCCAGCAGCGGCCCGGCTTTCGGGCCGATGAATTTGAATATCTGGGGCTGGTGAGCGAAGTGCCGATGGCACTGCTGGGGCGCGCTTCCATGCCGGCAACGGACTACGCGGCGCTGCGCCGCTGGCTGCTGCGCCACGGGCAGGAGGCCACGCTGGGGCACGCGGGGCCAGGCTCGGCCTCGCACCTGTGCGCGCTGCTGCTGCAACAGGGCCTGCGCATGCGGCTGCGCGAGGTGACGTATCCGGGCACGGCCGCGGCGCTGACCGATCTGGCGGCAGGGCGCATCGACTTGCTGTGCGAGCAAACGGCGCACGCCACGCAGGCGCTGGAGCGCCAGGCCGTGCGCGCCTTTGCCGTGACCACGCAGCAGCGCCTGCCCGCGCCGGCGGTGTATCAGGGCTTGCCCACGCTGGCCGAGCTGGGCATGCCGCAATTTCGCCTGAACATCTGGCACGGGCTGTATGCGCCCCGGGGCATGTCGGCGGCCATGACGCGCACGCTCAACGAGGCGCTGCAAGTGGCGCTGCGCGACCCGGACTTCATCCGCCGCCAGCAGGAGCTGGGCGCGGCCGTCGTCACCGATGAGCGCACCACGCCCGCCGCGCACCGGCGCTTCGTGATGGAGCAAACGCGCTATTGGCAAACCCTGCTGCGCCCGCAGCCGCCAGAGCCTGCGCCCGAGGCCACGGCGCGGCATTGATCCGGCCCCCGCGCGGGCATGAATGCGGGCATGAAAAAACCGCCGCCCCCCGAAAAGGGAAGGCGGCGGCGTCGCGAAATAGCAGCGAATCGGGGCAGCCGGGCGGCTTACACGCCCCAGACCACATCCTTGCCGGCGGCGGCGCTTTGCTCCAGCAAGTCGATGAAAGGCACGGCGCGGCGGCGCAGCGAAACCGCGTCTTCATCCGGCGCGGGCGACTCGCCCTGGGCCGATTCGGCGGCCTCGGCATTTTTGGCGGCCTGCGCCGCCTCGCTGGCGGCGATGGCCTGGCGCAGCGCGGCCACGGCCTGCGGAATTTGCGCGGCGGTGATGATGCCGGTCGCCCCGGGCGCTTTGCCGATGATTTTCAGCAGCTCCTCGGCATTGGGCTCCAGCATGATGACGTCAGCGGCCGCTTGTGATTTGAATTTGTAGAGCATGGCAGGCAAGCCTCCTTTTTTTCGCGCCGGCATGAAAACCGGCCATTCGTGGTTGAAACAAGGTGTGCATTGTGCGCCCGGCAGGGGCGGCGGCCGGCCTTACGGGCGATGAGGGGCGATGCGTTTTGACCCGGCTCAAGGCCCGTTCACGCGCATCAGGCCGCGCTCGATCCTGCATCGGGCCGCCGGCGGCTGGAGCGCCAGCCGCCATACAGCGCCAGCAGGCCGGGCAGCAGGATCAGGGCCCAGATGATCTTGCTCAAGTGCGTTTGCACCCAGGGCAGGTTGCCGAAAAGGTAGCCGGCCACGCACAGCCCCAGCACCCAGATGCAGCCGCCGACCACGTTAAACAGGGAAAAGCGCGCGCGATTCATCTGCGCCACGCCCGCCACGAAGGGCGCAAAGGTGCGAATAAAGGGCATGAACCGCGCCAGCACCACGGTGATGCCGCCGTGGCGCTCGTAAAACGTGTGCGCCGCATCGAACGCGCGGCGGTTGAACAGGCGCGAGCTGCGCCACTCGAACACCCGCCGCCCCACGCGCCGCCCGATCAGGTAATTGCACTGATCGCCCGCAATGGCCGCCGCCAGCAGCAGCGCGCAGGCCAGCCCCAGATTCAGCACGCCCGCGCCCGCCAGCGCGCCCGTCACGAACAGCAGCGAGTCGCCCGGCAAAAAGGGCATCACCACCAGGCCCGTTTCCACAAACACGATCAGAAACAGCAGCGCATACACCCACGCGCCATGTTGGGCCACGAACTCGGCCAGGTGCCGGTCCACATGCAAGATGAAATCCGCCAGCGGCCAGATCAGGTCTATCAATTGAGTCATCACTTCCATGGGGCGGCGAGTATGCCCACGCGCCCTGCCCCGCCCTTCCTGCGCCGCTACCATGCCCGCCCCATGAATGACCGCCCGCCCGCCTTTGCGCCCGTCCCCCGCCCCATTGCCGAACTGCCCGACGAGCTGATCAGCCAGATTGCCGCAGGCGAAGTCATCGAGCGCCCCGCCTCCGTCGTGCGCGAGCTGCTGGACAACGCGCTGGATGCCGGCGCGCGCCACATCACCGTGCGCCTGCTGGCCGGCGGCGTGCGCCTGATCGCCGTGGAAGACGACGGCTGCGGCATCGCCCCCGAGCACATGCCCACCGCGCTCAAGCGCCACGCCACCAGCAAGATCGCCAGCCTGCGCGATCTGGAATCCGTGGCCACCATGGGCTTTCGCGGCGAAGCCCTGGCCGCCATCGCCTCCGTCAGCGAGCTGCAACTGCTCTCGCGCACCGAAGGCCAGAGCAGCGCCTGGCTGCTGGATGCGCGCACCGGCGAGCTGCGCCAGGCCGCCCGCACGCGCGGCCTCACCGTGCAAGTCAAGGAACTTTTCTTCAGCGTGCCCGCCCGCCGCAAATTCCTCAAAACCGACGCCACCGAACTGGCCCACTGCACCGAAGCCCTGCGCCGCCACGCCCTGGCCCGCCCCGACGTCGCCTTCGCCCTCTGGAGCGAAGGCAAGCTCATCGAACAATGGCCCGCCCAGCCCGCCAGCGCCAGCGCAGACGCCGCCCTGGCCCGCCGCACCGCCGACGTTCTGGGCGAAGACTTCCTCGCCCGCAGCCTGCCCGTGGCCCACAGCGAAGGCGGCGTGCACGTGCGCGGCCGCATCGGCCTGCCTGCCGCCGCGCGCAGCCGCAGCGACCAGCAATACGCCTGGGTCAACGGCCGCCACGTGCGCGACAAAGTCATCCAGCACGCCGCCCGCAGCGCCTATGAAGACGTGCTGCACGGCCACCGCCACCCCATCTGGCTGCTGCAAATCAGCCTGCCGGCCGAGCAAGTGGACGTCAACGTGCACCCCACCAAAATCGAAGTGCGCTTTCGCGACAGCCGCCAGGTGCACCAGGCCGTGCGCCACGCCATCGAAAACGCCCTGGCCGCCAGCCGCGCCGGGCAAGCCCCCGCCGCCATCGAACCCCCCGCCGAAACCGCGCCCGCCCCCGCCGAAACCGCCCCCGAAACCGCCCCCATCCCCCGGCAGCGCCCCCTCGAACTGCCCCCCCGCCCTCACACCTACCCCGCCCGCTACCCCGCCCGCCCGCTGGACGAAGCCTGGGCCGCCCGCCACCAAATCAACGAAGCCCCGGCCCCCTTCATCGCCCCGCCCGCCCCCGAAGCCCCCGCCCCTGCCCCTGCCGAAGCCGAGCACGACCCCCAGCCCCTGGGCCGCGCCATCGCCCAAATCCACGGCATCTACATCCTTGCCGAAAACCGCTGCGGCCTCGTGCTCATCGACATGCACGCCGCGCACGAACGCATCGTTTACGAGCGCATGAAAACCCAATACGCGCAAGCCAGCGCCACCCCCGCCGGGCACGCCGTGCCGCATGAAGCCGAAGCCGAAGCCAGCCCCCTCATCCGCAGCCAGGCCCTGCTCATTGCCGCCCCCTTTGCCGCCACCGCCCACGAAATCGCCGCCGCCGAAGAACACGGCCCCGCCCTGCAAAGGCTGGGCCTGCACATCAGCGCCCTCACCGCCCAAACCCTGGCCGTGCGCGCCGTGCCCGCCGCCCTGGCCGCGGGCGATGCCGTAGCCCTTGCGCGCGCCGTGCTGGCCGAACTCATCGACCACGGCCTGCCCGCCAGCGGCCCGCCGGCCGTGCTGGAGCGCGCCCACCACCACATCCTGGCCACCATGGCCTGCCACGGTGCCATCCGCGCCGGCCGCGCCCTCACCCTGCCCGAAATGAACGCCCTGCTGCGCCAAATGGAAGCCACCGACCGCGCCGACCAATGCAACCACGGCCGCCCCACCTGGCGCCAACTCACCCTGCGCGAGCTGGACGCCCTCTTTCTGCGCGGCCGCTGAACCCGCCCCATCTCATCCGCAAACCTTTTGTTGCAAGAATTTGCCTATCAAACAGGCAAACCGCCCGCAGCGCCCGTAAACACTGCGAAGGGCGCTATCAATTCAGGAAAAATATGTGGATAACTTTCCGCACGAAACGGAAAAATCCTGCGCCGCAGCCGCCCGATCAGCGCTGATCGCCCCCCGTGCCCGACCGGATTGACGACGAAGAAAGCGAATCCGCCCTTTTCCCATGTCCGCCGCCCCGCGTGCCCGGATAGCGGGATGACGACCGTCACGCGCGCGCCAGCCGCCGTCTCGCACTCATCCGAAGGCGGTCTTCGGGCCTTGCCGCCGTGGCCCGCGCGGCCTGCCTCATCCGCCTCATCCGCCTCATCCGCCTCATCCGCCTCATCCGCCAAGGCGGCGGGCCGCCGCTTCCTGCCCCGCTTTTCACCGCCTTGCCCGCGCGTCTGCCTGCGCGGGGTCGGAAAGCCATCGGGCGGGCCGATTCCGCGTTCAGCTTTGGGCCTGCATGGGTTGCAGAAGGGGCCAGAGGGTGTGCATGAGGGCTTCGGCGCTGAGGGGGGGCTGGCCCTGGCGGGCGCGCAGGGAAGCGATGTCGGCGGTGCAGGCGGCCAGTTGGGCAGCCTGGGCGGCGGCCTGGTCGGGGGGCTGGCCCATGCGCTGGCACAGGCGCTGCCAGGGGCTGGGGGTGAGCAGCACGCCAGCCACAAACAGCACTCCGTGGCGGCTGCGGCGCTGGGCCAGTCCGATGACCTTGCGCGGGGCGCTTGCGGCGGCTTCGGCCCCTTCATCCGGCACAACGCCCGGCACGCCTGGCACAACACCCCGCACCTCGCCCCGCACCTCGCCCCGCACCTCGCCCGGCACCACAACTTCCCACGCGCCCACGCCGGCAAAGCAGGCCCAGGCCAGGTGAGCAGGGGCCGGCTGGCGCTGCCCGGGCGGGCAGGCGCGGGCGGGCAGGCCGTGGGTTTGCAAGGCGGCGGCCAGGGCCTGGCCCAGCCAGCGGTAGCTGTTTTCCACGCTCTGGCCGGCGATGCGGGGGTCGTCCGGGGGCAGGGCCAGCGCCAGGCTGAGCAGCCAGGGGCCGGTGAGCACGGCCGCGCCGCCTGCGCCGCGCACGATGACGGGCAGCGCATCGCCCGCAGGGTCTTCGGGCAGGGCGAGCCGGCTTTGCGCGCGGCCCAGTACCACGGCGGGGCGGGGATAGGTCCAGGCGCGCATGAGGGGGCTTTGCAGGGGGGCGGCCAGCAGTTGTTCGTTGATTTCCTGCTCGTGCTGCACGCTGGCGGGGCAGATGGGGGGCGGGGGGGAGAAGGTCATGCCAATTTATGCCACACGCCTGCGCCGCGTGATGGCGGGGCGGCCGCCTAGCGCGGGGGGCTTTATCGGGAGCCGCGTTCGCTGTTTGGCAGCAGGGCGTCTTCGCGTTCGGGGCGGGTGTGCCAGGGGCGGCGGCGGGTAGCGCGCTCGCAGTGCAGTTGCTCGGGGCGCAGGCTCTGCCAGAGGGCCGCGCCGCAATAGGCACTGCGGGTGACGGGGATGCCGCGCTGCGCGTAGCGGGCCAGGGCCTGGGGGGCGGGGTGATTGAAGCGGTTGCGCCAGCCGGCCTGGGCGATGGCGTGGCGCGGGGCCACGGCATCAAGCAGCGCGGCGCTGGAGGAGTAGCGGCTGCCGTGATGGGGCATGAGCAGCAGATCGGCGCGCAGGCCGGATTGGCCGGATTCGCCCCCTTGCGCCGCCGCCGCGCCCTGGCTGCCTGCCGGGCGCGGCCTCTGGCGCTGGGCCAGGTCGATTTCCTGCACTGCGCCGATGTCGCCGGTGAGCAGGGCGGCTGCGCCGCTGGCGGCGCGTATGTGCAGCACGCAGCTCAGGGCGTTGTCGTCTGCGCCGGGGCGGGCGTAGTCGGCGGGCAGGGGGTGCAGGATGGCGAAGCGCACGCCGTCCCACTGCCAGCTCTGGCCCGCCTGGCAGCGCATGGCCGGGCGCGGCAGGGCGGGGTCGGCAAACGAGGCCAGCAGCCAGGCGCGGGGGGCGGCGGTGAGCACGGCGCGCGCGCCGCCGGCGTGGTCGGCATCGGCGTGGCTGATGACGATGCCATCGGGCATAGCGCCCAGCGCCTGCATCAGCGGCGTCAGGACGCGCTGGCCCGCATCGCTTTCGGCGCTGTAGCGCGGGCCGCTGTCGTAGAGCAGGGTGTGATGCGCGGTGCGGATGAGCGCGCCGCCGCCCTGGCCCACGTCGGCGGCCAGCAGCTCGAAGTGGCCCACGGGCGGGCGCGCGGGCTGCCACAGCAGCAGCGGCAGCAGCAGGGGCAGGCCCGCCAGCCGCCAGGCCGCAGGCCAGCGCATGCCCAGGCAGGCCGCCCCGGCGATGGCGGCCGCGCCCGCCCACCAGGGGGCCGCGGGCAGGCTGATGCTGGCCCAGGGCCAATCCGCCAGCGTCTGCAAAAAGGCCAGCAGCGGCGACACGGCCCAGGCGGCCGCCTGCCACAGCGGCGGGCAAAGCATGCCACCCAGCGCCAGGGGGGTGACGACGAAGGTGACCCAGGGTATGGCCGCCGCATTGGCCAGCAGCGCCAGCAGCGAGGTCTGGCCAAACAGCAGCAGGCTCAAGGGGGCCAGCGCCACGGTGATGCGCGCCTGCTCGCCCAGCAGCGCGGCCAGCCAGGCGGCCAGACGCCCGCAGGCGGCCTTTGCAGAGGCTGCGCCAGCGGAGGAATCGGCAACAGCCGCCGGGCGCGGCCCCTGCGCATCGCCAGCGGCAAACAGCAGGCCCACGGCAATAAAGCTCAGCCAAAAGCCCGCTTGCAGCAAGGCCCAGGGATCGAGCGCCAGCACGGCGGCGCAAGCGGCCAGCCAGGTCAGCGGCCAGGGCCAGCGCAAGCCGCCCAGGCGCACGGCGGCGAACACGGCCAGCATGAGCACGGTGCGCTGCGCCGGCACGCCCCAGCCGCTCAGCAGCGCATAAAGCGCCGCCAGCGCCACGCCCCCGCCCAGCGCGGCGGCGGGCTGGCCCAGGCGCAGGCGCAGGGCGCGCAAACCCGGCAGCGGCCAGGGCAGGCGCACCAGCAGCAGCCAAACGCGCCCCATGAAGGCCGCCGCCAGCCAGGCAAACAAGGTGACGTGCAGGCCCGAGATGCTCATCAAATGCGCCACGCCGGTAGCGCGAAACACATCCCAGTCGGCCTGCGCGATGGCGTTTTGATCGCCCACGGCCAGCGCGGCGACGATGCCCGCCAGGCGACGGGGCAGGCTGGCGGAATTGCCTTCATCACTCTCATCGGCCGCATCGCCAGCCGCCGCAGCCGGGGCGCGATGCCCCGTGTTCTGCCCCGCGCCCTGCCCCGTTTCGCCCCCGGCCGGCCCGGCAATTTGCGCCAGCGCGCCATCGCGCAGGCGCTGGCGCAGGCGCTCGATGGGATGCGCGCCGCTCTCGCCCAGCAGGCGGGCGCTGGCCGGCTGCACCGCGCCGCTGGCGCGCACGCCCAGCTGCCACAGCCACAGCTCCACGTCAAAGCCGTGCGGATTGGCCGGCCCGTGGGGCGGGCGCAGGCGGGCGGCCCACTGCCAGCGCTGCCCGGCGCGCAAATCAGGCCCGCGCGCGCCGGGGGGCACGAACCAGTTCAGCAGCAGGCGCGCAGGCAGCGCGGGCGCGGCATCGGGCTTATTGGGCGTATCGGTCGAACCGGGCGACGGCTGCACATCGAACAAAAAGCGCCAGCCCGAGGCCGTGCGCTGCGGCATGGCGGCGATCACCCCTTGCAGCGCCACGGGCGCGCCCTGCGCCGCCGCAGGCAGGCTTTGCGCCAGCCGCGCGTGCGTGCGCCAGGCGGCCACGCCCCAGCCAGCCAGCGCGCCCGAAAACAAGGCCGCCAGCAGCGCAGCGGCGGGCAGGGCGCGCGGCCAGGCGTGGAACGGGGTGCGGGGCGAGAGACGGGGCGAGAAACGGGGCAAACCGGGCGCATCGGGCGCATCGGCCAGCCGGGGCGAGATGCAGCGCAAGGCCAGCGCCAGCGCCGCCAGCAGGGCCGCCGCCAGCAGCGCCAGCGCCGGGGCCAGGGGCCGCCCGGCTGCGGCCGGGGGCGCTTCGCCCATCAGCTGCCAGGCAGTGCCGGCCACCCAGGCGGCCAGCCAGGCGGGCCAGTTCATGTGCTCATTGGCGCCGGTTCATGTTTCAGGCCGGCGCAGCCAGTCCGGCCAACCCCGTCAAAAGCTCATCCGTGCAGGCGCGGCGCACGCCGGCCGCGCACATTTGCGCCCAGGCCCGCGCCAGCGAGCCGTTCAGGTCGATGGCGCGGCAGGCGTCTTCCACCACCGTGACGGCAAAGCCTGCGGCGCGCGCGTCCAGCGCGCTCCAGGCCACGCAAAAGTCCGTGGCCAGGCCGCACAGGTAGAGCTGGCGCAGCCCGCGCGCGTGCAGCCAGGCGGCCAGGCCGGTGCTGGTGCGGCGGTCAGCCTCGACGAAGGCGGAGTAGCTGTCCACCTCGGCGCGGCAGCCCTTGCGCAAGATGAGCTGCGCCTGCGGCACGCGCAAATCGGCGTGCAGCGCCGCATCCCGCGTGCCCTGCACGCAGTGGGTGGGCCAGAGCGTTTGCGGGCCGTAGGGCAGCTCGATGCTCTCGAAGGCGCGGCGCTGCGGGTGGTTGGCGGCAAAGGAGATGTGCCCCGCCGGGTGCCAGTCCTGCGTGAGTACGGCGGTTTCAAAGTGCGGGGCCAGCCGGTTGATGACGGGCACCACCTCATCGCCGCGCGGCACGGGCAGGCCGCCGCCGGGCATGAAGCCGTTTTGCACGTCTATCACCAGCAAGGCGCTTTCGGCTGAAAACATGTCGGGGTCCATCCTTCTCAAACAAAATCACGCCCGAATAATCGCTTCAGGCATTATCAAGATAATCAAACCGGCCGCATCGCCCGTGGATACTGCGATCGCAGCTAGGCTTTTGATAGCAAACGGGCATTTTCAAAACGGCTGCATGAAAATCACAAAAAATCCCCGTAAAAATCATGCAATGAAAATCACCAGGATAATCTCAAGAATCACCAAAAAATCACTGCGCCGTCCAGCCCCCGTCATTGGCCCAGGCGATGCCGCGCATGTTGTCGGCCGCCGCGCTGCACAAAAACACGGCCATCGCCCCCAGCTGCGCGGGCGTGGTGAATTGCAGCGAAGGCTCTTTTTCGCGCAACAGCTCCTGCTGCGCCTGTTGCACGCTAATGCCTTCGCGCGCGGCGCGGTCGTCGATTTGCTTTTGCACCAGCGGCGTGAGCACCCAGCCGGGGCAGATGGCGTTGCAGGTCACGCCCGTGGCGGCCGTTTCCAGCGCCACGGACTTGGTCAGCCCCACGATGCCGTGCTTGGCCGCCACATAGGCGCTTTTGCCCGCCGAGGCCACCAGGCCGTGGGCCGAGGCAATGTTGACGATGCGCCCCCAGCCGCGCGCCAGCATGTGCGGCAGCGCCAGGCGCGTGGTGTGAAAGGCCGAGCTGAGGTTGATGGCAAGGATGGCGTCCCACTTCTCGGGGGCGAAGTCCTGCACCGGGCTGACGTGCTGTATGCCCGCGTTGTTCACCAGCACATCCACGCCGCCGAACTGCTCGGCGGCAAAGGCCATCATCTCGGCGATCTGCCCGGGCTGGCTCATGTCCGCGCCGTGGTGCACCACGGGCACGCCGCAGGCGGCAATTTGCGCGCGCGCCGGCTCGGCGTCGCCAAAGCCGTTCATCACGATGCGCGCGCCCTGGCGGGCCAGCTCCAGGGCAATGCCCAGGCCGATGCCGCTGGTCGAGCCAGTCACCAGCGCCGTCTTGCCTTGCAGGAAATTGGGTTCAAAAAACGGGGTGCTCATGCGGTGTGCTTCCTTGCTCGAAAAAAGAATGGGAAAAAGGGGAAAAACCCCGGGGAAAACAGGGAGTGCGCGCCCGCCGCTGCCAGCAGGGCCGCCGCTACACTGCCCGCGCCATTGTCACCCTTGTGTCACCCCCATCACCCCCAAAAAAAGCTGCTCGGCCATGATCATTGAAAGCCTGCTCGACACCGATCTCTACAAGTTCACCATGATGCAAGTGGTGCTGCACCAGTTTCCGGGCGCGCAGGTGCAATACCGCTTCAAGTGCCGCAACCCGGGCGTGCCGCTGGCGCCGTATGTGGATGAAATCCGCGAGGAAATCCGCCACCTTTGCTCGCTGCGCTTTGACCAGCAGGAGCTGGACTACCTGCGCTCGCTGCGCTTTGTGAAAAGCGACTTTGTGGACTTTCTGGGCATCTTCCAGCTCAACGAGAAATACATCCGCCTCACGCCCGAGGCCAATGGCGAAATCAGCCTCGTCATTCAGGGGCCGTGGCTGCACACCATTCTTTTTGAAATTCCGCTGCTGGCCATCATCAACGAGGTTTACTTTCGCAACACCCAGCCGCGCCCCGATCTGGCCGAGGGCGACCGCCGCCTGCACACCAAGATGGCCCAGCTCAAGGCCGCCGGGCTGGAGCAGCTCAAGATTGCCGACTACGGCACGCGCCGGCGCTTTTCGCGCGTGTGGCACGAAGGGCTGCTGCGCCAGCTCATGCAGGGGCTGGGCACGGGCGCGCGCGGGCAACTGGCGGGCACCAGCAACGTGCTCTACGCCATGCGCCTGGGCCTCACCCCGCTGGGCACGATGGCGCACGAATACCTGCAAGCCTGCCAGGCGCTGGGGCCGCGCCTGCGCGACAGCCAAATCTTCGGCTTCGAGAAGTGGGCCAAGGAATACCGGGGCGATCTGGGCATCGCCCTGTCGGACGTCTACGGCATGGCCGCCTTCCTGCGCGATTTCGATCTGTACTTTTGCAAACTGTTCGACGGCGCGCGCCACGACAGCGGCGACCCCTTCGAGTGGGGCGAAAAAATGCTGGCGCACTACGAGAAAAACCGCATCGACCCGCACGGCAAAACGCTCATCTTCTCCGACGGCCTCACCGTGCCGCGCACCATCGAGCTGTATCAGCGCTTTCGCGGCCGCTGCCAGCTGGCCTTCGGCATAGGCACCAACCTCACCAACGACCTGGGCTACGAGCCGCTGCAAATCGTCATCAAGATGACCCGCTGCAACGGCCAGCCCGTGGCCAAGATTTCCGACAGCCCCGGCAAAGGCATGTGCGACGACGAAAACTACCTGGCCTATCTGCGCCAGGTCTTTCACATCACCCAGCCGGGCTGACGCACGGCAAAAGCGCCGCTGCCCGCCCGGCCCGCGTTTTCCGCACATTTGCTTGCATTTTTTTGATCAAAAAATAGGCAAAGCGGCCGCAGCGCCCGTAAACACTGCGAAGGGCGCTATCAAAACAGGAATTATCTGTGGATAACCAGGGCTGAAACCGGCCCGAACGCACCCCGACCGACGCGGAAGGCGGCACGGGCAGCAGCCCGGGAAACGGCACGGCGACAATCGCCCGCATGACTGAAACCCTGCCTGCCCCCGCCCTGCCCCGCTCCGATCTGAACCTCGTCTGGCTCGACTGCGAAATGAGCGGGCTGAACCCCGAGAGCGAGCGCCTGCTCGAAATCGCCGTCGTCGTGACCGACCCCCAATTGCAAACCCGCGTGGAAGGGCCGGTGCTGGTCATCCACCAGCCCCAGGCGCTGCTCGACGGCATGGACGCCTGGAACAAGGGCACGCACGGGCGCAGCGGGCTGATCGACAAGGTGCAGGCATCCACCCTGACCGAAGCCGAGGCCGAGCAGCAACTGATCGACTTTCTCTCGCGCTACGTGCCCAAAGGCGCTTCGCCGCTATGCGGCAACACCATAGGGCAGGACCGCCGCTTTCTGGTGAAGTACATGCCCCGGCTGGAGGCGTTTTTCCACTACCGCAACATCGACGTGAGCACGCTCAAGGAACTGGCGCGGCGCTGGCAGCCGCAAATCGCCGACGCCTTCAAAAAGCAGCAGGCGCACACGGCGCTGGCCGATGTGCACGAGTCCATAGACGAGCTGCTGCACTACCGCCGGCACTTCTTGCGCGGCTGAAGGCGCGCCGCCCCCCTCAATCCTCGATGCCGCGCTGCGCGGGCACGCCCGCCTTGAAGGCGTGCTTGCGCATTTCCATGACGGTGACGGTGTCGGCCATGTCGATCAGCTCCTGCGGGCAGCGCCGGCCGGTGAGGCACACATGCACATGCGGCGGGCGCTGCGCGAGCGTGTCCATGACTTCTTCCAGCGGCAGCCAGCCGTAGATGAGCGGATAGGTGATTTCGTCAAGCACGACGAGAAAGTGCTCGCCATCCAGAATGGCCGCGCGCGCCTTTTCCCAGCCCTGGCGGGCCAGGCGGGCGGTGTGCTCCAAATCCTTGCTTTTCCAGGAAAAGCCGTCGCCCAGCCCCTCGATGGGCAGGCCCAGTTGCTCGAAGGCGCGGTGCTCGCCAAAGCGGGCGGTGGGCACTTTCATGAACTGAAAAATGCGCACTTGCCTGCCGTGCACATGCCGGCGGCCAAAGGCGCGCAGGGCCAGGCCGAAGGCGGCGGTGCTTTTGCCCTTGCCGTCGCCCGTGTGGATGAGGATGAGGCCGCGCCGGGGGCCATCAGGGCGGGGGGTGCTGCGTTCGGTGGGCGGGGTTTCGATTTGCATGGATCAGGGGCGGGGATGAAAAAGGGCCGGATTTTTCCCCGAAAACCGCCGCAAGGCGCAAAAAAACCGCCGGATGAGGGCGGTTTTTTTGGGGCTGGATTTTCGGAATGATCTTCCGAAATATTTTCCGAAAGATTTTTGGCAGTCGGCTCACAAATTCGGATTGACGATGATTTTCACCGCCGATTCATTGTTGTGAATCAGGCGCTCAAAACCTTCGGAAACCAGCTCGTCGAGCTTGATGCGCTGGGTAATGAAGGGGGCCAGGTTGATTTTTCCTTCTTCCACCAGCTTGATGGTTTCGGCGTGGTCGTTGCAATAGGCGATGGTGCCGCGCACATCCAGCTCTTTCATCACCACGCTGTGCACGTTGATGGTGGCCGGATGGCTCCAGATGGAGACGATGACCATCTTGGCGGCGGGCTTGCAGGCGTCCACCAGGGTGTCGAGCACCTTGTTCACGCTGGTGCATTCAAAGGCCACGTCCACGCCTTCGCCGCCGGTGAGTTTTTTCACCTCGGCCACCACATCCACCTCGGTGGGATCGAGGATGTGATCGGCCACGCCCGCCTCGCGCGCTTTTTCCTTGCGGGCCCGGCTCACCTCGGTGATGATGACTTTCAGGCCCTTGGCCTTGAGCACGGACGCCAGCAGCAGGCCGATGGGGCCTGCGCCGCCCACCAGGGCCACATCGCCCGCCCTGGCGCCGCTGCGCACAAAGGCATGATGGCCCACGGCCAGCGGCTCGATCAGCGCGGCCTGATCCAGCGCAATCTTGTCGGAGATGGGGTGCACCCAGCGACGCTTGACCGAGATTTTTTCGGCCAGCCCGCCGCCGCGCCCGCCCAGGCCGATGAAGTTCATGTCCTTGGAGAGGTGATAGTTGCTGCCCGGGCCGGTGGGGGTGTCGTCGTGCACGATGTAAGGCTCCACCACCACGTGCTGGCCCACTTGCAAATCACTCACGCCCTCGCCCACGGCATAGACGACGCCGGAGAACTCGTGCCCCATGGTGACGGGGGCCGATTCGCCCGAGATGGGGTGCGGATGGCCGCAGGGCGGAATGAAGATGGGCCCTTCCATGAATTCGTGCAAATCGGTGCCGCAAATGCCGCACCAGGCCACCTTGATACCCACTTCACCGGGCTTGACCACCGGCTCGGGAATATCCTCGATACGAATATCGCCCCGTTTGTGAAAACGCGCTGCCTTCATTTTCATTTCCTTTTCGGTGAGTGAAAGAAATTGCAGGCCACATGGTTTTTGCCGCGGTTTTGAAAACGCGGTTCATGGCCCGCGCGGAGATTCTATCTTCAGATTATTGGAGAAAACACGGTTGCAACTTTTCCCACGGGCGGTTGCGCCTTCGGTCAAGGGCAGCGGTTGCGCTCTTGCGGCAGTGCCGCCCAGCGGGGCCGCCCGTCGGGCGCGGGCGGCAGGGCGTCGATGCGCAGGCGGCGCTCAAACACCTCTTGCAGCGCCTGATGCGTGGCCGCGCTATCGCACGCGCCCTGATGGCGCACGCGAGCGGCCTGCATCACCAGCAGCTCATCGGCTTGCAGCGCCAGGCTCAGCTCATGCAGCACGCTGATCACGGTCCCGCCCGCAGCGGCATGGGCGCGCATGAGGGCCAGGCAATCGGCCTGATGCGGCGGGTCCAGATGCGCCAGCGGCTCATCGAGCAGCAGCACGGTCGCTTGCGTGGCCAGGGCGCGCGCCAGCAGCACGCGCTGGCGCTCGCCGCCCGAGAGCGCGGCCACGGGGCGCTCGCGCCAATCCCATGCGCCCGTGGCCTGCAAGGCGGCGCGGGCAGCGGCGTGATCGGCGGCGCTGCTGCCGCCCAGCCAGCCCTGATGCGGCAGGCGGCCCAGCAGGGCCACATCCCACACCGTCAGCTCCCCGGCCACGCCCTGGCCCTGCCCCAGCCAGGCCAGGCGGCGGGCGCGCTCGCGTGCGGGCAGCGCGCCCAGCGCATCGCCCAGCAGCCACACCTGCCCGCTGCACGGCAGCAGCCCGGCCAGCGCTTGCAGCAAAGTGGATTTGCCCGCGCCGTTAGGCCCCACCACGGCCAGCCAGCGCCCGCGCGGCAAGTGCAGGCTCACGCCATCAAGCGCCCAGCCGCTGCCTTGGCGGGGATGGCGCAGGCGCAGCTCATGCGCTTGCAGCGCCGCAGCGGCAGCCGTCATGCCGCCCCGCCTTCCGCCCCGGCCATGCGCGCGCTGCGCCCCTGGCGCATCAGCCACAGCAAATAGCCCCCGCCCAGCACGGCGGTGAGCACGCCCACGGGCAGCTCCTCGGGCGCGATGAGCGTGCGCGCGCCGATATCGGCCGCCAGCAGCAGCGCCCCGCCCATGAGCGCGGCCAGCGGCAGCAGCGCGCGGTGGTGCAGCGCCGCCTGCTGGCGCACCAGATGCGGCGCGGCCAGCCCCACGAAGGCGATCAGCCCCGTTTGCGCCACCGCCGCGCCCGTGGCCAGCGCCAGCGCACCCACCAGCGCCGCGCGCGCCGCCCCCAGCGGCAGGCCCAGCGTGTGGGCCGTGGCCTCGCCCAGCGCCAGCGCATCGAGCACACGCGCCAGCGCCAGCGCCACCAGCAGGCAGGCGGCCAGCGCAGAGGCCATCAGGGCGCAGGCCGACCAGCTCACATAGGCGCTGCTGCCCAGCATGAAAAGCTGCATGGCCTGAAGAATGTCGGGCACGGCCAGCGTCACCAAATCCTTGGCCGCGCCCAGCGCGTAACCGGCCACCACCCCGGCCAGCAGCAGGCGCGGCGTGTGCTGCGCCCCGCGCGCCAGCGCCAGCGCCAGCAGCACCCCGCCCAGCGCGCCCGCGAAGGCCGCGCCCGTCAGCCCCAGCCGCGCCAGCGCCCCGGCCGCCGCCAGCGGCAAACCCAGCGCCGCCAGCGCCAGCGCCACCGCCAGCGTGGCCCCCGAGGCGCTGCCCAGCAAAAAGGGATCAGCCAGCGGATTGCGAAACAGCCCCTGCGCCAGCGCCCCGGCCAGCCCCAGCAGCGCCCCGGCCAGCCAGGCCCCCAGCGTGCGCGGCAGCCGCACCTGCCCCACGATGTGCCAGGCCGCCGCCGCATCGCCGCCGCCCGCCCACAGCGCCTGCACGCTGCGCCAGCCCGTGCTGCCCACCAGCGCCCCGGCCAGCCCCAGCAGCGCCGCCAGCAGCAGCAAGGCCCAGGCCATGCGCCAGGCCGTCTTCATCCGCTGCGCCCCAGCCGCACGAAAAAACGCGCCAGAGCCGGCGCGAGATGAAAGTTATCCACAGATTTCTCCTGAATTCATAGCAGCCTTCGCAGTATTTACGGGCGCTGCGGGAGGTTTGCCTGTTTTTTATGCAAATTTTCCTGCACGCTCACCCGTGCGGCGGCCTCACCCTTGCGGCGGCGTTTGCGCCAAAGGCAAAGGCGCGGCCGGCAGCGGGCCGGAAGGCAAGGTGGGCGAAAGCGGCGATGCAAGCGGTGAGGCCGCCGCCCCGCCCGGCGCGGGGGCCGCCGCTGCGGCGTGGGCTGCGGCCGAGCCGGGTTCCGGCATGTGCAGCGTTGCGCTGCGGCCGTCCTCGGCCTGCAAAGTGGCGCTGCGGCGCGCCACCGCCTGCAAGCGCCAGCCGCCCGGCAGCGCCGCGCCCACGCGGTAAGGGCGCGCCAGTTGCCCCGGCGCCGCAATCAGCGCCGCGCCGCGCTCCGGCCCATCCACCACCACCCCCTGCAAGCGAAACGGCCCCGCCACGGGCGCCGCCCCCTGCGCCGGCTGCCCCGGCCCGCCCGCGCCCAACGCGCGCGCCACCGCCTGCGGCTCCAGCGAAGGCAGGGGAGCTGCGGCCACCTCCGCCGCCACCGGCAGGCCGCCCGCACCCGCGCACAGCGCCCAAAACGCCACACTGCCCGCCGCCAGCGCCCCCAGCAGCAGCGCCGCCAAAGCCGGAGCCAATTTCTCAAACGCCATGCGTGCCACAGACAACTCTCCAAAAAAACAAGAAAAAAACGAAAAAACAAGGGCCAGACACAACCCGATGAAACACCGTGCAAGCAGGCGTGAGTCGATTATTTATGATCGCCCGCCGCCGCTTTGGCCCCCTTGCAGCCCCCCGCCGTTCACTTTTCCCCCGCATGAAACCAACCCACTTTTCCCGCCTGCGCAGCGCGGGCTTCACCCTGATCGAGCTGATGGTGGTGCTCGTCATCATCGGCGTGCTGGGCGCGCTCATCGTGCCCAACGTGCTCGACCGCACCGACGACGCCCGCGCCACCGCCGCCCGCACCGACGTGAACAACATCATGCAGGCGCTCAAGCTCTACAAGCTGGACAACCTGCGCTACCCCAGCGGCGAGCAGGGCCTGCAAGCGCTCATCGCCCGCCCCAGCGCCCCGCCCGTGCCGCCCAACTGGCGCGTTTACCTCGAAAAACTCCCCAACGACCCCTGGGGCAACCCCTATCAATACCTCAACCCCGGCGTCCGGGGCGAAGTGGACGTCATGAGCCTGGGCGCCGACGGCAAAACCGGCGGCGAGGGCAAGGATGCCGATATTGGCAGCTGGCAATAAAACAGGGGCCGCACGCGCCACTTCTTCCACACCACAGCTCGCGCCATGTTTGCCTGGATGAAATACCTCGGGGTGGAAGACGCCCCGCTCGACACCTTCTATCACCGCCTGATTCGCCAGGAGCTGATCGACCTGTTTTCCTCCCCCCGCAAACGGGTGATCGAAATCGGCTCCAGCGGCGGTTACACCGGGCAATACTGCAAGGAGAAATTTCCCGGCGTCGAATACTGGGGCTTTGAGCTGAACAAGGCCGCAGCGCGCGAATCGCTCGGGCGTATCGACAAAGTGGTGTGCGGCAAATTCGAGGAGCAAGACCTGACCCTGCTCGGTTTGGAGCCCCACAGCATCGATGGCGTGGTGCTGGGCGATGTGCTGGAGCACATGTACGACCCCTGGCACACCCTCACCGCCCTGCTGCCCTGGCTGAGCGCCGACGCCGAAGTCATCGTCAGCCTGCCCAACCTGCGCAATCTCTGGCTGCTCAACGAAATCGCCGAAGGCCGCTTCAGCTACGACGCCAACGGCCTGCTGGATGTGACACACATCCGCTTTTTCACCTTGCAGGAAATCAACACGATGATGGCCACCACCGGCTACCTCATCGAGCAAGGCGGCATGTCACTGGACGCGCGACTGCAACACTTTTTCACCCAGTACCAGGCCCAGTGCGCCCGGCTGCACGGCCGCCCCTGCGATTTCCGCTACCGCAGCATCACCTTGCGCGCCACAGGCGAAACGCTGGCCGAGCTGTGCGCCCGGCAGTTCATCTTCCGCGCCCGGCCCCGCCCGGCCTTGCGCGAGCGGCCCGCCACACAAAGCGGCGCACAACAGCTCGCCGCCGATTACGACACGGCCTTTCTGCCCGATGCGCAACACCACGTTCCCGCCCTTGCCCCCGCGCCCGATACGCCGCGCAGCCCGGTAAGCCTGTTCGCCTTTTACCTGCCTCAATTTCATCCCACCCCACACAACGATCAGTGGTGGGGCCCCGGCTTTACCGAATGGACCAACGTATCCCGCGCCCGCCCTCTGTTTGACGGCCACTACCAGCCACGCCACCCCGGCGAGCTGGGTTATTACGACCTGCGTGTGCCCGATGTCATGGCTCGCCAGGCCGAGCTGGCCCGCCAGGCGGGTCTGGCCGGATTCATCTTCTATTACTACTGGTTCAGCGGCCAGCGCATGCTGGAGATGCCGCTTGCTCAATACATGCAGCGCCAGGCCGAGCTGGGCCTGCCCTTCATGGTGATGTGGTGCAACGAAAACTGGCGCCGCACCTGGGTCGATAAAGACCGCCCTGCCGATACCCAGGCCGATCTGCTCATGGCCCATCAACACCGCCCTGACGACCCCGAGCGCTTCATGGACGATCTGCACCCCGTGCTCTCGCACCCGGGCTATGTGCGAGTCGATGGCAAGCCCGTGCTGCTCATGTATCCCCTCATCGGCGTGGACGGATCGCTGGCCGATGCCGCTGCCGCGCGCGAGTTCATCACCCGCTGCCGCATCCGCGCACGCGAAATCGGGCTGGGCGAGTTGCTCGTGGGTGCACATGAAAAGTCCAACCTGATCGCCGAAGGCAAATTGCGCGGCCCGCAAGATTTGGCAGCCGACTTTTTCTTCGACTTCCCGCCCCCCAACTCACTCACCTACAGCCCGGCCGACAACGCCACCGGCATTCACCGTTTTTACGACCCGGCCCATGAAGTCCAGCTTGTTTATTACGAAACCCTGATGGACAAAATGCTCGCCCAGCCCGATTCCGGCACGCCCTGGGTCAAAACCGTGCTCGCCGGCTCGTGGGACAACACCGCCCGCAAGGGCCTGAAAGCCAACATCTTTCACGGCTGCACCCCTGCTCTCTATGAGCGCTGGCTGCGCGAGGCCGCGCGCCATGCCCAGGCCCGCCCCGCGCTGCCTGGCAAGCCCATGGTCTTCATCAACGCCTGGAACGAGTGGGCCGAGGGCGTGTATCTGGAGCCCGATCGCAAATTCGGCTATGCCCTGCTGGCCGCCACCCAGCGCGTGGCCTGCGGGCTGCCGCCGCAGGGCTGATCTGCCCGCCACTGCCTCTGCGCCCTGCCCTGCCCCGTCATGCGCTTCCTGCCTTCCGCACGCGGCTTCACTCTGATCGAGCTGATGGTCACGCTCACCATCGTGGCGCTGGGGGCGGCGCTGGCGGGCGTGGCGTTTCGCGATAGCGCGCAGTCGGCGCTGGAGCGGGATGCGGCGCGGCTGGCGGCGCTGCTGGAGGCGGGGCGGGCGCTGTCGCGCGCCACGGGCGTGCCGGTGCAGTGGCGCGCCACGGGGCAGGGCTTTGTGTTTGAAGGGCTGCCGCCCGGCCGCGAGCCCATGCCCACGCGCTGGCTGGATGCCGCCACTGCCGCGCAAGCCCCGGCCCCGCTGCTGCTGGGGCCTGATCCCATCATCGCGCCGCAAAGCGTGCTGCTGCACCGCCAGGGCAGCGCCACGCGCTTGCAGGTGAGCACAGACGGCCTTCGCCCTTTTGCCGTGAGCACGGCCCAGGCCGCGCCATGAGCAGGTTTCAGCGGCCAGCCAAGCCGCTTTTTGCTATGGAAAACGAAGCACCCGGCGCAGTATCCACGGGCCCTGGAGGCACTTGTCCACAGGCTGGAAAAGCGCGGCCCGCCCGCCCGTGGCCGGCAGCCGGGTTCACACTGATCGAGGTGATGGTGGCGCTGGCCATCACGGCGCTGGCGCTGGTGGCGGGCATCAAGGCGGCCGGTTCGCTGGCCGATAACGCGGCGCGGCAAAGCCGTGTGCTGCTGGGCCGGCTTTGCGCCGAAAACGCGCTGGTGGAGCTGAAGCTGCTGCGCCAGTTTCCCGGCGCGGGCGACAGCACGCTCGCTTGTGAACAGGCCGGGCAGCGCTTTGAGGTGCAACTGGCCATACGCGCCACGCCCAATCCCAACTTCCGCCGCGTGGAAGCCATCGCCCGGCAGGATGGACTCACCGTGATCCAGATTTCCACCCTGGTGGGCCGCTACTGACTTTCCACCCCATGCGCTGCCGCCATTCATTTTTTCCGCCCCCCGCCCGTTGCCATGCAGCGGCTGGCTTCACCCTGATTGAAGTGCTGGTGGCCCTGAGCGTGATGGCGCTGATGGCGCTGATGAGCTGGCAGGCCATAGACGGCATGGTGCGCACGCAGGAAAGAGCGCGCGCGCATACCGATGACACGCTGACGCTGCAAGCGGCTTTTGCCCAATGGCGCGCCGATCTGGACACCATGAGCGTGTGGCCGCAGCAAATGGCTTTGCTAGCCCCGGCCGCGCCCGAAGCGGGCGCTTCCCCCGCAGGCGCGCCCGGCACGCCGGCCCCCGCCGAGCCGCTGGCCGCCCGCAGTCTGGACTGGGATGGGCGCGTGCTGCGCATCACCCGTCTCGGCGCCCGGGCCCGAGCGGTGGCGGCCGCGCCCGGCGCCCCGGCTGGCGCGCCCCGCATTCCCGCCTTCACCGAGGGTCTGCGCGTGGCAGCCTGGGCGCGCGCGCCCGACGGCATGCTCTGGCGCTGGCAATCGGCCCCCCTGCACACCTGGGGCCAGTGGGCTGCCGCCTGGCAGGCTGCGCAGCGCTGGGGCCAGTCGCCCAGCGCCCGCCCGAATGTCCTGGCCGCCGGCGTGCAGGCCGTGCCCGTGCTGCGGGTGGACGAGTGGCAGCTGCACTACTTTCTGGACAACGCCTGGTTCAACCCCCTTTCCAGCTCCGCACAAAACATGCGCCAGCTCACCCGCCTGCCCGAAGCCGTGCGCCTGCAAATGCGCCTCTCGCCCGGCCAGGCGCTCACCGGGCTGGTGGCCATCAACTGGCTCTCACCGGCCTTCACCCCCGCCAGCGCGCCATGACCTGCCCCGCTTTTCCCCCGGCTGCCCGCAGGCAAGGCGGCGCGGCGCTGCTCACCGCCATGCTCACCGTGGCGCTGGTCACCACCCTGGCCGCCGCCGCGCTTTGGCAGCAGTGGCGCGGCGTAGAAGTGGAAGCGGCCGAGCGCGCCCGCGTGCAATCGGCCTGGCTGCTGGGCGGCGCGCTGGACTGGGGCCGCCTGATCCTGCGTGTGGACAGCGACCGCCAGGCCGACCACCTGGGCGAGCCCTGGGCCGTGCCCCTGGCCGAAGCGCGTATTTCCACTTTTTTGAACGCGGGCGCAGACACGAGCGACCTCGGGCGCGATGCCTTTCTCTCCGGCTCCATTGCCGACATGCAGGCCCGCCTGAATTTGCTGAACCTGGCCCCCGCCGCCGGGCAAACGCCGCAAATGCAGCAGCAAAACCGCGCCCGCTTCCAGCGCCTGTTTGCCCTGCTGAAGCTGCCCGAGCACGAGCTGGACGCCCTCATCGCCCAGCTCACGCAGGCGCTGCAAGCGCTGGCCGCGCCGCCGGAGCAAGGGGCCGCCGCGCTGGCTGCGCCCATGCCGCTGCGCGTGGGGCAACTGGGCTGGCTGGGCGTGGCCCCCGCCACCGTGGCCGCGCTGGAGCCGCACATCACGCTTTTGCCGCAGCCCACGGCCATCAACCTGAACACGGCCAGCGCCGAAGTCATTCACGCCGCCACGGGCATGGACCTGGCCAGCGCGCAGCGCCTGGTCAGCGCCCGCGCCATGCGCCCCTTTCAAAGCGTGACCGACGCCGCCGAGGCCGCCGGCCACGTGGGCGAGCGGATCAAAAAATGCCCGGCCCAGTGGTGCGACGTGCTCTCACACTACTTTGAAGTGCGCGGCCGCCTGCGGCTGGACGACGTGGCGCTGGAAGAAATCGCCCTGGTGCACCGCCCCTCCGGCCGCCAGCCGCCCGTTGCGGTGCTGTGGCGTCAGCGCGTTCCCATCAGCGGACTGCGCGAGGAATAAGGCGCGCCCGGCACGGCATAAAAAAACGCGCCCGGCAGGTTCCAGGCCCGCCGGGCGCGTTTTTTTGTCTGGATGAACTCAATCGAGCGGATCACGCAAGGGCGGGGCCAGCAGCCACAGCGCCGGAATCCAGAGCGGCGCGGCCTGCGCCAGCCCCGAGAAAAAGCCGGACAAGCCCGTATGCCCCAGCGCCCACCCCAGCATGAGGATGACCACGCCCGCCTGCGCGGCCATTGCCATGCGACTGCAACGCCACAGCAGCCAGCCCACGCCGCCGCACAGCAGGCCGCCAATCAGGTAATACAGACTGTTGCCGCGATACATGCTGCCCGCCAGCAGCATGACCAAACCGCCAAAGCCGACCAGGCCGCCCCAGCTCATGAGCACCATCCCCACCAAGCGGGGCGGATCTTGCTCGCGGCTGCGGCTGCTTTCCTGCAGGGCGCTGGCGCGCAGGCTTTCCAGACGGGCGAACACTTCCGGCGACAGGGCGGCATCGGCATCGGCCGCCACTGCGGCGGGCACGGCTTTCGGCAGGGGGGCGGTTGCCAGACTCGGCGGCGGCACGGCAGCCGCCTGGCGGGGGGCCTGAACCGGCGCGGGCCGGGCGGGCGACGCAGGCCGGGCGGGGCGAACGGGCGGGGCCAGCGGAGTGGCCGCAGACAAGGGCTGTAGCCCCGTGGGCGGCAGGGTCAGGAAATCGCTGGCGCGGCCCTCGCTGCGGCTTTCCATGGCACGCATGCGCCCTTCCAGCTCGGCGCGGGCGCGGCGGCTGCCCTTGTCGGCCAGTATCTTCAACTGGGTCAGCGTAAGGGTGCGCACATCGATTTTCGGTTTGGCGGGGTTTCGATCGTCTGACATGAACGGGGGGCGATGCAGTGGCAAAAATGGTGCGGCGCATGATCGCACAGTCTCTTTGCCGCCCTGCCCGCGCCACAGACCGGGCGTCTGCAAGGGCATGCGGGCGCGCCCGGGCGCAAAAAAAGGGCCGCTGCGACAATCTGACACACCATGCTTCTTGAATCTGCCCTGGCCTATTTCCACTTCCTGGCCTTTCTCAGCCTGACCGTTTTCGTTGCCAGCCAGGCCGCGCTGTGCCGCGCCGAGTGGATCAACGCCGCCAGCGTGCGCCGCCTGGGCGTGCTCGATCGCTGGGTCGTCATCTTCTCCGTCGTCACGCTGTGCAGCGGCCTGGCGCGGGTGATCTGGGGCATCAAGGGCGCGCAGTGGATGTGGGGGCAGCCGCTGCTGCACGTGAAGATCACGCTGTTTGCCTTCATGTGCGTGCTGGGCGCCATCGTGCATCTGCGCATTGCGCGCTGGCTGCGCGAGCTGGAAGCCACGGGCGCGCTGCCCGATGCAGCGGCGCTCAACCGCACGCGCCGCCTGGTGATGGTGCAGGCGCACGTGATGACGCTCATCCCCATCGCCGCCGTGATGCTGGCGCGCGGCATCTGGGTGCGCTGAAGCGGCGCGGGCCAGGGGTGGCCCTCATCGGGAAAGAGCAAAAAGTGTGCACAATTCACGCTTTTTGAAACACTTCCCAACAGGAACACACATCATGCAAGAACAAAAACAAGGCTTGCTCGCGCGGCTTGACCGCCTGGGGCTGGTGCTGCAAATCGTGATCGGCTTGGTCGTTGGCGTTGCCGTGGGCGCTTTGGTGCGCGGCATGGCGATGGACGTGCCCACCGGCCAGACCCCGCCCGCCGCGGTCGATCTGACGCTGGAGCTGGGCAAGCTGCTGGGCGGCCTGTTCGTGGGCGCGCTCAAGGCCGCAGCGCCCATTCTGGTTTTCATCCTGGTGACTTCGGCCGTGGCGCAGCACCGGCATGGCACGGAAACCAACATCCGCCCCATCCTCATGCTGTATCTGATTGGCACCTTCGCCGCCGCCCTGGTGGCCGTGGCGGCCAGCTTCATGTTTCCCACCACGCTCATCCTCAAGGACGTGGATGCGGCCAGCGCCGCCGCGCCGCAAAGCATAGGCAGCGTGCTGCGCAATCTGGTGATGAACCTGGTGACCAACCCCGTTCAGGCGCTTTCCTCGGCCAACTACATCGGCATCCTGGGCTGGGCCGTGCTGCTGGGCGTGGCCCTGCGCCACGGGGCCGAGAGCACGCGCCAGATGCTGGCCGATGTGTCCAACGCCGTTACCTCCCTGGTGCAGTGGGTGATCCGCTTTGCGCCCGTGGGCATCTTCGGGCTGGTGCTCATCACCATGATTGAAGAAGGCGTGGAAGGGCTGCGCCGCTATGGCGGCGTGCTGCTGGTGCTGCTGGGCGCGATGCTGGTGGTGGCGCTGCTCGTCAACCCGCTCATCGTGTTCTGGAAAACGCGCCGCAACCCCTTCCCGCTGGTGTTCACCTGCCTGCGCGAAAGCGGCGTGACGGCCTTTTTCACGCGCAGCTCGGCCGCCAATATTCCGGTGAACATGAACCTGTGCCGCAAGCTGGGCCTGCATGAAGACACCTACTCCATCTCCATCCCCCTGGGCGCGACCATCAACATGGCCGGCGCGGCCATCACCATCACGGTGCTGACCATGGCCGCCGTGCACACGATGGGCATTCACGTGGACTTCTGGACGGCGCTGCTGCTGAGCGTGCTGGCCTCGGTCGGCGCGTGCGGCGCTTCGGGCGTGGCCGGCGGCTCGCTGCTGCTCATCCCCATGGCGTGCAGCCTGTTCAACATCGACAACAACATCGCCATGCAGGTCGTGGGCGTGGGCTTCATCATCGGCGTGGTGCAGGACTCGGCCGAAACCGCGCTGAACTCCTCGACCGACGTGCTCTTTACCGCCGCCGTCGATCAAACGCAAAAACGATAAGCCCCCGGGCACGCGCGCCGCGCCCGGGCTGCGTCGGCCATTTGCCACACCCGGCGCAGCGCAGCGCGGCACAAATGCACACTGCCGCGCCCTGCGCAAGTTCACCCGCGCAGCGCGCGCGCAGCCCGTCTTGACAGGCGCTGCGCAAACGGCACACTGCCCTTTTTCCGGTTTTCTTTTTGTTTCCTTTCTTCCAAAAACGCACGAGTTCCGAACATGAAACACCTTCCCGCTCTTGCCGCCGCCCTGTGTCTGAGCCTGGGCGCAGCCGCCGCCCACGCCGATTGCTACACCGTGCTCAACGCCAAGGGCAAGATCATTTCCCAGTCGCCCAACCCGCCGGTGGACATGTCCAAGCCCCTGCATGAAACCGTGCCCGCCAAATTCGGCGCAGGCGCAACCATGGTCTTCGGCATCGCCGACGGCAACTGCGGCAAGGAGCTGGAAAACACCTGGGGCTCGGCCGCGCGCGACGCCGCCATCAAAGGCAGCGGCAAAAAAGCCGTCAAACGCAAGGCCACCCGCAAACGCAGGGCCACGCGCAAAGCCGCCGCCCCCAACGCTGCCGCCGCTGCGCCTGCCGCCGACACCGCAGCAGCAGCCCCCGCCGCCCCGCGCAAGGCCCGCCGCCGCGGCCACGGCGATGCGCCCATCGACGTCACCCCCGCCAAGGGCGGCGGCATACACGAGCAGGTGCAGCCCATGCACGCAGCCCCCTGAACGGCCCGCGACGAAAAAACGCCCCGCCCGGCTTCTGCCCCAGGCCCCGCGCCCGGCAAGCAGCCGGGCTTTTTCATGCCCGCCAGCCGGGGCCGCGTTCTTAAAATTGCCCCTTTCTTTCCCCCTCCACTTTGCAAAGGCACACCATGAGCTTGTTTTCCGCCGTCCAAATGGCCCCGCGCGACCCCATCCTGGGCCTGAATGAACAATTTGCCGCCGACACCCACCCCTCCAAGGTGAACCTGGGCGTGGGCGTTTACTTCGATGACAGCGGCAAGCTGCCTCTGCTGCAATGCGTGCAGGCGGCCGAAAAGGCGCTCATGGACAAGCCCGCCGCGCGCGGCTACCTGCCCATCGACGGCATCGCCGCCTACGACAAAGGCGTGCAGACGCTGGTCTTCGGTGCGCAATCAGCCGTGCTGCAAGAAGGCCGCGTCGCCACCGTGCAGGCCCTGGGCGGCACCGGCGGCCTGAAGATCGGGGCCGACTTTTTGCGCCAACTCACCCCCGGCGCGAAAGTGCTGATCTCCGACCCCAGCTGGGAAAACCACCGCGCCATCTTCCAGCGCGCCGGCTTTGAAGTGGGCAGCTACCGCTACTACGACGCCGCCCGCCGCGGCGTGGATTTCGACGGCATGCTGGCCGACCTGAACGCCGCCGCCGCAGGCGACATCGTCGTGCTGCACGCCTGCTGCCACAACCCCACCGGCTACGACCTCACCCCCGCGCAGTGGGACGAAGTCATCCGCGTCATCCAGGCGCGCGGCCTCACCGCCTTCCTCGACATGGCCTACCAGGGCTTTGGCCAGGGCCTGGCCGAAGACGGCGCCGTCGTCGGCAAATTCGTCGCCGCCGGCCTGAACTTCTTCATCTCCACCTCGTTTTCCAAGAGCTTCAGCCTGTATGGCGAGCGCGTCGGCGCGCTCTCCGTGGTCTGCTCCAGCAAGGACGAAGCCGCCCGCGTGCTCAGCCAGCTCAAGATCGTCATCCGCACCAACTACAGCAACCCGCCCACGCATGGCGGCGCCGTCGTGGCCGCCGTGCTGGGCAACCCCGAGTGGCGCGCCCTCTGGGAAAAAGAACTGGGCGAAATGCGCACGCGCATCAAGGCCATGCGCCAGGCCCTGGTGGACGGCCTCAAGGCCGCCGGCGTGCAGCAGGACATGAGCTTCATCGTGCAGCAAACCGGCATGTTCAGCTACTCGGGCCTGAGCAAAGAACAAATGCAGCGCCTGCGCAGCGAATTCGGCGTGTATGGCACCGACACCGGCCGCATGTGCGTGGCCGCGCTCAACAGCCGCAACATCGGCCACGTCTGCGCATCCATCACCAAAGTGATCTAAGCCACGCCGCCCCGGCCACAAAAACCAGCCCCCGGGCTGGTTTTTTTACGCCCCACACGGGCTGGATGAAGGCAAGTTATCCACAATTCGCTTCAAAATCCATAGCGCTCTTCGCAGTGTTTACGGGCGCTACGGGCGATTTGCTCAATTGTTAAGCAAAATCTTGTATCCAAATATGAAAACAAAAGGGCAAATCCGGACTGGCCGCGCCGGACATGCCCGCCGCGCCTGAAGTCGGGGCGAATCAGGCCGAACCCAGCCAGTTCAGCCAAGTCCAGCCAAACCACGCTCAACCAGCGCGCAAGCCCGCTTCAACCCGCGCCAGCACTTCTGATTCACAAACCCCACAAGGCCAGTTATCCACAATTCGCTTCAAAATCCATAGCGCTCTGCGCAGTGTTTACGGGCGTTTCGGGAGATTTGCTCAATCATTAAGCAAAATCTTGTATCCAAATATGAAAACAAAAGGGCAAATCCGGCCTGGCCACGTCGGACATGCCCGCCGCGCCTGAAGTCGGGGCGAATCAGGCCGAACCCAGCCCAACCAATTCAGCCAAGTCCAGGCGAATCACGCTCAACCAGCGCGCAAGCCCGCTTCAACCCACATCAGCGCCTCCCTGCCCTCAGGCCACGCAAGGCCAGTTATCCACAATTTGCTTCAAAAACCATAGCGCCCTTCGCAGTATTTACGGGCGCTGTGGGCGGTTTGCCTAGAGCGTGTTATGCACTTTTCCGAGAGGTGGTGCTGAGCTTGGATACAGTGCC
>JBQNAO010000010.1:0-60505 GCA_052170415.1 Ottowia sp. | reverse complement strand
CCCCCCCCCCCCCCCCCCCCGGGCCCGACTGCGGGCGAGGCAGCTTCGGCGGCGGGGTGAACGCCATCGAGCGCATCTTCTTCATTCATAAACACGCGCGCGAGCGAGGCGGCGGGCGCGGGCTGCGCCGAAAAATCCGACGCGGCAGGCGCGTGCGGGCGCAAAACGGGCTCCACCGGCTGGCGCGGCGCTTCGGTCACGAAGGCGTGGGGCACGTCGATGACCTCATCGCGCAAGGCAGCGCGCGCTTGCGGCCGGGCGGCAGGCGCTGCCTCAGGGGCGGGCGGATCGGCAATTTCAGGCGGGGGAAATTCGGTGCGCGGGGCTGCTGCGCGGGCGCTGTCGCGCTGGCGGGCGGCGCGCCAGCCCATGTAGCCATCCTGCACGCGGGCCAGTTGCCTGCCCACACAAGCGCCCCCCAGATACACCAGCGCGCCCACGCGATCGGCCACGCTTGCCCAGGAAAAGTCAAAGGCCAGCGCCGCGCCGGCCATCACGGCAATCACGCCCAGCAGGGCCGAAACCGTCTCGCCCAGCCACTGCGTTGCCAAAAGCCCGCCCAGCGCGCCCAGCGCGCCCCCGGCCTTGCCAGGCAAAAAGTCATCCCACTGCGGCAGGCGCGACCACTCCAGCCCGGAGCTGGCCGCCAGCAAAAGCACCAGCCCCGGCCAGAACACCAGCCGCCGCCGCAGGCCCACCGGCGCGGGCACGACGCCGCGCCACCAGCGGGCCATGCCCTTGAGCCACACCACAGCGGCAGCCAGCACGGCCCACCAGACCGAGTAGCCCAACAAAACGTAGGCGCAATCGGCCACCAGCGCGCCCAGCTTGCCGGCGGAGTTGCGCACCGCCTCGCCCGTGCCGGAGGTGGACCAGGCCGCATCCGTGGGCGAGTAAGTCAGCAGCGCCATCACAACAAACAAAAGAGCCACCCCGCCCACCAGCAGCAGCAGCTCCTGCAACACGCGCAGCAGCGTGACGGGCTGCCTGCCAGAGCCATTGCCGCCGCTGCGGCTATCCAGGGTTTTGAGGGAATAAGTCATGTGCAAAAAAACAGTGTTTTTCGAGCTTACAACAGCCCCGTCCGGCCACCTGGGGCGCAAAGCAAACGGCCCGCGCTAATGGCGGGCCGCAGGACAAAGCGATCGGGCGCAGATGAAATCATGCGCGGGTCATTCGTATTCGTGCGAAAGGATGAGGATGGAGCCGTCTTCCCGCAAGCGGATGAATTTGCTTTCTTCCAGCCCCTTCATCACGCGGCTGACCATCTCGCGCGAAGCACCCACCATGCGGGCCAAATCCTGGCGGGACATTTTCTCGTTGATGATTCTGGTGCCGTCGCCCATGTCCACAGCAAAGTCAAGCAGGGCGTGCGCCACGCGGCCATACACATCCATCAGCGCCAGCGAGCTGATCTTGCGATCCGCATGGCGCAAGCGCTGCACCAGGCCATACATGATGGCGTGGGTGATGGAGTTGCCATCGGGTATGCACTGCAAAAACGCCTCGCGGCTGAGGGCGAGCACGTCGGTCTGCATATCGGCGCACACGGTAGCCGAATGCGGCTCGCCATCGATCAGGCTCATCTCGCCAATGTGATCGCCCGTTTGCAGGCTGGCCAAAATGACTTCCTTGCCCTTCCCGTTGGTCATGACCACACGGGCGCGCCCATTCAGCAGGATGAACAGGGTTTCCGCATTTTTTCCTTGCTCCACAATGGCTTCGCCGCGCTTGAAACGGCGTTTGACAACCGCACCTGCCACCAACGCCGCCTGCTCCTGCGAAAGAGCAGAAAACAAAGGCACACGACGCACCAGATCCAGATTTGAAAGCATCGCCATGCCTCACTCCTCAACCATTGGATTCATAATTACCGACAAAATTTACACTTTTCAATGGTCGATTTTATTCATGCACGTCTGAATGCGCTTTCGGACATGCGCAAAAACCTCTACATCCCTCGGAACCACTTTTCATGACCACTCGACACGCCCGCGTTCTCATCCTCGGCTCCGGCCCCGCCGGCTACACCGCCGCCGTTTACGCCGCCCGCGCCAATCTCAAACCCATGCTGATTACCGGCATGGCCCAGGGCGGCCAGCTCATGAACACCACCGAAGTGGACAACTGGCCCGCCGAAGCCAACGGCGTGCAGGGCCCCGAGCTCATGCAGCGCCTGCAAGCGCACGCCGAGCGCTTCAAAACTGAAATCGTCCACGATCACATCCACACCGTCAGCCTGGGCCAGCGCCCTTTCACCCTGACCGGCGACAACGCCAGCTACACCTGCGACGCCCTCATCATCGCCACCGGCGCCAGCGCCAAATATCTGGGCCTGCCATCGGAAGAAGCCTTCATGGGCCGCGGCGTCAGCGCCTGCGCCACCTGCGACGGTTTTTTCTACCGCGACCGCGAAGTCTGCGTCGTCGGCGGCGGCAACACGGCCGTGGAAGAAGCCCTGTATCTGAGCAATATC
Source organism: Ottowia sp. (assembly GCA_052170415.1). Taxonomy (GTDB): domain Bacteria; phylum Pseudomonadota; class Gammaproteobacteria; order Burkholderiales; family Burkholderiaceae_C; genus Ottowia. The sequence continues at coordinate 58,029 of JBQNAO010000010.1, read as the reverse complement.
GCCAGCAAGGTCTATCTGATCCACCGCCGCGACACCTTCCGCGCCGAGCCCATCATGATTGACCACCTGCACGAAAAAGTGCGGGAAGGAAAAATTGAACTGAAGCTGTTCAGCACCCTGGACGAAGTGCTGGGCGACGCCTCCGGCGTGACCGGCGTGCGCCTGAAAAACACGCAAAACGGGCAAACCCAGGATGTGCCCGTGCACGGCTGCTTCATCGCCATCGGCCACACACCCAACACCGGCATTTTTGCCGGCCAGCTCGAACTGGAAAACGGCTACATCGTCACCCAGGGCGGAAGGCACGGCCTGGCCACGCAAACCAGCGTGCCCGGAGTGTTTGCGGCTGGCGACGTGCAGGACTTCATTTATCGCCAAGCCATCACCAGCGCAGGCACGGGCTGCATGGCCGCACTGGATGCCCAGCGCTATTTGGAGCAGCACGAATAAGCCGCCCCACCGCTATAATTTCCGGTTTGCTCTTTTACGGGTAGCAAAAAACAGGGTTACCGCCACCCTTTTTCATGGCGAGGTCAAGTCGAGGCGAGTTGCCGCCCCCTTCCTTTTTTACGGGCGGTTCAGCGTTTAGCCTCTGCTGTTATTCAATGGAGAAATCCTATGGCACGCAAGTGCGAGGTCACGGGCAAAAAGCCCATGTCGGGCAACAATGTTTCCCACGCCAACAACAAAACCAAACGCCGGTTCCTGCCCAACCTGCAATACCGCCGTTTCTGGGTGGAAAGTGAAAACCGCTGGGTTCGCCTGCGCGTAACCAGCGCAGCCCTGCGCTTGATCGATAAAAAAGGCATTGACGCCGTACTGGCCGACATGCGCGCACGCGGTCAAGCCTGAATTCCCGTTTTGAACCCATAAAGGAAACATCATGGCCACCAAAGGCGGACGCGAAAAAATCAAGCTGGAATCCACTGCCGGAACCGGGCATTTCTACACCACCAGCAAAAACAAGAAAACCATGCCCGAGAAAATGTCGATCACCAAATTCGACCCCAAAGCTCGCAAGCATGTGGAATACAAGGAAGTCAAGCTGAAATAAGCCGCTTCTCATCACACGCTGGAAGCGTGGCAGAGTGGTCGATTGCAACGGTCTTGAAAACCGTCGATCCGCAAGGGTCCGTGAGTTCGAATCTCACCGCTTCCGCCAAAAATAAAAGCCCAAGTGAAACCACTTGGGCTTTTATTTTTGGGCTCAATTAGAGCAGGCTTCAAAGAAAATTAGCCTTTTCCATTCCGAAAATTAATCTTCTTTTTTGCTAGCGCTCTCGTCCTTATTGATTCCCCCAGTCGCTGCGTGATTGCGCGCCTGCATGGCTGGCGCATGGGCCGCTTTCTTTTCCACAGTTTCCGCCCGCACCTTTTCCTGCCATTGCTCATCCGTGTACAAATAATCCGGATTGGCAATTGCAAGATACAAAGTATAAAACCCCGCCACAACCACGATACCAGGCCCGCCCACAACAAGCCACATGATGGGATAGCGCCACCACGGGCGAGACACCTCTTTTTCCCCGGTTTTTTCAATTTTCATTATTTTATCTCGGCATAATAAAAACAGATTTTTCCGTCACCACACCCAAAGCGGGATTACTGATTTCCACTTGCACGGAATGCGATCCTGATGGCGCTGCATCGTAGGGAACGCGCAAACGCATGGAAATCCATTTCGATTGAGTTGCGTCCACCTCCACGGACTGATCTGTCGCAATGGCAATGCCAGGCAAACCATCGACTTTCAAATGAAAAGTCTGGGGTGATTCCGATGCATTCATGACCTGTATCCTGTAAATGTTTTCAATGAAACCATTATCCACAATACGGGCCAGTGCCGCCCTGTCGCGCACAATATTCACCTTGAATGGCGTGCGCAAAGCAATGCTCACAATCAGCCCCACGGTTACTGTCAATAAAATTGCCGTATAAACAAGAACCCGAGGGCGCAAAACCCGCTTCAGAATTTGCCTGTTGGTCCACCCCTGTTCCACACCATTCTGGGTCGAATAGCGAATCAGGCCGCGCGGATATCCCATTTTATCCATGACTTCATCACAGGCATCAATACACGCGGCGCAACTGATGCATTCATATTGCAAGCCATCGCGTATATCAATACCCACCGGGCAAACCTGAACACAAAGCGTGCAGTTGACACAATCGCCCAGGCCCTGCGCCTTGTAGTCCATTTTTTTGGAGCGAGGTCCCCTTTTCTCACCCCTGGCGCTATCGTAAGTCACAATCAAGGTGTCATGATCAAACATGGCGCTTTGAAAACGCGCATACGGGCACATGTATTTACAGACCTGTTCACGCATATACCCCGCATTTCCATACGTGGCAAAGGCGTAGAAAAATATCCAGAAAGTTTCCCAGGGCCCCAAATTCCAGTGCGCAAAGTTTGCCAGCAATTCACGTATCGGCGTGAAATATCCGACCAAGGTCAAACCACTCCACAAACCAAATCCTACCCACATGATTTGTTTTGCGGTTTTTCTGGCGAACTTCTTTGCGGAAAGAGGCGAGGAATCCAGTTTCATACGAGCATTTCTGTCCCCTTCCACCCATCTTTCCATCCACATGTAAATTTCCGTATAGACGGTTTGAGGGCAGGCGTATCCACACCACTGCCGTCCCGCCACGGCCGTGAAAAGAAACAGGGCCATGGCAGAGATAATCAAAATTGCCGTCAAATAGATTACATCCTGTGGATAAAGCACCAGCCCGAAAATATAAAACCGTTCTCCTTCCAGATTGATCCACACCGCAGGGCGACCACTCCACGTCAGCCAGGGCAAACCAAAATAAATGATTTGCGTAAACCAGACCAGCGCCACTCGCCATTTCGCAAACAAGCCTTTCACGCTGCGCGCGTAAACCTTCTTGGTTGCGACAAAGAGTGACCCCGCATTATCGGGCGCACTTTGGGAGGATGCGTTATTCATAATCGTGGATGCTTCAGGTTTTTATTTTGTTTATCATGAAAAAAGCCGGACAGATTGGAATCCGTCCGGCCCTTTTTCATTTCTGACAGCTTGTTGAACTGACAAGATCAGCCAGACGGGCTGTTATCTGACAGTCAGGTTTTCACCAACCTTGTTGGAAAGGCCCCAAACATAAGCTGCCAGAATATTGATTTGCTCCGGCGTGAATTTTTTATCCCACGCGGGCATCACGTTATGTGCGCCCTTATTGATCCGTTCAATAATCGCGGCCTCTCCCCAACCGTGCAGCCAAACACTGTCGGTCAAATTGGGGGCGCCCAGTGCGGTATTACCTTTTCCATCTTCGCCATGACATGCCATGCAGACAGTGAACTTTTCCTTTCCCAAATCTGCTTTCACCGCATCATGAGGGCTGCCGGAGAGGCTAAGAACATAATTGGCCAAATTGCGCGCATCTTCCGCCGTACCTACGGCTTCGGCCAGGGCTGGCATTACCCCCTGGCGGCCATTGGTAATCGTCTCGACGATTTGTTCCGGGTCACCTCCCCAGAGCCAGTCTTTATCCACCAGGCTGGGAAACCCTTTGCTGCCGCCCGCATCCGAACCATGACATTGAGCGCAGTTATTCATAAACAGGCGATCGCCAATAGCCATCGCCTGATCGTCTTCAGCGAGTTTCTCGATATCTTTATCCTTGAATGCAGCGTAAATGGGAGCAATCTGCTCGTTTCCGCGAGCGATTTCTTTTTCCATTTGCCCCACCTGAGACCATTTCAGCGCGCCTTGATAAGTCCCGAGTCCGGGATAAAGATAAAAGTAGGACAAACCAAAAAACACAGTAATCATGAAAAGACCGACCCACCAGCGCGGCATGGGGTTGTTCATTTCCTTCAGGTCAACATCCCACACGTGCCCCGTTGTGTTGTCACTGTCCGGGGCCACCTTGGTGTGGGCTGCCACCCAAATCAGCCAGACACATCCAAAAACTCCGCCCAGAGAAATAGCCGAAATAAATATCGGCCAGAAACTGCTTGTAAAATCGCTCATTTGTTCTAGTCTCTCGTATCAGTGGGAGATTCAATCCTGATCAAAAGGAAGGCGAGCCGCTTCATCAAAACCTGCCTGATTTCGTTTTGACCAAGCCCAGACGGCAATGCCGACAAAAACAATCAATGCCAGTACGGTCGATATGCTGCGCAGGGTATTGATATCCATTTCAAGCCCTCTTATTTGCGATGAATGCCCAAAACCTGCAAATAGGAGATCACGGCATCCAGTTCGGTTTTTCCTTCCAATTCGGAAGGCGCCTGTTCGATTTCTTCGTCACTGTAAGGCGCGCCCAGCGTGCGCAGGCCGCGCATATGCGCCTGGACTGTTTTGGCATTCGCAGGCGTTTGAGCCAGCCAGGGATACGCCGGCATATTGGATTCCGGAACCACATCACGCGGATTATTCAAATGCAGGCGATGCCATTCATCGCTGTAACGCCCGCCCACACGGGCCAGATCGGGTCCCGTGCGTTTGCTGCCCCAGAGGAAGGGGCGGTCATAAACGAACTCGCCCGCCACTGAATAAGGACCATAGCGAAGCGCTTCGGCGCGGAAAGGACGAATCATTTGCGAATGGCAGTTATTGCAACCTTCTCGCACGTAAACATCGCGCCCAACGACCTGCAAGGCGGTATAGGGCTTGAGCCCTTCAATCGGCTGCGTCGTGGAATGCTGGAAAAACAGGGGAACGATTTCAACAAGACCACCCAAGGAAACCACAATGAAGATCAACACGATCATCAAAAAATTATTGGTTTCTATTCGTGCGTGACCTGTGGTTTTTTCTTGATCAGACATTTCGACAAAATTCCTCGTGGATTTTTATGTTTATGCGTGAGCGGCAGCATGCCCGGCAACAGGAGGAATTTCCACTGCACTGGTTTTTCCTGCGGTTGCTGTCTTTATGGTGTTCCACAACATAATGCACATGCCCGACAGATAGAGCAAACCACCCAGCAAGCGCAGCACATAGAAGGGGAATGTTGCCTTGACCGATTCCACAAAGGTATAAGTCAGGGTTCCATCGGGATTAATGGCACGCCACATCAAACCCTGCATCACACCGGCAATCCACATCGCCGCGATGTAAATCACAATGCCAATTGTCGCCACCCAGAAATGCACTTCTATGGCTTTAATACTGTACATTTTTGTTTGACCGAACAAACGGGGAATCATGTAATACAGCGATCCCATGGTAATCAGACCCACCCAGCCCAGAGCGCCTGCATGCACATGGCCCACCGTCCAGTCGGTGTAATGGCTTAATGCATTTACCGTTTTGATCGACATCATCGGGCCTTCAAAAGTGGACATTCCATAAAAGGACAAAGCCACAATCAGGAAACGCAAAATGGGATCGTCGCGCAATTTGTGCCATGCGCCCGACAAAGTCATGATGCCGTTAATCATGCCGCCCCAACTGGGGGCCAGAAGAATAAGAGAAAACACCATGCCGACACTTTGAGTCCAATCGGGCAATGCGGTGTAATGCAAATGGTGCGGGCCTGCCCACATATACGTAAAAATCAGCGCCCAAAAGTGAACGATAGACAGGCGATAGCTATAAACCGGGCGGCCGGCTTGTTTGGGAATGTAGTAATACATCATCCCCAGAAACCCTGCCGTCAGGAAAAAGCCCACCGCATTGTGGCCATACCACCATTGAACCATGGCATCCTGCACGCCAGCATAAGCGGAATAGGATTTGAACCAGCCCACCGGCAGTTCCATGTTATTCACCACATGCAGCAATGCAATCGCAATGATGTAGGCTCCGTAAAACCAGTTTGCCACATAAATATGCCGAACGCGTCGGGTGCCCACGGTGCCGAAAAACACCACTGCGAATGCCACCCACACCAAGGTAATCAAAATATCAATGGGCCATTCCAGCTCGGCATATTCCTTGCTGCTTGTGAAACCAAGAGGCAAGGTAATGACAGCTGCAACGATCACGGCCTGCCAGCCCCAGAAGGTAAATGCTGCCAGCCTGTCGGAAAAAAGCCTGACATGGCAGGTGCGCTGGACGATGTAATAAGCAGTGGCAAAAAGGGCGGAGCCGCCGAAGGCAAAAATCACCGCGTTGGTGTGCAGGGGGCGAAGTCGCCCATAACTCAACCAAGGGATGCCCATATTCAATTCGGGCCAGGTTAATTGGGCTGCACAAATCACGCCGACCAGCATGCCCACCACGCCCCAAACAACGGACATGATGGTGAACTGCCGGACGACCTTGTCGTTGTACACCGTGGATTGTTCGTTGGCGAAACTCATTTACACCTCATATGTTTCCTGATCGTTTCAGTTTATCCACATTGGCAATATTGGTTTGCTTGATTTTGCTCAACCCTCAATCTTGCTCAAGAATGCGTTCGCCCTCGCGCTCGACGTCGTCAAACTGGCCTGTGTAAATGGCCCAGCCAAGCGCGCCCAGGATGAAGAAGGCCAAACCGACCGACAGGGGAATGAGCAGAAAAAGAATGTCCATGGTGTCTTGATGTTTGTGTGTGCAGGGGCCTCGCGAACGCCAGGATTCACGGGTTTTTGTTGAGTCGCCAGGCATTGAGCACCACCAGCAGCGAGCTGGTCGCCATCCCCAGTCCGGCCGCCCAGGCCGGCATCCAGCCCATCATGGCCAGGGGCACGCTCAAGGCGTTGTAAGCAGCGGCCCACATCAGGTTCTGGCGCACCACGCGCAAGGTCAGGCGGGCCTGGCGATGTGCATCCGTCACTTGCCCCAGGCGTTCGCCCAGCACGACGAAATCCGCCTGGGCTTGCGCCAGCGGCACGGCGCGTCCGAAGGCGAAAGAGACATGCGCCGCCGCAAGAGTGGGGCCGTCATTCAGGCCGTCTCCCACCATGGCCACTTGCCGCCCCTGCGCCTGCCACTGGCGCATGGCGTGCAGCTTGTCATCGGGCGTCATGCCCCCTTGCGCATCGTCTATCCCCGCCTGCCGCGCCAGCGCCTGCACGGCCTGCGGCCGATCGCCCGAGAGCAGAGCCACATGCATGCCCGCCGCCTTCAGCCCGGCCACGGTTGATGAGGCATCCGCGCGCAAATCTTCTTCAAAGGTGAAGCTGGCCAGCCAGCCTTTTTCATCACTCAAATAGCAAGTCAGCGCTTTCAACTCATCGGCATGGGGTTCCACCCGGCAAAACGCGGCCGATCCCAGGCGCACATCACCTGCGCACACGCCCTGCCCTGCCCGCTCCTGCCAATCGGGCAGCGGGGCATCGGGCACTGTCAATTCCTGCGCAGCCGCCTGGCGCACCAGGGCGCGAGAAACCGGGTGCAAGCTGCCCTGCCCCATGCGTGCCGCCAATGCCAGCGCCTGCGATTCGCAGACATCCGCACGCACACGCACTTTTTTCAGCACAAAGGCGTCGCGCGTCAGCGTGCCCGTTTTGTCGAACGCCACGGTGTCCACATTCGCCAGCGCCTCCAGTGCATGCAGGCGGCGCACCAGCACGCCCTCGCGCGCCAGCCGTCCGGCGCTGGCGAGCATGGCTGCCGGTGTGGCCAGCGACAGCGCGCAGGGGCAAGTCACCACCAAAATCGCCACCGTCACCATCAAGGCCCGCGCCGGGTCTTGCGGCCACCACCAGGCGCAAGTGGCCCCTGCCACTGCCAGCACGGCCAGCAAAAAGGGGCGCGCCACGCGGTCGGCCAGGCGGGCCACGCCCGGCTTGCTGGTAGCGGCCTGCTCCATCAAATTCACGATCTGGGCGTAGCGCGTGCCCTGCCCTACCCGCTCGATGCGCACCTGCACGGCTGCCGACAAGTTATGACTGCCCGCAATCACCTGGCTGCCCACGCCGCGAGACAAGGGGGTGGATTCGCCCGTCAGCAGCGCCTCATCCACCATCGTCTGCCCTTGCGTGACCTCGCCATCGGCCGGGAAGTTTTCCCCCGGCCACACGCGCACCACATCCCCCGCAGCCAGGCGGCGCACGGCCACGCGCTGCCACTGGCCGTCGGCTTGCCGGCGCTCCACGCTTTCGGGCAATTTGCGCATCAGCGCATCCAGCGCGCCTGCCGTGCGGTCACGCAAACGCAGCTCCAGCCAGCGCCCGGTCAGCAGGAAGAACACGAACATGGTCAGCGAGTCGAAATACACCTCGTGCCCGAACACCCCCCCTGGCTCAAACGTGCCCAGCGAGCTGACCACAAACGTAATCAACATGGCCAGCGCCACGGGCAAATCCATGCTCACGCGCAGCAGCTTCAGGTCTTGCCAGGCGTTTTTAAAAAAAGGCGCGCAAGAGAAAAACACCACGGGCATGGAAAGCACCCATTGCGCCCAGCGCAGTAAATACTGCATCTCGGCGTCGATGTCGCCCGCCTGGCTGAAGTAAGACGGCGTGGCATTCATCATCACCTGCATCATGCAAACACCGGCCACGCCCATGCGCCAGAGCATCTTGCGCGTTTCGGCCTGGCGGCGGGCGCTGTCGGCCGCATCGTGCGCGGGCAGAGGGCGGTAGCCCGCCTGCACCGCCGCTTGCAGCCACTGCGAGGGGCGGGTTTGCACCTCGTCCCACACCACGCGGCCACGGTGACTGGCGGCATTGACTTCCACCAGCCGCACGCCCGGCACGCTGCCCAGCGCCGCCTCCAGCGTGCTGGCGCAGGCGGCGCAGTGCATACCTTCAAACACCACACTGGATTCCCACACTCGCGCGGCCTCGGGCGTTTCATTTTTGGTAGCCGAAGGCGCATCCCTTGCCGGCAGCGGGCGGCTGAACGCTTCCCACTCGGCGGCCTCATCCAGCAGTTTGAAGGGCGCGTGTTCGTCAGACCGTGCCGCATCCTGATCAGGCGCAGCCGATGGAGAACCAAACGGCTCGGCCGGCAAAAGAGCAGATGAAGGGGCAGGCATGACAAAAACCACGAAAAAAACGCGCCAAAGGATTGACCAAAAGGCTTTTTCAATATATCGATTTGCCACTTTTCACGCTGCCAGCGCGCGCCAATCCCCCGGCCCGCGCTTTGGAAGGCCGCCGCCGCCCCTGGCGCACGCCATTTCGTGGTATGCGCCCCATCAAAATAGGCCCGAAATCAGACCAAAAACGGCTGAAACGCCCGTGGATACTGCGATCCGCGCTACAAAAACAGAAGCAAAACCCGCCCAGTCCCCCATCCAAACCCGCCCGACAGGAGACACACATGCCCCTCTATCACGTTTACCAGCACAGCCCGCAAGTGCATGAAAGCGCCTGGGTAGCCGACTCGGCCCAGGTCATGGGACAGGTGCAAATCGACGCCGAAGCCAGCGTCTGGTTTGGCTGCGTGGTGCGCGGCGACATGGAGCGCATTCACATCGGCGCAGGCAGCAATGTGCAAGACGCCTGCGTGCTGCATGCCGACAAGGGCGTGCCGCTGCACATAGGCCGGCGCGTCACCGTCGGTCACCAGGCCATGCTGCACGGCTGCACCGTGGGCGACGAGAGCCTGATCGGCATCGGCGCCATCGTGCTCAACGGGGCAAGAATCGGCCGGCACTGCCTGGTAGGCGCGGGCGCGCTGGTCACTGAAGGCAAGGAGTTTCCCGACGGCAGCATGATCCTGGGCAGCCCGGCCCGAGTCGTGCGCCCGCTCAGCGCCGAGCAAATCGAGGGCCTGCGCCGCAACGCCCTGCACTACATGGAAAACGCCCGGCAGTTCCGCGCCACCTTGCGCAAACTCTGAACGCAGCAGCATTGACAAGCCGCGCCCCGGCCCCATCTGGCATCGCCTATGTCCGAGCTTCACAAATTCATCTTCGACGGCCTGCCCGTGCGTGGCCAACTCGTGCTCCTGACCGATGCCTGGCAGCAAGTGCTGCAACGCCGCGCGGCCAACACCCACACCGGCGCCTGGCCCGCCCCCGTCATCGGCCTGCTGGGCGAGATGACCGCCGCCGCCACCTTGCTGCAAGGCAACATCCAGTTCGACGGCGCGCTGGTGCTGCAAATCATGGGCGACGGCCCGGTCAAGCTGGCCGTGGCCGAAGTGCAGTCCGATCTGCGCCTGCGCGCCACGGCCACCGTCAGCGGCGAAATTGCAAATCAGGCGCGGCTGCCCGATCTGGTCAACCGCCACGGCCAGGCGCGTTGCGCCATCACGCTCGATCCCCGCTCGCGCCAGGGCGGCCAGCAGCCCTATCAGGGCGTGGTGCCGCTTGACCAGGAGCCGGATGTGGCCAGCGCCATCGCCCACTACATGCGCCAGTCCGAGCAGCTGGACACCACCCTCGTGCTGGCCGCCGACGAGCGCACCGCCGCCGGCCTGCTCATCCAGCGCCTGCCCGTACAGGGGCAAAACAACCTCTCGCAAAGCCAGGTCGCGCGCGAAGACCAAAGCCCCGACGCGCCGGATGAAGACGCCTTCCACCGCATCAGCCTGCTGGCAAAAAGCCTTCAGCCGCAAGAGCTGCTGACCCTGCCTGCCGACGACATCCTGCACCGCCTGTTCTGGCAAGAGCGCGTGCTGCGCTTTGAGCCGCAAACGGCGCGCTTTGCCTGCTCATGCAGCCGCGAGCGCGTGGCCGCCATGATCAGCTCGCTGGGCCAGGCCGAGGCCGAAGACATCCTGCGCGAGCAGGGCCGCGTCGAAGTCGGCTGCGATTTCTGCGGGCAGCAATACCGCTTTGATGCCGTGGACGTCGCCAGCCTCTTTGCTCCCGCCGCCCTGCCCGCCGCCCGCCATTTGCAGTAATCACGAAAAGGCCACAAGGCCCGCCCCGCCCCATGCGCTTTGACGTCATCACGCTGTTTCCCGAGCTGTTCGCCCCGTTTTTGCACGCCGGCATCACCCGCCGCGCCTGGCAGGATGGCCGCATGAGCCTGCACTTGTGGAACCCGCGCGATTACGCCGAAGGCAACTACCGCCGCGTGGACGACCGCCCCTTTGGCGGCGGCCCCGGCATGGTCATGCTGGCCGAGCCGCTGGCCCGCTGCCTGGCCGCCGCCCGCGCCAGCCGCCAGCAGGCTGGCAATGCAGACGAAACCAATCGGGAATCCGCCGTCATCCTCTTTTCGCCCCAGGGCCGCCCGCTCGATCACGCCGCCGTGCAAAAGTGGGCCGAAGGCAGCGGCGCGGTGCTCATCTGCGGGCGCTACGAGGGCATAGACCAGCGCTTCATCGATCGCCACGTCACCCACCAAATCAGCCTGGGCGACTTCGTGCTCTCCGGCGGCGAAATCCCCGCCCTGGCCCTGCTGGACGCCATCGCCCGCCTGCAACCGGGCGTGCTCGGCGACGAAGGCAGCCACCAGCAAGACAGCTTCAACCCCGCGCTGGACGGCCTGCTGGACTGCCCCCACTACACCCGCCCCGAAGTCTGGCAAGGCCAGGCCGTGCCGCCCGAGCTGCTGGGCGGCCACCACGCGCAAATCCGGCAATGGCGTCGCCAGCAAAGCCTGCAAGCCACCGCCCGCCAGCGTCCCGATTTGCTCGACGCCGCCCGCGCCCGCGGCCTGCTCACGCCAGCCGATGAAAAGGTGCTGGCCCGTCTATAATGCCGGGTTTTTTACGATCCTCTGCCAGCCGCGGCACAGAACACAAGGCCGGGCCAGGAAAAGCGCTTTTTCACCTTGGTGAAATGCTTGCCAGGCCCGGCTGCCGCCCCTAGCGTAGCGTGCGCATGATCGATCAACGAGGAAACCATGAACCTGATCGCACAGCTCGAAAAAGAAGAAATCGAGCGCCTTGGCAAAACCATTCCCGAATTCGCCCCGGGCGACACCGTCGTTGTCGGCGTCACCGTGGTGGAAGGCAACCGCAAGCGCGTGCAGGCCTACGAAGGCGTGGTCATCGCCAAGCGCAATCGCGGCCTCAACAGCAGCTTCATCGTCCGCAAAATCTCCAGCGGCGAAGGCGTGGAGCGCACCTTCCAGCTCTACAGCCCGCTGGTGGCCAGCATTGAAGTCAAGCGCCGTGGCGACGTGCGCCGCGCCAAGCTCTACTACCTGCGCGAGCGCAGCGGCAAGAGCGCCCGCATCAAGGAAAAACTGCCCAGCCGCGTGGCCAAGCAGGCCGCCAAGTAAGCGCCCGGCACGCCCGCCTGCCCCGCCCTTCCCGCCCCGGCTGGCGGGGGCAGGCCCAAAAAAACCGCCCACGGCCCCAAGGCCCGGGCGGTTTTTCTTTGCCTGCAACGCTGAAGCAAATCTGAAGAACAACTCTGGAAAACAAAGCCGTTTGCCGCTACGCGCTGCCGCTGCGCGCAAAAACACCCCGATCGGCGCGGCAAGGCGCAGCCCCGCCGCCGCGCGCCAAACGCTCATCAGGCGCGACGCTGAATCTGCCCGATTCACTCCGCCCGATAGCAGGCCAAGCCCTTGCGGGCGCCAAGCCGGGTTTTCTCCCTGTTTGCAAAGTCCCCTTGCAAAACCCCGCTTACAGGGCCTTGACCGAGTTCGCCACCCACACGGCCCCCAGCTCGCGCTCGGCCTGCTGCACCAGCTCGTCCGCTTGCAAAAAGGCCGTGGCGGCCCGCAGGCGAATCGCTGCGTGGCGGGCGTTGCGCATGGAGGGGGTATCCGTCACCGACCCCTCTTCAAAGGCCAGCGCCACGGCGTGCCCGGCCGCTTGCAGGGCCGCTTGCAGGCGGCTCACCGTGGCGGGCTGCGCCAGCAGGGCTTTTTCCACCTGCAAACGCCAGCGGCCCTCGGCGCGCTCCCGCAATTGCGCGTGCAGGGCCAGCTCGCGCGGCAGGCCGCCTATGGCCTCGCGCGCCATCAGCTCTTGCACCAGGGCATACCAGAAGTCGCCCTCGGGCGTGCCCTCAAACGCGGGCAGCGCCTGCGCTGCATCGGCTGTATCGGGTGCAGCAGCAGGCCACTCATCCAGCCCCGGCGCAGGGGCTGCTTCACGCAAGGGAATAGACCATATGGCCTGGCCCTGGCGCGTTTGCTCCGGGGCAGCTTCCTTCGGCGCAGAAGGGGCGTTTTCGGTTTGAGCCGGGGCAGACTGGCCCGTCGGCAGTGGCGGCGGCGCTTCGCGCACGGGCAATGCCTGCACGGCGGGGGGGCGGGGGGGCAATCGGGCGGCCCGGCCCTGGTCTGCCCCGGCGGTTTCGGAGGCGGGGGCATCCGTCCAGTCTTGTTCCAGTGCGCGTTGCCATTCGTCGTCATCCACGGGCGGCTCGGCATCGGCGGCGGGCGGCTCGTCCGGCCGGGGCGGCGCAGGGGGCAAGGCAACGGGTTCGGCGGGCGGCGCGGGTTCGGCAGATTCAGCCGTTTCGATCGCCCCGGCCGCCCCAGGCTCTTCGGCCGTGGGCGGCTCCGAAATCACCGGCGAGGGCGCGGGCGGCGCTTCAGCCGTTTTCAGGTTTTTTTTTTCAGCCCCTGTATCTGCCGCCGCCTGCGCTGCGGGGGCAGGCGCGGCCGCAGCGGGCGCGGCCTTGAAGGGCAGCAGGCGCAGCAGCGTCATCAGCAGGCCGGTGTATTCATCCGGGGCCAGGCCCAGCTCGGCGCGGCCGTGGATGCACAGGCTGTAGAGCAACTGGGTTTCGTCGGCCGGCAGGCGCTGCGCCAGGCGGGCGATTTCGGCGGCGTCGGGGTCGGTTTCATCCAGCGGCATGTCGGGCACGGCCTGGCGCACGGCCATGCGTTGCAGCGCGCTGGCCATGTCTTCCAGCACGCTGGCAGCCGACAGGCCGTGGCTGCGCAGGTGTCCGGCCAGCTCCACCACGGCGCGGCCATCGGCGGCGGCCAGGGCGTCGATCAGGCGAAAGACCAGGCTGCCATCCACGCTGCCCAGCATTTGCCGCACGCTTTCTTCGGCCAGGCGGCCGCTGCCGAAGGCGATGGCCTGGTCGGTCAGGCTCAGCGCGTCGCGCATGGAGCCGCGCGCCGCACGCGCCAGCAGGCGCAGCGCGGCCGCTTCGGCGGGCACGTTTTCCTTGTCCAGCACGCGCTGCAAGTGCTCCAGCACGGTTTCGGGGGCCATGGGGCGCAGGTTGAATTGCAGGCAGCGGCTGAGCACCGTCACCGGCACTTTTTGCGGATCGGTGGTGGCCAGCACGAATTTCAGATATTCGGGCGGCTCCTCCAGCGTCTTGAGCATGGCGTTGAAGGCCGTGTTCGAGAGCATGTGCACCTCGTCGATCATGAAGACCTTGAAGCGCCCCTGCACCGGCTTGTAAACGGCCTGTTCCAGCAGGGCCTGCACCTCGTCCACGCTGCGGTTGCTGGCCGCGTCCAGCTCGGTGTAATCGACAAAGCGCCCGGCGTCTATGGCCGTGCAGGCCGCGCACTGGCCGCAAGGCTGCGCGGTGATGCCGCCCTGCCCATCCGGCCCCGTGCAGTTGAGCGACTTGGCCAGGATGCGCGACACCGTGGTTTTGCCCACGCCGCGCGTGCCGGTAAACAAATAGGCGTGATGCAGGCGCTGCTGCTGCAAGGCGTTGCCCAGCGCCTGCACGACGTGCTCTTGTCCCACCATTTCGGAAAAATTGCGCGGACGGTATTTGCGGGCCAGTACGAGGTAGGACATAGGGCGCGGATTCTACGAAGGCCCCCTCTGCCGCGCGCCGGCTGGCCGCTAGAATCGCGCCCCGACGGGCCTTCCCGCATGGTGAAGGAGCCAACCGGGTCAGGTGGGGAACCAAGCAGCCCTAACTTTGAAGCCAGTGCCGGGGTCAAGGCTCGTCATCTTCTCTCCCCCTTCTTCCCCTCCCCGCCCGCTTCCGGGCAAATCCCCCTCCCCCCGAAAAATCCCCTTTGCCGCCCTTGTGCCGGAAAAATTATCCACAGATTTTTCCTGAATTGATAGCGCCCTTCGCAGTATTGACGGGCGCTGCGGCCGGTTTGCCTGAATTTTGAACAAAATCTTGTAAGCAAAAGCGTACCGCCAGCGGCCCCGGCCACCAGCGATGCAGGCCAAGGGCCGAAAAGCGCGCATCGGGCGGCATTCCCCCTCGCGGTGCGGCAATTTATCCACAGATTTCTCCTGATTTGATAGCACCCTTCGCAGTATTGACGGGCGCTGCGGGCCTGTTGCTGAAATATTGGGCAAAACAGGGCAACAAAATGCAAGCCGCGCCTGGCGCTGCATGAGGTTCAGGGTTAGCGCCACTAGCCAGGGCCGGGGCGCGCCGCCTAGCATGGCCGGGCCATGCCCAATGCCTTCAACTTCAGCGCCTCTCCGTTTGACGCCCTCACCCTGCACGAGCAGCGCCTGGTGCGCGACCATGTGGATGTGGCGTATTTCCGCCCCGGCGAGGTCATCCTGGACGTGGGCGAAGCGCCCAGCCACCTGTTCGTCATCATCAAAGGCCAGGTCAGCCAGTTCGACGAGGCCGGGCAGCAAACCAGCGCCGCGCGCTTTGGCCCGGACGACTGCTTCGATGGCCGCGCCCTGGTAGCCGGCAAGGCCAGCAGCCGTTTCGTGGCCGCCGAAGAAGTGCTGGCCTATGCGCTGGCGCGGCAAACCGTCCATGATCTGATCGCCGCCAATTCGGCCTTTGGCGCGCTGCTGTTTTCCGATCTGGGCGCCAAGCTCAGCGTGGCCAGCCAGCGCCAAAGCGGCAACGAGCTGCAAACGCTGAACATGGCGCGCGTGGATGCGGCCTTCATCCGCCCGGCCGTGGTGGTCGATGCCAGCGCCGATGTGCTTTCCGTGGTGCGCATCTTTCACGAGCAAAAAAGCACCAACGTGCTGGTGCGCGACAGCGCCAGCGCGCCGCCCCGGCTGGGCATGTTCACCACCACATCGCTGCAAAAGGCCGTGCTGCACGGCGCGCCGCTGCACACCCTGGCTGTGGGGCAGATGGCCAGCTACCCGCTCATTACGGTGCAGGCGGGCGACCAGGTCGGCGAGGCCCTGGCGCTGATGCTGCGCAACAGCATTCACCGCCTGGTGGTAATGGATGGCGAGGAAATTCGCGGCGTGCTCGAATCGCTGGACGTTTTCAGCTTTCTGTCCAACCACTCGCACCTGATCGCCATGCAAATGGACGACGCCGCCAGCCTGGACGAGCTGGAGCGCGCGGCCGGGCAGATCAACGCCATGATCGGCCGCCAGTTTCGCGGCGGCACGCGCGTGAGCCTGATCGCGCGGCTGGTGCAAGACCTCAACGCCCGCCTGTTCGACCGCGCCTGGCGGCTCGTCGCCCCGGCCGAAGTGCGCGAAAACACCTGCCTGTTCGTCATGGGCAGCGAAGGCCGGGGCGAGCAGCTGCTCAAGACCGATCAGGACAACGCCCTCGTCTGGCGCGACGGCTGGCAGCCGCCGGCCTCGCTGCCGGCCATCTGCGAGCGCTTCTCGCACGCCCTGGAGCGCTTTGGCTACCCGCCCTGCCCCGGCGGCATCATGCTCAGCCAGGGCAACTGGCGCATGAGCGCCGGCGACTTCGCCCGCACCGCCCGCCAGTGGCTGGCGCGGTCCGAGCCGGCGCAGCTCATGAACCTGGCCATCTTCATGGACGCGCAAGCCGTCAGCGGCGACGCCGCCCTGCTCCAGCGCGTGCGCGCCAGCCTGTTTGACATGGCCACCGACAACGCCGGCATGCAGGCCCACTTTGCCAGCGCCATCGACCTGTTTGGCAGCAGCAGCGGCTGGTGGAACCGCCTGCTGGGCGAGGGCGATCAGCGGCTCGATCTGAAAAAACAGGGCCTGTTTCCCCTCGTGCACGGCGTGCGCAGCCTGGCGCTGGCCGCGCGCATACCGCACACCAGCACCGCCGAGCGCCTGCAAGCGCTGGTGCAGGCCGGGCAAATCGACGAAAGCATGGCGCGCGACGTGCTGGAGAGCCTGCACTTTTTCATGACCCTGCGCCTCAAGGCCGGCCTGGGCGATCTGCCCCAGCCCCCCGGCGCGGCCGGCGGCATAGACCCGCGCAGCCTGAGCAGCTTCGAGCGCGACTTGCTCAAAGACGCGCTCGACGTCGTCAAACGCTTCAAGGCGCAACTGCGCCACCGCTTTCGCCTGGGCGCGCTATGAACTGGCTGCACCACCTGCACCAGCGCTGGCGCCAGCGCGCCTTCCAGGGCAGCCAGTGGCAACAGCTGCTGGCCCCGCCGCCGCCGGGCGAATGGGTGGCCCTGGACTGCGAAACCACCGGCCTGAACCCGCGCAGCGACGACATCATCGCCATCGGCGCCGTGCGCATCGCGGGCAACCGCATCCTCACCAGCCAGCGGCTGGAGCTGCTCGTGCGCCCCAGCCGCACGCTGCCGCCCGAGAGCATCCGCGTGCACCGCCTGCGCCAGCAAGACGTCGCGCACGGGCTGGAGCCGGTCGATGCCATGCACCAGCTGCTGCACTTCATCGGCCCGCGCCCCCTCGTGGGCTACTACCTGGCCTTTGACGTGGCCATGATCAACCGCTGCCTCAAAGCCACCCTGGGCATCACCTTGCCGCAGGAAAAAATCGAAATCTCCGCCCTCTACTACGACTGGCGCTTTCGCCAGCTGCCCCCCTACCAGCAGCACGACCAGGCCGACATCGACCTGCGCTTTGCCACCATCATGAAAGAGCTGAACCTGCCCACCCGCGAAGCGCACAACGCGCTCAACGACGCCGTCATGGCCGCCCTGGCCTTCATCAAACTGCGCCAGCTGCGCGGCCACTGAAAAAGCCCCCGCCCGCCAAAAAACAGTGAAAATAGCCGGCTTTTTTCCCCATCCCCCGCCTGATCGAAAGGAAACACTCAACATGGGCAACAAAATCGTCACCGAAGCCGACCGCAAAGCCACCGCTCCCCTGCCCGGCGCCGTCAAACCCCGCCAAGGCCAGGGCCAGCGCCGCAGCCAGGAGCGCGGCGCGCACATCCGCAGCAAGAAAAACGCCGGCAAACGCCCCCACCAGGGCTGATCGCCCGCCACAGGCATCGGCCCCGCTGCCGCCGCCTCTGTCCCAACCCCAAGCGCCCCCGCAAAGGGCGCTTTTTTCATGCCCGAAAACCCCTGCGATCAGCAAAGTTGTCCACAGATTTTTCCTGAATTGATAGCTGCCTTCGCAGCATTGACGGGCGATGCGGGCCATTTGCCCAATCGTTAAGCAAAATTTTGTTGCCAAATGCAACCACACGGCCCAACCCGCCCGGCCTGCCGCCCCGACAACAAAAACTCCTTGCATTCAGCCGTCGAAAACGGGCGGAAACCCGCCCGCTTTGGGCCACAATCTCCGAACGCAAACTTTGTCACACGGAAAGCCTCATGAAACACATGCACCGGGCCGCCCTGCTGGCCCTCATCGCCGCGCTCCCCGTCGCCGGCGCACATGCACAAAAAGTGAAGCCCCAGACTGCCCCCGCCGCTGGCCAGACATTGCAAATCGCCAGTGTCTCGCCGCAGGGCGAAGTAGCCGAAATCAGGCAAGTGGTCGTCAAATTCAAAAGCGATGCCGTGCGCTTTGGCGACCCCCAGGCAGCCGCGCCCTTCGCCCTGCAATGCAACAAAACCCAAAAAGGCCAGGGCCGCTGGACCAGCGCGCGCGAATGGGTGTTCGACTTTGCCGACGACCTGCCCGCTGGCGTGAGCTGCAAGCTCACCTCCCAGCCCCGCTTCAAATCCCCCGCCGGCCAGGCGCTGCCCGCCAGCAACTTCTCCTTCAGCACCGGCGGCCCGGCCGTGCGCCAGATACGCCCGCCCACCTGGCGCAATGTGGAAGAAGAACAATCCTTCGTGCTGCACCTGAGCGGCCCGGTCACGGCCGAAAGCGTGCAGGCCAACGTGTGGTGCAAGCTGGACGGCGTGGGCGAGCGCGTGCCCGTGCGCCTGCTGCAAGGCGATGAGCGCCAGGCGCTGATCAAGGCCGCCGGCCTGCAAAAAGTCGCCGCCCGTGACGACGCCACGCTGGTAGCGCTGCAATGCCAGCGGCGCTTCAGCGCAGGCAGCGACGTGCAACTGGTGTATGGCAAAGGCGTCTCCACCCCCGACGGCGTGGTCAACACCAGGGAAAAAAACTTTGAATTCAGCGTGCGCAAGCCTTTCACCGCCAGCATCAGCTGCGAGCGCGAAAACGCCCAGGCCGCGTGCATGCCCATACGCCCGGTGACGCTGGAGCTTTCGTCCGACGTGCCGCGCCGCGTGCTGGACAACGCGCGCCTGCAAACCAGCCAGGGCGAAATCAAGCCCGCGCCTGATGAAGACAGCACGCCCGACAGCCTGGTCAACCACATCAAATTTGACGCGCCGCTGCCGGAAAACGACACGCTCAAGCTGACACTGCCGGCCGACTTGCGCGACGCCAGCGGCCGCGTGCTGGACAACGCGGCCAGCTTCCCCATGGCGCTGCGCACCGCCGCCATGCCCCCGCTGGCCAAGTTCGCCGCCGCTCCCTTCGGCATCATCGAGCGCTTTGCCGAGGGCGAAAAAACCATCCCCATGCTGCCGGTCACGCTGCGCCGCGTGGAAGGCAACCTCTCCGCCCAGGTCATGAACGTCAGCCGTCTGCAAACCGACAGCGACACCGAAATCATTTCCTGGATGCGCCGCATCGAAACCTTCGACAACTCCATGGTGTCGCGCAAGCTGGCCTCGCCCGTGGCGCGCACGGCGCTGCCGCCCCCCACCGAAGACATGGGCGAAAACTACGTGGAAAGCCGCGCCGTTTCCCTGCTGGCCGGGCTGGGCGGCGTGCAAACACAGGCGCTGCCGCAGGCCGAAAAAGGCGACAGCCGCCCCCTCGAAGTGGTGGGCATTCCGCTGGAGCCGGGCTTTCACGTGCTGGAAATCGCCTCGCAGCAGCTGGGCAAATCCCTGCTGACCGACGAATACGGCCCGCAGCGCACCATGTATGTGCGCACCGCCGCGCTGGTGACCAACCTGGGCGTGCATTTCAAATACAGCGCCCAGGGCAGCCTGGCCTGGGTGACGACGCTGGACAAGGGCCAGCCCGTGGCCGGCGCGAACGTGCGCGTTTCCAGCTGCGACGGCAAAGCCCTGGCCGAAGCCGTGACCGACGCGCAAGGCGTGGCGCGGCTGGACACCATCACCGCCCGCGCGCCCGAGTGCAAAAACATCGACTCCAGCACCGACAGCCCCGGCTACTTCATCAGCGCCCGCAGCCAGGGTGGCAAGCAGGGGCCGGCCGACATGGCCTTTGTCTGGAGCGAGTGGCAAAAGGGCATCGAGCCCTGGCGCTTTAACGTGCTCACCGGCAGCTACTACAACTCCGCAAAAACGGTGCTGGCCCACACGGTGCTCGACCGCACGCTGGTGCGCGCGGGCGAAACCGTCTCCATGAAGCACTACGCGCGCCTGCCCGTCGGCCCCGAAAAAGGCACCCTGGCCATCCCCCCGAGCAAGCAACTGCCCGCCAGCCTCACCATCACCCACGTGGGCAGCGGGCAGGAATTCAAAACCCCCCTGAAATGGGTGGACACCCCCACCGGCGGGCGCTACGCCTTGAGCCAATTTGCCGTGCCCGCCGCCGCCAAACTGGGCGTATATGAAATCAGCATGCCCGGACTGGACACCACCGGGCAGTTCCGCGTCGAGGAATTTCGCCTGCCCGTGCTGCAAGGCCAGATGGGCGTGCCCGACAAAAACGCCCTCATCAACGCCGCCAGCCTACCCATACAGGTGCAAATGAGCTACGTCGCCGGCGGCGCCGCATCCGGACTGCCGATGCAGGTTTCGGCCCTGCTGCGCGAGCGCGACTTGCAGTTTTCCGACTACGAGGAATTCAGCTTCCAGGCCCCCTCGCAGCCGCAGCAAAGCTCATTGAGTTCCAGCGACGACGAGGAAGAGGAAGACAGCTCCCAATCCGATCAGCGCCTGGTGCTGGACAAGGCCGAACTCAAGCTCGACGCCCAGGGCGCGGGCCAGCTCACGCTGGACAGGCTGCCGCCATCCTTGCGCCCGCGCCAGTTGCGCCTGGAAGCCACCTATGCCGATCCCAACGGCGAAATCCAAACCCTCAGCAGCACGCAAAACCTCTGGCCCGCTGCCGTCATCGCCGGCGTGCGCGCCGATGACTGGGTGTCCGTCGGCCGCAAGCTGCAAGTGCAGGCCCTGGCCCTGGGGCTGGATGGCAAGCCCAAGGCCGGCGCCAAAGTCAGCATCAAGGCGCTGGCGCACGTCACCCAAACCACGCGCAAACGCCTGGTGGGCGGCTTCTACGCCTATGACCACCACCACGAAACCCACGATCTGGGCACCGTGTGCAGCGGCAGCAGCGATGAACTGGGCCTGCTGACGTGCAAGGCCGATCTGACGCGCCCCGGCCGCGTGGAACTGGTGGCCTCCGTGGCCGACGAAGCGGGCCGCCACATGCAGGCCGCCGTCAACGTGTGGGTCACGCGCCAGGGCGAGCTGTGGTTCGACGGCGAAAACCACGACCGCATCGACGTGCTGCCCGAGCGCAAGGAATACCAGGCCGGCGAAACCGCGCGCTTTCAGGTGCGCATGCCATTTCGCAAGGCCACGGCCCTGGTGGCCGTGGAGCGCGAAGGCGTGGTGCAAACGCAGGTGGTCGAACTCTCGGGCGATGACCCCACCGTCAGCCTGAAAGTGCAGCCCGACTGGGCGCCCAACGTTTACGTCAGCGTGCTCGCCCTGCGCGGGCGGCTGCATGAAGTGCCCTGGTACAGCTTCTTCACCTGGGGCTTCAAAAGCCCCATCGAGTGGTGGAAGGCCTTCCGCGCCAAGGATGAAACCTACACCGCCCCCACCGCGCTGGTGGACTTGAGCAAGCCCACCTGGCGCTTCGGCGTGGGCGAAATCCGCGTGGACGCGCAAGCACACCGCATGCACGTGGGCGTGGAAGCCGACAAACCCAGCTACGCCCCCCGCGCCACCGCCCGCGTTCGCGTGCAGGCCAAGCTGCCCAACGGCCAGCCCGCCGCCGGCGCGCAAGTGGCCCTGGCCGTGGTGGACAAGGCCCTGCTGGAGCTAATGCCCAACCGCAGCTGGAACCTGCTTGAAGCCATGCTTCAGCGCCGCGCCTGGGGCGTGGAAACCGCCACCGCGCAAATGGAAATCGTGGGCCGACGCCACTACGGCCGCAAGGCCGCCCCCGCCGGCGGCGACGGCGCTGGCGGCGCGCCCGTGCGCGAACTGCTGGACACCCTGCTGCTCTGGAAGCCCGACATCACCCTGGACGCACAAGGCCAGGCCAGCGTGGATGTGCCGCTCAACGACGCGCTCACCACCTTCCAGGTCGTCGCCATCGCCGATAGCGGCGCGCAAATGTTCGGCACCGGCAAGGCCGCCTTGCGGGTCACGCAGGACTTGCAAATCATCAGCGGCCTGCCGCCCCTGGTGCGCGCCGGCGACAGCTATGACGCCAGCGTCACCTTGCGCAACACCACCGAGCAGCCCATGAAAGTGACCGTGCAGGCCCAGGCCCAGCCGCTCAAGACCGAGCCGCAAACCCTGCAAATCGCCCCCGGCCAGGCCAGCCAGGCCACCTGGCGCGTCACCGCCCCCGACACCTTGGCCGCCACGGGCGAAAGCCAGATTCAGTGGCAAATCAGCGCCCGGGCCGAAGGCGGCGCGCAAGACGCGCTCAAGATCAACCAGCGCGTGCTGCCCGCCGTGCCCATGACCGTGCAGCAAGCCACGCTGGTGCAGCTCGAAGGCAATGGCGCAACCTACAGCCTGCCCGTCTCCCGCCCGGCCTCTGCCCTGCCCGGTCAGGGCGGCGTGGCCCTGGCCATGCAAGCCAGCCTGGCCGACGGCCTGCCCGCCGTGCATGACTGGTTCCAGCGCTATCCCTACAGCTGCCTGGAGCAAAAAACCAGCAAGGCCATAGGCATGCGCGATCTGGCGCAATGGCAAGCCGTGGCAGACGCCCTGCCCGCCTATCTGGACAGCGACGGCCTGGCCTACTACTTCCCGCCCGCCTCCGGCAACTCCCACAGCGGCAGCCCCATCCTCACCGCCTGGCTGCTGGCCGCCACGCACGAGGCCAGCCGCATCAATCCGGGCTACGCCCTGCCCGAAGATGCCCGCAAGCAAATGCTGGCCGGGCTGGCCGCCTTCGTGGAAGGCCGGATCGAGCGCCGCCACTGGGCCCCGCGCCCTGATCTGGATGTGCGCAAGATTGCCGCCATCGAGGCCCTCTCGCGCTACGGCGCGGCGCGCCCCGCCATGCTCTCGTCCGTGCAAGTTGACCCGGCCGACTGGCCCAGCAGCGCCGTCATCCAGTGGGCCAGCGCACTGCGCCGCATCAAGGGCGTGCCCAACCAGGCCGCATTGCTGGAAGAAGCCATGCAAACGCTGCGCGCGCGCCTGTCCTGGCAAGGCACGCGCCTGGTCTTCAGCACCGAGGAAAGCGACCACTGGTGGTGGCTGATGGATGGCGGCGACGTGAACACCGCCCGCCTGCTGCTCACCGTGCTGGATGACCCGGCCTGGCAAGACGACCTGGGCCGCATCGTCAGCGGCTTCATCCAGCGCCAACAAGGCGGGGCGTGGCAAACCACCACGGCCAACCTCTGGGGCAGCCTGGCGCTGGAGCGCTTTGCCCGCGCCCGCGAAAGCGGCCCCGTCAGCGGCCGCACCCAGGCCCGCCTGGGCAAGGCCCAGGGGCAAATCGACTGGGCCCAGGTGCGCCCGGCCAGCGCCGAAGACGCCGCCGGCCGCGACACGCGCGTTCCCGTCCAGTACGTGAACAACACCGCCATGCTGCCCTGGGGCAGCGGCAGCGGTGAGCTGCAAGTCACCCACGAAGGCACGGGCCGCCCCTGGCTCACCGTGCAATCGCTGGCCGCCGTGCCCCTGGAAGCCCCCTTCGCCGCGGGCTACCAGATCAGCAAAACCGTCACCGCGCTGGAGCAGGCCGACAAAAACCTGCCCGCAGGCCACTACTCGCGCGGCGACGTGCTGCGCGTGCAACTGCGCATCAAGGCCGGCTCCGACATGAGCTGGGTCGCCATCTCCGACCCCGTGCCCGGCGGCGCCACCATCCTGGGCAGCGGCCTGGGGCGTGACTCGGCCATCGCCACCCAGGGCGAGCGGCGCGAAGGCGCAACCTACTGGCTGGCCTATGAAGAGCGCAGCTTTGAAGCCTGGCGCTCCTACTACGAATACCTGCCCAAGGGAGAAATCACCGTCGAATACACCGTGCGGCTGAACAACCCCGGCGTCTTCAAACTGCCGCCCACCCGCGTGGAAGCGCTGTATGCCCCCGAGATGTACGGCCTCCTGCCCAACGCCCCCGTGCAGGTGCAATAACCCGGCCCGCCCCGCGCCAGGCAGCTTTCAAACCCGATCGCCGCCCGGCGCGGCCCCTCACGGGGCCGGGGCCGCTTCCCAACCGCCCTCAAACCACTTTCACCCCCGCTTTCAACCCTTTCCAACCCCATCTGACCGTTTTCCCAAGGGGCTGCGCCCGTCGTCACCCCACCCTTCGCGCTTCATGCGTTTTCTTTGACTGAAAGAAAAAAAACGATGACTGAACCCTTCGTCTTCAATGCCTACTACACGCTCATCGCCGCAGCGCTGGTGCTCCTGCTCGGCCAATGGCTGGTGCGTCACATCAAGTTCCTGCAGGACTTCAACATCCCCGAGCCCGTCGCAGGCGGCCTGGTCGTGGCCATCGCGCTCTACGTGCTGCAAGCCACCCAGGGCATCAACTTCAAATTCGACAAACCCCTGCAAGACGGCTTCATGCTGGCCTTCTTCTCCTCCATCGGCCTGTCGGCCGACTTCGCCCGCCTGCGCCAGGGCGGCAAACCCCTGGTCATCTTCACCATCGCCGTCTCCGGCCTCATCATCATCCAGAACACCGTCGGCTCCGTCATGGCCGGCGTCATGGGACTGGACCCCCGCCTCGGCCTCGTGGCAGGCTCCATCACCCTCACCGGCGGCCACGGCACCGCCGCCGCCTGGGGCAAAGACCTGGAAGCCGCCGGCGTGCAAGGCGCCATCGCCCTGGGCCTGGCCTGCGCCACCTTCGGCCTGGTGATGGGCGGCCTGCTCGGCGGCCCCGTCGCCCGCCGTCTGCTGCGCGGCAAAGCCACCCCCGGCACCGCCACCCCCGGCGACGCCACGCAAGACGTCGCCTTCGAGCAGCCCCACGCCCAGCGCCTCATCACCGCCGAATCCGGCCTGCACACCCTGGCCATGTTCGCCGCCAGCCTGGCCTTCTCCGACATCATGTTCAACCTGGCCAAAGGCACCGCCTTCCAGCTGCCCCAATTCGTCTGGGCGCTCATGGGCGGCGTGATCGTGCGCAACGGCCTCGTGCTCATCTTCGGCACCAACATGTTCGACCGCGCCATCGACGTCTTCGGCAACATCTCCCTCTCGCTCTTTCTGGCCATGGCCCTGCTCTCGCTGCGCCTGTGGGAACTGGCCGGACTGGCCCTGCCCGTAATGTTCATCCTGGCCGTGCAAACCGTCGTCATGGCCCTGTATGCCACCTTCGTCACCGCGCGCGTCATGGGCAATGACTACGACGCCGCCATCCTCTCGGCCGGCCACTGCGGCTTCGGCCTGGGCGCCACCCCCACCGCCGTCGCCAACATGCAGGCCCTCACCGACCGCTACGGCCCCTCGCACAAAGCCTTCCTCATCGTGCCCCTGGTCGGCGCCTTCTTCGTGGACATCATCAACGCCTTCACCCTGCAAGGCTTCATGAAAGCCATCGAACTCTTCATGTAACCCCCCGCGCCTTGCCGCACCAGCACAACGGGCCGCCCACAGCGGCCCGTTTTTTTTACGCACCCAAGCGCCCCATCCCCCCCATGCACCCGCTCCGCAGCCCTTACACCCTCACCCCCCTGCACCACTGGCCCCTGACCGCCGTCCTCGCCGTGCAAGCCCGCGCCTACCGCCCCGAACTCATCGAAAGCGCCCACACCCTCGCCCACAAAATCGCCGCCGCCGCGCCCACCCACCCCTTGAGCTGGGCAATCGCCAACCCCGCCGGCGAACTCCTCGCCTACGCCATCGCCCTGCCCTGGCACAGCGCCCACACCCCGCAGTGGAACCACAGCCCCGCCGCCGCACCCGACGCCCCCGCCGACTGCCTCTACCTGCACGACATCGCCGTCACCCCCACCCACACCCGCCAGGGCCTGGCCGCCACCTTGCTGCACCACACACTCAACCAGGCCCGCCGCTACCCCCAGCCCCTGCGCCTGGCCGCCCTCATCGCCGTGCAAGGCGCCCACCCCTACTGGGCCCGCCACGGCTTCACCCCCCAGCCCCCCGCCGCCCCCCTGCACAGCTTCGGCCCCGACGCCATCTGGATGACCCGCCCCCTCTGATCGCCCCTTTCCTGCCACTTCTGCACGGCCCGAAAAGGCAGGTTATCCACAGATCATTCCTGAATTCATAGCGCCCTTCGCAGTGTTTACGGGCGCTGCAGCCGGTTTGCTTATTCGATAAGCAAAATCATGTGAACAAACGTGCGCAGCCTAAAGACCCGGCTCAACCCTTTGCCCCCCATCGCCGCGCGGGGCCGCCCGTTCCCTCAAAAAAGCCGTCACCACGGCTTCACCCCGACCGCCTCTGCGCATCCTCAACCCCGACGCCGTCTGGATGAGCCGCCCCCTTTAATCGTCCCCTCACCAGCCACTTCCACACGGCTCGAAAAGCCAGGTTATCCACAAAA
Source organism: Ottowia sp. (assembly GCA_052170415.1). Taxonomy (GTDB): domain Bacteria; phylum Pseudomonadota; class Gammaproteobacteria; order Burkholderiales; family Burkholderiaceae_C; genus Ottowia. The sequence continues at coordinate 31,528 of JBQNAO010000010.1, read as the reverse complement.
AATTCCTGAATTCATAGCGTGCTTCGCAGTGTTTGCGGGAGCTGCTGCCGGTTTGCCTGTTTGATAAGCAAAATATTGTTATCAAATGTGTGACGCTCAGCGGGGCAGCTCAATAGTCTTCCGGCGCGCCGTAGGCCAGGCTTTCGAAGCGGGTGAGGGGTTTGATGAAGGTGAGTTTGACGGTGCCGGTGGGGCCGTTGCGCTGTTTGCCGATGATGATTTCGGCTACGCCGGGTTCGGCGGATTTTTCCTTGTTGTAGTAGTCGTCGCGGTAGATGAACATGATGATGTCGGCGTCTTGTTCGATGGCACCGGATTCGCGCAGGTCGCTCATCATGGGGCGTTTGTCGGTGCGCTGCTCGACGCTGCGATTGAGCTGCGAGAGGGCGATGACGGGGCATTGCAGTTCTTTGGCCAGGGCCTTGAGGCCGCGCGAGATTTCGCCCAGTTCGGTGGCGCGGTTTTCGCCGTCGCTGGCCGAGCCGCTCATCAGTTGCAGATAGTCAACGACGATGAGGCCGAGCTTGCCTTGCTGGCGGGCCAGGCGGCGGGCGCTGGCGCGTAGCTCCGATGGGGTGAGGCCGGGGGTTTCGTCGATGTGCAGACTGACGGTGCGCAGGCGCTCAATGGCTTCGGTCAGGCGCGGCCATTCTTCGTCGGTGAGGCGGCCGGTGCGCAGGTGGCCCTGGTCGATGCGGCCGATGGAGCCGACGATGCGCACGGCCAGTTGCGCCGCGCCCATTTCCATGGAGAAAACGGCCACGGGCAGGCCCGCTTGCAGGGCGACGTGTTCGGCGATGTTGATGGCAAAGGCGGTTTTGCCCATCGAGGGGCGGGCCGCGAGGATGACCAGGTCGCCCGCTTGCAGGCCGGCGGTCATGCGGTCGAGGTCGATGAAGCCGGTGGGCACGCCGGTGATGTCGTTGGGGTTGTCGGCCATTTCCTGCACGCGGTCGATCAGGCGGGTGACGAGCAGGTCCATGGATTGAAAGCCTTCTTTCATGCGCGAGCCTTCTTCGCCGATTTTGAAGATGCGCTGTTCGGCTTCGTCGAGGATTTTGTCCACGCCGCGGCCCTGGGGGTTGAAGGCGCTGGTGGCAATTTCGTCACTGGCGGTGATGAGTTTGCGGCGGATGGCGCGCTCGCGCACGATTTCGGCGTAGCGGCGGATGTTGGCGGCGCTGGGCACGTATTGCGCCAGGGCGTTGAGGTAGGCGATGCCGCCGATTTCCTCGGCTTTGCCCTGGCGCTGGAGTTCTTCAAAGACGGTGATGACGTCGGCCGGTTTGCTTTCGTTGATGAGGCGGCCACAGGCGGCGTAGATCAGTTTGTGCTCAAAGCGGTAGAAGTCGCTGTCGATGAGCAAGTCGCCCACGCGGTCCCAGGTGCTGTTGTCCAGCAGCAGGCCGCCCAGCACGCTGGACTCGGCCTCCAGCGAGTGCGGCGGGATGCGCAGCTGGCTGATTTGCGTGTCGGAGATGGGCAAGTCCGCTTCGGGCTCGGCAGGGGGCAGGTCATCTTCCACGGGCGCGGGCGCGTCGTCGGCCTGGTGCATGGGCGGGGGGGCTATCAGATCGTCAGACATGGGGGGCAAGAATAGGCGGGGCGGGGGCGCTTGTCATTGCGCCAGTTCGTGCAAAACCACGGCAAATGCGGTGAACGTGGCGCAGACGGGTGGCAAAAGCACATATCCGCTTGCGCAAGAAAAAAGCCGCCGGGCTTTGAAACCCAGCGGCTTGCGCAGCAAAAGGAATTTGCGCGGCGGCAATCAGGCCGTTTCGCCGTAAACGGAGACCGTGATTTCGGCCAGCACATCGGTGTGCAGGCCGATGACGACGGTGGCGTCGCCCACGGTTTTGATGGGGCCGGAGGGCAGGCGAATTTGCGATTTGTGCACTTGCACGCCGTGCTGTTTTTCCAGCTCTTCGGCAATATCGAAGTTGGTGACGGAGCCGAACAGGCGACCGTCAACGCCGGATTTTTGCGTGAGCTTGATGACAGCGCCGGTCAGTTTTTCAGCCTGCTGCTGGGCAGCGGCGAGTTTCTCGGCGGCCTGTTTTTCCAGCTCGGCGCGGCGCGCTTCAAACTCGGCCTTGTTGGCCTCGGTGGCGCGGCGGGCGCGGCCGGAGGGGATCAGAAAGTTGCGTGCGTAGCCGTCCTTGACCTTGACGATGTCACCCAGGTTGCCCAGGTTGGCCACTTTTTCCAGAAGAATGATTTGCATGGTGTGGTTACTCCTTTGTCTGCGGATCAGACGCGGTGCTTGTCGGTGTAGGGCAACAGAGCCAGAAAGCGCGCGCGCTTGATGGCCGTGTTGAGCTGGCGCTGATACAGGGCGCGGGTGCCGGTCAGGCGGGCAGGAATGATCTTGCCGTTTTCGGAAATGAAATCGCGCAGGGTGTCAATATCCTTGTAATCAATTTCTTCCACGCCGGCAACGGTAAAGCGGCAAAAGCGCTTGCGCTTGAACAAAAGCGACTGGGTATTGCGCTTGGGGCGTTTGTCTTTATTGAATTTCTTGAACGTGGCCATTTGGGGCCTCCTTAAAACAAATTTTGTTGAAAATCCTGAATATGCAGCACAATCTGGCGCGTTTGACGCATATTGGCCAAAAATCCTGAAAATCGAGCATTCAGACCGACAGGCTGTTTATCCAGCCGTTCGGCCACAGCGCCTATGGCCACCGCCTTGATATTCAGTTTGACTTGCACGGCGTGATCGGCTTCGGCCTGGCTGGACTCATGCACAAGCTGCAAATCCAGCGCAGGCAATCCCGCCGGCGTGTAACGCAGAGCGCCCCGCTCGCAAACAATGGCCGACAGTTCTATCCGGTTCATTCAATGGACCAGAAAACAATCCATGCAAAAAATCAATGCGCCTTTTGTGTGCATTTGAGCCTGAGGGTATTGCCACGCGGGAAAGCCGCGTTATCAATCGCCTCTCGAAAAGCTCAAAAACCTTAGTCGGCAGCTTGCTCAGCGGCTTGCTGCGATTTGCGGGCTTCCTCGCGTTCCACGGTTTTCATCATGGAGGAAGGGCCAGTTTCGGCTTTGGCCTTTTGCACGGTCAGGTGACGCAGCACGGCGTCATTGAAGCGGAAGGCATGTTCCAGCTCATTGAGCACATCCTGCGAGGCTTCGATATTCAGGCAGATGTAATGGGCTTTGGACAGCTTGTTGATTTGATAGGCCAATTGGCGGCGGCCCCAGTCTTCAACACGGTGAATTTGACCGCCACCGCTGGTGATCATGCCCTTGTAGCGCTCCAGCATGGCGGGCACTTGTTCGCTCTGATCCGGGTGAATCAGCAAAATGATTTCGTAATGACGCATTCAAGCTCCTTTTGGATGAATTGATGGACGGCTGCGGCCAGTCACGCCTGACACACACGCACCGCCCATACAGGAAAAAGCCGCCCCCGGCGTCCGCAGGGTGCGGCAAGGCAACTGCGCATTTTAGCGCAGGCGGGCGAGCTGTTCGCGGCCAGCCTGCGCTGCTTCAGTGCGCGGATAGGTTTTGATGAGCTGGTTCAGCGATTCGCGGGCTGCGCGCTTGTCTTTCAGCTCGATTTGGCAGTTGGCAATGGCCAGCAAGGCTTCCGACGCCTTGTCATGCCGGGGCGCGTTGGTCAGCAAGGAACGGAAGTTGGTAATGGCTTCCTTGTAGTTGCGCGTGGCGTATTGCGCATTGCCCAACCAGAACAGGGCCGATGGCGCATAACTGCTTTGCGGGTGCTTTTTGATAAAGCGCGCCAGCCGGGTTTGCGCCCCGCGATAGTCGCCCGCACGGAAGACTTCCATCGCGGCATCGTATTCCTTGCGCTCGGCCACATCCGTTGCCGTGCGCGACTGATCCGCCGCCACTGCATTGACCGGAGCGTTCGGATTGAAAGATGCCCCTCCCGCAACCTCGCCATCGGATGACTCCGCAGAAAGCTGCTCGCTGGCTTCCGCCTTGCGCAGGCGATCTTCCATACCCTGCATGGCCTGCTGCTGACGTTCCAAGTCGCGCTGGGCTTGCTCCTGCATGCCGCGCAGCTGGGCCACTTCATTGCTCAACGTCACGATCTGGTTTTGCATCTCCTGCATCACGCGGCGCGTTTGTTCCTGTTCTTCCGCCATGCGGTTTTGCGCAGTGATGGAAGCATCCAGGCGCTGACGCAAATCCAGAATGGCACGCCGGGCATCGTCATCGCCAAACAGGGCATGGGCGCTGAAGCTGGCCGCAGCCAACGACAGCGCCAAAGCCGTCAGACGCATTTTTTTCATCTGCATCCCGGCTTGAATCAACGGTATTTGATTTCAACGCGACGGTTTTGCGACCACGCGCTTTCGCCAGTGCCAGCGACAGCGGGTTTTTCTTCGCCAAAGCTCACGGGTTCGGCCTGGGCATCGGAAACGCCATTAACGCCCAGCGCACGTCGCACGGCTTCGGCGCGTTTTTGCCCCAGGGCCAGGTTGTATTCACGACCGCCGCGCTCGTCGGTATGGCCTTCCAGCGTGACCTGACGGCCACGGTGGGCCTGCAAATAGCGGGCGTGTCCGTCAATTACAGACTGATATTCAGGCTTGACCACGAAGCTGTCGAAATCGAAATACACCACGGTGGGCACGCCTGCAGGGCCGGCGGCATCCATCGCACTGGTGTCAGCCTGCACGCTAGCCACGCCCGAGCCAGCCGTGTCGCCAGGCATGGTGGTGGCAGTGCCAGCGCCTGCCTGCGGATCCACGGTTTCAGTGCTACTGCAAGCGCTCAAAAGTGCCAAGGCAGCTGCAGCGATAAGGTAACGATTGAACAACATGATTTGCTCCTTTTTAAGCAAGAGTGATAGTGAAAGAAATCAGTTCTGGAAGGGGCCCCAGGCAGGCTCCCGAATATCGCCGCCTTTGCCCGCCAGGCGCGCCTTGATCTTGCCATCCAGCGTGGTGGTCATCAGGGCATCGCGACCGCCTTGCCGAGTGGCATACACGATCAGCCGACTATTGGGGGCGAAGCTGGGGCTTTCATCTTCAACGGTATCCGTCAAAGCCGTCACCGCCCCGGTTGCCAACTCAAGCACATGCAGGCGGAAAGCTCCACCCGTGCGGCTGATGTAGGCCAGCCAGCGGCCATCCGGGCTGACCGAAGGCGAAATGTTGTAGTTGCCCGTGAAGGTCACACGCTGGGCATTGCCGCCACTGACCGGCATCCGATAGACCTGCGGCGAACCGCCCCTGTCGCTCACGAAATAGATCGAGCCTCCATCGGGTGAGAACGTGGGCTCAGTATCAATCGCGCTGGAGCGGGTCAGCCGCCGGGGCTCGCCACCACCTGCATTGATGATGTATAGCTGCGAGCCTCCATCACGCGAGAGCGTCACGGCCAGACTGCGCCCGTCGGGTGACCAGGTCGGCGCGCTATTGGAACCCCGAAAATTCGCCAACATACGCCTGCGGCCCGAGGCCACATCGTGCACATAGACCACAGGTTTGCGCGATTCGAACGACACATAGGCCAATTGGCGGCCATCGGGCGACCATGCCGGCGAAATGATGGGCTCCGGGCTGGACAGAGCCGACTGCGCGTTCTCGCCATCGGAATCAGCCACCCACAAGGTGTAACGGCGACCAGCCTTGGTGACATAGGCAAGACGCGTGGAAAACACGCCTTTTTCGCCCGTCAACTTCTCGTAAATGTAGTCCGCCACGCGATGCGCGGCCAGGCGCAACTCGCCTTGCGGCACGGTGTAGCCCTGCCCGCCCAAGTCTTGCCCGCGCACGGAATCCCACAAACGAAAACGCACCTGCCAGCGGCCATCGCCCTGGGTTTGCACACTGCCGGCGGCCAGCGCATCGGCGCCGCGCTGACGCCACAGGCCCACATCAGGCACTGTGGCTTCATCCAGGGCTTGATCGACAGCGCTTACGCTGCGAAACAGGCCGCTGCGCTCCAGGTCAGCCAAAACGATAGCGGCCGTTTTATGAGGCGCAGCGCCTTCCCCGCGAAAGGGCGGCACGGCGATGGGCAACTGTTTCAGACCCACGCCCGAAACTTCCACCCTGAACTGCGCCCATGCGGGCATGACTGCTGACGACGCCATGAGTGCAGCCAGCGATTGGGCCATGCCCCGACGTGTCAGCAGCGCAGAAAAAGAATGTGTCATGCGTTCAAGATTCGGAAAAGCACATAAAAAACGGCCTCACAGATTGTGAGGGCGTGTGATGGATTGATGGTACACATTCGCATCAAAACTTTTCTACAAAAAATGTCTTTAAAGGTGACGCCGCCCGCTTCTTTTTGACACAACTTGAGCAGCGCAGGGCCGGACAAACGGGCTTCTTACAATCGCAGTCGCTTCTGTAAGCCTGTTTTTTCATGACTCAACACCCCACGCCCGACGGCCTTCCGGCCCACCGCCCCCTGAAACAAAGGCTGGCGCGGCTGTGGGTGTACTTCAGGCAATACCGCATCGGCTGGGTCATGGCTGCCGTGGGCACGCTCATCAGCGGTTTGAGTGAAGCAAGCATTCCCGGCCTGCTCAAACCCCTGCTGGACGACGGCTTCACCGACCGCACTCTGCCCGTTTGGGCGCCGGGGTTGGCCATCATTGCCCTGTTCATCCTGCGCGGGCTGGCGCACTTTGCCAGCCAATACGCCCTCTCGCGCATTGCCAACGACGGCATCGTGCTACTGCGCAGGCAGCTCTTTGGCCGCCTGCTGGATGCCAAACTCAGCCTTTTTGCCCAGCAGTCGGCCAGCAAACTGGCCAACACCATTGTTTATGAGGTGCAAACCGGCTCCACTACGCTGGTGCAAACCTTGCTGAGCGCCACGCGCGATGCTGTCACAGTCATCGGGCTGCTGGGCTATTTGCTGTATCTGAACTGGCAACTCACGCTGATCGTGCTGGTACTTGCGCCAGCCGTGGCTTTCATCATTAAAACCATGTCGCGGCGGCTTTATCACTTTTCCCGCCAGCGACAAGATGCCACTGATGCCCTGGCCTATGTGGTGGAAGAAAACGTGCTGGCCCATCGCATCGTGCGCCTGCATGGCGCGCAAACGCAGCAGGCCGCACGGTTTGAGCAATTGAGCCAGCACCTGCGCAGCCTGGCGCTCAAGGCCACCCGCGCGGCCGCTGCCACCATGCCACTGACACAACTTGTATCGGCCATTGCCCTGTCAGTCGTTATTGGCATTGCCCTGTCGCAAAGCCAGTCCAGCGGGCAAAGCATCACCGTGGGCGGCTTTGTCGCCTTTATTGGAGCCATGCTCATGCTGATTGCCCCAATGCGGCGTTTATCAGACGTGATCGACCCCGTCACCCGCAGTCTGGCTGCGCTGGAGCGCGGGCTGGATTTGCTGGACTCCATCCCGCCAGAATCCCCGGTCGCATCGCTCGCTCAAGCCCCCCGCGCCCGGGGCGACATCACCCTCACCCATGTGCGCCTTACCTACCCCCGGGCCGATACCCCCTCGCTGGACGATGTCAGCCTGCACGTGCAAGCAGGGCAAACCGTGGCCTTGGTGGGCCCCTCCGGTTCAGGCAAGACCACCCTGGTCAATCTGCTGCCGCATTTCGTGCAACCCGACTCGGGCCAAGTCCTGCTCGATGGGCGTGACATCGCCGATCCCGCCCACTGGCCCCTGCCCGCACTGCGGCAGCAATTCGCGCTGGTCAGCCAGGACGTGATCATGCTCAATGACACCGTGGCTGCCAACGTCGCCCTGGGCGATGCCACGCCCGATCCCGCCCGCGTCGAGCAAGCCCTGCGTGATGCCAATTTGCTCGACCACATCCTCGCCCTTCCCCAGGGACTGAACACCGTTTTGGGGCACAACGCCGCCCAGCTCTCCGGCGGCCAGCGCCAGCGCCTGGCCATTGCCCGCGCCCTTTACAAAAACGCCCCCGTGCTGCTGCTGGACGAAGCCACCAGCGCGCTGGACACCAAAAGCGAACGTCTGGTGCAGCAAGCCATCGGCCGCGCCATGCAGGGCCGCACCACGCTCATCATTGCGCACCGCCTCTCCACCATCGAGCACGCCGACCGCATCATCGTCATGGAACGCGGCCGCATCGTCGAAGAAGGCACGCACGCCAGCCTGCTGGCCGCAGGCGGGCTGTATGCGCGCCTGCACAGCAGCCACGCCCCCGAGACTCATTAATCCCCCCGAAAAACCCGTTACAAAGCCTCGCCATTCACTCAAACCAGCGCCGCAGCAAATCCACTCAAAAAATATGGATTTATGAAAGCTTGTCTTTTATCAAAACAACTCGTTTTAGCCTATTTAAAAATCAAAACCATATTACAATAATCAAAGCGTGGCATTTTTCACAAAAACCAATATTAGAAAGATCAATATCGGATCATGGCCTTTTCGGCGGGTATAGTCCAGCGTCAAAAACCATCTGTCCTAATGCCCCTTCCGTGTCATGACATCCAGCTCCCCTCCTGCTGCACCGGTTCTTCGACTGGGCACCTACAAACTTCCGGCCGCAGAAACCGCCCTCATCCAGACCTTGCTGCGGCTTTATGCACAAAACACCGCCAGCCACTGGGTTTACGCCAGCGCCCCGCCTTATGACGCCCTGCTGGCCGACGGCTCCACGGCCGAAGGCCAAAGCCCCACGCTTGACCGCCTGGCCCCGATCGTGCTGCGCCTGGCGCGCAGAAGCGAAAACACCACGCACGATTTGCTGGAGCGCCCCATCCGTCCTGATCGCTTCCAGCAATGGCTGCAAACCATTGAACAAAAGCTGCTCGCGCAAGCGGCCAGGGCCAAGAGAGAAAACCCCACTCGCTACCGTCTGCTGCGCTGGCCGCCCGCCAGCGTGTTGCGCGACGATGCCGACCGCATTCGCATGGCCACCTTGCTTTCGCGCCGCTTTCTCAGCGTGCAGGAGCTGGTGTCCATCAGCCGTCAATCCGAAAATATCTGCATGGATTTCATACACATGCTGCAAGAAGCCTCCCTGCTGCAAACGCAGGCCGAAGCAGCATCGAACCCGCCCGATTCTCCCTCCGATTTGCCCGCGCCCCGCAAACGCTTTTTCAATCTGAAAATGATTCAAACCATACGGGAACGCCTGCATTTTTGACCAAACGCAAAGAATCATTTCCATGAATGAATACAAAATTCTTTTCACTGGCACCATGGGCGCGGGAAAAACCACCGCCATCGGCGCCGTCAGTGAAACGCCCCCCATCGTCACCGACGTTCAAAACAACGATGATTCAAACGCCAAGGAGCGCACCACCGTCGGCCTTGATTTTGGCGAGCTGACCCTGCCCAATGGCGACCGTCTGCGCCTTTTCGGCACCCCCGGCCAAACCCGTTTTGACTTTCTCTGGAAAATCCTCTCGCAAAACGCCATCGGCATGATTTTGCTGACCGACAACTCCCGCCCCGATCCTCTGGCCGATTTGCGCGTTTACCTTCAAGGCTTTGCCAAAGAGCTGGCCGAAATGCCCTGCGTCATCGGCGTGGGCCGGCTGGAAAACCACCCCCGCCCCGATCTGGATGACTACGCCAACGAACTCGCCCGCCACCGCCTGGTGCTGCCCGTGCTGGCCGTGGATGTGCGCAAGAAAAGCGACGTCAGCCTGCTGATCGACACCCTGCTGTCCCAACTGGAAGCCGATTTAATGGAAGACTCCCCCCATGAGCGCTCATATCACGCTTGATCCCGCCGTGCGCAATCTGGCCACGCAAGAAACCGCCGCCTTTTTGAACGAAATCGCCGGCATAAATGCCGTCGTCGTCGCCTCCGTCGATGGCTTTGACGTTGCCTCGGCCGTGAAAAAAGGCGAGGCCGCCCGTATCGCCGCCCTGGCCAGCTCCATTTCTGCAATCAGCGCCGTCGTCTCGCAAGAAGCCAGTCTGGGCACTGAAAAAAGCGTCACCATCAACACGCACGATGGCTTCGCCGTGGTCTTCAGCGCGCCCCGCAAGGATGCCGATCTGGTCGTCATCGCCATTGCCGGCGGGCAGGCCATCCTGGGGCAGGTGTCTTACCGCGCCGGCGAGTTCGCCAAGATGTTGTCCGAAGCCTGAATTTCGGCCAGTTTCCCCAAATAGGCCTTGCGGTGAGTTTTGCGTGACGCCCCCGGCCGTTTTTCTTCCATCACGCAACACCTCTGAACAGAAAGAGAGACAGACATGACAACCATCAAACAAGCCCTGGACGAACTGATGAAGCTCGACGGTATCCTGTGCGTGGCCGTTGTGGACGCCAACAGCGGCATGGTGCTGGGTTCGGCCGGCAGCGGTGTCAACATTGAAGTGGCCGCCGCCGTCAACACCGAAATCGTGCGCGCCAAGCTCAAGGCCATCCGCACGCTGGGGCTGAACGACAAGATCGAAGACATCCTCGTCACGCTGGGCAAGCAATACCACATCACCAGCCCGCTCAGAAACAAGGAAGGCATCTTCCTTTACGGCGTGTTTGACCGCGCCCACGCCAACCTGGCCCTGGCGCGCCTGAAAGCGCACGAAGTGGAAAAAGACCTGACCTTCTGATCTCGTCCCCTCCGCAAAAAGCCAGCTCGGCACGAAAGCCAGGCTGGCTTTTTTCATGCCACGAACCTCTGAATATGTGCACTATTTCACAAAAATTTCCGTTTTTGCTATATTCGCGTCTGTGCCTTCCGGCACCCTGCTTTACCTCCCTGAGCGGGAGCCTTTCTGTCGAGAGGCTTTTTAACCCCCGGCCGCAAAACCGGGGGTTTCTTTTTTTGTGCGCCCGCAGCGCCCGCCCGCAGGCCGGCTTCTACACTTGACTGCCATGTTGTGGATCAAAGCCCTGCACATCGTCTTCATCGCCAGCTGGTTTGCCGGCCTGTTTTATCTGCCGCGCATTTACGTCAACCTGGCCATGGTCGCCCCCGACTCGCAGGCCGAGCGCGAGCGCCTGCTGCTCATGGCCCGCAAACTCTTTCGCTTCATGACCGGCCTGGCCGTACCCGCCCTTGCCCTGGGCCTGTGGCTGTGGCTGGGCTACGGCATCGGCCTGGGCCCCGGCAACGGGTGGATGCACGCCAAACTCGCCATCGTCATCCTGCTGCTGCTCTATCACGGCTGGTGCGGCGTGCTGCTGGCGCGCTTTGCCAGCGGGCGCGCGCCCCACGGCCACATCTGGTTTCGCTGGTTCAACGAAGCGCCCGTGCTCATGATGCTGGCCGTCGTCATCCTCGTCGTCGTCAAGCCCTTCTAAGCAACCCGGCCCACCCCCGCCCATGCAAGCCGACTCGCCCCCGCTGCACGAAAAATCAGCCGCCGCCCCGCTTGCGGCCTGCTGGGTGGCCCTCATCATCTATGCCAGCCTCTTTCCCTTCCACGGCTGGCGCGATCAGGGCCTCATGCCCTGGGCCTACATGGCCGAACCACTGCCGCCCCCCTACTGGACGCGCTTTGACCTGATCGCCAACTTCCTCGGCTACGCCCCCCTGGGCCTGCTGCTGTCGCTGGCCTGGCTGGCCGCCGGCTGGCCCGCCTGGCTGGCCCTGCCCCTGGCCGCCCTGACCGCCAGCGGCCTGTCTTTCGCGCTCGAAGCCCTGCAAACCTACCTGCCCCTGCGCATCCCCTCCAACCTCGACTGGGCCCTGAACACCGCCGGCGCAACCCTGGGCGCAGCCCTGGCCTTCACCCTGGAGCGCACCGGCCTGGCCGGGCGCTGGCGACGCTTTCGCCGCCGCTGGTTCGAGCCCCGCTCGCGCGGCGCCATCGTGCTGCTGGCCCTCTGGCCCATCGCCCTGCTCTACCCTACCCCCGTGCCCTTTGGCCTGGGCCACGTCTATGAACGCGCCGAAGCCGCCGCCGCCCGGCTGCTGCAAGACACCCCCTACCTTGAATGGCTGCCCCTGCGCCAGTGGGAGCTGCAACCGCTGCTGCCCACCACCGAAGCCCTGTGCGTCGCCCTGGGCGCGCTTGCGCCCTGCCTGCTGGGCTACGCCGTCATTCGCGGCGCAGGCCGGCGCGCGCTCTTTGGCCTGCTGTGCCTGCTCACCGGCGCGGCCGTGCTCAGCCTCTCCAGCGCCCTCACCTGGGGCCCGGCCTACGCCTGGGTCTGGCTACAGCACCCCCCGCCCGTGCAGGGCCTGGCCGCAGGCGCGGCGCTCGCCCTCATCGCCCTGCCCCTGCCCCACCGCATCTGCACCGCTGCCCTCCTGCTGGCCCTGCTGGCGCAACTGTGGCTGCTCAACGCCGCCCCCCACAGCGCCTACGACATGGCCAGCCTCCAGCAATGGGAACAAGGCCGCTTCATCCACTTCTACGGCCTGGCCCAATGGGTCGGCTGGCTCTGGCCCTTCGCCGCCATCGTCTGGCTCCCCGCCCAACTCCTGCCCCGGCGCAAGCCCTGAACCAAGCCCCGGGCAGGAAAGTTATCCACAGATTTCTCCTGAATTAATAGCGCGTTTCGCAGCATTCACGGGCGCTGCGGGCCGTTTGCCTGTTTGATAAGCAAAAACTTGTATCCAAATACAAGATAAGCCAAACCCGCCCCGCAACCCGGCGCAGCCGCTGGCAACCCGGCCCGCCAACACCCCAAACGCAAGGCGGAAAAACCAAAAACCGCCCAACGCTGCTGCCCCGCCCGCGCCAGCGGCTTCTTGCGCCCCGCACCAGCTTTCCGGTTTTCAGAAACCGGCCCGCTTTCCGGCCTCAAAATGCCCTCGGAAAAGGCGAGTTATCCACAGTTTTTTCCTGTTTTGATAGCGCGCTTCGCAGCATTTACGGGTGCTACGGGCGATTTGCTTATTTGATGAGCAATTTAATTCGGCCCGTTCCATCTGCCCAAAAGAAAAAGCCCGCGCGCCGCTTTCCCTCGCCCCTGCTTGAACGGCCTTTACGCCTCACCCAAGCACGCCGGTTTTCAAAAACCGGCCCGCTTTCCGGCCTCAAAACGCCCCAGGAAAAGGAGAGTTATCCATAGTTTTTTCCTGTTTTGATAGCGCGCTTCGCAGCATTTACAGGTGCTGCGGGCAGTTTGCTCGCTCATTTGATAAGCAAAATCCTGTTTCCAAATGAAATGGATTCGGGGCGGATGGGTTGGGAAGGAATTGCGCCCGGGTTGAGCGGGTGGTTCAGGCGTTTTTTTGAATAAAAAAACCGGCCTTTCGGGCCGGTGGTTGACGGGGCGGCGGCGGTTTATCCGGCGGGCGCCGGGTGGTTGACGATGCGCCGCAGCGCCAGGGTGTCGATGATGCGCACGTGGCGGTGTTTGACTTCGACGATGCCGCATTCGACAAAGCGCGAGAACGTGCGGCTGACGGTTTCCAGCTTCAGCCCCAGGTAGCTGCCGATTTCCTCGCGCGTCATGCGCAGGATCAGCTCGCTTTGCGAAAAGCCGCGCGCGTGCAGGCGCTGCACCAGGTTGAGCAAGAAGGTGGCCAGGCGCTCTTCGGCGCGCATGCTGCCCAGCAGCAGCATGACGCCGTGCTCGCGCACGATTTCGCGGCTCATGACTTTGTGCACGTGGGTTTGCAGCGCGGGCACCTGGCGCGAAAGCTCTTCGATGCGGTCAAAGGGCATTTCGCAGACTTCGGCGTCTTCCAGCGCAACGGCGTCGCAGGTGTAGCGCTCGCCCACGATGCCGTCCAGCCCGATGATTTCGCCCGCCATTTGAAAGCCGGTGACCTGGTTGCGCCCGTCTTCGGTGAGGATGCAGGTTTTGAAAAAGCCGGTGCGGATGGCGTAGATGGCGGTGAAGGAGTCGCCGTTGTTGAACAGCGCCGCGCCGCGTTTGACTTTGCGGCGCTTGGCAACCAGGTCGTCCAGCAAGCTGGCGTCTTCTTCTGACAGGCCCGCCGGCAAGCACAGTTCGCGCAGATTGCATCTGGAGCAGGCAACTTTGAAGGCGGCGGACATGTCTGGCGAAAACGGGCAGGCGGCGGCGCAGGTTGTGGGGGAAAAGGGCGGGGGGCGAAGGGCGCGATTGTAGGCACGCGCATGGGGCAATTGACCCGCGTCAAGACAAGAGTGGGCACTTGCAGGCACATTCGGCATCTGCCCGCGTGCCTCACGCCATAAAAGAAAATTCCCGCGATGCAAGACCTGCTTTCCCCGCCCGAGATCACGCCCGAGCTGATCCGCCGTTTCGATATTTCCGGCCCGCGTTACACCTCCTATCCCACGGCCGATCGCTTTGTCGAGGCTTTTGGCTGGGCCGATTACGAGCGCGCGCTGGAGCAGCGGCGCACCGGCCCGGCAGCAGCGCAGGGGCGGCCGCTGTCGATTTACGTGCACTTGCCGTTTTGCCAGTCGCTTTGTTACTACTGCGCGTGCAACAAGATCATTACCAAGCACCACGATCGCGCCGCGCCGTATTTGCAATACCTGCGCCGCGAGCTGGAGTTGCACCTGGCGCACATGGGCCGCGGCGCGGCGGTGAGCCAGTTGCACCTGGGCGGGGGCACGCCCACTTTCCTGAGCGATGAGGAGTTGCGCTGGCTGATGGATTTGCTGCGCAGCCATTTCAACTTCCAGCCGGGCGGGGAATATTCCATCGAGATTGATCCGCGCACCGTCACAGCCGAGCGCCTGCACGCGCTGCGCGAGCTGGGCTTCAACCGCCTTTCGTTCGGCGTGCAGGACTTCGACCCGGAAGTGCAAAAGGCCGTGCACCGCGTGCAGCCGGCCGAGCAGGTGTTTGCGCTGGTGGCCGATGCGCGCCGCCTTGGTTTTGATTCGGTAAACGTGGATCTGATTTACGGCCTGCCCAAGCAAAACGCCCAGTCCTTTGCCCGCACGCTGGCGCAGGTGTGCGAGCTGCGCCCCGACCGCATCGCGCTGTATGCCTACGCGCACCTGCCCGAGCGCTTCAAGCCGCAGCGGCGCATCATCATGATCGACCTGCCCGCGCCGGATGCCAAGGTGGGCATGCTCGCCAGCGCGCTCAAGACCTTCATGCAGGCCGGCTATGTGTATGTGGGCATGGATCACTTCGCCCTGCCCGATGACGCGCTGGCCGTGGCCAAGCGCCAGGGCCGCCTGCACCGCAATTTCCAGGGCTACAGCACGCAGCCCGATTGCGATCTGATCGCCCTGGGCATCTCGGCCATCGGCAAGGTCGGCGCCACCTACAGCCAGAACGCCAAAACGCTGGAGGAGTATCAAAACTTCATCGATCAGGGCCGCCTGCCCGTGGTGCGCGGGCTGGCGCTATCGAAAGACGACTTGCTGCGCCGCAACGTCATCATGGCGCTCATGTGCCAGGGCGAGCTGCTGTTCGAGCCCATCGAGCTGGCGCATTTGATCGACTTTCGCGAATATTTCGCGCCCGAGCTGACCCAGCTCGAAACCATGCAGCAGCAGGGCCTGGTCACGCTGGATGAAGGCAGCGTGAAGGTCACGGCGCTGGGCTGGTTTTTCGTGCGCGGCGTGGCGATGGTGTTTGACAAGCACCTGCAAGCCGACCGCACGCGGGCGCGGTTTTCCAAAATCATCTGAAACCGCCAGCGGGGCGGCGAGGAAAGCAGGGAAAAAGCAAAGGGGCCCGCAGGCCCCGTCAATACTGCGCCGGCTGCTCTGCTTTCAATAGCAGCCCGGCTCCGGCGCGCCGCCCTTTCAGCCCAGGGACTGCACCACCTGCAAATCGTTGTCGCGGGCAAAGTTCATCACGAAATCCCAGGCCATGGGTTCGTTCTTGAGCATCTCGGTGCTCAGCAGCACGCACTTGACGTTATTGACCGTCGTGGGCACGCACCAGGGCGAGTAGTTCAGGCGGTTGCTGGCCATGCCCTTGGGGCGGAATGTGCTCATCACCCCGGCCAGCCGTTCGGCCCAGTCGCTGGGGCGAAAGGCGCGGCCCGAGCTGGTGATGCCCTTGATGATTACCAAATTGGCTTGAGGAGTGGTGGCCATGCCTTGCGCGCGCGGGTAACGCGGGTAAATAAAGATGTGTGGGAGATCGAAAGCTGCCCGCCAGCGCTTGTGAAAAATCTGCAAAACCCCAGGCAGAACCGGCGGCGGGCCAGAGCGGGGGCAAACGAGCGATTTTAGTTGTCTGCCACTAAAATTCGGCCAACCGGGTCGCAACCAGCGGCCCGGTTTGTCTTTTGCAAGGATTGTTGCCATGTCTGCCCCCATCGAAGCCGCATCGCCCCACACCATGAACACCTACGCCCGCCTGCCCGTGGCGATGGAGCGCGGCGCCGGCTGCCGCCTGTGGGATGTGAACGGCAAAAGCTATCTGGACGCGCTGGGCGGCATCGCCGTCAACACCCTGGGCCACGCCCACCCGCGCCTGACGGCCGCGCTGCAAGAGCAAGTGGGCAAGCTCATTCACTGCTCCAACTACTTTCACGTGCCCGATGCCGAGCGGCTGGCCAAAAAGCTGGTCGAACTCTCGGGCATGAGCAAGGTCTTTTTCTGCAACAGCGGGCTGGAAGCCAACGAGGCCGCGCTCAAGCTGGCGCGCAAATTCGGCCACGACAAGGGCATCGCCCGCCCGCAAATCGTGGTGTATGAAAAAGCCTTCCACGGCCGCAGCATCGCCACGCTCAGCGCCACCGGCAATCCCAAGGTGCAAAAGGGTTTTGAGCCGCTGGTCGAGGGCTTCATCCGCGTGCCCCTCAATGACATCGACGCGCTGAAAAAAGCCACCGAGGGCAACCCGGATGTGGTTGCCGTGTTTTTTGAAACCATCCAGGGCGAAGGCGGCGTCAACCCGGCGCGCATCGACTATTTGCAGCAGGTGCGCCAGCTCTGCGACGAGCGCGACTGGCTGCTCATGATTGACGAAGTGCAATGCGGCATGGGCCGCACCGGCAAGTGGTTCGCGCACCAGTGGGCGGGCATCACGCCTGACGTGATGCCGCTGGCCAAGGGCCTGGCCTCCGGCATTCCCGTGGGTGCCGTCGTCGCCGGCCCCAGGGCGGCCGACATCTTCCAGCCCGGCAACCACGGCACCACCTTCGGCGGCAACCCGCTGGCCATGCGCGCGGGCGTGGAAACGCTGCGCATCATGGAAGAAGACGGCCTGCTCGACAACGCCGCCCGCGTGGGCGCGCACCTGAAAGCCGCCCTGCAACAGGCTCTGGCCCATCTGCCCGGCGTGAAAGACGTGCGCGGCCAGGGTTTGATGATCGGCGTGGAGCTGGATCGCCCCTGCGGCGCGCTCACCCTGCGCGCGCTGGAGGCCGGACTGCTGATTTCCGTCACCTCCGACAGCGTGGTGCGCCTGGTGCCCCCGCTCATCCTGACCGAAGCCGAGGCCGATGAAATCGTCGCCCTCCTCGCGCCGCTGATCGCAGCCTTCCTGCAAGAGCCCGTCTGATCGGCCTGCCCACCCCAACCGCCCCCCTTTCCCCCATGACCGCGCCCATCCGCCACTACCTTCAGTTTTCCGACTTCACGGCCGACGAATACGCCTACCTGCTGCGCCGCGCCGCCTTCATCAAGGCCAAGTTCAAGGCCTTCGAGAAATACCAGCCCTTTGCCGATCCCGACCGCACCCTGGCCATGATTTTTGAAAAGGCCAGCACGCGCACTCGCGTCAGCTTTGAAGCCGGCATGTATCAAATGGGCGGCAGCGTGGTGCACCTGACCACCGGCGACAGCCAGCTCGGCCGCAGCGAACCCATCGAAGACACCGCCCGCGTCATCAGCCGCATGGTGGACATCGTGATGATCCGCACCTTCGAGCAAAGCAAGATCGAGCGCTTTGCCCGGCACTCGCGCGTGCCCGTCATCAACGGCCTGACCAACGAATACCACCCCTGCCAAATCCTGGCCGACATCTTCACCTTCATCGAGCGCCGGGGCGACATCCGCGGCAAAACCGTGGCCTGGATCGGCGACGGCAACAACATGGCCAACACCTGGGCGCAGGCTGCGGCCCTGCTGGGCTTCGAGCTGCGCGTATCCACTCCGCGCGGCTATGAAGTGGACACCAGCCTGGCCGCGCTGGAAGGCACGGGCCGGGGCTGGCAGAACTTTGCCGACCCGCGCCTGGCCTGCGAAGGCGCAGACCTCGTTACCACCGACGTGTGGACCAGCATGGGCTTTGAAGCCGAAAACGAAGCGCGCAAACACGCCTTTGCCAACTGGTGCGTGGACGCCGAAATGATGGCCGCCGCCAGGCCTGACGCCCTGTTCATGCACTGCCTGCCCGCCCACCGGGGCGAAGAAGTCACCGCCGAAGTCATCGACGGCCCCCAGTCCGTCGTCTGGGACGAAGCCGAAAACCGCATGCACGTGCAAAAGGCGCTGATGGAATACCTGCTGCTGGGCCGCCAGGACTGAAAGCCCTTCCCATGACCCAAACCGCAACCCCTGCCGCCCCTGCCATCACCGCCGACACCCCCCCGGCCGAGCTGCTGGCGCGCTTTACCCCGCATTTGAAAATTGCCCACCAGGTTCCCGGCCGCGTGCGCCTGAAGCTGGGCATGAAGGCGCTCGAAGGCATCAAGCTCAACGAACTGGAAAGCAACAGCGCCGCCTTTGCCGCCGTGCTCAAGCAAATTCCCGGCGTGCGCAACATCAGCTGGAACCTGCTGGCACGCTCGTGCACCGTGGAATACGACCCGCGCGCCATCCCCGATGCCGCCTGGCCCGACCTGCTGGCAGGCAAGCCCAGCGCCGCCGCCCAAAGCCTGCACGCCATCTTGGAAAACACCCATGCCAGCTTACGCGCCGCCCTTCAGGGCTAATCCGGCAGCGGCCCCGGCCCGCGCCCTCGTGGCCGCGCTGCACGCCGCCCGGCAGGACGAGCTGGCCGCCTGGGCCTTCTACAGCGCCGCCATCGCCGCCTTTGGCAGCCAATCGCCCCTGCCCCAGTTGCAGCAAGCGGGCGTGCAGCGCATGCAGGCGCTCACCGCGCTGGCCCAGGGCGCAGGCGGCCTGCCCGCCCCCGCGCCATTGCCTGCCCCCGCGCTGGCTCCCGGCTGGCGCGCCACGCTGGAGCGCGCCATGAGCGGCAGCATTGCCAGCGCCGGGCTTTATCAGCGCCTGCAAAGCGCCGCCCCCGTGGGCAGTCCGGCGGCGCGGCTGTTTCAGCGCTCGCAGTCCGAACTGCTCACCCGCCATCTGCCCACCCTGCAACGCGCCTGGCAGGCCGCCGCCGACCGCGAGCGCTACCACGCCCTGCAAGGCATAGACCCCAGCCAGGCCTACGCCCGCCACGGCCTGATTGGCGATGCCGTGGAACAACTGCTGGCCCTGCTCAGCCGCCAGGGCGGCTTCTTCGGCCTGGCCGGAACCGTATTGCGCGCCGTTCACCCGGCGCTATTGGCCGGCGCGCTCACCGGCGGCACCGCTGTTCAGGGCCTGCGGCAAGTGCGCGCCACCGCCCCCGACGCCAGCTTCTGGCAAGCCCCTCATCAAAAGGAAAACTGATCCCATGATTCCCCTCATTCCCTTCATCGTCGGCGCGGCCGCAGGCGCAGTCGCCACCGAGCTTTGGCGTCGCCGCATCGTGCAAGACGGCCTGCACAGCGCCAGCGACAAGCTGCGCGCCAGCGCCCAAAGCGTGCGCGCAAGCAGCGCCACCCTGCGCGAAACCGTAAGCGACGTCCTGCACGAAAAATGGCACGCCATCCGCCACCCGGCCCGCCCGGAGTCTGGCGATACAACTGATGCAGCCGATACCGCTGAAACCGCCGAAATCATCGAAACGGATGAAACGACTGAAGTAGCTGAAGCGGCCGAAGCCGTGGCAGCCGACGAAGCCGCTGAAACCGCCGAAACCCCCGCGCCCGCAACCCGCCGCGCATCCCGCAAAAAAACCACCCCGCCCGCCGCCGAAGAAACCGCTGAAGAAGAAGCCGCCGCCCACGCCGACGAGCCGGCCGCCGAAGCCGCCCGCGCGCGCCGCCGCCGTCCGGCCCGCAAAAAAGCGGCAGGCCGCAGCGCCCCGCCGGCCACTCCCGAATCGGGCGACCTGTCATGAACACACGCACCCCCTGGCCCTATCCCCTCGTCCTGCCGCCCGCCGCGCCGGCCACGCCCGCCGCACGCAGCATTTCTGACGAATTTCTGCGCGGCTGCATCACCAGCGGCCTGCTGGCGGCGCTGCAAAACCCCGGCCTGAAGCCCCGGCTGGATGCGCACACCCTGCGCCTGAGCCTGCAAGGCGGCGCGGCCCTGGCCGCAGGCACGGCCGCCATCCAGTCCATGCGCCAGGGCCGGCCCGGCCGCGCCCTGTTCAGCGTGGCCGCAGGCGTGGCCGCCGTGGCCGCCGCCCAGCACCTGCTTGCCCCTGCCTGCGCAGTCCCCGAAATTTCTGAAATTTCCGAAATCTCCGAAACCACCCAACTCCCCTGATCCACACCATGGCCAAGAACTACCGCAACAACGCCCGCAACGGCAACCCCGATCCCGCCGCCCAGACCGACGCCAACGCCGCCTGGGCCGCCCAACAGGCCGCCATGCAGGCCGCCGCCCAGCAAGCCGCCGCCTGGTGGGCCGCCCAGCAGCAGGCCCAGGCCGGCGCCATGCCCTGGCCGGGCGCAGCCCCTGCCGGCTGGAGCCAGCCCGCCACCCCCGGCTGGGACCAGGCCGCCCCCGACTGGAGCAGCGCCGCCATGCAGGCCGCCGCCTGGGGCGCAGCCCCTGCGGCCGTGCCCGCGCACGGCACAGGCCCGCTGGGCTGGCTCAGCAACCGGCAAATGGAGCAATTCATCCTCGGCCTGCTGCTGGGCGGCGCAGCCGCCTACGTGCTGGGCGATGCCGACAAGCGCGCCCGCCTGATGCGCATGGTCATGAAGCTCTACGCCGGCGTGGCCGGCAGCGTGGAAGAGTTCAAGGAGCAAATCGCCGACCTCAAGGCCGAAGTGGCCGCCGAGCACGGCGGCTTCGAGGACTGACCCCGAGCGCCCATCCCCGGCCCGGCCGCGCCCCGGGCCATCCCCGCCCCTCCCTGCAGCACTCCCGGCCCCTTCCCCAACCCATCCCCGGCCACTTCCCCGGCCCCTGTCATTTCAGCCCCCGGCGGCCCCGCCCCGGCCCGCCAT
This sequence comes from Ottowia sp., assembly GCA_052170415.1. Classification (GTDB taxonomy): domain Bacteria; phylum Pseudomonadota; class Gammaproteobacteria; order Burkholderiales; family Burkholderiaceae_C; genus Ottowia. The sequence continues at coordinate 10,596 of JBQNAO010000010.1, read as the reverse complement.
CGCCCCGCCCCCGCCCATGACTCCTGCCGCCCCTGACCGCGCCGCGCCCGTGGCCCAGCCCCGCCTGTTTGCCTCGCTCACCCCGGCCCATCAAAACCGCAGCCGCGTGCGCTACCGCTACCGCCTCACCCCCGGCCTGCCCGCGCTTGCGCCGCATGCGCTGGAGCGCGTGGCGCAGGAAATCAGCGGCGTCACCCAGGTGCGGCTCAACGCCGCCGCGCGCTCGCTGGCGCTGCACTTCGACCCCGCCCGCACCCGCCCCGAAGCCATCGCCCAGGCCCTGCTGCGCCTGCCCGCCGTGGCCGCCACCGGCGCTTGCGGATCGGCCATCGCCGCAGACGACGGCCACGCCGAAAAAGCCGGCCTGCTGGGCGCGGGCGGCGAAGTGCTCACCAGCGCCGCCTTGCTGCTGGCCACGCGCAAGATGCCGCAAAGCCTGGGCCGGCCCGCCACGCTGGCCGTCTCGCTGCCGCTGTATGTCGATGCGCTCAAAGACCTCTTTGAAGAAGGGCTGAACTCGCACGTGCTCGAAGCCCTGGCCGTGGCCATCTCCACGGCCAGCGGCGACCAGATGGCCGCCAACACCACGCTTTTCATGCTGGCGCTGGGCGAATACCTGGAGCACTCCATCGCCCGCCGCTCTGACGATCTGCTCAAGCACCTGCTGCACCCCGAAGCCGGCAGCGTCTGGGTCGAGCGCGACGGCCAGGAGCAGCAAGTCGATGCCGCCAGCGTGCAAGTGGGCGACACCGTCATCTGCGCCGCCGGCAACCTCATCCCCATCGACGGCACCGTGCTCGGCGGCGAAGCCACCGTCAACGAAGCCAGCATGACCGGCGAAAGCCTGCCCGTCGTCAAAAAACGCGGCGACGGCGTGCTCTCGGGCACCGTGGTGGAAGAAGGCCGCGTGCGCGTGTATGCCGAGCGCGTGGGCGCGGGCACGGCCAGCGCGCGCATTGCCAACTACGTGCAACACGCCCTGCAAGTCAAAAGCGGCACCCAGCTTGCCGCCTCGCGCCTGGCCGACAAGCTCGTGCCCGGCGTGCTCGGCCTGGCCGGCGCGGCCTGGCTTTTCTCGGGCAACTGGCGGCGCGCTGCCGCCGTGCTGCAAGCCGACTACGCCTGCGCGCTCAAGCTCGCCACCCCCGTGGCCTTCAAGGCCGCCATGTATGCCGCCGGCCGCCAGGGCCTGCTGTTCAAGGGCGCCGACGCGCTGGAGCGCCTGGCCGAAGCCGACACCTTCGTCTTCGACAAAACCGGCACCCTCACCACGGGCCGCCTGGCTGTGACCGACACCTTCGCGTATGACCCCAACTTCGGCCCGGCCGACCTGATCGACCTGGCCGCCTCCGTTGAAGAGCACTACTTCCACCCCCTGGCGCAAGCCGTGGTGGAAGCCGCCCGCCGCCAAAGCGGCCGCCATTTCGACCACGAAGAAGTGCGCTTCATCGCCGCCCACGGCGTGGCCAGCGTGGTGCAGGGCAAGCGCATCGTCGTCGGCTCGCGCCACTTCGTCGAAGAAGACGAAGGCATCGACATGAGCGCCTATCTGGACGACATCGACCGCCTCATGCAAGAAGGCAAAACGCCCCTTTACATCGGCTTTGGCGGCAAGCTGCTGGGCATCATCGGCCTGAAAGACACCGTGCGCGCCAACGCCGCCGAAACCGTCGCCCGCCTGCGCGCGCTGGGCGCCAAACGCATCGTCATGCTCACCGGCGACCACGAAGACCGCGCCGCCGAGCTGGCCGCCCAGCTCCAGCTCGACGCCTACCACGCCCAGCTCCTGCCCGAAGGCAAGGCCGCCATGCTGGCCCGCATGAAAGCCGAAGGCGCCAAGATCGCCTTCATCGGCGACGGCATGAACGACGCCCCCGCGCTGGCCGGCGCGCACGTGGGCATCGCCATGCAGCGCGGCGCCGACCTGGCGCGCCTGACCTCCGACATCGCCCTGCTCGAAGACGACGTAGGCCGCGTGGCCGACGCCAAAGCGCTGGCCGCCGCCACCATGCGCCGCATCGACGGCAACTTCAAATTCACCGTCGCCGCCAACACCGGCATCCTCGCCGCCGCCGCCGCTGGCTGGCTCACCCCCGTGGCCTCCTCCGTGCTGCACAACGGCAGCACCATCGCCATCTTGCTCAACGCCCTGCGCGGCGGCCTCAGCGCCCCCCCCCGCGCCCCCGAAGCCCGCAGCGAAACCGCGCCCGCCCAGCCGCGCCCCACCCCCATGAACGACTCGGCCCACACCACCGGCCGCTTCAGCGCCCCCCACTAAAAAGCCCAGCCCCCCGGCTGATTGCCCCGCCCGTCCCCCGGCGCGCGGGGCCTTTTCATGCCTGGCATCTTCGCGCAACATCTCATTGCATTTTTTTGATTAAAAAATAATCGAAACGCCCGCAGCGCCCATAGATACTGCGAAGCGCGCTATCAATTCAGGAAAAATCTGTGGATAAATATCCACTCCATCCCCCAAAAAAGCCCCGAAATTGAACCTCGCCGCCCTCACCTCCTTCCTGCCCGCAAGCTGGCTGCCCGTCCTGACCCAACTCATCGCGCTGGCCCTGATCGGCGGTTTTTTCTACCGGGTTCACCGCCGGCAGCAGGCGCAGCAAGCCGCGCTCGAAGCCGACCTGCACGCCTGGCTCATGCGCCAATTCGGCCTGCCCTTTGAAGAAGACGCCCTCGGCCCGCACCCGCCCGCAGCGCCCGGCCTGGGCGCGCTCAAAAGCCACCGCGTGCTGCGCCTGCAAAGCCAGCTCGCCCCGCCTGGCGACCACGCGGAACGCTCCATGCGCCTGAGCGCCCAAATCATCTTGCGCGACCACCAGAACCAATACTGGCTGGCCCTGTATGAAGGGCGCTGCCCGGCGCTTGCGCAGCCCCGGGGCCAGGGCAGCGCCCTGCGCATCACCGAACTGCGCGCGCGCCGCGCCCTGTTCAACGACCCCGCCGCCTACCAAAAAGCCTTCGGCCAGGCCCCCACCCTGGCCGGCCTCAACGCCTGGCGCAAACAACACCCCGCGCAAGACGAACAGGAAACCCGGCGGCACGAAAACTTCGACCGCTGAAGCCCCACTTATCCACAGATTTTTCCTGAATTGATAGCGCGCTTCGCAGCATCCACGGGCGCTGCGGGCCGTTTGCCTGTTTGATAGGCAAAATCTTGTATCCAGATGCGAACGCAAAAGACGCAGTGCAGGAAAGGAAAAGAGACTGCGGCGCAATGCCGACACGCCCAACCAAACGGAAGCCACAAGAAAACACACCGCCCGGCGCGCTTTCGGGCATGAGAGCCGTTCAAGGCAACGGCCCGGTTTTCGGAAATCGGCCCGCTTTCCTGCCTCAAAACGGCCCCGAAAAGGGCAACTTATCCACAGATTTTTCCTGAATTGATAGCGCCCTTCGCAGCATCCACGCGGGCTTCCGGCAGTTTGCTGATTGGATAGGCAATTCAGGGCAGCCCGCTGAAATCAGCCAAAGAAGCCAGGCCACAGGACGCTTTCTGCCGCCCCCCTCGCAAGCGAGCCGGTTTTCAGAAATCGGCCCGCTTGCCTGCCTCAACGCAGTCCCGAAAAGGGCAACTTATCCACAGATTTTTCCTGTTTTGATAGCGCCCTTCGCAGCATTGACGGGAGCTGTGGGACGTTTGCCTATTTGATAAGCAAAATCTTGTATCCAGATGCGAACGCAACAGGCGCATTCCGGGCCGAACGGCGCTTCCCCCCCGAAAAGCGCCCCCACACAGGCCAGTTATCCACAGATTTTTCCTGTTTTGATAGCGCCCTTCGCCGCATCCACGCGGGTTTCCGGCGGTTTGCCTGTTTGTTGGGCAATCAGGATTCGCGGGGCGGTTCGCTGGCCGGGGTGTCGGGGGCGGGCGGTTCGGGGCGGGGTTCGGCGGCTTCGGGTTTTGGGGCTTCGGCTTTTGCGTTTTGGGTCTTGCCTTCGGCTTTTTTGTCGCTGCCTTTGCGCCAGCGGCCGGGGGCGGGGGTGGGGGGCGCGGGCGGTTGGTTCAGGCGAATGGTGGCTACCAGGCCGCCTTCGGGGCCGTTGGTCAGGCGCAGCTGGCCGCCCATGCTTTGCACCATTTTCACGACGATGGACAGGCCCAGGCCCGCGCCGGTGGCTTCGGTGCGGGCGCTGTCGCCGCGGAAGAACGGGCGGGTGAGCTTGGGCAGGTTGTCGGCGGAGACACCGGGGCCGTGGTCGCGCACGCGCACGAAAACGCGCCCTTCGTGCAAGTTGGTGCTGATGTCCACGGTGGTGATGCCGGTGCCGGGCGTTTTGCCGTAGCGGCGGGCGTTTTCGATGAGGTTGGAGAACACGCGGCCCAGCTCCACTTCGTCAGCCATGACGCGCAGATCCAGCGGAATGGTGGCGTTGATGCGGATGTCTTCCCGGGTGCTGAAGGGGTAGATGCAGCCTTCAATGACTTCGGCCAGGCTGACAGGGTGCATTTCCACTTCTTCAGGGCGGGCGTAGTCGAGGAATTTGTTGATGATGGAGTCCACCTGCGCGATGTCGGCGGCCATGTGCTCGCGGGCCTGTTCGTCGGGCACGCTCATTTCGGTTTCCAGCCGCAGGCGGGCCAGCGGGGTGCGCAAGTCGTGCGAGATGCCGGCGAGCATGCGGGCGCGGTCCAGCTCAATCTGCGAGAGCTGGTCGGCCATGCGGTTGAAGCCGACATTGACTTCCCGCACTTCGCGCGAGGCCACGTTTTCTTCCAGCCGGTGGCCTACGTAGTCGCCGCTGCGCACGCTGGCGGCGGCCACGGCCAGGTCTTTGAGCGGGCGGTTGATCAGGCGCGCCAGCAAGGCGGCGCCCACAAGGGAGGTGGCGCACAGGCCCACGATCCACAGCAGCCAGGCGCCGCCGCCCAGCACAGCGCTCACGCGCGAGCGGTCCATGAGCAGCCAGTAGGAGTCGCCCTCGATGGAAAAGCCGACCCACAGGCCCGGCTCGTCATTGACGCGGCTGGCCACGAGGGTGCCGGGGCCAAGGCGCGCCACGAGTTCCTCGCTGATGCGCTGCTCCAGGGGGCTGTTGTCAAAGAGGGTGAAGCGGTCATCAGGCTCGTGCGGGGCGATGCGCACTTTTTCCTGCTCGGCCAGCGTTTTGATGAGAGAGATGCGGGCGATGGCGTCAGAGTGGATGAGCGCGGCGCGCGAGAGATTGACCAGCGAGGCGACCTGCCGCGCGCTTTGGATGGCGCGCGGTTCGTGCTCCAGCGTGCGAAAAAGCTGATACCACGCCAGAGCGCTGCCCAGCAGCATCAGCGCCAGCAGAAAGAAGGTGCGCCAGAAAAGGCTCAGGCCCGTGCCGGAGCGCCTGCGCTTGCGGCGCGCCGGGCTTTTCTGGGGAGAAGAAGCGGACGGCGGCAGCTCTTCCAGCGGCATGCTCATGGAATCGAACAATTCGGCGCTGTCAGACATGTGCGGGTTTGGGAAAGAAAGGCATACAAAAATGGCCCGCCGTGTTTCCTTGGCAGGCCAGAGCGGACAAAGCGCGCGGTCAGCGCAAATCAGTTGGCGCCGTCAGGCACGAAAACGTAGCCCACGCCCCACACTGTCTGGATATAGCGCGGGCTGGCCGGGTCTTGCTCAATGAGCTTGCGCAGGCGGGAAATCTGCACGTCCAGGCTACGGTCGAACGGCTCGAATTCGCGGCCGCGCGCCAGCTGGGCGAGTTTTTCGCGCGACAGCGGCTGGCGCGGATGGCGCACCAGCGCTTTGAGCATGGCGAATTCGCCCGTGGTCAGGGAGATTTCAACGCCGTTTTTGTGCAGCGAGCGAGCGCTCAGATCAAACACGAAGGGGCCGAAGCTCACCGACTCGCTCTCGGCAGCGGGCGCGCCAGGCGCTTCCAGCGGCGGGCGGCGGCGCAGCACGGCGTGAATGCGCGCCAGCAGCTCGCGCGGGTTGAAGGGTTTGCCCAGATAGTCATCCGCGCCCACTTCCAGGCCGACGATGCGATCCACATCCTCGCCCTTGGCGGTGAGCATGATGATGGGCGTTTTGTCGCCCGACGAGCGCAGGCGGCGGCACACGGAAAGGCCGTCTTCGCCGGGCATCATCAAATCGAGCACGATCAAATCCACCGCATCGCGCAGCATGATGCGCGAAAGGGCCTTGGCGTCTTCGGCCACGATCACTTCAAAGCCTTCTTGCGCCAGATAGCGGCGCAGCAGGTCGCGGATGCGTGCGTCGTCATCAACGACCACGATTTTGTCGGTGCGGTTGGCGGGTTGGTTCATGGCGCTCCTTCAGTCAAATTTGTAACGGCCGCGATTGTGGCCTTGACAAAGCTCAAAAAACCGGTTTTTGCCGGATCGATTTCACTGTGTTACGTCTGTTGCCTTGGCGCGGACTTGCCGCGGGCGGCAAAGCCGGATGTTTGTGCGAAGCTAAGCGGCTGTTATGTTTGCCCGATTTGTTCTTCCCCTTGTTCTGGCCTGTCCCGTGGGCCTGTGCTGGGCGCAATCAGCGCCTGCCGCACAGCCTGCGGACGCCGCCCACGGCAGCGCGCATGACCCCAACGGCCGCAGCGCCTTGTGGAGCAGCATCGAAGCGCAACACCGCACCCCCGCCTCCATGCGCGCCGCCGCCCGCAAGCGCCTGAGCGCCGATGAGCGCGCCTTGCTGCGCGAGCAGGTGCGCGGCGGCTACGCCATCGGCATGGTAGTCACGCCCATTGCCGCCCCTGCGCCCATCCCCGCCGCCCCCATCCCCGGCCCATCCGTGCGGCGCGTTTCGGCCATGCCCGCCGCCGGCGAAGGCCCCGCCCCGCTGCCCGCCCTGCAACCTGCCGCAGTGCCGCCCTCTCACGCTCCCGCGCGCTGAAATCCGCCTTGCCTTTTCCCCTTCCAGACTGCCTTCTTGCGTAGTCTTTTTTTTCGCCAAATCATGAAACCAGCTTTGCAAAAAACCTTCTCTGCCCGCCGCTTCGCTTCCTTTTCCCTGCTGGCCTGCGCCCTGGCATCGGGTGCAAACCTTGCCCAGGCGCAGCAAACCCCACCCACTGCCATGACTGAACTACGCAACGTGCTCGAACTCTCGGCCCAGGGCAGCGCCCAGGCCCGCCAGGACTGGCTGCTTCTGACCCTCTCGGCCACCGAAGAAGGCAGCAACGCCGCCCAGGTGCAAGAGCGCCTGCGCCAAACGCTGGAAGCCACCCTGGCCGAAGTGAAAAAAACCGCCCAGGAGCGCCAAATGGAAGTGAGCACCGGCCACTTCAGCGTCATGCCCCGCTACGACAACAGCCAGAAAATCAAGGGCTGGCAGGGCCGCGCCAGCGTGCAACTGCAAGGGCTGGACTTCCCGCGCATCACCGCCGCCGCCGCGCGCGCCAGCGCCATGCGCATCAGCGACGTGCAATTGAGCCTGAGCCGCGAGCAGCGCGCCCAGGCCGAAGCCCAGGCCCAGGCCCAGGCCATCGAAGCCTTCAAGGCCCGCGCCGCCGCCATCGCCCAGGCATTCGGCTTTGCCAACTACAGCCTGCGCCAGGTCAGCATCAGCAGCGACGGGTACGACATGGCCTTCCCCCGCGCTCGCGCGATCGAAGCGGCCGTTCTCAAAAGCGCCCCCTTCGGCGGCGAAAAATCCCTCTCGCTGGAGCCGGGCATGACCGAAGTCAACGTCACCGTCTCCGGCACCGTGCAGGCCCAGTAAGGCCCGCCAAGCCCCCCAAAAAAATCCCCTTCGCGAACCGCCGCCCCCGGCCGGGGCCGCTTCGCCAGCCAGGGCGGCCGGGGGCAGCCGCCCGGCAAATTTCCTCCACTTTTCACAGCGTTCAACAGCATTCAGCGGCACTTCGGCAGCATTTCCGCTGCCACCCGGCGCAGTTACGATGCGGCCTCATGAGCACGCCCGCGCCGCCCACATCGCCCGCCCGCCCTCTGCCGCCAGCGGCCCCCGCCGCCGAAGCGCCCCCCCCTCACTGGCCCGAAGGCAGCCTGCCCGCCCAGGCCCGCGCCTTCGCCGCCCCGCTCATTTGCAGCGAAAACTTCACCTCCGGCGAAAACATGCTGGAGCACGCCGACGGCGTCGCCCGCATCCTGGCCGACATCGGCAGCCCCGAAGACATGCAGGCCGCCGCCTACCTCGTCTATGCCAGCGACCAGCTCAGCCGCCCGCAGGAAGTCATAGGCAAGGCCTTCGGCCCCGAATTCGCCCGCCTGGCGCAAGAAGCCGTGCGCCTGGAGCGCGCCCAGCGCCTCTCGCGCGTGGGCCGCGAAGAACTTTCCTCGCCCGAGCGCGCCCGCCAGCAAACCGAAAACGTGCGCAAGATGCTGCTGGCCTTCAGCCGCGACTTGCGCGTCGTGCTGCTGCGCCTGACCTCGCGCCTGCAAACCCTGCGCTGGTGCGCCGCCCGGGGCCGCACCATGGCCCCCGGCCTGCTGCGCGAATCGCACGAAGTCTTCGCCCCCCTGGCCAACCGCCTGGGCATCTGGCAAATCAAGTGGGAAATGGAAGACCTCATCTTGCGCGCGCAAGAGCCCGAGGTCTATCGCCAGATCGCCAACCAGCTCGACGAACGCCGCGCCGAACGCGAAGCGGCCATGCAGGAGCGCCGCGACAGCATCGAGCGCGAACTGCGCGCGCGCGGCCTGCAAGCGCAAGTCACCGGCCGCCCCAAGCACATCTACAGCATCTTGCGCAAGATGCGCGGCAAAAAGCTCGACTTCGCCCAAATCTACGACCTGCGCGCGCTGCGCATCATCGTGCCCACCGTCACCGACTGCTACACCGCCCTGGCCTGGGTGCACGAGCGCTACACCCCCGTGCCCGGCGAATTCGACGACTACATCGCCAAACCCAAGGCCAACGGCTACCAGTCGCTGCACACCGTCGTGCGCGACGAAGACGGCAAAGCCTGGGAAGTGCAAATCCGCACCCGGCAAATGCACGAACACGCCGAAAACGGCGTCGCCGCCCACTGGGCCTACAAGGAAGCGGGCGTCAAGGGCTACGCCGGCGTGAGCGCCGCCAGCGCCTACGACGCCAAGATCGCCGTGCTGCGCCAGCTCCTGGCCTGGGAGCGCGACCTCTCCGGCGCCGCCGCCCAGCAGCAAGCCGCCCTCTTTGACGACCGCATCTACGTCTTCACCCCCGACGCCCGCCTGATCGACCTGCCCAGCGGCGCCACCGCCGTGGACTTTGCCTACACCGTCCACACCGACCTGGGCCACCGCTGCCGGGGCGCGCGCGTCGATGGCGCGATGGTGGCGCTCAACACCCCGCTGCAAAACGGCCAAACCGTCGAAATCATCGCCGCCAAGGAAGGCGGCCCCTCGCGCGACTGGCTCAACCCCGAACTCGGCTACCTGGCCAGCAGCCGCGCCCGCACCAAAGTGCGCGCCTGGTTCAACGCCCAGCACACCCGCGAAACCATCGCGCGCGGCCGCGAAATGGTGGAAAAACTCCTGCAGCGCGAAGGCAAAACCAGCCTCTCGCACGAAGAGCTGGCCGCGTCCCTTGGCTTCAAAACCCCCGACGCCCTCTTTGAAACCCTGGGCAAGGACGAACTGTCGCTGCGCAGCGTGGAAAACCGCCTGGCCCCGCCCGAGCCTGCCGCCGCCCAGCCCCCCGAAGAACAAGTGCTGCTGCGCAAACCCAGCGCCGGCGGCGGCAAGGGCGGCGTACTCGTCGTCGGGCTGGACTCGCTGCTCACCCAAATGGCGCGCTGCTGCAAACCCGCCCCGCCCGACGCCATCAGCGGCTTCGTCACCCGAGGCCGGGGCGTAAGCGTGCACCGCGCCGACTGCCCCAACCTGCGCGACATGGCCGCGCGCACGCCCGAGCGCGTCATCGAAGTCAACTGGGGCGACCCCGCCGCGCAGAAAAACGCCCCGGCCTACCCCGTCGACGTCGCCGTCGACGCACAAGACCGCCAGGGCCTGCTGCGCGACATCTCCGACGTCTTCGCCCGCGAAAAAATCAACGTCATCGGCGTGCAAACCCAATCAAACAAAGGCAGCGCCTGGATGACCTTCACCGTCGAAGTCACCGACACCCTGCGCCTGTCCGACGCCCTGCGCGCCGTGCGCCAGGTGCCCGGCGTGCGCCACGCCCGCCGCAAATAAAGCCCGCCCCGGCCCGCCCCTTTTCGGGCAGGTTATCCACAGATTTCTCCTGATTTGATAGCGCGCTGCGCAGCATTGACGGGCGCTGCGGGCCGTTTGCCTGTTTAATAAGCAAAATCTTGTATCCAGATGCGAACGAGAAAAGCACATTCCGGGCCAAGCGGCGCTGCCCCCTCGCACAGACTAGTTATCCACAGATTTTTCCTGATTTGATAGCGCGCTGCGCAGCATCCACGCGGGTTTCAGGCGGTTTGCTGATTTGATGAGCAATTCAGGGCAACTCGCCCCATCTGGCGAGAAGGGCTGAAGGGCGGAGCCGGCGAAAGGGACAAGGCCCCAGGGCGTTCACCTGCGTTTCGAGCAAGCGCCCCGATTTCCGGAAATCGGCCCGCTTTCCGCGCTCAAAGCGCCTTCGGGAAAGGAAACTTATCCACAGATTTTTCCTGATTTGATAGCACGCTGCGCAGCATCCACGCGGGTTTCAGGCGGTTTGCTTGTTTGATGAGCAAATC
>JBQNAO010000009.1:0-61805 GCA_052170415.1 Ottowia sp. | reverse complement strand
CCGGCGCGCGCACCGAAATGCCCGGCTGCTCGCTGTGCATGGGCAACCAGGCGCAGGTCAAGGCCGGCGCCACGGTCATCTCCACCAGCACGCGCAACTTCCCCAACCGGCTGGGCAAAAACACCAACGTCTTTTTAGGCAGCGCCGAACTCACGGCCATCGCCTCGCGCCTGGGCAAGCTGCCCACCCGCGAGGAATACCTCAAGGAAATGGGCATCATCGACCAGGACAAGGAAAGCGTCTATCGCTACATGAACTTCGACCAGATCGAGGAATACGCCCAGGTCGCCGAAGGCGTGGGCAACGCGCTGGAGCAGCACCCCTGACCCCACCCCCCGCATCGCCGCCCCCGCCCAAAAGCCGGGGCGGCTTTTTTTCGCCCCTGCTGCTACCCTGAAAACTCCAAATGTAACAACGTTCCAAATCCCCAAAAACGCCGAAACGCCCGTGGATACTGCGATCGCAGCTATCAAATCAGGAGCAAGAGACCGTTTTCAGCCCTCTGCTGTTACATTTTCAGCATGAAAAAAGCGCCCGGAATCCAGGCGCTTTTTTTGATCGGGTCGGAGTCTTACTTGAAGTCCTTGACCCTCACCACCCCTTGAGGCAGGGCGACATACAAATGCCCATCCTGGCCATATTCCAAATGCTGCACCTGCGGCCAGGCGAATTTCTGCGGATCATTTAGCCAATCATCCGCCTGTGCCGGCTGGGCTTGTCCACTCACTCGCACGCTTTGGCCTGAAGCATTTACGCGATAAACCGTCGAAGCATTTTTGCCCGCTTCAGCCGTCATCCCGCGCACGGCCATCAGCAATTCATCGCCGATTACCGCAAAAGTTTCCACCGTTTTGCCCGCAGGCGGCTGGGGCAAAGTGAAAGCAACACGGCGTTTATCTGCAAGCCTGTGCCACACATAACGGCCGCTATCAATTTGCTCAATCGCATGAACACGCCCCAGGCGATCGGAATCCAGCGTTTTGAAAACGCCCGTTGCGCTCAAGGCCGTGTTATCCAGCGTGCGCACCTGCCAATCCTTTTGATCGACCGTGCGAATACGTCCGGCATCGATCAAATAAAGCAGACCGTCGGCATCGCCTTCCAGATCGTGAGGGGCGGTGAAACGGGCTTCCCTGCCCTTGCCATCGGCATAACCGGGAGGCTGGCCGGGGGTGCCGGCGACGAGGCGCCCCCAATCTTCTCTGGGGCGGTCAAACTGGAACAAACCAGGTGAATGGGTTTCCCATCCGTGAAAAGAAGCCGCGTAGCGGGCCAAATCAGTGGGACTGAGTGCATAACCCTGCTCGCTGCTGGCTGCCACATGATTTAGCACCAACGGACGGCTTTGGCCGTTTGGGAAAAACAAGCTGTTGGGGAAACGCACTGACAGAGGAAGCGGCAAAGGAGTGGGTGAAAACAAAGGTGGGCCAAAGAGGCTCTGAACGGTATTTACACCAGAGTCGGAGACCTGCAAAACATAAGGAGTTGCGTAATACATGGGAACGACCTCGCCTCGACCGTATGTAATAGGTTCTACCCGCTGGTCATGCTCATTGAAATAAAGGCTTACGGCTTGGCAGGCTTCACCTGATTCGACCAAATACAGCCCGTTGTTAGTGGCCAAGGCGCGCTGTAAATGAGAAAACCGTTTTTTATCGTTGAACCAAGAGGACGCTGGACAAACTTGAAAGTCCACCTCGGCGCTGCCTGCCAGCAATTCCATTTTGAAAGGCGCTTGCACGATGGGCGGCTGCGGTGCAGGCGTACTTCCCGAATCACCATCACCGCCCCCGCAGGCGACCAATGCGGCGGCCAAAGCCAGGGGAATGAGTTTGAAAAGATATTTATTGGCCATAAACTTCAATTTCCGAAAAAGCAACCGGTGAATTCAAATTGGCGGCTTCGATACTGATATAGCGGTAACGACCGTTGACGGGAATGTAATAGGGAACCAGATCAAACTGATCATTGGTTAATTTGGTTCCGATTATGTTGCGGCCGATACGGGCTTGTCCGGGGCCGGTATGGGTAATTTGATTGGACCCGTGGACGGCAAAGTTGAAGACTCCGCCTTGGGCTGAAGATCGAATCATGAGGCGAACGCCCTTGAGATTTCGAGGAGAGCCTAAATCGAGTACTACCGTTCCGTAATTTCCGTTGGCATTCCAGAAACCGCCTTCATAAAACTGATTGTTATTCAGTGTGGCCAGATTGAAGGGATTGGTTTCTGAATAGATGCCGTAAATAGGCAGCAGTTTAGGCGTGCTGGCGATAACGTCGGGTGAATAATGAACCTGCATGATTGGCAGGTTGGAGTCGGGAGCGCCTTCGCGATGTCCGGTAAGGCGCGCGCTTAGACGGATTTGCGCTTCGCGCTGAATGGGGCGCCAGTTGGAACCATAACGGCCAGAAACGGCAGCGACCAAGGGGGCGGAAAAGGATGTACCTGTTAATTGACCAATCGTAATATCACTTGAGGGTTTTGCGGAAGAGCGATCGAAATAAGCAGTCGTCATTGATTGCCCAGGTGCCCAAACATCTACACACGGGCCGTAATTTGAGCGATCTTCACTCGCAAATTCAATAGGGTTTGGCGTGACAGGATAGCGCGCCCCTGTGGGATCTGTGCCGCCCACAACCATAATGCCATCGTCTGGCTGGGCTTTCCCTTGCGGGGGGTTGTATGATTTTGAACAAGCGTTAATATTATAATTGCCTGCGGACTGGGTAACTAGAAGGCGTGCAGAAGCGCGGCGTATAGCCCGACCCGCAGAAGTATTGTAATCAAAGTAATTTTCATTAATTGGCGTACCCCAATCATCTTTAAGTGGGGTATTAAAGGATAAATTAACGGTGGAGAACTCGCCTCTCCATTCTGACATGGCTGAAATGAGACTAAGTTGTTTTGCGATGTCATCTGTTTCAGTATTTGTTTCTAAATGGAAAATAGGCTGTCCCGGGTTGATTCCTCTCGTTTTTGAATTGTTTGCCCGAGCGGTGGCCAAGATCATAACACTCATGGCGTGAGGGTGGGGTAAATTATTTGTAGTGGTGGTATGAATGACATTCAGCTCATTTCCGAGTTTGAGCATGTGGTGAAAAGGAGAATCAATAATATAAAAAATATTGGAGGCCGTCTGATTATCATCCGTGCCTATGGCCTGTTTGCCCCAGGGGATGATTTCACCGCCCACGATGTAATCGGCCGGGGCAGAAAATTCGGCGTGAGCATTGGGATTAATCTTGTCCACGGTTACCACGCGTTCTGACAGCAGCAAAGCCTTGACTTCGTTTTGATTCAGGCGCGCGAAAAAGGCGGGGGTTTGCACAAGGCTTCGGCCTGCGTCGCGCAGATTCAAATCACGGGCCAATTCCCGGCGGGCGTTTTCCACGCCGGGGGAATAGGCGAATTCGGCCAGGTTGTTCATGACATAAGTCACTTGCGCTTCGGGCCGGATCATGGGGGGAATCGTCGGGCGGGTGTAGCCCATGTTGCGCGCCATTTGTTCGTGTTCCTCCACCATGAAAGGGTTCATGTAAACCAGATACAGCTCATCGGCTTCTTGTGCGTGTGCGTGCGGCAGGCTGCACGCGGCCAGCAGGGCCAGGGCGGCGCGGTGCAGGCAGGTGGTTTTGCGTTTCATGAGATGACTCCTTTCATCAGCTTTAAAAAACAGGTGAGGGAAAACATCGCGGGAGAAGGCGGCGTGGCGCGGGCCGCCTGAAAAGGGTATGGGCTGTATCCAGATGTCACTCTAGATATCTTTTTTGTTGCGTCAATTCAGGGTTTTCCCGGAATTTGCCTTGAGGCGGTGCGGGAGGGGCGGTGGGGAGAGCGTTTGTTCTTGCCGCAGGGCAAAAACGGGTTTTGTGGCGGGGAACCGGGCGGGGGCTTTGTGCTCAGAATGGGCCTTGCGGCTGGCCGGTGGCGGCAGGTGGCGCATTGGTTTGTAGTTACGTTTTCTTTTTTTGCATCATGTTTTCTGCTTTATTGCATCGTCATGCGGCCCCCCGTTTGTGGGTGGCGGCCGTGGTTTTGTTTTCGGGGGTGGCGTGGGCGCAGCCTGCGGCGCTGAATGTGCTGGCCGGCGGTGCGCCGGGGCAGGAGGTGAAGACGCCGCAGATGCGCGCCACGCTGCTGGCGCATGCGCCGCAGGGCGTGCCGGTAGGCGCGGCAGCGGCCGGGGCCGGGGCGCATCCGGTGTGGCTGGGGTTGCGGCTGGAGCACGCGCCGCACTGGCACACGTATTGGAAAAACCCGGGCGACTCGGGCCTGCCCACGCAGCTGGAGTGGAAATTGCCGCCTGGGGTGCAGGCCGGCGAGGTGGCCTGGCCGCTGCCGCAGCGCATTCCGCTGGGGCCGCTGGTGAATTTCGGTTACGAGGGCAGCACGCTGCTGCCGGTGCCTTTGACGATAGGGCTGGACTTTCAGCCCGCTGCCGGCGCGCGGGAGATGGACATCGGCCTGAAGGCAACGTGGCTGGTGTGCAAGCAGGAGTGCATTCCGCAGGAGGGCGAGTTCGCCATCCGGCTTTCGCTGCAAGGGGCCACGGCGCTGCACGGGCCGCTGTTTGAGCAGGCGCTGGCGGATTTGCCGCAGCCGCTGGCGGGCGAGCAGCAGGCCACGCCCACGGCAGATGGCAAGCGCCTGCATGTGCGCGTGAGCGGGCTGCCGCAGGCGATGCAGGGGCAGCCGCTGCAATGGTTTGCGGAGCAGGGGGATTTGATTGCCGCTGCCCTGAAGGAAGGCCGGGCGGGCCAGCCGCCGCAGCCCGATACCTGGACGCAGCAGTGGGATGGCGCGGTGTGGACGGCGGATTTGCCCGTGCTGGATACGCGCAGCGAAAGCCCGCAGATGGTGCCGCTGGTGCTGGCGCCGGCGGGCGCTGCGGCTGCCGGCCCGAGCTGGCGTGCGCCGCTGGCGGTGCAGGGAGCGTGGCCGCAGGAGGGGGCGCAGGCGCAGCCGGGCATGACGGCCGCATTGCAGGCGGCGCTGGATGCGGCCCCGGCAGCGGCTTTGGCGCCGCAGGCCGCGCCCGCTGCGATGCCCGATCAGGTGCCGGCGAATGTGTTTTTGCTGGCCCTGCTGGGGGCGCTGGTGGGCGGCATGGTGCTGAACTTGATGCCTTGCGTGTTTCCGGTGCTGGCGATCAAGGTGCTGGGCTTTGCCCGGCATGGCGATGACGTGCGCGCGCACCGCGCCGGCGGGCTGGCTTATACGGTGGGGGTGGTGCTTTCCTTTGTGCTGCTGGGCGGGTTGATGCTGGCGCTGCGGGCGGCGGGGGCGCAGCTGGGCTGGGGCTTTCAGTTGCAGTCGCCGCTGGTGGTGGCGCTGCTGGCGGGGCTGTTTGCGGTGCTGGGGCTGAACTTGGCGGGGGTGTTCGAGTTCGGCCACTTCCTGCCCAGCAGCATTGCCAGCTTGCAGGCGAAAAACCCGGTGGTCGATAACTTTCTTTCGGGCGTGCTGGCGGTGGCGGTGGCATCGCCTTGCACGGCGCCGTTCATGGGCGCTTCGCTGGGACTGGCGATCAGCCTGCCGGCCTGGCAGGCGCTGGCGATTTTTGCGGCGCTGGGGCTGGGCATGGCTCTGCCTTATCTGGCGGCCAGCTGGTGGCCGGCGCTGGCTCGCCGCCTGCCTGCGCCGGGCGCGTGGATGGAGGTGTTCAAGAAGTTCATGGCTTTTCCCATGTTTGCCACGACGGTGTGGCTGCTGTGGGTGCTGGGGCAGCAAAGCGGCATTGATGGCGCGGCGGCGCTGCTGATGATTCTGGTGGCGCTGGCCATGCTGTTGTGGGCGCTGGGGCTGAGCGGGCGCGCGCGCCTGGGGCTGGGCGCAGCCGCTGCGGCGGCGCTGCTGGCGCTGCTGGTGAACCTGGGGCCGAATGTGACGCGGCTGGAAGTGGCCGCCTCGGCCGACTCCACTGCGCAGGCGGGCGGGCGCTGGCAGCCCTGGTCGGCCCAGGCGGTGCAGGCCGCGCTGGATGAGGGGCGGCCGGTGTTCGTCGATTTCACCGCCGCCTGGTGCGTGACCTGCCAATACAACAAGAAAACCACGCTGGCCAATCAGCAGGTGCTGGCTGCGCTGGATGCGGCCGGGGTGCGCACCTTTCGCGCCGACTGGACGCGGCGCGACGCCGTGATCAGCGCCGAGCTGCAAAAGCTGGGCCGCAGCGGCGTGCCTACCTATGTGCTGCACGCCCGGGGCCGCGCGCCCAGGGTGTTCAATGAGGTGCTGGGTGCGGATGAGTTGCTGGACAGCGTCAAGGCGCTGGGCCAGGCGGCCGCGCCCTGATGCGAAGGCCCCGTTTTTCGGGGCCGGGGCCTGAAAAAGGAAACGGCGCTTTGAGAGCGCCGTTTTTTTTGTGCGAGAAGCGGGCCGGGGCCGTCAGTCCAGCAGCGCCGCACCGGCGGTGCGGTGGGTGGCGGTATCGACCAGGATGAGCGCGCCCAGCGTGCGGCTTTGGGCAAAGGCGGCGGTGGGAATGGGCGCTTGCAGGGCCAGCTCCACGCGGCCGATGGCGTTGGCGGGCAGCTCTTGCGCTTCTTGCGGGGCCAGGGTGTGGATGTCCAGCCGGTGCAGCACGCGGCGCACTTTGGCCTTGACCCAGTGGTGGCCGTGCAGCGCCCAATACACACGGTTGGGCAGCAGGGGCTCGTCGTCCATCCAGCACACGGTGGTTTGCAGCTCGCGCGAGAGGGCGGGCCAGGCCGCGGCGGGGGCGGGCGTGTCGAACTCGTCGGCATCGGCTGGCGGGGCGGCGGGGATGCAGGTTTCGGCTGTGTCGGCCACGATCCAGTCGCCGCGCGAGATGTCCAGCTCGCGGTCGAGCGCCAGCCCGGCGCTGTGTCCGGCGGCGATGTGCGCCTGCGGCTGCCGGGTGTGGCTGAGGATTTGCGCAATGCGGGCGCGCTGGCCGCCGGGCAGCACGCGCACGGCGTCGCCCGCCTGGGCGCAGCCCGTGCCCACGCGGCCCCAGAGCACGCGGCGGCCCTGGCGGGTGTCGCTGGAGGAGGCAAAGGTTTCCACCCACTGCACGGGCAGCGCCAGCGGCAGTTGGCGGGCGTGGGGCGTGACGGGCAGCCCTTCCAGCAGCGCAAGCAGGGGCGGGCCGTCGTAGCCGCACCAGTGCGGCTGCGTGGGGTGGGCGGCGGCCACGTTCCAGCCTTCCAGCGCCGAAAGGGGCACGGTGGCGGCCACGCACACCTGCGCCTGCTGCGCAAAGGCTTGCAGCGCGGCGCGAATGTGGGCGAATGCCAGGGCGGGATCGGCCACGGCGTCGAGTTTGTTGACGGCAAAGACGATGGAGGGCACGCGCAGCAGGTGCGCCAGCAGGGTGTGGCGGCGCGTTTGCGGCAGCAGCTCGGGCAGGGGGGCCTGCCAGTCGAGCTTGGTGGCATCTACTAACACCACGGCGGCATCGGCCTGGCTGGCGGCAGTGACCATGTTGCGGGTGTATTGCTCGTGGCCGGGGGCGTCGCCGATGATGAATTTGCGCGTTTCGGTGTTGAAGTAGCGCCAGGCCACGTCGATGGTGATGCCTTGCTCGCGCTCGGCTTGCAGGCCGTCGGTGAGCTGCGCCAGATCGGCCTGGCCGCTGCGGGTGATGCCGGCCAGGTGGTCTTGCAGCACGGCGCGGCTGTCCAGCAGCAGGCGGCCGATGAGGGTGCTTTTGCCGTCATCCACGCTGCCGCAGGTGATAAAGCGCAGGGCGGGGCGGGCGTCGCCGGTGGGGGCGGCGCTGCGGGAAGGGGTGTCGGGGGCGTTCATGATTTTTTTGAAGGCTGGGCGTGTGGGGGGATGGGCTCAGAAATAGCCGTCGCGCTTGCGTTTTTCCATGCTGGCCTCGCTGGTCTGGTCGTCCATGCGGGTGGCGCCGCGTTCGCTGACTTCGGCGGCCAGGGTTTCGATGACGATTTGCGCGGGCGTGGCTGCGCTGCTTTGCACGGGGCAGGTGCAGGTGATGTCGCCCACGGTGCGAAAGCGCACGGTGCGCGTTTGCACGGTTTCGCCCTCGCGCGGCGGTGTGAGTGGCGTGACGGGCACGAGCAGGCCGCGCCGCTCGACCACTTCGCGCGGGTGGGCGTAATACAGGCCGGGCAGCTCGATGGCCTCGCGCTCGATGTATTGCCACACGTCCAGCTCCGTCCAGTTGCTGATGGGAAAGACGCGAAAGTGCTCGCCCGGTTGCAGGCGGGTGTTGAACAGCGTCCACAGCTCGGGGCGCTGATCCTTGGGCTGCCACTGGCCGAAGCTGTCGCGGTGGCTGAAGATGCGCTCCTTGGCGCGGGCTTTTTCCTCGTCGCGCCGCGCGCCGCCGATGAGCGCGTCGAAGCGAAATTCCTCTATGGCTTCCAGCAGCGTGACGGACTGGTGCGCGTTGCGGCTTTCATCGGGCCGCGCCAGGCGCACGGTGCCGCGCGCCATGCTGTCTTCCACGCTGCGCACGATGAGTTCGGCCTTCAGCTCGGCGGCGCGGCGGTCGCGCAGCTCGGTTACTTCGGGGAAGTTGTGCCCCGTGTCAATCATCAGCAGCGGATAGGGAATGCGGCCTGCGCCAAAGGCTTTTTCGGCGCAGCGCAGCATTACCAGCGAATCCTTGCCGCCGGAAAAGAGCAGGGCCGGGCGCTCGAAGGCGGCGGCCACTTCGCGCAGGATGAAGATGGTTTCTTCTTCCAGCGCGTCCAGATGGGCGCTGGAGAGCCGGGTGGGGGCAGTGGCGGGGCGGGGCAGGGGGGCGTTCATGGCGGCGGAGTGCGTGATCAGGCGGGAAAACCGGCGAAAAAACAAAAGATGGCTGCACTCTATTCACGCCCCTGCGGTTTACCAACGAATAAATTTTTGGATGGGTATGCGCCGGTGCATATATAAAAATTGAGATAAAGGCCGCGCAAGGCAGATCATTTTGAAAAAGAAAGCGGGCGAAAACCTATGGGGGCAACGCGATTTGTGGAGCACCGCAGCGAGCGGCTGCATTTGCTGGTGCGCGGCATTGATCACCCGCCGCTGGAGCTGGGCAGCGCCCCGGCGCGGCAAATCGAGGCGGGCCTGTATGTGACGGTGCTGGTGGAAGGGCGCTTGCGCATTTGCTGCGGCCGCCACATCAGCACGCCGCGCCGCCACGGCATGCAGGTGCTGGCCTTGCGCGAGGCCATGCCCTGGAGCGCGCAGGGCCAGCCCGCCCCGGTGTGCGCCGTGGGGGTGAGCATGCTGCGAGCGGACTTGCGCGAGCGCGGACTGGAGCCCTGGTTCGATCGGCTTTTTGCCCGGCGCGCAGCGCATCGCCAGGTGCAGGTGGCGGCCGATCCGCGCAGCGTGGCGCTGGTGCAGGACATTCTGGAAAGCGATCCGCGGCAGCCGCTGGACTTGCTGCGGCTGGAGGCAGCGGCGCAGGCCATCTTGCTGCGCGGTATCGAGGCGCTGGAGCAAACGCCTGTGCCCGCGCGGCGCGAGCGCCTGCTGCATCTGGCTGAAACGCTGGAAGCCGGGCTGGGCCGCGCCTGGACGCTGGCCGAGATGGCGCAGCTGGCCGGCATGAGCGCGCGTAGCCTGGGCGCGGCCTTTCAGCGTGAGTTTGGCGACACGCCCTTTGGCTGGCTGCGCCAGCGCCGCTTGCTGCGGGGCCGGCAGATGGTGCTCGATGAAGGCGTGGGCGTGGCCGCCGCCGCAGCGCAATTGGGCTTTTGCAGCGCGGCGCACTTCAGCACGGCTTTTCGGGCGCGCTTTGGGCAAACGCCCAGCCAGATGAAGGCGCAAGCGCCGGATTGATGCGCTTTTGAAGTCCCGGCAAATTGCCGGCAAATGCAAATCATTTGCCTTTGAATGAAAACAAAAGACCGGCTCTCCGTCTAAATTTTTCCTTCACTGCATTGCTTGCATACAGGAGGAAACATTCATGCATTCGCACGTTCGCAGCCCCGTGGGGCAGGGCCTTTGCTGCGTGGGCGCGCTGGTTTTGGGCGTGGGCTTGGGCGGCGCGGCGCAAGCGCAGACCACGGCAGCCCCGCAGCTCGATCCCGTCATCGTGCACGGCCGCAGCGAGCGCGCAGGCGTTAGCGGCAAGCTGCCCCGACGCACGCGCAGCGCCACCAAGACCGATACCCGGCTGCTGGATGCGCCGCAATCGGTCAGCGTCATCACCGAAACCGAACTGGGCGACAGCGGCGCTCGCGCCATCAGTCAGGCGCTGGCCTACAGCCCCGGCGTGCATGCCGCCCCGGGCGGCGGCAACGACGGCAGTCGCTACGACTTTTTCAGCCTGCGCGGGCAAAGCTACAACGGCGCGCTGTTTTTCGATGGCATGCGCGGCAGCTTTGGCGTGGGCAATTTGAGCCTGCCGCAGTTCGATCCCTGGCTGCTGGAGCGCGTGGAAGTGCTGCGCGGCGCGGCTAGCGCGCTGTATGGGCAAAGCCTGCCCGGGGGCATCGTCAATGCGCAGTCCAAGCGCCCCCTGGGCGAGCGGCACGGGCAGGCGGCCCTGACGCTGGGCCAATGGCACGGGCGCGATGCGCGCGTGGACATCGGCGGGCGCAGCGCCGGCGGGCAGATGGACTGGCGCGTGGTCGGCCTGGCGCGGCAGGGGCGCAACCAAATCGAGCATGTGCGTGAGCAGCGCCAGGCGCTCGCGCCTTCCTTGCGCGTGAATATCGGCCCGCGCACGGCGCTCACCCTGCTGGGCAGCTACCAGCGCGACCCGGCAGGCGGCTATTACCACAGCGCGCTGCCGCAACAAGGCACGCTGCCGGACGGACGCTTTATCGGGCGCAACTTTTTTGTGGGCGATCCGTCCTTTGACCGCTTCCAGCGCCGCCAGAGCGTGGCCGGTTATGACTTCGAGCACCGCTTTGCCAGCGGCTGGCAGTTGCATCACAAGCTGCGGCATCTGAACTCGCGCGCCGATGTGCAGGCTCTTTCGGCCAGCGCGCTGCTGCCGCCGGCCACGCTGGCGCGCTCTGCCATGCAGGTGGCATCGCACACGCGGGCGCTGCTGAGTGACACCACGCTGCAAAACCGCTGGCTAAGCGGCCGCGTGCAGCACCATCTTTTGCTGGGGCTGGATGCCATGCGCAGCCGCATCAATCAGCGCATGGGAATGAGCATGGCGGGTCTGCCGCCCATAGACATTCATCACCCGGTTTACGGCCAGCACATTGCCGCGCCCGCCTCGCCAGCCAGCGCCATGCTGTGGTCAGACACGCGCGAGCGTGCCAGCCAGTGGGGGCTGTATGCGCAAGAGCAGATGCAAAGCGGCCCCTGGCAAATCACCCTGGGCGGGCGGCACGACTGGGCCGGCACCCGCAGCCAGCGCAGCAGCCTGCTGATGGGCCGCGTGCCCACCGGCGCCAGCAGCCGGCAGCGCGATCGGGCCTTTTCCGGCCGCGCTGCCGTGGGCTACGCCCTGCGGCCGGGGCTGAACGCCTATGTGAGCTACGCCAGCAGCTTTTTGCCGCAAACCGGGCTGGATGCCCTGGGCCGCGGCTATCGCCCCCTCAAAAGCGGGCAGTGGGAAGCGGGCCTGAAATACGCGCCTGAACCCGCGCCGGGATCAGGCGGCATCAGCCTGGCGGCGGCCGTGTTTGACATGAGGCAGAAAAACATCCTCACGCCTGACCCCGACCCGGCCCACTTGTGCACCGGGCTGACCGGCCCCGGCGCGTGCATGGTGCAAAGCGGCAAGCTGCGCACGCGCGGGCTGGAGCTGGAGGCACGCGCCGAACCGGTTGCGGGCAGCTTTGTGCAGGCCAGCCTGAGCTGGCTGGATGCGCGCATCACCGCCAGCAACGGGCCCGATCTGAACCGACGCCCCGTGAACACCCCCCGCCACATGGCCGCCGTGTGGGCCGAACACGCCGTCACGCCCCAGTGGCGGCTGGGCCTGGGACTGCGCCATGTGGGCGCCAGCCATGCCGATGTGGTCAACGCCGTGCGCGTGCCCGGCCGCACCTTGCTGGATGCGCGCGTGCATTACGCCTTCACCCCCGAGGCCGCGCTGGTGTTGCGCGCCAGCAATCTGGCCGACAAGCGCTTCGTCGCCTGCTCCAGCGCCAGCTATTGCAACTGGGGCCAGGGCCGCAGCGTCAGCGCCGAACTTCGCTATCAATGGTGAGCCGCATGAATTCGCAGAAAAACCCGCAGAGGAACCAGACCGCGGCGCAGGCCGAAATCGAGCCGGATGTGGCCGCTGAAATCCGCGCCCGTCTGGATTTCACCCACTGGCCCGTTTTGCTGATGCGCATGCCGGGCCAGGGCCGGGGCCGCGCTTCGGTGCTGCTGGGCATGATGGAAGAGGCGCTGCAACGCGATGAGCCATTCGTCGTCGTGGCCGACATGGAGGAATACGCCCGGCAGCCGCAGGAGTCGGATGAAGACCGGCGCGCCGCCGCGCAGTGGCTCAAGCGCCATCACGCGCGTTTTTTCCGGCTGTGCCGGGGCAATGTGTATGTGCTGGCCGATCCACAGGCGCGGGCGGCCGTGCTGGATTCGGGCCGGCGGCAGGCCCGCGCCAGCGGCATGGCCGTGCAGGCCGCGGCCACGCAGCACGAGGCGCTGGCGCTGGCGCGCGAGCTGCTGCAAAAAGCGCAGTAACGGGGGCCGCCCCTCGCCGCCTGCGGTGCATCAATGCGCCAGATGCAGCCCGCATTCGCGGCGGTCTTCGACCTTGGTGGGGTCGAAATAGTCGTAATGGTCGGGCAGGCCGTGGCGCTGGCAGTAGTCGTAGAGGTCTTTGGTGCTCCAGTGCAGCAGCGGGGCCACTTTGAGCAGGCCGTCGCTGTTGAGGCTGACGGGCTGCATTTGCGCGCGGTGGGCCGTGTCGCTGGCGCGCAGGGCGGTGAGCCACACCTGCGGGGCCATTTCGCGCAGGGCGCGGGCGAAGGGTTCGAGCTTGACTTCTTCGGTGAAGGCGGCGTGGCGCGGGTCGTTGGGCGAGGGGGCGGGGCCGTCGATGGCCTCGCGGTGCGCACGCGAGCGGCGCGGGTGATAGATGCGCAAATTCAGCGCCAGGCGGCGGGTGAGTTCGTCGGCGGTGCGGTAGGTGGCCTCGGTGTTGTAGCCGCTGTCCATCCACACCACCGGCACGTCGGGCCGCGCGCGGGTGGCCAGGTGCAGGATGACGGCCTCGAACGGGCGGAAATTGGTGGTGACGATGGCGCGCTCGCTCAGTCCCAGCGCCCAGGCAATCAGCGCCTGCGCGCCATCGGGCGTGGCCGCGCCCCGGCCCAGGGTGGCGTTGATGAGGGCCAGATCGCCGACGGGCAGGGCGCTCATGCGGGAACCTCGTCGGGGTGGCGGGCAAAGCGGGGCTGGGTTTGCAGGGCGTCGCCCTGATAGAACTCGTCGAACACGGCGAACTGCCGCTGGGCGGCGGCCATGTCTGCGCCTTCGGCCAGCACGGCGCTGTCAAAGCCGCTGCGCTGCATGAGCAGCAACTGGTCGATCAGCACATCGCCCGTGGCGCGCAGCTCGCCGGCAAAGCCCAGCCGGCGGCGCAGCAGCATGGCCTGGCTGTAGGCGCGGCCGTCGGTGAACTTGGGGAAGTTCAGCTCGATGCGGGTGATGCCCTGCAGCGCGCCTTGCTCGTGCAGGGCGATGACGTCGGCATCGTTGGGAATTTGCAGGGCGCCGTCGCCTTCGACGGGCGGCGTGGCGGCGCTGGCGGGCAGCACCTGGAAAGAGGCGGGGGTGTGGGCGGAGGCGGTCATGGCTTGGGCTGTGGGTTTTTCAGGAACGGGATGCAAAACGGAATGCGCCGGCCGCATCAGGCGGCGGCCAGCTCTTCTTCGGGCGCGGGGTGGCGGGCGGCGTTGGCGGCGGCCTTGAAGGGCTCCGGCCCCAGGCGGCGCACGGTCTGGATGAACAGCTCGCGGCCTTCGCGCAGCTCGCGATAGGTGCGCAAGATGGCCTGGATGGCATCGGGCACTTCGGCCGCCGAAAACGACGGGCCGATGACCTTGCCCGGCCCGGCGGGGCCGGACAGATCGCTGCCGTCGCTGCCGCCCAGGGTGATCTGGTACCACTCCTTGCCGTCTTTATCGACGCCCAGAATGCCGATGTGGCCGCTGTGGTGGTGGCCGCAGGAGTTGATGCAGCCGCTCATGTTCAGGTCGATCGGCCCCAGGTCTTCGGCTTCGTCAATGTCTTCGTACAGCGCCATCAGCGCGGCGGCGATGGGGATGGAGCGCGCATTGGCCAGCGCGCAGAAGTCGCCGCCCGGGCAGGAAATCATGTCGGTGATCAGCCCGATGTTGGGCTGCGCCAGCCGCAACGCTTTGGCCGCCTCGTACAGCGCGGGCAGGTCTTGCCGGCGCACCCAGGGCAGCAGCAGGTTCTGCTCGTGGGTGAGGCGCACCTCGCCGGCGGAAAAGCGATCGGCCAGCTCGGCCACGGCGTCCATCGTGTCCGCGTCGGCGTCGCCCGGGGCCACGCCCAGCCGCTTGAACGAGAGGTTGACCACGGCCAGGCGCGGGTCGCGGTGCGCCTGCACATTGCGGTGCAGCCAGCGCCGGTAGGGCACGGACTGCTCATCCACCGGCTGCTGCGGGGCGATGGCGGGCGCATCGGCGGCGGGCAGATCGGGGATGACGAAGCTGGCGCTCACGCGGTCCAGCTCGGCCTGCGCCACGGTGTGCGGCGCGCCGTCGTGCTCGACGATGGCGCGGTATTCGGCCTCCACGGCGTCGATGAAGTTCTGCCCCTCGGTCTTGACCAGCATCTTGATGCGCGCCTTCCACACGTTGTCGCGGCGGCCGTAGCGGTTGTAGACGCGGATGATGGCTTCCAGATAGTTGAGGATTTGGTTCCAGGGCAAAAACTCGCGCAGCACGGCGCTGATGACCGGCGTGCGCCCCATGCCGCCGCCTGCGCGCACTTTGAAGCCCACCTCGCCCGCGTCGTTTCTGAGCAGTTGCAGGCCCACGTCGTACCAGCCCAGCGCCGCGCGGTCTTCCTGCGCGCCGTTCAGGCTCACCTTGAACTTGCGCGGCAAAAAGGCGAACTCCGGGTGCAGCGTGCTCCACTGGCGCAGGATTTCGGCGTAGGGGCGCGGATCGACTTGCTCATCGGGGGCCACGCCGGCCAGCGCGTCGGTGCAGATGTTGCGAATGCAATTGCCGCTGGTCTGGATGCCGTGCAGCCCCTCGGTGGCCAGCAAATCCATCACATCGGCGCTTTTGTCCAGCGGAATCCAGTTGAACTGCACATTGGTGCGCGTGGTGAAGTGGCCGTAGCCATAGCGCAGCGGCGGCGCAGCCAGCGTCAGCCCCGGCTGGCGGGCCTGCAACTCGTCTTGCGTGGCCTGCGCTTGTGCCAGCAGGGCCGGATCGGGCCGATCATATTCACGCGCCACGCGCGCCAGCACGCGCAACTGCGCGCTGCTGATCTCGCCATAGGGCACGGCCACGCGCAGCATGGGCGCGTAGCGCTGCACATACCAGCCGTTTTGCAGGCGCAGGGGCTTGAACTGGTCTTCCGTGAGCTCGCCGTGCTGCCAGCGGCCCAGCTGATCGCGAAACTGCGCAGCGCGCTGGCGGATGAATTGCAAGTCAAAAGCGGTTTTTACATACATGGTGGGCAAAAGCAGCCGGGCCGGTTGCGTGTGTTGTTTGAGGGGAAACGAAGAGCGGAAAAAGCGGGCGGCGCCGCTTGCTGCGCACTGTATGAAGGCGTTCTTATAAATGGAACGATTTTTTTGTTTGTCGCTTATTGCCAAAACGGAATATGCGACTCGCGGCGGCTCTACAAAATTTGATTAAAAAACAGGCAAATCGGCTGGAGCGCCCGTAAATACTGCGGAGAGCGCTATAAAAAAAGGAATTTTCTGTGGATAACTTTGGTTTTGGCAGCCTTGAACAAGGCCATGAGGCAGGCCGGGGCGTGGTCAGAGCCATGCTGCAAGGCCGCAGCCAGGGCCGGAAAACGGGCACAATACGTCAATCCAAAAATCAATAGAATGATGTTTCGATCTTCATCCCTGCCCTGAACCACTTGCCCGCCATGCCCGATTCCGAACCCGCATCCTCCTGCCAGCACGAGCACTGCCAGCAAGCGGTCGCGCTGCCTGCCGCGGCGCAACTGGAAATGGCCGCCGCCATGTGCAGCGCCCTGAGCGACGTGGGCCGCCTGCGCCTGGTGCTGCGCCTGATGAACAGCCCGGACGGCGAGCTGTGCGTGAGCGAGCTGGTCGAGCACGAGCAGGCCAAGGCCAGCAGCATTTCCGCGCGGCTGCAAGTGCTGCACGCCGCGCGACTGCTGACGCGGCGGCGCGAGATGAAGCACATCTATTACTCCCTGGCGGATGACCACGTGCGCCACCTGGTGCTCAACATCCTTGGTCACGCCGCCGAGCCCGTTTCTTCAACCCCTCAACCCTTACAGGAGCACACAACATGAGCGAATGCCTTTGCAAACAACACCCCGGCCCCGAGCACACCCACGGCCCCGGCTGCGGCCACACGGCCATCCGACACGACGGCCATGTGGACTATCTGGTGAGCGGCCATCTGCACCACCCGCATGACGGCCACATGGACGAGCACGCCATCGCCGTTTCCGCCAGCAACCCCGCTGCCTGCACCCCCGAGCACAACTGCGGCGGCCATGAGCCGGGCCACGTGCACGGCCCCGGCTGCGGCCATGAGCCCGTGCCTCACGGCGATCACATCGACTATCTGGTGGGCGGCCACCTGCACCACCCGCACGGCGACCACTGCGACGACCACGGCCCCGTGGAAGTGGTGCGCTGAAAACGGCCAGGCGCGCACGCCGCGCCGCCCGGCAAAAAGCCCGAAGCCGGCATGAAACCGGCTTCGGGCTTTTTTCATGGCCCCGGCCTTTTGTGTGGGGCGGCGGGGTGTTTTGATGCGGGGTTTTTGGCGGGGCGGCTTTACTTGAGGATTTCCAGATGTTCGGTGCCTGCGGCCAGGTCTTGCGATTTGGCGCGCTGGCTGGTGAGCTTGATTTGCAGGCGCAAGTCGTTGGCCGAGTCGGCGTTGCGCAGCGCGTCTTCATAGCTGATGAGGTGCGCCTCGAACAGGTCGAACAGCGACTGGTCGAAAGTCTGCATGCCCAGCTCGCGGCTTTTCTTCATGATTTCCTTGATCTCGGTGACCTCACCCTTGAAGATGAGGTCGGAGATCAGCGGGGTGTTGAGCATGATTTCCACGGCGGCCACGCGCCCCTTGCCCGTTTCGCGCGGCACCAGGCGCTGCGAAATCAGCGCGCGCAGGTTCAGCGACAAGTCCATCAGCAACTGCTGGCGGCGCTCTTCGGGGAAGAAGTTGATGATGCGGTCCAGCGCCTGGTTGGCGCTGTTGGCGTGCAGCGTGGCCAGGCACAGGTGGCCCGTTTCGGCAAAGGCCACGGCGTGCTCCATCGTTTCGCGGTCGCGAATCTCGCCCATGAGGATGACGTCGGGCGCCTGGCGCAGGGTGTTTTTCAGCGCCGCTTCCCAGCCTTCGGTGTCCAGCCCCACTTCGCGCTGGGTGACGATGCAGTTTTTGTGCGGATGCACGAATTCCACGGGGTCTTCCACGGTGATGATGTGGCCGTAGCTGTTGATGTTGCGCCAGTCCACCATCGCTGCCAGCGTGGTCGATTTGCCCGAGCCGGTCGCGCCCACCAGAATGGTCAGGCCGCGCTTGCTCATGGCCACGTCTTTCAGGATTTGCGGCATGCCCAGCTTGTCGATGGTGGGCAGGTCTTGCGGAATCACCCGCATCACCATGCCCACCTTGCCGCCTTGCACAAAGGCGTTGCAGCGAAAGCGCCCGATGCCCGAGGGCGAAATGGCGAAGTTGCACTCCTTGGTCGCCTCGAATTCGGCCGCCTGGCGGTCGCTCATGACCGAGCGCACCAGCGAGAGCGTGTGCGCTGCCGTGAGCGGCTGCGCCGAGAGCTTGTTCACCCGCCCGTCCACCTTGATGGCGGGGGGAAAGTCCGCCGTGATGAACAAGTCGCTGCCCTTGCGAGCGAGCAGGAGCTTGAGGAGGTCGTTGATGAATTTGCTGGCCTGGTCGCGTTCCATCTGCGCGTTCCTTCAAAGTGTTTGTGGGGAGCTGGGGGCAGGAAAGGCCGCTTTCAGCCGGGGAAGTTTTCGGGAATCTTGGCCTTGCTGCGCGCTTCGGCCGCGCTGATGACGTTGCGGCGCACCAGATCGGTGAGGTTTTGGTCCAGCGTTTGCATGCCCACGCCCTGGCCGGTCTGGATGGCCGAATACATCTGCGCCACCTTGGCTTCGCGAATCAGGTTGCGGATGGCGGGCGTGCCGATCATGATTTCGTGCGCCGCCACGCGGCCGTTGCCGTCCTTGGTTTTGCACAGCGTTTGCGAAATCACGGCCTGCAAGGACTCGGAGAGCATGGCGCGCACCATCTCTTTTTCCTCGGCGGGGAACACGTCGATGATGCGGTCCACCGTCTTGGCAGCCGATGAGGTGTGCAGCGTGCCGAACACCAAGTGGCCCGTTTCGGCGGCCGTCATGGCCAGGCGGATGGTTTCCAGATCGCGCATCTCGCCCACCAGGATGGCGTCCGGGTCTTCCCGCAGCGCCGAGCGCAGCGCGTTGGAGAAGCTGTGCGTCATCGGCCCCACCTCGCGCTGGTTGACCAGGCATTTCTTGGAGTCGTGCACGAACTCGATGGGGTCTTCCACCGTCAGCACGTGGCCGTATTCGGTTTCGTTCAGGTGATTGATCATGGCCGCCAGCGTGGTCGATTTGCCCGAGCCGGTCGGCCCCGTCACCAGCACCATGCCGCGCGGCTTGAGCGCCAGATCGCCAAAAATCCGGGGCGCGTTGAGCTGCTCCAGCGTCAGGATCTTGCTCGGAATCGTGCGCAGCACGCCGGCCGCGCCCCGGTTCTGGTTGAAGGCGTTCACGCGAAACCGCGCCAGCCCCTCGATCTCAAAGGAAAAGTCCACCTCCAGGTTTTCCTCGTACACCTTGCGCTGGGTGTCGTTCATGATGTCGTAGAGCATGGCGAACACCTGCTTGTGATCCATGGGATCCACATTCAGGCGGCGCACATCGCCGTGCACGCGAATCATGGGAGGCAGGCCGGCGGACAGGTGCAAGTCCGATGCCTTGTTTTTCACGCTGAAGGCCAGCAGTTGGGTGATGTCCACAGTCAGATTCCTTGAAAAAGCAAGCGCGCCGGCCGGGGCGGAACCCCGAAGGGCGCGGTTGCGGTTTGATACGCTGTTCAGATTATGACTACGGTTGAAACCAATCTGAATCAGGTGCGCCGGCAAATTGCCGCGGCCTGCGCGGCAGCGGGGCGCAGCGTGCAAGAAGTCACATTGCTGGCTGTTTCAAAAACACAACCGGCCGCGGCCGTGCGCGCCGCCCACGCCGCCGGGCAAAGTGCCTTTGGCGAAAACTATGTGCAAGAGGCGCTGGCCAAGATGGACGAGCTGGCCGATCTGCCCCTGCAATGGCACTGCATAGGCCCGCTGCAAGCCAACAAAACGCGGGCCGTGGCCGAGCGCTTTGACTGGGCGCACGCCATCGACCGCCTGCGCATCGCCGAGCGCCTGTCGGCCCAGCGCCCCGAGCATTTGCCGCCGCTGAATGTGTGCATACAGGTCAACGTCGATGGCGGCCCGAGCAAATCGGGCCTGCCCCCGCACGAGGCGCTGCCGCTGGCGCGCGCCATCGTCGCCCTGCCGCGCCTGCGCCTGCGCGGCCTCATGGCCATCCCCGAGCCGCAGCCCGACGACGCAGCCGCCCGCGCCGTCTTCGCCCGCGTGGCCGAAGCCTTCGCCCAGGTGCGCGCCGCCCTGGCCGCAGAAGCTGCGCCAGGGCAGGGCGCAAGCGCCGATTTCGACACCCTCTCCATGGGCATGAGCGCCGACCTCGCCCCCGCCATCGCCGCCGGCAGCACGCTGGTGCGCGTGGGCACGGCCCTGTTCGGCGCGCGCCAGCGCCCGCTGAAATAAGCGCCGCGGGCAAAGTTATCCACAGCTTTCTCACTTTTTAATAGCGCACTTCGCAGCATTGACGGGCGCTGCGGGCGGTTTGCCTATTTATTATGCAAATCTGAGTAAGTGGATGTTTCGGGGAGGCGCCTGGCTTTACTGGGCCAGGATGTGTGGATGGGCCTGCTGGAACTTTTGCAGCTCGTGGTTGCCTCGCGTGACGATGGCGTCCAACGCCTCGCGCGGGGGTTTCTGACCGGCCCACACCGCTTCCAGTTCCTCATCCACGATGGCGCGAATCTGCGTGAAATTGCCCAGCCGGATGCCGCGTGACTGCGTGGTGGTCTTGCGAATCATCTGCTGCACGGCCACGTCTGCGCCGGGGTAGCGCCGGTAGTGGTCGGATGACTGCATCATGTCCTGCATGGCCGCGGCCAGGGTGATGGGCAGATAGCCCGTGCGGCGGTGGCTTTCGGCCACCACCTGCGGTTGCATCAGATAGGCCATGAACTGCGCCACGCCCTTGTATTCATGCGCCGTCTTGCCCTTCATCACCCACAGGCTGGCGCCGCCGATGATGGTGTTTTGCGGCGCGCCCTTGACGTTCTTGTAATAGGGCAGCGGGCCGATGGCGGCGCGAAAGTGCGCATCGCGCTGTACCTTGCCGTGCAGGCTGGAGGAGGCGGTGATCATCACGCACTCGCCCGAGATGAAATAGTCATCGGCCTTGTTGCCCCGGCCCTTGTAGATGAACAGGCCCTGGCGACTCATGTCCAGCAAGTTCTGGATGTGGCGCTCGTGCAGCGGCGTGTTCACCAGCAGGCGCGCGCCCACGCCGTCAAAACCGTTGTTTTTCGTGGCAAAGGGCAGGTTGTGCCAGGTGGAGAAGCTCTCCAGTTGCGTCCAGCTAGGCCAGCTGGTGGTCAGGGGGCAGTCATATCCGGCGGCCTTGAGCTTGCGCGCCGCTTCCCGGAGCTGGTCCCAGGTGGCGGGCGGGTGGTTGGGGTCCAGCCCGGCGTCCTCGAAGGCGTCGCGGTTGTAGTGCAGCACGGTGGTGGAGCTATTGAAGGGCTGACTCACCATGCGGTGATTGGCCGTGGTGTAGTAGCTGGCCACCGCAGGCACATAGGCGCGGGGTGAGAAAAATACCTGCGCTTCTTTCATCACATCCTCGATCGGGCGCACGGCCGGGTTGGCCATCATGCTGGCCGTGCCGATTTCATAGACCTGCACGATGTGCGGCGACTGCTCGCCGGCGCGCACGTTCATGGCCGCCTCGGCCACCTGGTCATAGCTGCCCTTGTAGATGGGCAGCACCTTGTATTCGTTTTGACTGGCGTTGAAGTCGCTGGCCAGTTCATGCACCCAGTCGCCCAGCGCGCCGCTCATGGCGTGCCACCAGTAAATCTCGGTTTGCGCCTGCGCCGCAGCGCCGATGCCGCCCAGATACAGCACCAGCGCCGCACGCATGCACCAGCGGCGCAGTGAAGATGGCTTGTTGAACATGTAAAACGCTCCTGAAAAAAAACAAAAAAGCAAGCAGGCCAGTCAAACTTGTTGCACAAGCTCTGCAAAACTTTTTATTTTGTGACATTTCTCACGCTTTCCGACTGCGGAAATTCCTCTACGCATCTTTACGGGATGTGAATGGATGCCGGAAAAATCGGTTATTTGAACGAGAGATAGCGGTAAATCGTGCTTTTTAGGTGAGTTTTCGCGACTTTTGTGGCGTATGGCGGGCGCTGCGCCTTGCCTGCCCATGCCGGCCGGGCCGATGAAGCGTGCGGGCTGCAACAATCCGCGCCCATGAAAAAAGACGAGACAGCAAACAGCCTGCCCGCTGGCGCAGGAAACGATGTGGGGGGCAGTGCGGCAGAGCAGGGCGGGTGGGGCTCGCCCGTGGTGCGCCAGGGGGTGTGGATTGGGGTGGCCACGGGGCTGTATGGCATCAGCTTTGGCGCGCTGGCCGTGGCCTCGGGGCTGACTGCGTGGCAGGCGCTGGCGCTGTCGGCGCTGCTGTTTTCCGGCGCTTCGCAATTTGCGCTGGTGGGCGTGCTGGCGGCGGGCGGCTCCGGCCCGGCGGCGCTGGCGGCCAGCGCCTTGCTGGGGCTGCGCAACGGGTTTTACGGCCTGCAAGTGGCCCGCCTGCTGGAAGTGGCCGATTGGCCAGCGTGGAAAAAGGCCCTGGCGGCGCAGCTGACCATTGACGAATCCACCGCCGTGGCCCTGGCCCAGCCCGATGCGCCGCGCGCGCGCCAGGGCTTTTGGGCCACGGGCTGGGCCGTGTTCGGGTTCTGGAATGCCATGACCTTGCTGGGCGCGTGGCTGGGCAACGCGCTGGGCGATCCGCGCCGCTGGGGGCTGGATGCGGCCGCCGCCGCTGCCTTTGCCGCCCTGCTGTGGCCGCGGCTGGATACGCACCGCGCGCGCGTGACGGCGGTGGCCGCGGCGGTCATCGCCCTGCTGGCCGTGCCGCTGGCGCCGCCGGGCATTCCCATCTTGCTGGGCGCGCTGGCCGCCGCCGCCGCGGGCTGGCAGCCGGCGGGCATGAGGGCGCAGGCATGAGCGCGGCCGTGGTGTGGCTGGTGGTGGTTTTGTCGGGCCTGATTGCCTGGCTGACCAAGCTGGCGGGCTACTGGGTGCCCGCCCGCTGGTTGCAGGGGGCGCGCACGACGGCCGTCATGCGCTATTTGCCGGTGGCGCTGCTGGCCAGCCTGGTGGCGGTGCAGACCTTTGCCAATGGCGCGGCCGTGACGCTGGACGCGCGCGCCGCCGCCCTGGCCGTGGCGGCGCTGGCGCTGTTTTTGCGAGCGCCGTTTCTGGCCGTCGTCATCCTGGCCGCCGCCGTGGCCGCCGCCTTGCGCGCCCTGGGCTGGGCGGCGTGAGTTGCGTTTGAAATTCCTGATTTTTCGGGGCGGGGTGGGGCAAGTTATCCACAATTTGCTTAAAAAAGCATAGCGCCCTACGCAGTGTTTACGGGCGCTGCGGGAGTTTTGCTTGTTTAATAAGCAAAATCTTGTATCCAGATATGAACGACCAGAGGGCTCGGCGGGGGCGCTGGCTTGGGGCCCAAAAAAGCGCGTGGGCGGGCGCGCTTTTTGAGGGGGATGTTGGCGGGGATTGGGCTGCGTGGGGTGGGTTCGGGCTGCGGTTGGATGGTGGCCTGGAATCGCCCGGTCGGGGGGGCGAGTTATCCACAGTTTTTTCCTGATTTGATAGCGCCCTGCGCAGTGTTTACGGGCGCTGCGGGCGGTTTGCTGAATTAGTAAGCAAAATCTTGTATCCAAACATGAACGGCCAGAGGGCGCGGCGGGGGCGCTGGCTTGGGGCCGAAAAAAAGCGCGCCCGCCAGCGCGCCTTTTTTGGGGGATGTCGGCAGGGGCCGCTTCAGCGCCCTTGCAGGCCCTTGAGTTTTTCAAAGGCCGAGGCCATTGCGCCTGGGGGTTGGGCGGGGCGGGTGCGGGCGGAGTCGGCGGTGCGGGCGGGGGGGCTGCCGGGGGCGGCGTCGGGTTTCATGCTCAGGCTGATGCGTTTGCGCGGCACGTCCACTTCCAGCACTTTGACTTTGACGATTTGCCCGGTTTTGACGATTTCGCGTGCGTCGCTGACGTAGCGCTTGGCCAGTTGGCTGACGTGCACCAGCCCGTCCTGGTGCACGCCCAGATCGACGAAGGCGCCGAAGGCGGCGACGTTGCTGACGGTGCCTTCGAGCACCATGCCGGGCTTGAGGTCGGCGATGTCTTGCACGCCTTCGTTGAAGCGGGCGACTTTGAAGTCGGGGCGGGGGTCGCGGCCGGGTTTTTCCAGCTCGGCGAGGATGTCGCGCACGGTGATGGGGCCAAATTGCGCGGTGGCAAATTGCTCGGGTTTGAGGGGTTTGAGCAGTTCGGCGCGGCCCATGAGGCGCTCGATGGGCTGGCCGGCGCTGCGGATGATTTGCTCGACGACGGGGTAGGTTTCGGGGTGCACGCCGGTCATGTCCAGAGGGTTGCTGCCGCCGCGTATGCGCAAGAAGCCGGCGCTTTGTTCAAAGGTTTTGGGGCCCAGGCCGCTGACTTTGAGCAGCTGCTGGCGGCTGTCGAATGCGCCGTTTTGTTCGCGCCAGCGCACGATGGCCTTGGCTTGCGCGGCGCTGATGCCGGAGACGCGCGCCAGCAGCGGGGCGCTGGCGGTGTTCAGGTCAACGCCGACGCCGTTGACGCAGTCTTCGACGACGGCGTCGAGCGCGCGGGCCAGTTCGGTTTGGCTGACGTCGTGCTGGTATTGGCCCACGCCTATGGATTTGGGGTCGATCTTGACCAGCTCGGCCAGGGGGTCTTGCAGGCGGCGGGCGATGCTGGCGGCGCCGCGCAGGCTGACGTCCACGTCGGGCAGCTCCTGGCTGGCGTATTCGCTGGCGGAGTAAACGGATGCGCCGGCTTCGCTGATGACGATTTTTTCCAGCTTGTGCTCGGGGGCCAGTTGCCGCACGCGGGCGATGAGGTCGGCAGCCAGCCGGTCGGTTTCGCGGCTGGCGGTGCCGTTGCCGATGGCAATCAGTTGCACGCCGTGTTGGGCGATGAGGCGGGCCAGGGTGTGCAGGCTGCCTTCCCAGTCGCGGCGCGGCTCGTGGGGATAGACGGTGGCGGTTTCCACCAGCTTGCCGGTGGCGTCCACGACGGCCACTTTCACGCCGGTGCGGATGCCGGGGTCCAGTCCCATGACGGCGCGCGCGCCGGCGGGGGCGGCCAGCAGCAAGTCGCGCAGGTTGTCGGCGAAGACTTTGATGGCGACTTTTTCGGCTTCTTCGCGCAGGCGGGCGAAGAGGTCGCGCTCGGCGCTGAGCGAGAGCTTGACGCGCCAGGCCCATTTGATGCATTTGCGCAGCAGCTCGTCGGCGGCGCGGCCCTGGTCGCTCCAGCCCAGGTGCAGGGCGATGCGGCCTTCGGCCAGGCTGGTTTTGCCGTCGGCGGCCAGGGGGGTGATGAGCTGCGCATCCAGCACTTGCAGCGCGCGCCCGCGAAAGACGGCCAGCGCCCGGTGGCTGGGCACGCGGCTCATGGGTTCGCTGTAGTCGAAGTAGTCGCGGAATTTGGCCACTTCGGGGTCGGCTTCGTTTTTGCCGGCGGCCAGGCGGCTTTGCAGCAGGCCGTCTTGCCAGAGCCACTCGCGCAGGCTTTGCACCAGGGCGGCGTCTTCGGCCCAGCGCTCGGCCAGGATGTCGCGCACGCCGTCGAGCACGGCGGCGGCGCTGGTGAAGTCTTCGCCGCCTTCGCCTTTTTCGGCGCGCACGAAGGGCAGGGCGGCCGTTTGCGGGTCGAGCGTGGGGTCGGCCCAGAGCTGGTCGGCCAGGGGCTCGATGCCGAATTCGCGGGCGATTTGCCCCTTGGTGCGGCGCTTGGGCTTGTAGGGCAGATACAGGTCTTCCAGCTCCTGCTTGGTGGGCGCGGCGGCGATGGCCGCTTGCAGCTCGGGCGTGAGCTTGCCCTGCTCGTCGATGCTTTTGAGGATGGCGGCGCGGCGCTCGTGCAGCTCGCGCAGGTAGATCAGGCGCTCTTGCAGCTCGCGCAGCTGGGCGTCGTCCAGCCCGCCGGTGGCTTCCTTGCGGTAGCGGGCGATGAAGGGCACGGTGGCGCCGCCGTCCAGCAAATCAACGGCGGCCTGCACCTGGGCCGGGCGCACGTTCAGTTCAGAGGCAATTTGCAGGGCAATGGTGTGGGGCATGGTGGGCGGGAAATCGGGGAGAAGTCGGGGGAAGAAAGCGAGAGAGCCGACCCGGAAAAACCGGGCCCTTGCTGGCTTTTGACGGGGCAAAAAAAGCCCCTCATGCGCCAGGGCGGCATGAGGGGCGTGGAGGGTAGCAAAGCGCCGGGGCGGATTCGGCCCCGGCGCGGTGGGGCTGCCTGCGGCTTACTGGGAGCCGCCGCCGAAGCTGGCCTTGGCTTCTTCGGCGCCCTGCTTGGCCGCATCGGTGGCGGCTTTGACGGCATCTTCGGCTTTTTGCATGGCGTTTTCAGCGCCTTCCTTGGCCTTGTCCATGGCTTCGGCAGCGCCTTCTTTGGCCTTGTCCATAGCCTCGGTTGCGCCTTCCTTGGCTTTGTCCATGGCTTCGGCGGCGTTTTCCTTGGCGTGATCCATCGCTTCGGCAGCGCCTTCCTTGGCCTGCTCGGCGGCCTGTTGCACGGCTTCGCCTGCGGCTTTGCCGGCATCGGCGGCGGCCTGGCCCATGTCTTTGGCGGCCTCTTGCATTTGCTGGCCGGCCTGCTGCATGGCGGCGGCGGGGGAGTTGGCCTGCTCTTGCTTGACGGCGTCAGCGGCCGAGCCGGCTGCCGGGGCAGCCGGGGTTTCGGTCTTGCCGCAGGCGCTGAGCATGGCCGCAGCGGCCAGCGCGGCCAGGGTGAGCGAAGAGAGGGATTTGACGGAAGGCTTGTTCATGGCGAATCTCCATTGCATACATGTGATGAAAACATGATGCAAAGCAGGCGTTGCCTGCATCATGACCGCCCGCGCCGCCGCCTTTTTTCGGCGGTTGTGCTGGCGCGGGCCAGTGGGAAAATTATAGGAAGCGGATTTGACGCAGATCATGTTTCAGCCGTGGGCATTGTGTAAGGGGCTGTGTGCGCTTTTTTACGTTCCCGATTTGCCCGGCGGGCCGCATGGGCAAAAGCCCCGCATTTGCCGCGCGGCATTCGATAATCTTGCGGGCTGTTTGAAACTCAAAACCAGTATTTTTTCGTCATGACTGATTTGCATTTTGTTCCGGTTGACCAGGCTGGGCGCGCCCGATTTATTGGCGGCGTGCAAACCGCTTTTGCGCTGGCCGTGCGGGATGAATTTGCCGGTTTTGACGGCGAGGTGATTTCCGCGCGGGAAATTGAAGAATCGCTGGATGGCCCCCATGCCCAGGCGTTTTTCATAAAACTTGGCGGCGAAACCGTCGGCGGCGTGTGCGTGCAAATTGATGAAAAAAGCGGTCGCAATTCGCTGGATTTGCTCTATATCGTTCCCGCCCACCACGGCCAGGGGCTGGGCCTGGCCGTGTGGCTGGCGTTGCAGGCGCGTTATCCCGAAACGGAAATATGGGAAACGCACACGCCCTATTTTGAAAAACGCAATATCCACTTTTATGTGAACAAATGCGGTTTTCAGATCGTGGAATTTTTCAATCCCAAACACCCCGATCCGCACGCAGCGGGCAGCAGCGCCCCCGGCGGCGAGTATTTTTTCCGGTTTGAAAAGCGGATGAAGGGCGGGGCTGTTAATGTTCAAAAATAAGGCAAAGCGCCCGCAGCGCCCGTGGATGCTGCGAAGCGCGCTATCAAAAAAGGAAAAATCTGTGGATAAGTGATCCGCAACAAGCGGCCTTGCAGGCCACTGCCGACGTAAAAAAACCGCCTTCGGGCGGTTTTTGCGTTTTTGGCGGCTGCGCATGGTTGGAGCCAACGTGTTTGAGCAAACGGCGGGCGCAATGGCCGGGCTGAATCTGCCCGCCCCGTTTTGCTTGTATTTGGATACAAGTTTTTGCTGAAAAATTAGGCAGATCGCCCGCAGCGCCCGTGGATGCTGCGAAGGCCGCTATCAAAAAGTGAGAAATCTGTGGATAACTTGCCTTTTCCCTGCGGTCTGCGGGAAGGCGGCGCTTACTGCACGGGCGCTTGAACCTTGGGCTGGACGATGACCTTGCTCATGGCGATGGCGCTTTCCAGGGCGATCTGGGCGGCCAGCGTGGGGGCCAGGGCGTCTTTGCCCTGGGTGATCAGCTTTTGCAGGGCCAGGCCGAAGGCCAGGGGCCACTGGGCGGGGGGCACGGGCAGGGTGTCGAGGATGCCCCGGCGCAGGGCGGGCCACAGCGGCAGGCATTCGCGCGGGCTGGCCTGGAGGGTGACGCCTTCGGGCAGGCGGGGCTGGCCGAAGGCGGGCGTGCCCAGGGTTTGGGTGACGTGCAGCACGAGTTCTTTGGCTTCGGGCAGGGGTGCGCCCAGCGCTTGCAGGCAGCCGCCGAGCAGGGCGCGGAGCGAGTGGGCGTCTTCCAGCAGGGGGGCGTTGAGGGCGTGGCCGTAGTAGTAGTTCTCGCCTTGCGCGTCGGTGACCATGAGCAGCTCGCCTTCGGGGATTTGCGCCTGCCCGGCCAGGGCGATGAGGGCGCTTTGCTGGCAGGCGTGGCCGGCGAGCGCGCCCAGGGCGGCGCAGGCGCTTTCCATGTGCACGCGGCCTTGCGCGCTGGTGAGGATGGCAAAGAGCTGCTCCAGCAGGGCGCGGCTGGCGATGCGGGCGGCGATGTGCGGGTCTTGCGCGCCAAGCTGGGCGATTTGCTGGCGCAAGGCGGCGAGGATGGGGTCAGCCGCCTGGGTATCGGCATCGTTTGGGGCGGCATCGTCCGGGGCGGCCGGATCGGGGCGGGCGGCGCTCATGCCGTGCGCGGCCCGAAGCCGGGGTGGCGGGCGGCCAGTTGCTCGATCTGGATGCCGTCGTAGTTTTCAAAGGGCTGGTGTATCCAGGGGTTGGTGGGCAGGTGTTCCACGCAGTAATCGGGCCGGAAGGCGGAGCAGTCCTTGCGCCAGATGACGGCAGTGCGCAGTTCGGTGATGGGCGGGTAGCTGCTGCGCAGGCGATCGACCACGGCCTGAAGGGTGACGCCGGTGTCGGCCAGGTCGTCCACCAGCAGCACGCGCCCGGCGATCTGGCCGTTGGGGGTGGTGATGTAGTGGGCGATGTCCAGATGGCCCTGCTGGGTGCCGGCGTTGGCGCGGTAGCTGCTGGTGGACATGATGGCCAGCGGCACGCGGAAGATGCGGCTGAGGATGTCGCCCGGGCGCAGACCGCCGCGCGCCAGGCAGAGGATGGTGTCAAACGGCCAGCCGGATTGGTGAATCTGAAGGGCGAGCTTTTCGATGAGGTCGTGATATTCCTCGTAGCTCACATAAAGGTGTTGGCCGTTTTCGGTCAGCATCGGTCGGTTTCCTGCGGATGGGGTTGGATAAATATTCGCAATGCCGGATTATTGGCATTCCAATGAATCGTCTTTTTCGCCGAAATAGATTTTTTTGTTGCCTTTAATGCGTTTCCAGACGGATTTTTCTTTTAATCCGGTTTCTTTTTCGATTTCTCTTTTTTCTGATTCGGTTTGGACATGAAATTCGACTTTTTCATGACATTTGCCAGTCAGAAGGTTGAAGCTGGTGTCTTCGCTGAATCCGATGCCGGATTTAGTGATTCCATACTCCATTCCTATCAGGCGAAGCTGGCCGTCTTCCATTCTGAATAGGCGTTTTACGCGCCATGAGGGGTAAGGTGTTCCCACGGAAACGGAAAGAACTCCCTTGTTGATTTTGAGATGGGCTTCCGGCCTTCCCCTGGGACTCATGGATCGAGCATCTACATAATCTGAGCTTTGCAGGAAAAGAGAATATCTATTACCCTCATTCATGAATATAAATATCTTGCTGTAAAGGGGTGCGGCATATGAATCGTCGTCTGAAGTGTTGTTTATGTCGCGATCGCTGGTAACGAGGGCGACATCGGGAATGTTGTCCCCATTTAAGTCCCCTTCGGCGACGCTTTCGATTACCCACCCTTTCGGAAGCCATTTTTTGAATTTCGCGGCGATAGTTTCTCGATAGGCCTTTTCCTTGGCATCATAGGCTTCGAGATATTGGGCATCATTTTGCGCAAAGGCAGGCCCCGCAAGGAAAATGGCGGCCAGTGAGGAAATAAGGTGCTTTTTCATTGAATATTCCCGATCGAAAATGAAATGAAAGCGGGCGCGATCAGGCCAGGAAGGGGTGGCGCTGCATGATGGTGTGCTCGCGATCGGGGCTGGTGGAGATGAGGTGGATGGGCACGCCGGTGGCGTGCTCGATGCGTTGCAGATACAGCCGCGCGTTGATGGGCAGGCGGGCGTAGTCGGTCACGCCCACGGTGCTTTCGCTCCAGCCTTCCAGGGTTTCGTAAACGGGTTTGCAGCGGGCGATGTCGTCTGCGCCCAGGGGCAGGATGTCGATGCGCTGGCCGTCCAGCTCGTAGCCCACGCAGAGCTTGAGCTCGGGCAGGCCGTCGAGCACGTCGAGCTTGGTGATGCACAGGCCCGAGAGGCCGTTGACCTGGGCGCTGCGCTTGAGCAGGGCGGCGTCGAACCAGCCGCAGCGGCGCGCCCGGCCGGTGGTGACGCCGCGC
Organism: Ottowia sp.; assembly: GCA_052170415.1. Lineage (GTDB taxonomy): Bacteria > Pseudomonadota > Gammaproteobacteria > Burkholderiales > Burkholderiaceae_C > Ottowia. Next base: position 31,747 of record JBQNAO010000009.1, on the reverse strand, counting down.
TCGGCCCCCACGGTGGACATGTGGTGGCCGGGGGTGCCTTCCTTGTCCCACTCCAGCTCGGTGGGGAAGGGGCCGCCGCCCACGCGCGTGCAGTAAGCCTTGGTGATGCCCAGCACGTAGTGCAGCAGGCCGGGGCCGATGCCGCTGCCGGCCGCCGCGTTGCCGGCCACGCAGTTGCTGCTGGTGACGAAGGGGTAGGTGCCGTGATCGACGTCGAGCAAGGTGCCTTGCGCGCCTTCAAAGAGCAGGTTGTCGCCGCGCTGGTGGGCTTCGTTGAGTTCGTAGGACACGTCGGCCAGCATGGGGCCGATTTGCCCGGCCTGCTGCATGGCTTCTTCGTAGATGGGGGCAAATTGCAGCTCGCCGTCTTTCAGGTAGGGGGCCAGGTGGGGGCCGAAGTCGTGCTGGCGCGCTTGCAGCAATTCGGTGAGCAGGAAGTTGTAGAGCTTGAGCAGCTCTTGCAGCTTGCCAGCAAAGCGCTCGGGGTGCTTGAGGTCTTGCGCGCGCAGGGCGCGGCGGGCGATCTTGTCTTCGTAGGCGGGGCCTATGCCGCGGCCGGTGGTGCCGATTTTTTCGCTGCCGCCTTTTTCGCGGGCGGCCTCGCGCGCCACGTCCAGCGCGGCGTGCAGCGGCAGGATGAGCGGGCACGCTTCGCTGATGCGCAGGCGCTGGCGCACCTGCACGCCGGCTTTTTCGAGTCCGGCGATTTCCTCCAGCAGCTTGGCCGGCGAGAGCACGACGCCGTTGCCGATGTAGCAGGTCACGCCCGTGCGCATGATGCCGCTGGGGATGAGGTGCAGCGCGGTTTTCACGCCGTTGATGACCAGGGTGTGCCCGGCGTTGTGCCCGCCCTGAAAGCGCACCACGCCTTGCGCGCTTTCGGTCAGCCAATCGACGAGCTTGCCCTTGCCTTCATCGCCCCACTGGGTGCCGACGACGACCACGTTGCGTCCGCGTGTGCTTTTCATGAGATGCGCTCCATTCAAGGTAAGAAAAAAAAGAAAAAAACGGGCGGCCCGGCCTGCCAGGCGGTGGCGGGCGGCTTACAGCGGGGCGGTGGCGGCGATGGGGGCAACTTCCCACTGCCCCTGGCGCTGCACCAGTTGCAGCGTGCAGCGGCTTTCGCCGGCCGGGGTGGGGGTGCCGGGCAGCTCGCAAATCACGGTTTCGCCCTGCGCGCGCAGCGCGGCGATGGCGCGGGCCAGCTCGGGCGCGGCGGCGGCGCTGGCCCAGGGCGCGCGGATGGCCGGGCGCGGCGGCGGCGGGCAGCTGGCGCGCGCCAGGTGGCGCACGTCCAGGCTGAAGCCCACGGCGGGGCGTTCGCGCTGCTGCTCGTGCGCGCTGAATACGGCGCCCACGCCGTCGTAGCGGCCGCCGCGCAGCAGGGCGGCAGACATGCGCACGCGCTGGCGGGCCCGGGCGGCTTCATCGCTTGCGCCGGCCTCGTCGGCCTGCGCGCCCGCATACACGGCAAAGCGCATGCCGCTGTAGTAGGCATAGCCGCGCGCATCGGCCAGGTCAAAACTCACGCGCACGCCGGGCAGGGCGGCATCGGCAGCACCGGTGGCTTGCGCGAGCGGCTGGATTTGCCCGGCCAGCCAGCGCAGATCGGCCAGCGCCGTTCGGGCTGCCGCCAGCGCGTCGGTGGCGGGCAGCGCGTCCAGCAGGCGGGCGGCTTCATCGAGCACGCGGGCATCGCCATACAAGCCGGGCAGCGCCAGCAGGCACTGGCGCAGGGCTTGCGCCTCTTGCGGCAGGGCGGCGGTGAGGGCGGCCAGGCGGCTGCTGTCCTTGGCGGCCAGGGCTTCCAGCACTTCGGGCCGGGCCGCTGCGGGCAGGGGCAGCGCGGCCAGCAGGGCGCGCGGGATGCGCGCATCGCCCAAGTCCAGCGTCAGCGGGCCTTGCTGCGTTATGCCGACGGCGTGCAGGCAGTGCAGGGCCAGAGTGATGATTTCCAGATCGGCCTCGCGGCTGGCGCTGCCGTAAATCTCGGCGCCCATTTGCAGCGGCTCGCGCGAGGCGTGCGGCCCTTCGGCGCGTGTGTGCAGCACCGGGCCGCAGTAGCAAAGGCGCGCTGCGCCCTGGCGGCCCAGCAGGTGCGCGTCGATGCGGGCCACTTGCGGCGTGGTGTCGGCGCGCACGCCCAGGCTTTTGCCCGAGAGCTGATCGACGAGCTTGAAGGTTTGCAGCGTCAGTGCGCTGCCGGTGCCGGTCAGCAGCGAGTCCAAGTGTTCGATCAGCGGGGGAATGACCAGCTCGTAGCCGAAGGCGGCGGCCGTGTCCAGAAGCTGGCGGCGAAGCTGCTCGATGTGCCGGGCCTCGGCGGGAAGGGCGTCGGCAATGTGATCGGGCAAAAGCCAGGCGGACATGGGAAAAGTCTCGACGGAATGTGTGTAAATGTGTGCAGGCGAAAGCGGCAAATTCTATCGGCCCGCCTGCGGCTGCCTGCGTGCGGCGGGGGCGCTCGTCCCTAGAATCGTGCCCTTTTTTTGCTTTCGGCCGAGGCCTGTCGGGCCGGCCTTTTTTCCCCTCTCAAGCTGCCATGCTCACTTTCCAGCAAATCATTCTCAAACTCCAGCAATACTGGGCCGAACAGGGCTGCGCCCTGTTGCAGCCCTATGACATGGAAGTGGGCGCAGGCACCAGTCACACGGCTACCTTCTTGCGCGCCATCGGCCCCGAGCCCTGGCGCGCCGCCTATGTGCAGCCCAGCCGCCGCCCCAAGGATGGCCGCTATGGCGACAACCCCAACCGCCTTCAGCACTACTACCAATACCAGGTGGTGCTCAAGCCCGCGCCGGACAACATCCTGGATTTGTATCTGGGCAGCTTGCAGGCGCTGGGCTTTGACCTGCGGAAAAACGACATCCGCTTCGTCGAAGACGACTGGGAAAACCCCACGCTGGGGGCCTGGGGCCTGGGCTGGGAGGTGTGGCTCAACGGCATGGAAGTAACGCAGTTCACCTACTTTCAGCAAGTCGGCGGCATCGACTGCCGCCCCGCCACGGGCGAGATCACCTACGGGCTGGAGCGCCTGGCCATGTATCTGCAAGGCGTGGACAACGTTTACAAATTGCAATGGACCGAGGGGCTGACCTACGGCGACGTGTATCTGCAAAACGAGCAGGAGCAATCGGCCTACAACTTCGAGCACAGCGATGCGGACTTTCTGTTCACCGCCTTTGCCGCGCACGAGAAAAAGGCGCTGGAGCTGATCGCCGCGCAACTGGCGCTGCCCGCCTACGAGCAGGTGCTCAAGGCCGCGCACACCTTCAACCTGCTGGACGCGCGCGGGGCCATCAGCGTGACCGAGCGCGCCGCCTTCATCGGCCGCATACGCCATCTGGCGCGCGCCGTGGCGCAAAGCTATTACGACAGCCGCGCCCGCCTGGGCTTTCCGCTGGCCCCGCGCGAGTGGGTGGAGCAAATCGAGCCGCGCCAGCCGATGCAGCCGGCCTGATCGTTCGCCGCCTTTCTTGATCTTTTCCCCGCACCTCTCATGACCTCTCCCAATCTTCTCGTTGAACTGTTTACCGAAGAGCTGCCGCCCAAGGCGCTGAAAAAACTGGGCCAGGCGTTTGCCCAGCAGCTGTTTGCGCAGCTCAAGGCGCAAGAGCTGGTGTCCGGCGACTCGGCCGTGACGGCCTATGCCAGCCCGCGCCGCCTGGCCGCGCACATCACGCACGTGGCGGCCAAGGCCGCCGACAAGCCCGTGCGCACCAAGCTCATGCCCGTGAGCGTGGGCCTGAACGCCGACGGCCAGCCCACCCCCGCGCTGCTCAAAAAGCTGCAAGCGCTGGGGCTGGATGCCAGCGCCGTGCCCGGCCTGCAACGCGCGCCCGATGGCAAGAGCGAAGCGCTGTTTCTGGACAGCATTGCCAGCGGCGCGACGCTGGATGCGGCCCTGCAAAAAGCGCTGCACGAAGCCATCGCCCGCTTGCCCATTCCCAAGGTGATGACCTATCAGCTGCACGGCGGCACGCCCCTGCCCGGCTGGGACAGCGTGCAATTCGTGCGCCCCGCCCACGCCCTGGTGGCCCTGCACGGCAGCGCCGTGGCGCCGGTGACGGCGCTGGGCCTGCAAGCCGGGCGCAGCACGCACGGCCACCGCTTCGAGGCGCTGGCCGACCCCATCGAACTGCCCGATGCCGACAGCTACGCCCGCCTGCTGCGCGAGCAAGGCGCGGTCATTGCCAGCTTTGAAGAGCGCCGCGCCCTCATCGCCGGCCAGTTGCAGGCCGCCGCCCGCGCCGCCGGCGAGGGGCTGACGCCCATTGAAGACGACGCCCTGCTCGACGAAGTCACCGCGCTGGTCGAGCGCCCGAACGTGCTCGTCTGCCAGTTTGAAAAAGAGTTTCTGGACGTGCCGCAGGAGTGCCTCATCCTGACCATGAAGGCCAACCAGAAATACTTTCCGCTGCTGGATGCGCAGGGGCGCTTGAGCAACCGCTTTCTGGTGGTCAGCAACATCCGCCCGCAAGACGCCAGCGCCGTCATCGACGGCAACGAGCGCGTGGTGCGCCCGCGCCTGGCCGACGCCAAGTTCTTCTTCGACACCGATCGCAAAAAGCCGCTGGAAAGCCGCCTGCCCGGGCTGGACAAGGTCGTCTATCACAACAAGCTGGGCACGCAGGGCGAGCGCATGCAGCGCGTGCGCGCCCTGGCCGCGCATATCGGCCGGCAGCTCGGGCAGCAAAGGGGCGACGCCGCCCTGGCCGCTGCCGCCGACACCGCCGCGCGTCTGGCCAAGGCCGATCTGCTCACCGACATGGTGGGCGAATTCCCCGAGCTGCAAGGCGTCATGGGCGGCTACTACGCCCGCCACGACGGCCTGGGCGAAGACGTGGCGCTGGCCATCGAAGACCACTACCGCCCCCGCTTCGCCGGCGACGCGCTGCCGCGCAACGCCGCCGGTCTGGTCGTGGCCCTGGCCGACAAGCTGGAAACCCTGGCCGGCATGTTCGGCATAGGCAATTTGCCCACGGGCGACCGCGACCCCTACGCCCTGCGCCGCCACGCGCTGGGCGTGATCCGCATGCTGATCGAGCGCGATTTGCCCCTGCGCCTGGACGAGCTGATCCGCGACGCCGTGCAGCGCTTTGAAGGCGTGCCCGGCTTCGACGCCGACAAGGCGCGCGCCCTGCTGCCCGACTTCATCTTCGAGCGCCTGGCCGGCAGCCTGCAAGAGCAGGGCGCATCGCCGCAGGAAGTGGCCGCCGTGCTGGGCGAGCCGGGCGGGCGTCGCCCCTGGCGGCTGGGCGAAGTGCCCGCGCTGCTGCAAGCCGTGCGCGCCTTTGCCCGCCTGCCCGAAGCGCCCGCGCTGGCCGCGGCCAACAAGCGCATCGGCAACATCCTGAAAAAAGCCGACGCCGACGGCGCAGTCGATGCGCACGTGAGCGAAGTGCTGCTGCAAGAGCCGGCCGAGCAAGCCCTGTTCGCCGCCATGCAAACCGTGCTGCCGCAGGCCGACGCGCAGTTCGACGCGGGCGACTACACCGCCAGCTTGCAAACCCTGGCGCAACTGCGCGCGCCGGTGGATGCGTTTTTTGACGGCGTGATGGTCAACGCCGAACAAACCGACTTGCGCCTCAATCGCCTGGGCCTGCTCAAAACCCTGCACCTGGCCATGAACCGCGTGGCCGATCTGGCCCGCCTGGCGGCCTGACAAGCGCGCCGCAAAGCCCGGAACAAGGCCCCGGAAACGTTGCGCAAGCGCCCCGGCAACGTTGCGCCGCCCCGGCCGTCGGGGCCTTGCGAGTCTTTCCCGGCCAGCCCCGGCTCATCCCCGGCTTTCGGCCTCCGGGGCAAACAGGCCGAATCGGGCCGGGCGACCTGCCTTCCCGCCCCTCCCCTCCTCCCCTTTCTCTCGCCCTCACGTCCCTTCGCCCCTCTTACCCCCCTCGCCCATGCCCGCCACGCCCCCCGCCCCTGACGGCCCGCCGCCCGCCTCGCCGTCGGCCTCAGTCCCGCAGGCCCCGATCCCGCCTGCTCCGGCCCCGGTGCCCTTGAGCGCCCTGGCCTGGGCGCTGCTGCCGCCGCTGGCCGTGCTGCTGCTGCGCGCCTGGCTGCAAGCGCGCCTGGGCGATGCCGACCCCATGCAACCGCTGCGCCTGGCCGATCAAGTCACCAGCGTGGCGCAGGCGTTCTGGCTGGCCTCGCGCCCCTTTGCGGGCGCGGCGCTGGGTCTGCTGGCCGCCTGGCTGGGCGCGCGGGCGGCGCTGCGGCGCTGGGGCTGGGCGCGTTTGCGTCCGGGCGCGCAGGCGCTCTGGGCGTTTGCGTGGATGGCCGCCGGCGCGGCCCTGCTGGCCGTGCATCTGAACCAAACCGGCCGCCAGCCGCTGCCCGCCGCCACGGCCCGCGTGGCGCTGGCGCGTGAAGTGGCCCCCGGCAAGCGCCACGCCGGCGGAGCCGAGCTGTATCTGCAAGGCGTGCCAGGCAGCGGAACCGACCGCGCCGAAGCCGGTGACGCCGCCGCGCCCGTGCACCGCCTGCTGGCCGAAGGCCGCACGCTGGCCGACTTCCCCCAGGGCAGCGCCGTCACCCTGACGCTGGAGCGTGGCCGCTGGTGGGGCCGCTGGGCCAGCGCGCAGCCCGCGGCCCCCGAATGAGGCCCGCCCCCAGTCCACATTCAGCCCGATGAAACCCCGCAAAAACCGCCCGTTTCGGGCAAGTTATCCACAGATTTTTCCTGTTTTGATAGCGCGCTTCGCAGCATTGACGGGCGCTGCGGGCGGTTTGCCTGTTTTTTGATCAAGAAAATGCCCGGTTTTCTTCCCCGCCTGTTTGCTTCTTGCCGCCATGCCCCTTTTGACTTGCCCCACTCTGACTTCTGCCGCGCAGGCCGTGCGTGGCGGGGCGGCGTTTGTGCATGTCTTGCGCCGTTCGATTCGGGCAAGTTATCCACAGATTTTTCCTGATTTGATAGCACGCTTCGCAGTATCCACGGGCGCTGCGGCCGGTTTGCCCGTTTTTTAATCATCAAAACGCCCTGTTTTTTGCCTCACGTTGTTGCCATGCCTTTTCTGACTCGTCGAACCTTTGCCCTGGGCGCGCTGGCGGCCTGCGGCGGCCCGGTGTTTGCGCAGGATGCGCCCGAGGCTTTCAGCTATGCCGAGCGCGGCGATGCCATGCGCTGGGCGGCCGAGGCGGCGGCGCGCCTGGGCCTGGATGCGCAGTGGGCACAGCAGAGCGTGGGGCGCGCGCGTTTCAGCGCCGAGGCGCAGCGGCTGATGCGCCCGGCCGCCTACAGCCAGGCCAGCAGCGCGGCGCGCAACTGGCGGGCGTATCGCAAGCGCTTTCTCACTTCGGTGCATCTGGAGGCGGGGCGGCGCTTTTGGCAGGCGCATCGCGCCACGCTGGCGCGGGTGGAGCAGGCGTATGGCGTGCCGGCGGCGGCCATCGTCGGCATCCTGGGGGTGGAGACGATTTACGGGCGCAATGTGGGCAAGCACCGCGTGCTGGATGTGCTGGCCACGCTGGCTTTTGACTTTCCGCAGGATCACCCGCGCGCGGCGCAGCGGCAGACGTTTTTCGCGCGCGAGCTGGGGCACTTTCTGGCGCTGTGCCGCGAAAGCGGCATGGAGCCGGATGAGCCGCGCGGCAGCTATGCCGGGGCGATGGGGCTGCCGCAGTTCATGCCTTCGAGCTGGCGGCAGTGGGCGGTGGATTTCGACGGCGATGGCCGCATCGACTTGTGGGGCAGCGCGGCCGATGTGTGCGCTTCGGTGGCCAATTACTTTCGCGCCTTCGGCTGGCGGCCGGGCCTGCCCACGCATTACGGCGTGAGCCTGCGCCCGCAGGCGGACATGGCGGCGCTGCTGGAGCACGACATCCTGCCCACGCTCACGGCGCAGCGCATGCAGGAGCTGGGCGCGCAGCTGCCCGAGGAGGCGCTGGAGCACGACGGGCCGCTGGCGCTGATCGAGCTGCAAAACGGCGAGCGCGATGCGCCCACCTATGTGGCGGGCACGGAAAACTTTTACGTCATCACCCGCTACAACTGGAGCGCGTATTACGCAATGGCGGTGATCGAGCTGGGCCGGCTGGTGGCGGCGCAGGCGGGCTGAAAAAAAGGGGCCAATTCAGGCCCCTTTTTGCTGCCGGCTGCTCTTTCAGAACATTTCGCCTTCGCCCAGATAGCGCCACTGCCCCACGGGCAGCGCGCCCAGGGCGATGCGGCCGATGCGGATGCGCTTGAGCGCCGTCACGCGCAGGCCCACCAGCTCGCACATGCGGCGTATCTGGCGCTTTTTGCCCTCGGTGAGCACGAAGCGAAGCTGCTCGGGGTTTTGCCAGCTCACCTGCGCGGGCTTGAGCGGGCGGCCGTCCAGGCTCAGGCCGTGGCGCAGGCGCGCCAGCGCGGCGGGCGGCAGCGCGGCCTGCACGTTGCGCTCGATCAGGCCGCGCCCGCTGTCGTAGGCCACGCGCACCAGGTATTCCTTGTCCACCGCCGAGTCCTCGCCGATCAGGTGGCGCGCCACGCGCCCGTCCTGCGTGAGCGCCAGCAGGCCGGTGGAGTCAATGTCCAGCCGCCCGGCCGGGGCCAGGCCGCGCAGGTGGGCGGGGTCGAAACGGCGGGCCACGCCGTCGCGCGCCCAGCGGCTGCGCGCGCCGATCAGGCTGGCCGCAGGCGGATGCCCGTCTTCGGCCTGCCCGCTGACATAGCCCACGGGCTTGTGCAGCAAGATGGTCACGCGCTGCGCCTGCGCCTGCCCGGCGGCGCGGTGCACGCTGATGCGGTCGTGCAGGCCCACTTTCTGCCCCACGCTGGCGGGCTGGCCGTTGACCTGCACCCAGCCGCGCTCGATCCACTCGTCGGCCTCGCGGCGCGAGGCCAGGCCCAGATCGGCCATGCGCTTGTTCAGCCGCAGCAGGCCATCGGCCGGGGGCCGGTTCTGGCCGGTCGCAATCGCCGCAGAGGCAGGCGACGGGGCGGGCGATGGGGCGCGGCGAAAGCGCGGGGCGGCGGGGGATGGAGCAGGCGGGCGGGGCGGCTGGGCGGGGGCGGTCATGGGTGTGCGGGGGTGAGGTGGGGCAAGGGGTGAATGCGGCGCGGGCGCGCTTCAGGCAAAGCCGCGGGCGTAGGGCGCGGGCACGAATTGCAGTTCCTGCGTGGCCTGGCCTGGCTGGCGGTATTGGGCGTTGAGCAGCCAGTGCGGGTCGCGCAGCAGAGCGCGCCCCACGGCCACCAGATCGGCGCTGCCGCTGGCCAGCACGTGTTCGGCCAGCTCCGGCGCATCCAGCAGCCCCACCGCAATCACGGGCAGGCCCGTGGCCTGTTTGACTTGGCGCGCCATCTCCACCTGATAGCCCGGCACGATGGGCGGGTGCCAGCCTGCGGCCATGCGCCCGTTGCCGCCCGCGCTCACGTGCAGCAAATCGGCCCCGGCCGCGGCAAAGCGGCGCGCCACTTGCAGGCCGTAGCCCAGGCCGAAGCCGCCTTCCGAATACTCCTGCGCCGAAATGCGCACCGCCAGCGGCATGTGCGCGGGCATCACGGCCCGCGCCGCCTGCACCACCTGCTCGCCAAACAGCAGGCGGTCTTGCCCGTAGGCATCGCTGCGCTGGTTGGATGCGGGCGCGTAGAACTGGTGAATCAGGTAGCCGTGCGCGCCGTGCAGCTCGATCAGATCGAAGCCCGCCTGCACCGCGCGGCCCACGGCATCGGCAAAGGCTTGCACGATGGCCTGCACCTCGGCCGTGGTGAGTGCGCGCGGCGGCTTCAGGCGCTGGCCGGGAAAGTCCGGCGGCCCGTAGGGCAGGGCCGAGGGCGCGACCACGTCGTCGCAGTCTTGCGCCTTGCGCCCGGCGTGGCCGATCTGGATGCCGATCTTGCTGCCGCAGGCGTGGGCAAAGTCCACGATGCGGCGCAGCGCGTCGCGCTGGGCGTCGTTCCACAGCCCCAGGCAGCGCGGGGTGATGCGGCCATTGGGCGCGACGTTGGTCATCTCCACAATGATCAGCCCCACCCCGCCGGCCGCGCGCGCCGCGTAGTGGGCAAAGTGCCAGTCCTGGCTGACGCCGTCTTGCGCCATGTATTGGCACATGGGAGGCATCACCAGACGGTTGGGAAGCTGCAAGCCCTTGATTTCAAAAGGCGAGAGTAGGTGCGGCAGGCGGGACATGGGAAGGCTCCTGGCTGAAGGGGAAGGGAAAGGCGAAAGGGCGATTGTCAAACCGCGCAACCCGGGCCGCGTGAGGCCGGCGTGGGCAACGCAGGCAACGCAAAAACCAGACCGCAGCGCGCGCTGCCCGCGCCCGCCGATCGCAGCGCCCGCCCGGATGCTTGCATTTATATACAAAATTTTGCTTATCAAATAAGCAACCATGCTGTAGCGCGCGTCAATACTGCGAAGGGCGCTATGCTTTTTCAAGTAATCTGTGGATAACTTTGTCTGCCCGGGCCGTTACCCAGGCTGTTTTCATGCGGGCTTTCGGGGGCCGGCGCGTGGGCGCCCATCGGGTATAAAAGCCGCCGTTTTTTGCAATTTTTTTCTTGATTCAGGAGTTCAAAACATGCAGTTCCGCACCGAAAAAGACACCTTCGGCCCCATCAACGTGCCGGCCGACAGGCTCTGGGGCGCGCAAACGCAGCGCTCATTGCAAAACTTCGACATCAGCGGCGAAAAGCAGCCGCGCGAAATCATTCACGCGCTGGCGCAGGTGAAAAAGGCATCGGCCACCGTCAACCACAAACTGGGCCTGCTGGACGAGAAAAAGGCCAAGGCCATCGTGGCCGCCGCCGACGAGGTGATCGCCGGCAAGCACCCGGACGAATTTCCGCTGGTGGTGTGGCAAACCGGCTCGGGCACGCAAACCAACATGAACGTCAACGAAGTGCTGGCCAACCGCGCCAGCGAGCTGCTGGGCGGCGAGCGTGGCGAAGCGCGCCTGGTGCACCCCAACGATGACGTGAACAAAAGCCAGTCCAGCAACGACGTTTACCCCACCGCCATGCACGTGGCAGCGGTCACGGCCATTGAAAGCAAGCTGCTGCCGGCCATCGCCAAACTGCGCGCCACGCTGCAAGCCAAGAGCGCGGAATTTGCCGACATCGTCAAGATTGGCCGCACGCACCTGCAAGACGCCACGCCGCTGACGCTGGGGCAGGAGTTTTCCGGCTGGGTGGCGCAGCTCGATCACGGCGAAAAGCACCTGCGCTCGGCCCTGCCGCACCTGTATGAGCTGGCGCTGGGCGGCACGGCGGTGGGCACGGGGCTGAACGCGCCCAAGGGCTACGCCGAAGGCGTGGCCGCCGAGCTGGCGCAAATCACGCAATACCCCTTTGTGACCTCGCCCAACAAGTTCGAGTCGCTGGCCAGTTGCGACGCGCTGGTGTTCGCGCACGGCGCGCTCAAGACGCTGGCGGCCAGCATGATGAAGATTGCCAACGACGTGCGCTGGCTGGCCAGCGGCCCGCGCAGCGGCATCGGCGAAATCAGCATTCCTGAAAACGAGCCAGGCTCATCCATCATGCCCGGCAAGGTGAACCCCACGCAGTGCGAGGCCGTGACCATGCTGGCCGCGCAAGTGCTGGGCAATGACGTGGCCATCAACGTGGGCGGCGCCAGCGGCAATTTCGAGCTGAACGTCTTCCGCCCGATGGTGGCGCACAACTTCCTGCAAAGCGTGCGCCTGCTGGCCGACGGCATGGTCAGCTTCAACGACCACTGCGCCGTGGGCATAGAACCCAACCGCGCGCGCATCACCGAGCTGGTGCAGCGCTCGCTCATGCTGGTGACGGCGCTGAACCCGCACATCGGCTACGACAAGGCCGCCTTCATCGCCAAAAAAGCGCACAAGGAAGGCACCAGCCTGCGCGAAGCGGCGATTGCCAGCGGCCACCTCACCGCCGAGCAGTTCGATCAATGGGTGGTGCCCGCCAACATGGTGGGCAACCTGCGCTGACGGCCCGGCCGGGCTTCAAAAGCCTGACGGCGCTGCCCCAGGGACAGGGGTGGCGCCGTTTTTTCATTTTGATTTTTCAGACTTTTTTGCATATTGCGCAGCGCCTGCATGAAACGCGCGGAGTTCTTAGAATCGCGCGCTTTTTTTGAAGTGCCGCACAGGTGGGAGGGCACAAGTCAGGCCCACCGCGTGCGGCGTGTTTTTTTTGATGAACGGAAAAGGGGTTTTCCATGTCTTTCAATCTCAAACCGCTGTGCGCCGCTGCGGCGCTGGCCGCCGCGCTGATGCCGCTGCCCGCCGCCGCAGGCAAGCTGATGTTCCTGTCTACCTGGGAAGTGCCGCAGTTGCATCCGGGCGGGGAGGAAATCAACACCAATGCCTACAACGTGTTTGAAGCAGCGGCCGGCGGCGCTGCCAACATGGTGGACAAGCGCGCCGTGCTGACCAATGGCGTGCTGACCGCTGCGGACTTCACGGATGTGGACACGGTCGTCGTGCAGTCGGTTTACAGAACCATTACCCCTGCCAACATGGCCTTCCTGCAAAACCTGATGAACACGCGGCCGGATATCACCTTCATCCACTTCATCGACGGCTGCTGTCAAACAGCCACCAATATCACCCCCTACATCAACTATTTCTCCGGTCAGACCGGCTGGGGCCTGACTCGCACCGCAATGGGCGGCTCCATCACCTCACCGCTGAACTCCAACTCGCCCTATGCAACGGGTTTTCCTACCCCTTTGGTGGGTGAGGCGTATGACCTGGTCAACAACATCCCGGCCGGCTACGCGATGTATCTGGGCAATGGCGTCACTCCCCCGACTTCGCTGACTGCGGCCACTTCCACCTACGGCTTCATCCTGCCGCAAAGGCGTTCCAACTCCGGCGGGGGCGCTTGCTCCATCTTCTGGGCCGACACCAGCCTGTTTGGTGGCGGCCGCCTCGCACAAAGCCGTCAGGTGGCCGCTGCCTCGCTGGCAGCTGCGCGCGATGCCAATGGCGCGTGCAAGGGCGCCACGATAGAGCCTGACCTCACCCCGGTGATGACCGGCCCCAGCCACTTGCAGCAGGGCGTGGAGCAGGTTTATGGCGTGACCGTGAAAAACGTGGGCCGAAGCGACATGGCCGTCGCCCCGGCAGGCACGGTGCGGGTGGAACTGCCTGCGGGCATGAACATCGTGCCCGGCTCCTTCCCCTCTACCTGCGCCTGGGCCACGCCCTATCTGACCTGCACGGGTCTGCCCGCCATTGCCGCAAACGGCAGCGCGCCAACCATTCAGTTCCGCGCCAAAACCACCACGCTGACTACGGCCACCTTCAAATCCGTGGTGGGCGGCACGCTGCCCGGCGAGATCAACCGCGCCAACAACTCGGCCGGCGTAGCCCCGACCGGCGCGCCCGCGGCCAACCTGACGGTTGGCCCCTACGTTCCGGTGCCCGGTCCGCAGGGGTTGGCGCTGGCCGGTCTGGCAGCGCTGGTGGGCTGGCTGGGCGCGCGCCGCCAGCGCAAGGCGGCCTGATCACTTTCTTCGCCGCCACATGAAAAAAAGCCGCTTGCAAGCGGCTTTTTTTGTGCCCGGGCCTGGGGGAACGGAAAGGGAAGGGCAGGGGGGGCGCAATCAGCTTTGCCCCAGCGCCTCGCGCACGGCGCTGACCTGGCGGCGCGAGATGGCCAGCAGCTCATCCACCCCGGCCAGGCGCACGGCCCAGGAGTCGCCGTCCAGGCTGTCGCGCTGGCGCACGATGGCGCGCAGGGCATCGGGGCGCACCAGGGCGTTGCGGTGAATGCGCAGAAAGCGCCCGGGGTATTCGCTTTCGATGTGGTTGAGGCTGTCGTCCAGCAAATAGGTGGCGCTGGCGGTGCGCACGGTGAGGTATTTGAGTTCGGCCTTGAAGTAAATGACTTCGCCCAGCGGCACGCGCTGCACGCGCCCGCGCTCGGAAATGAGCAGCCACGGCCCGACCGGGGCGGCCGCGGCTGCGGCGGCCTGGCGCGCCTGATGCAGCCGGGCCACTTTTTGCAGCGCCGCTTGCAGGCGCTCCAGCCGCACGGGTTTGGTGAGGTAGTCGGTCGCTTCCAGCTCGAAGGCGTCCACGGCGTGTTCGGCGTGCGCGGTGATGAAGATGAAGGGCGGCGGATCGGGCAGCTCGCGCAGCTGGCGGGCCAGCTCCACGCCGCTCATGCCGGGCAGGTGGATGTCCAGCAGGGCCACGTCGAATTTCTGGTTTTTCAGCAGGGCCAGCGCGCCGGGCGCATCGGCGGCTTCGGCCAGTGCGCGCGCGCGCGGCTGGATGCAGTCGCCCAGCAGGCTGCGCAGGCGCAGGCGGGCCAGAGATTCGTCATCGACGATGAGCACGTCCAGCGGGGGTTCGGGCCGGGCGGCGGCAGGTGCAGCGGATGCGGCAGTCATAGGCGCTCCTGTTCGTATGAAGTTTTGATTTGTTCGCTGGTCATGGGCACTTGCAGGCGGGCCTGATAGATGCCGTTGGCCAGGGCGGTGCGAAAGCTGCCTTCCATGTCGTGCAGCAGTTTGAGGCGGTCGCGCACGTTGCCCAGCGCGATGCCGTGGCCCTTGCTGCCCTGCACGGGCGGCACGGTGTTGGTCACTTTGATGATGGCCACGTGCCCGCGCAGGTGGCTGGAGATGCGCACCTGCGCGCCATCGGGGCTGGGCTCGGCGCCGTGCTTGACGGCGTTTTCCACCAGCGGTTGCAGGATGAGCGGAGGCAGACGCGCGGCCAGCGTGCGCGGATCGATCGACCACTGCACGCGCAGGCGCTGCCCGAAGCGGGCCTGCTCGATATCCAGATAGCGCCGCGCCAGCTCCACTTCCTGCGCCAGGGTGGCGCTGTCGCGGCTTTCGGTCAGGGCGTGGCGAAACAGATCGGCCAGGTCTTCCAGCACGCGCTCGGCCTGGGCCGGTTCGCTGCGCACCAGGGCGATGGCGGTGTTGAGCGTGTTGAACAAAAAATGCGGACGTATGCGCGATTGCAGCTCCACCAGCCTGGCCGTGGTGGCCGCCGGCGTGCGCCCGCGCACGCGCCACATCAGCGCCGTGGTCAGGGCTGCGGCCAGCAGCGCGCCGGCGGCGGCGCTGGCCAGCCAGCGCGGCGTGCCCTCCGCGCCCAGGCCCAGCAGCAGCGCGCAGGCCACCAGCCCGGCCGCTGCGCCCAGGCTCACGCCCACGGCCATCTGCCCGGCCGCAGGCAGGCGCGCCAGCGGTTTTTTCAGCGCACAGCCCGTCACCAGCCAAAGCAGCGTGGCCGGCAAGGTGCCGCCCAGCAGCAGCAGCAGGGCAAACAGCCAGTCGCGCGCGCCGGCCGTCATGAACAGCAGCGCCGCCGCCAGCGCCGCGTGCACCACCAGCACGGCGCGCAGCACCACGCCGGCGCGGCACACATCAAACACCAGGGGCGCATCGGCCCAGGGCGCGGCCGCAGCGGCTGCGGCCACGGCGCGCGCGCGCGGGCGACTGCGCGAGGCGCGTGCAGAGAGGGTCGATAAAATTTGCGTGTCTCGCACGGGCGGTTTTTCCAGCTTTTTCCAGTGTTTCGGGCCCGCAGGCCCGCCGGGCAAAAGCCTGAATTATTCGCACGCCGCCCCCAGTCCTTCCCCGGCCGGCCCCCTTCAGGGCGGCCTTTTTCCCGCTTTGACTTCTTTTTTCCGCCCGGCGGCCCGCAGCGCGCACCGAGCGGTTTTTCCCTTTTCCGCTTTTTTCTTTGGCAGCCCATCATGAGCAATCAACTCGACAAGAAATCCCAGGCCTGGTCCGCCCTGTTTTCCGAACCCATGAGCGAGCTGGTACAGCGCTACACCGCCAGCGTGTTTTTCGACAAGCGCCTGGCCGAAGCCGACATTGCCGGCAGCCTGGCGCATGCCGACATGCTGGCCGCGCAGGGCGTGATCAGCGCGCAGGATTGGGCCGACATCCAGCGCGGCATGGCGCAAATCAAAAGCGAAATCGAAAGCGGCCAATTCGAGTGGCAACTGGCGCTGGAAGACGTGCACCTGAACATCGAGGCGCGCCTGACGCAGCTTGTGGGCGATGCGGGCAAGCGTCTGCACACCGGCCGCAGCCGCAACGACCAGGTGGCCACCGACATTCGCCTGTGGCTGCGCGGCGAGATCGACCTCATCGGCGGCCTGCTGCGCGAGCTGCAAATGGCGCTGGTGCAGGTGGCCGAGAAAAACGTGGACGTCATCCTGCCGGGCTTCACCCATCTGCAAGTGGCGCAGCCCGTGAGCTTTGCGCACCACCTGCTCGCTTACGTGGAAATGTTTGCGCGCGACGAGCAGCGCATGCAGGACGTGCGCCGCCGCGTCAACCAGCTTCCGCTGGGCAGCGCCGCGCTGGCCGGCACCACCTACCCGCTCGACCGCGAGCGCGTGGCGCGCACGCTGGGCATGGAAGGCGTTTGCCAAAACAGCCTGGATGCCGTGAGCGACCGCGACTTCGCCATCGAATTTGCCGCCGCCGCCAGCCTGGTCATGGTGCACATCAGCCGCCTCTCGGAAGAACTCATCCTGTGGATGAGCCAGAACTTCGCCTTCATCCGCATTGCCGACCGCTTCACCACCGGCTCATCCATCATGCCGCAGAAGAAAAACCCGGATGTGCCCGAGCTGGCGCGCGGCAAAACGGGCCGCGTGGTCGGGCATTTGATGGGCCTGCTCACCCTCATGAAAGGCCAGCCGCTGGCCTACAACAAGGACAACCAGGAAGACAAGGAACCGCTGTTCGACACCGCAGACACCCTGCGCGACACCCTGCGCATCTTTGTCGAAATGATCGGCGGCCAGGTCAACCCGGCCACGGGCCGCAAAGAAGGCGGCATCACCGTCAACGCCGCCGCCATGCAGGCCGCCGCCCAGAAGGGCTACGCCACCGCCACCGATCTGGCCGATTACCTCGTCAAGAAAGGGCTGCCTTTTCGCGATGCGCACGAAGTCGTCGCCCGCGCCGTGCGCGCCGCGCAGCAGCAGGGCGTGGATTTGGCCGAGCTGCCGCTGGCCACGTTGCAAGGCTTTGACGGCCGCATAGCCGCCGATGTGTTCGAGCAGGCCCTCACCCTGCAAGCCTCGCTCGGGGCGCGCAACACCCTGGGCGGCACGGCCCCGGCCCAGGTGCGGGCGCAAATCGAGCGCCATCAGGCCCGCCTGAAGGCATGAAGCCCTGAACGCCCGAACCGGCCCCAGGCAAGCGGGGCCGTTTTTTTGCACGCAAGGGGCAAAGTTATCCACAGTTTGCTTTGATTTTGATAGCTGCCTTCGCAGCATTGACGGGCGCTGCGGGCAGGTGTGCTCAATTGATAAGCAAAATCGTGTATCCGAATGCAAACCGCCCGCACCCCAGCCACCCATGATTCAGCTTCAGAACATCACCTTGCGCCGTGGTGCCAAAGTCCTGCTCGATGGCGCCAGCGTCACCATTTCCCCGGGCGAGAAAGTCGCCCTCATCGGGCGCAACGGGGCGGGCAAATCCACCCTGTTTGCGCTGCTGGCCGGCGCGCTGCATGAAGACGGCGGCGACTTTCACATGCCCGCTGGCTGGCGGCTGGCCCAGGTGGCGCAGCACATGCCCGAAACCGATCAGCCCGCCGCCGAGTTCGTGCAAGACGGCGACGCGCGCCTGGGTGAGCTGCGCGCGCGCTTGCTGGCCGCCGAGCAATCGGGCGACGGCATGGCCATGGCGCAGGTGCACAGCGACTTGCACGACGCCGGCGCGCACGACGCGCGCGCGCGCGCCGAGGCGCTCATCCTGGGCCTGGGCTTTGCGCCCGATCAGTTGCAGCGGCCCGTCAACAGCTTTTCCGGCGGCTGGCGCATGCGGCTGCAACTGGCGCGCGCGCTCATGGCCCCCAGCGATTTGCTGCTGCTCGATGAACCCACCAACCACCTCGATCTGGACGCCCTCGTTTGGCTGGAAGGCTGGCTGGCGCGCTATGCGGGCACGCTCATCGTCATCAGCCACGACCGCGACTTTCTGGACGCCGTCACGCAAGCCACGCTGCACATCGAACACGGCCAGCTCACCCGCTACGGCGGCAGCTACAGCACCTTTGAAGAACTGCGCGCCCAGCAACTGGCCCTGCAACAAGCCGCCTGGGCCAAACAGCAGGAAAAGCGCGCGCACCTGCAAAAGTTCATCGACCGCTTCAAGGCCAAAGCCACCAAGGCGCGGCAGGCGCAAAGCCGCGTCAAGGCGCTGGAGCGCATGGAAAAAATCGCCCCCGTGCTGGCCGAGGCCGAATTTCAGTTCGAGTTCGGCCAGCCCCCCGGCCTGCCCAACCCCATGCTCACCATCAGCGATGGCGTGTTCGGCTACCGCGGCGCGGACGGCGCGGTCGATGCGCCCATCCTGCGCGGCGTGGCCCGCAGCGTGCTGGCCGGCCAGCGCATCGGCATCCTGGGCGCCAACGGGAAGGGCAAATCCACCTTCATCAAAACCATCGCCCACGCGCTGCCCCTGCTGGGCGGGCGCGTGACGGAAGGCAAGGGCCTGGCCATCGGCTACTTCGCCCAGCAGGAGCTGGACGTGCTGCACCCGCAAAGCAACGCGCTGGAGCACATGGTGCGCCTGGCGCGCGAAAGTGGCCGCGAAAACGCCGAAGAAGCGCGCGAGCAGGCGCTGCGCAACTTTCTGGGCGGCTTTAACTTCCCCGGCGAAATGCTGGCGCAGCCCGTGGGCCAGTTCAGCGGCGGCGAAAAGGCGCGCCTGGTGCTGGCCATGCTGGTGTGGCAGCGCCCCAATTTGCTGCTGCTCGACGAGCCGACCAACCACCTCGACCTGGCCACCCGTGAGGCGCTGGCCGTGGCGCTCAACGGCTTTGAAGGCGCGCTCATGCTCGTCAGCCACGACCGCGCCCTGCTGCGCAGCGTGTGCGATGAGTTCTGGCTGGTGGCGCGCGGCAGCGTGCAGCCCTTCGATGGCGACATGCAGGACTACCAGCGCTACTTGCTGGACGAAGCGCGCCGCCTGCGCGAAGCCGCCGCCGCGCCATCGGCCGCCGCCGCCCAGCGCGCCGCCGCGCCCAGCCAGGCCCAGCAGCGCCGCCAGCAGGCGCGCCTGCGCGCCGAACGCGCCGAAAAAACCCGCCCGCTCAAGCGCCAGCTCGACGCCGCCGAGCGCCGCATGGCCGAAATCCGCCAGCGCCACGGCCACTTGCAAGAGCAGCTTCTCACCGCCCAGCCGCCCGAAGTCATCGCCCAGGCCGGGCGCGAACTCAAGGCGCTGGACGAAGAACTCACCGCGCTGGAAGACCAGTGGCTGCTGCTTTCCGAGCAGATCGAGGCCATCGAAAACGCGGCGGCGGGCTGAAACGCCACTGAAACGCCATCTCGTTGCCTTTTGAAATATTTTTTTGATTAAAAATCAGGCAAACCGCCCGTAGCGCCCGTAAACACTGCGTAGCGTGCTATCAAATCAGGAAAAATCTGTGGATAACTTGCCCCGCCGCGCCCTGCTTGAGGCGCGTTCGGGGCGTTTTCATATTCAACAAAGCCATAAAAAAACAAAAAAAAAGTAGTTTGAGTTTTGAAGCGCGGATCGCACACTGGCGGCGCAGTGGCCGAGAACCCTTCGGCCGTTTTTTTGTTCAGCCCAGCTTTCCCACGGATTCGGCCATGCGTTTTTCCAGGCGCTCCAGCAGACGTTTTTTCACCTTTGCCCTGGCCCTTGCGGCCGCTGCCGGCGCGCAGGCGCAGCCGCCGGCCCTGCTCAACAGCTCCTACGACGTTTCGCGCGAGTTTTTCAAGGACATCAACGCCGCCTTCGTGCAGCACTACAAGCAGACCACGGGGCAGGACATACGCATTGATCAATCGCACGGCGGCTCCAGCGCGCAGGCGCGGGCCGTGGCCGACGGGATGGCGGCTGACGTGGTGACGATGAACACGGCTGCCGACGTGGCCTTTCTGGCCGAGCGCGGCGTGGTTGCCGCCGACTGGCAGCAGCAGTTTCCGCAAGGCGCTGCGCCCACGGCATCGACCATCATCTTTCTGGTGCGCCAGGGCAATCCGAAAAACATCCGCGACTGGGCCGATCTGGCCCGCCCGGATGTGAAAGTGGTCACGGTCAATCCCAAAACCAGCGGCAACGGCCGCCTGGCCTACCTGGCCGCCTGGGGCCAGGTGCGCGCCGCAGGCGGCAGCGACGAGCAGGCGCGCGAGTTTGTCGCAAAGCTCTACAAAAACGTGCCCGCGCTGGCGCGCAGCGGGCGCGATGCCACGGGGCTGTTTTTGCAGCGCAACCTGGGCGATGTGCTGCTGACGGCCGAGTCCGAGGCGCTGGCCGCGCAGCGCGAATTCGGCCAGGGCCGGGCGCAGGCGGTGTATCCGGCCATCAGCATCGAGGCGCACAACCCCGTGGCCGTGGTGCAGCGCACGGTGGACAAAAAGGGCACGGGCGAGGCCGCGCGCGCGTATTTGCAGTTTCTCTACAGCCCGCAGGCGCAGGCCACGGCGGCGCGCCACGGTCTGCGCCCGCGCGTGCCCGCCGAGCGCGAGCGCCACGCCAGCGCCTTTGCGCCGCTGCGCCTGTTTGACGCGCAGGAGTTTTTCGGCCCGCCCGTGCAGGCGCAAAAAACGCATTTCGGCGACGGCGGCGTGTTCGATCAGCTCTACCAGCCCGGGCGCTGAAAGGGGCCGTCCCGCCCCCGCCCCAGCTTTCCCCTTTCTTTTTTCCTTTCAACCTGTTTCAAGGGATTTTTCTCATGTTTTCTTTCAAGCATTTGGCGCGCGCGCTGGCCGTGGCGGCCTGGGCGGCCGCCTCGGCGGCGCAGGCCGAAACCACTTTGCTCAACAGCTCGTATGACGTTTCGCGCGAGTTCTACAAGGACTACAACGCCGCCTTCGTGCAGCACTACAAGCAGACCACGGGGCAGGACATACGCATTGATCAATCGCACGGCGGCTCCAGCGCGCAGGCGCGGGCCGTGGCCGACGGGCTGGCCGCCGATGTGGTGACGATGAACACGACCACGGATGTGGACTTTCTGGCCGGCAAGGGCCTGGTGGCCGCCGACTGGCGCGCGCAGTTTCCGCACGACGCTGCGCCCACCACTTCCACCATGCTGTTTCTGGTGCGCAAGGGCAATCCGAAAAACATCCGCGACTGGGCCGACCTGACTCGCCCCGATGTGAAAGTGGTGGTGGTCAACCCCAAAACGGGCGGCAACGGCCGCCTGGCCTATCTGGCCGCCTGGGGCCAGGTGCGCGCCGCAGGCGGCAGCGACGAGCAGGCCGCCGAATTTGTGGCGAAGCTCTACAAAAACGTGCCCGCGCTGGCGCGCGGCGGGCGCGATGCCACGGGCATGTTTTTGCAACGCAATGTGGGCGATGTGCTGATCACCTTCGAGTCGGAAGTGGTGTCGGTGGAGCGCGAATTCGGCAAGGGCCGCGTGGATGTGGTCTATCCCAAGGCGTCCATCGTCACGGAAAACCCCGTGGCCGTGGTGCAGCGCACGGTGGACAAAAAAGGCACGGAAAAGCAGGCCAGGGCCTATCTGCAATATCTGTATTCCGACGAGGCGCAGGAAATTGCCGCCCGCCACGGCCTGCGCCCGCGCAGCGAGGCGGTGCTGAAAAAGCACGAGGCCACGTTCAAGCCCCTGAAGCTCTTTACGGTGCAGGAGTATTTCGGCTCGCTGGGGCAGGCGCAGAAAGAGCACTTCAACGACGGCGGCCGGTTCGACCAGCTCTACCAGCCCTCCGGCCGGTGATGCGCCCAAATGACTGCCGTGCGTGATTCCCTGCCCGCCGCCACCAGCGCCGGCCGCGCGCCGCGCGTGCTGCCCGGCTTCGGGCTGACGCTGGGCTACACCCTGCTTTATCTGGGCCTGGTGGTGCTGCTGCCGCTGGCGGCGCTGCTGGGCGCTGTCTTTGCCATGAGCTGGGCCGACTTCTGGGCGGCCGTTTCGGCCCCGCGCGTGCTGGCGGCGTTCAAGTTGAGCCTGGGCGCGTCGCTGCTGGCGGCGCTCATCAACGCGGCGGCCGGGCTGCTGCTGGCCTGGGTGCTGGTGCGCTACGACTTTCCCGGCCGCAAGCTGGCCGATGCGCTGATCGACTTGCCCTTTGCCCTGCCCACGGCGGTGGCCGGCATTGCGCTGGCGGCCGTGCTGGCGGGCAATGGCTGGGTGGGCCGCTGGCTGGAGCCGCTGGGCGTGCAGCTGGCCTTTCAGCCCGCCGGCATCGTCATCGCGCTCATCTTCATCGGCCTGCCCTTTGTGGTGCGCACGGTGCAGCCCGTGCTGGAGGAGTCTGAAAAAGAGCTGGAAGAAGCCGCCGCCTGCCTGGGCGCCACGCGCTGGCAGACCTTTCGCCACGTCATCTTCCCGGCCATAGGCCCGGCGCTGCTCACCGGCTTTGCGCTGGCCTTTGCGCGCGCGCTGGGCGAATACGGCTCGGTCATCTTCATCTCCGGCAACATGCCGCTGGTGTCGGAAATCGCCCCGCTCATCATCATCGGCAAGCTGGAGCAATACGACCTGCCCGGCGCCACGGCCGTAGCCAGCGTGATGCTGCTGATGGCCTTTGTGATGCTGCTGGCCATCAACGCCCTGCAAGTGTGGGGCCGCAAACGCTACGGAGGCCCGGCATGAGCGCCGCCCCATCTCACGCATCCCCTGCCTTGCCCCGGCGCATCCGCACCACCGAAACGCCCGCCGTGCGCTGGCTGCTGACGGCGCTGGCGCTGCTTTTCATGGCGCTGTTTCTCGTGCTGCCGCTGGCGGCCGTGTTTGCCCAGGCGCTGGAAGCGGGCTGGCGCGCCTATGTGCAGGCGCTGCTGCACCCGGATGCGCTGGCGGCCATTCGGCTGACTTTGCTCACTGCCTTGCTGGCCGTGCCGCTGAACCTGGTGTTCGGCGTGGCGGCGGCCTGGTGCATTGCCAAGTTCGACTTTCGCGGCAAATCGGCCCTGCTCACGCTCATTGATCTGCCCTTTTCCATCTCGCCCGTTGTGGCCGGGCTGTGCTTTGTGCTGGTGTTCGGCGCGCAAGGCTGGCTGGGGCCGTGGCTGGCCGAGCGCGACATCAAGATCATCTTTGCCGTGCCGGGCATCCTGCTGGCTACCGTGTTCGTCACCTTCCCCTTCATCGCGCGCGAGCTGATCCCGCTCATGCAGGCGCAGGGCAGCGACGAAGAACAGGCCGCGCAGGTGCTGGGGGCCAATGGCTGGCAAACCTTCTGGCACGTCACCCTGCCCAACATCAAGTGGGGGCTGCTGTATGGCGTCATCCTGTGCAACGCCCGCGCCATGGGCGAATTCGGGGCCGTCTCGGTCGTCAGCGGCCACATCCGGGGGCAGACCAACACCATGCCGCTGCACGTCGAAGTGCTCTACAACGAATACCAGGGCCAGGCCGCCTTCGCCGTGGCCAGCCTGCTGGCGCTGCTGGCGCTGATCACGCTGGCGCTCAAAACCCTGGTGCAGTGGCGCAGCGCCCGCGAGCTGGCCGCCGCCCGCAGCGAGCCGCCCGAGCCGGCAGCCTGATTTGCCCATCTTTCGTCCCCATCCGTTTTTTCGCCACCCATGAGCATTCACATCCAACACATCAGCAAGCGCTTTGGCGCGTTTCAGGCGCTGGGCGACGTCAGCCTGGAAATCGAAAGCGGCCAGCTCGTGGCCCTGCTGGGGCCTTCGGGCTGCGGCAAAACCACCTTGCTGCGCATCATCGCCGGGCTGGAAAGCGCCGACGCCGGCCGCGTGCTTTTTGACGGGCAAGACAGCACCGCGCTGCACGCGCGCCAGCGCGGCGTGGGCTTTGTCTTTCAGCACTACGCGCTGTTTCGCCACATGACGGTGTTTGACAACGTGGCCTTCGGCCTGCGCGTCAAGCCCCGCAGCGAACGCCCGCCCGAAGCGCAAATCAAGGCCCGCGTGCAGGAGCTTTTGGAGATGGTGCAGCTCGACTGGCTGGCCGGGCGCTACCCCTCGCAGCTTTCGGGCGGGCAGCGCCAGCGCATCGCCCTGGCGCGCGCGCTGGCCGTGCAGCCCAAAGTGCTGCTGCTGGACGAGCCCTTCGGCGCGCTGGATGCCAAGGTGCGCAAGGACTTGCGCCGCTGGCTGCGCCGCCTGCATGACGAGCTGCATGTGACCAGCATCTTCGTCACCCACGACCAGGAAGAGGCGCTGGAAGTGGCCGATCGCGTGGTCGTCATGAACAAGGGCCGCATCGAGCAGCAAGGCAGCCCCCGCCAGGTGTGGGAGCAGCCGGCCAGCCCCTTCGTTTACAGCTTTCTGGGCGATGTGAACCTTTTTCACGGCCGCGCCAGCGACGGCCACATGCACGTGGGCGACTGGCGGCTGCCCGCGCCCGATGCCGCCCAGGCGGCCGACGCCAGCGCGCTGGCCTTCGTGCGGCCCACCGATCTGGCCGTCAGCGCCGATGCGCCGAACGCCAGCGGCCTGCCCGCGCGGCTCGATCGCGCCCTGGTCATCGGCCCGCTGGCCCGCCTGGAGCTAAGCGCCAGCGAAAGCGGCCACACCAGCCAAATCCTGGAAGCGCACCTGCCCACCGACGAGTGGCAGCGCCTGGGCCTGAAAGAAGGCGACACCGTGCGCATCCACCCGCGCCGCGCCCACGTCTTTTTGCACACCGAAGGCGACCCGGCCGCCCTGATTTGATTCCCGCCGTCCCCGCGAAGGGCCGGCGCGGGGGGGCAGGTTATCCACAGATTTCTCCTGATTTGATAGCGCGCTGCGCAGCACTGGCGGGCGCTGTGGGCGATTTGCCTATTTACTAAGCAAAATCTTGTATCCAGATATGAACGGATCAACCCGCCCTTGCGCCGCTCCTTACGAAGCGGGCTGGCCCGCCTGCTTGAGCTGCGCCAGCACGGGCGTGAGCAGGCGATAGGTTTCGGTATCGCCGGCGGCCAGGGCCTCGGTCATGCGCCTCTCGGTGTCTTCCAGGCGCACGCCGTGCAGCACGCTTTGCCAGTCCTGCCCGGCCGCGCCGCTGCTGGTGTGGTCTATGCCTTCCAGCTCCAGCGCCGCCTGCATGGCCTGCTCGGCATCGGCTGCATGGGGGTGGCCTTGCAGCGCCTGGCGCAAGGCGGCCCAGGGCTGGGGGCCGTGCTCGTGAAACTGGCTGTCCAGCCAGACGAACAGCGGCCCGTGCGGGGCGGGCAGGCTGCACAGCAGGTGGTGATCGGCCTCGCCCAGCGAGGGCCAGGCTTGCGGATCGGTCAGGGCAATTTGCAGCGCGCGGCGCGCACGCGGCGGCGGGCCTTTGCGGCCCCTGGGGGCCGATGCGGCGAACGTGGCGTTGCGGAAACCGCCCGGGCCGCCCGGGCTGCCGGATGGGCGCGGCGCGTGGCCCGATGCGCGCGGCGGGGCGTCCGGCCATGCCCCGCGCGACTCGCCGGCGCGGGTGTGCGCAGGCGGCGGGCGGTTCAGGCCCCACAGCTCGATCAGCTCGTGCACGCCCAGCTCCAGCCGGGCGGCAATCTGGCCGAGCAACTGGCGCGCCAGCGCCCCGGCCGGCAGGGCCTGCCACAGCGGGCGCGCCTGGGCGGCAAAGCGCGCGCGGCCTTCGGCGCTGGCCATGTCGCAGTCCTGCCCGGCCGCTTCCAGCAAAAAGCGCGACAGCGGCACGGCCTCGGCCAGCGCCTGGGCAAAGGCGGGCGCGCCGTGCTGGCGGATGTAGCTGTCGGGGTCGTGCTCGGGCGGCAGAAACAGAAATTTCACGCTGCGCGTGTCGCTGGCGTGCGGCAAGGCGGCGGCCAGCGCCTTGTGCGCGGCGCGGCGGCCGGCGGCGTCGCCGTCGAAGCTGAACACGATGCGGTCGGTGAAGCGAAAGAGCTTGTCGATGTGCTCGGGCGTGCAGGCCGTGCCCAGCGTGGCCACGGCATTGGCAAAGCCCAGTTGGGCCAGCGCCAGCACGTCCATGTAGCCCTCCACGACCAGGGCAAAGCCGCTCTCGCGCAGGGCCGCGCGCGCTTCAAACAGGCCGTACAGCTCGCGCCCCTTGTGAAAAACGGGCGTTTCGGGCGAGTTCAGATATTTGGGCCGCGCGTCGCCCAGCACGCGGCCGCCAAAGCCGATGATTTCGCCCTTGACGTTGCGGATGGGGAACATCACGCGGTCGCGAAAGCGGTCGTAGCGGTGGCTGGCGTCGTTTTCATCGGCGATGACCAGGCCCGCTTCGAGCAGCAGCGGATCGGCGTAGTCGGCAAACACGCTCGCCAGCGTTTTGCCCCCGGGCGGCGCGTAGCCCAGGCCGAAGCGGCGCGCCATCTGCCCGCTCAGACCCCGGCCCTTGAGGTAGGCGATGGCCTGGGGCGCGTCTTTCAGGCGCTGGCTGTAGGCGGCGGCGGCCTGCTCAAGCACTTCGCTCAAGGTGGCGCGGCGGCGGCGCTCTTGCGTGGCGCGCTCTCTTTCCTGCGGGCTGCGGTCATCCTCGGGCACCACCAGCCCGTGCTGCGCGGCCAGGTCGTGCACGGCCTCGACAAATCCGGCCCCGGTGTGCGCCATCAGAAAGCGAATGGCGTCGCCGCTTTGGCCGCAGCCAAAGCAGTGAAAAAACTGCCGCGAGGGGCTGACGCTGAAAGAGGGCGTTTTTTCGGCATGAAAGGGGCACAGGCCCACGAAGTTGGCCCCGCTTTTTTTCAGCGGCACGTAGCGGCCCACCACATCCACCACATCCACGCGGGCCAGCAGCTCCTGCACGAAAGAGGCGGGAATGCTCATGCGCGCTCCCCGGGCAGATCGCGCGGCGCGGGCGCCAGGCCCAGGCGCTGCGCCATGCGGTGCAAGGCGGCGGCATCGCCCGTGGCCAGCAGGCGCACGCGGCCCGGGCCGGGGCCGCCGTGGAGCAACCCCGCCGCATCCAGCAGGCGGCGCGTTTGCCGGGCCACGGGCGGGCCAGGCTCGATCAGCGCCACGGCGGGGCCGGCGGCGGCCTGCCAGGCGCGCTCGATCAGCGGGTAGTGCGTGCAGCCGAGCACCAGCGTGTCAATGGCCCCCGGCGGCGCGCCCGGCCCGGCCAGCGGCCCCAGCGCGGCCACGTTGCGCGCGGCCAGCGCCGCCACGGCGGGGTGATCGGCCAGATCGTTCGCGTCTGCGGCAAAGGCGGCTTGCTCGATGGCGTGCGCCAGCCCGTCGCAGGGCTGAAGCGTGAAGCGCACCTGCGCCGGCTGCGCGGCCAGCAGGCGGGCAAAGCGCGCGCTTTGCAGCGTGCCGCGCGTGGCCAGCACGCCCACATGCCCCGTTTGCGTGAGCGCGGCCGCGGGCTTGAGCGCCGGCTCTATGCCCACGATGGGCAACTGCGGCCAGCGCGCGCGCAGCGCCTCCACGGCGGCGGCCGTGGCCGTGTTGCAGGCCAGCACGAAAGCCTTGATGCCGCACTCGTGCAGCAGCCGCCCGCACACGGCCAGGCTGCGCTCGGCCACATGCGCGCTGCCCTTTTCGCCGTAGGGCGCGTGGGCGCTGTCGGCCAGATAGACGAAATCCTCCTGCGGCAGCTCCGCTCGCAAGGCGCGCAGCACGCTCAGGCCCCCCACGCCGCTGTCGAACACGCCTATGGGGCGCAGCGCGGCCGGGGCATCACGGGAAACAGGGGGGGGAAACACGGTGAAAACAGGCAAGGGCAGGGCGGGCGGCAAAGGCCGGGCAGTGTATGTGCAGCCGCCCCGAAGCCGCCCCGAAAGGGCAGGGCGCGGGGCAGGTTATCCACAATTTGCTTTGATTTTGATAGCGCGCTACGCAGTATTGACGGGCGCTACGGGCTGTCTGCCTAATAGATAAGCAAAATCTTGTATCCAAATACAAACAGCCCGCTGCCCCTGGCCTCGGCACAATCGGCGCGCATGACGAACAAGCAATCTGACGCGGCCCCAGCGGGCGCGAGCGAGGGCCGCCAGCCGGTGTTGCTGCTGGTCGATGGCAGCAGTTATCTGTATCGGGCGTTTCACGCCATGCCGGATTTGCGGGTGAACCCGGCTGATCCGGCCAGCCAGCCCACCGGCGCGATCCGCGGCATGGTCAACATGCTGGGCAGCTTGCGGCGCGAGTGGCCGCAGGCGGCCTTTGCCGCGTGCGTGTTCGACGCGCCGGGGCCGACTTTTCGCGACGAGATTTACCCCGAATACAAGGCCCACCGCAGCCCCATGCCCGATGACTTGCGCAGCCAGATTGCGCCGATTCACGAAGTGGTGCGCCTGCTGGGCTGGCCGGTGCTGACGGTGCCGCAGGTGGAAGCCGACGACGTGATCGGCACGCTGGCGCGCGTGGCGGCCGGGCGCGGCCTGCAAGTGGTGATTTCCAGCGGCGATAAAGACCTGGCGCAACTGGTGGGGCCGCAGGTGAGCATCATCGACACGATGAACGGCAAGCGCCGCGACGAAGCGGGCGTGCTGGCGGAATTTGGCGTGCGCGCCGATCAGATGCTGGACTTCCAAACCCTGGTGGGCGACGCGGTGGACAACGTGCCCGGCGTGGCCAAGGTAGGCCCCAAAACGGCGGCCAGGTGGCTGGCCGAATTCGGCTCGCTCGATGCCATCCTGGCGCACGCCGACCAAATCAAGGGCGCAGCGGGCGAAAACCTGCGCCGCGCGCTCGACTGGCTGCCCACGGGGCGGCGGCTGCTGCAAATTCGCACCGATTGCGATTTGGCCGCGCATGTGCCGGGCTTTCCCGATCTGGCCGCGCTGGCCGCGCAGGGCGCAGACGAGGCGGCGCTGGCGGGCTTTTACGCGCGCTACGGCTTCAAGTCGCTGGCGGGCAAGGCGGGCAAAAAGGCAGCGGCCCCGGCCCCGGCTCCGACTCCCGCCGCGCCTGGTCTGTTCGATGAAGAAAGCGCCCCGCGCTCTGCCGTGCAAGGCGAGGTGCGCTACACCACGGTGCAGGACTGGCCCACGTTCGATGCCTGGCTGCAAAAAATCGAAGCCGCGCCGCTGACGGCCATCGACACCGAAACCACATCGCTCGATGAAATGAGCGCGCAACTGGTGGGCATCTCGCTGGCCGTGCAGCCGGGCGAGGCGGCCTACATCCCGCTGGCCCACTGCGGGCCGGATGCGCCCGCGCAACTGCCGCTGGCCCAGGTGCTGGCGCGGCTGGTGCCCTGGCTGCAAAACCCGCAGCGCCCCAAGCTGGGGCAAAACACCAAATACGACCGCCACGTGTTCGCCAACCACGGCATTCAGGTGGCCGGCTACGCGCACGACACCCTGCTGCAAAGCTACGTGCTCGAATCGCACCGCCCGCACGGCCTGCAAAGCCTGGCCGAGCGCCACCTGGGCCGCAGCGGCACAAGCTATGAAGATTTGTGCGGCAAAGGCGCGCACCAAATCCCCTTTGCGCAAGTGCCGCTGGACAAAGCCGCGCATTACGCCTGCGAAGACGCCGACCAGACGATGGACGTGCACCGCGCCCTGTGGCCGCGCGTGCAGGCCGATGCGGGCCTGGCCGCCACCTACGCGCTGGAAATCGACACCAGCGAAGCCCTCTTTCAGACCGAGCGCCACGGCGTGCTGATTGACGCCGCCGAACTCGCCCGCCAAAGCCAGGCGCTGGGCCAGCGCATCACGCAGCTGGAAAACGAGGCCTACGCCCTTGCAGGCCAGCCCTTCAACCTGGGCAGCCCCAAGCAAATTGGCGAAATCTTCTTTGAGCGCCTGGGCCTGCCCGTCATCAAGAAAACCCCCGGCGGCAAGCCCAGCACCGACGAAGAAGTGCTGGAAAAACTGGCCGAAGACTTCCCGCTGCCCGCCCGCATCCTGGAGCACCGGGGCCTGGCCAAGCTCAAAAGCACCTACACCGACAAGCTGCCGCACATGGTCAACCCCGCCACGGGCCGCGTGCACACGCGCTACGCGCAGGCCGTGGCCGTCACGGGGCGGCTGGCCAGCAGCGATCCGAACCTGCAAAACATCCCCATCCGCACGCCTGAAGGCCGCCGCATCCGCCGCGCCTTCATCGCCCCGCCCGGCCGCCTCATCATGAGCGCCGACTACAGCCAGATCGAGCTGCGCATCATGGCCCACCTCTCGGGCGACGAGGCCCTGCTGGCCGCCTTCGCCGCCGGGCAGGACGTGCACCGCGCCACCGCCGCCGAAGTCTTCGGCACGCCGCCGGCGCAAGTCACGCCCGAGCAGCGCCGCTACGCCAAGGTCATCAACTTCGGCCTCATCTACGGCATGAGCAGCTTCGGCCTGGCCAAAAACCTGGGCATCAGCAACGGCGAAGCCCGCCAGTGGATCGACCGCTACTTCGAGCGCTACCCCGGCGTGCGCCGCTACATGGAAGAAACCGTGGCCTTTGCTCGCCAGCGGCGCTACGTGCAAACCGTCTTCGGCCGCCGCCTGCACCTGCCCGACATCGCTGCGGCCAGCGGCCCGCGCCGCGCCGCCGCCGAGCGCCAGGCCATCAACGCCCCCATGCAAGGCAGCGCCGCCGACCTCATCAAAAAAGCCATGATCGCCGTGCAAACCGCCCTGCACCAGCAGGGCAGGGCCAGCCGCATCCTCATGCAGGTGCATGACGAACTCGTGCTCGAAGTGCCCCAGGCCGAAGCCGACTGGGCGCAGGCCGAAATCCCCCGCCTGATGGCCGGCGTGGCCGCCCTGCGCGTGCCCCTGCTGGCCGAAACCGGCATCGGCGCCAACTGGGACGAAGCCCACTAAAAAACCCCCGCCCCCGCCCTGCTCCCGTGCCAAACACCTTGCCCCCACCCGCATCCCCCCCGCGCTGGATCGACAGCCACTGCCACCTGGACGCGCCCGAACTCGCCCGCGACCTGCCTGAGCAGCGCCAGCGCGCCCGCGATGCGGGCGTGCGCCTGTGCGTCATACCCGCCGTGCGGGTGAACACCTTTGCCGACGCCCGCCGCACCGCCCGCGCCCTGGGCGACGCCTACGCCCTGGGCACCCACCCCCTTTACGTGCCCCAGGCCGCGCCCGACGCCGACCAGGCGCTGAACGCCGCCCTCACCCAGGCGCTGGCCGATGGCGGGGGCGACCCGCGCCTGGTCGCCGTCGGCGAAATCGGCCTGGACTACTTCGTGCCCGAACTGGCCGCCCCCCCGCTGCGCGAAAAGCAGCAAGCCCTGTTCCGCCAGCAGCTCAAAACCGCCCGCCGCCACGGCCTGCCCCTCATCGTGCACAGCCGCCACGCCGTCGACGCCGTGCTCAAGCACCTGCGCGCCATCGGCCACTGCGGCGGCATCGCCCACGCCTTCAGCGGCAGCGCCCAGCAGGCGCGCGCCTTCATCGACCTGGGCTTCAAACTCGGCTTCGGCGGCGCGCTCACCTACGAGCGCGCCACCCGATTGCGTCAACTGGCCGCCAGCCTGCCCCTGCACAGCCTGGTGCTGGAAACCGACTCGCCCGACATCCCTCCCCACTGGCTCTACACCCCCGCCGCCAGCCGCGCCGCCGGCCACCCCCAGGGCCGCAACACCCCCGCCGAGCTGCCCCGCATCGCCCACCACATCGCCCAACTGCGCGGCATCACCCCCCACGCCCTGGCCGAAGCCGCCTGGGCCAACACGCTCGAAGCCCTGCCCCGCCTGCGCCCCCTCGCGGCCCAAGCCTGAACCCCGGCTGCCCGTTGTTTGTATTTGGATACAGAATTTTGCTGAACGATTAGGCAGACCGCCCGCAGCGCCCGCCAGTGCTGCGCTGCGCGCTATGCTTTTGTGAGCAAATTGTGGATAACTTGCCTGCGGCGGGCGGGGAAGGGGGGGCGGATTTTGTGAATTTCGTGAATTTCGTGAATTTCGCCAATTCCGCCAATTCCGCCAATTCGATTCATTTTGAAAATCCGAAATCCGAAATCGGAAATCGGAAATCGGAAATCGGAAATCGGAAATCGGAAATCGGAAATCGGAAATC
>JBQNAO010000008.1:0-69383 GCA_052170415.1 Ottowia sp. | reverse complement strand
GGTTGCCAAACTTTGCGTAATGCTCTAATGCTTTTTGACGGAAATCGATGGAGTAAGCCATAAGAAACGAGAGATGAAAAGGTATGGAATCAGATATATATCTGATACTTTTTATTTTGCTTTGCTATAAAGCTGGCGCACGGCCCAGGCGGGGGGCGGGTTTTCTGCGTCTGATGCCCTGTCGTCGTTTGCGCTGCGCAGGGCAATGCCGCTGTGCGAGTAGCGCAGGCCAAAGCGGCGCAGGTCAATGCCGCTGCGGCTGATCAGGGCCACGCCCTGCCCGCTGGTTTGCAAAGTCTGGCGCACGGCGGCGGCCAGCTCCAGCACGGCGGCCTGGGCGGCGGCGTTTTGGCGTGGCGGGCGCGGGCACAGCATGCCGGAGGCAGCGCCCGCCCCCGAGCCGGCATGGGCCTCCGGCAAAAGCGCACCCAGCCAGAGGGCGGCCAGCAGCCGGGCGAGCCATCGGACAAGAAATGGGGCAGGCAATGAGGCGGGCAATGGGGCAGGGCGGGGGCGCATCCGCGCGCGGCCATCAAAGCGGTCGGGTGGCCAGCTCCTGCCAGGCGGCATCGTTCAGCACCAGGAAAAAGGGCTGCGCGGCGCGGGCAAATTCCAGCCCGAAGCTGCGCCGCTGCACCTGCACGGTATCGCCCACGGCCGCGCCCGCGCCCAGCGCGTGGGCGGGCACGGTGAGGGTGAAGGCGGGGGCCTGGGCCGGCATGTGAGCCGCCGGCTCCAGCGCCAGATGCACGGCGCGCGCCTCGGGGCTGGCGCCAGGGCGATCGGCGCTGATGCGGGCGATGCGGTAGTCGCCCGCAGGCACGCGGGCGGTTGGCTCGCCCTTGCCTTTGCCCTCGCCGCTCATGCTGGAGATGGAATTGGATGAGCCGCGCAGCGAAGCCGATCCGGCGCTGGAGGCCGACGAGCCGGCGCTGGAAGCCGAGGCGCTCAAGCTATCGGCCCGCCCCGCGCAGGGCAAGGCCAAAACCGCAGCAAAAACCAGGGAAAAAGCGGCAGAAGAAATCAAACGGGAAGAAGTCATGAGGCAGAAAAAAACCGGGTTGTTACCGGGAAGGGGCGAAAAAGGCGCGTATTTTGCAGGAAATTGACTGGTGAAAGGTTTGAAAAGGGCGGGGAAAGGTCGGAAAAGCCGGAATATTCAAAAGAGCTTGAAAATCATGAAAAAGGCGCTTGTCGGGGCCTTGCCGGAATATCGTAAAAATATGAATTTTGCAGGAATTTTTTGGTGAATGATTTGAAAACCGGAAAGAGAGCGCGCATTTTTGAAAAATCGTTTGCCTGAAGGTTTGAAAAGGGCGGGGCAATATTGAAAACAAACGAAAAGTCCGGAAAAAATCACCGCTTTTGCCGGCATCCGCCCGCTTTTCGGGCCTGCCTGGCAGGGCGCGGGCGGGGCGGGCGCTGCGTTACCATCCGCCGCGCGCGGCCCTTGCCCAAGTTGGCCGCGCCTTTTTTTCACCCTGTTTTTCCTGTTTGAACGGAGCGTTTTCCCCATGAAAAAACTTGCGCCCCTGGCACTGGCGGCCATCGCCCTGAGCCTGACAGCCTGCACCAGCTCACAGCCTGCCCCGCAAACGCCCCCGCCTGCGCCGCAGGCCCAACCCATGCACCCGCACGACTCCATGCACAGCCATCCCGACCCCCAAAAACCCGAAGTGCTGCGCCTGACTTCCGGCAAGCCCGCGCGCAATCAATGCAATGCGCGCGCCGTGCAAAACCTGGTGGGCCAGCCCTACGGCGGCCCCGCCATGCTGGAGCAGGCCATGATCGCCGCCGGCGCGGACGAAGTGCGCAAGCTGCGCTTTGACGAAATGCGCACCAAGGAACAAAAAATGGGCCGCCTGACGCTGGAAGTGGATGCGCAGGGCAAAGTCAGCAGCGTGTCCTGTAGCTGAAGGCGCCCGCCGCCTGGCTTTTTCCCCCTGCCGGGGCTGCCCGCGCCCAGTGCGCCGAGGCGGCCCCGGTTTCTTTTTTTCTTTTGCAAATTGCCCGCCCATGATCGGACGCCTGGCCGGCCTGCTGGTCGAGAAAAACCCGCCCCACTTGCTCATTGACTGCCACGGCGTGGGCTATGAGGTGGATGTGCCCATGAGCACGTTCTACAACCTGCCCGCTGCGGGCGAGCGGGTGACGCTGCTGACGCACCTGGTGGTGCGCGAGGACGCGCAACTGCTCTACGGCTTTGGCACGGCGGCCGAGCGCGAGGCGTTTCGCCATCTCATCCGCATCAGCGGCATAGGCCCGCGCATGGCGCTGGCCGTGCTCTCGGGCATGAGCGTGAGCGAGCTGGCGCAGACCGTGGCCAGCCAGCAGGCCGGGCGGCTGACCAAGATTCCCGGCATAGGCAAGAAAACGGCCGAGCGCCTGCTGCTCGAACTCAAGGGCAAGCTGGCCCCCGACCTGGGCCTGCCCGGCGCGGCGGCGGCCAGCGACGCGCAGGCCGACATTCAGCAAGCCCTGCTGGCGCTGGGCTACAGCGAAAAAGAAGCGGCGGCCGCCCTCAAGGACTTGCCC
Organism: Ottowia sp.; assembly: GCA_052170415.1. Taxonomy (GTDB): domain Bacteria; phylum Pseudomonadota; class Gammaproteobacteria; order Burkholderiales; family Burkholderiaceae_C; genus Ottowia. The sequence continues at coordinate 66,848 of JBQNAO010000008.1, read as the reverse complement.
GCCGACGCGGGCGTGAGCGAGGGCATCAAGCTGGCGCTGAAAAAACTGGCGCGCTGAAAGCCCGGGCCAGGGCAGGCGGGGGCATGGTTATCCACAGATTTCTCCTGATTTGATAGCGCGCTTCGCAGTGTTTACGGACGCTGCGGGCGGTTTGCCGTTTTTTTCATCAAACCGGGGATGGGCGTGGGGAAGAGTCAATCCCCATACGGGGCCGGTTCGCCCAGGCGGGTGAGGATGCGGGTTTCCTCGGCCTCCATCGCCTGCGCGTCGGCCTCGCCGGTTTCGTGGTCCCAGCCCTGGGCGTGCAGCGCGCCGTGCACGAGCAGGTGGGCGTAGTGGGCGGCAAGGGGTTTTTCCTGCTCGCGCGCCTGGCGGGCGACGACGGGCGCGCACAGCACCAGATCGGCGGCCACGTGGGGCGCGCCGCTGTAGTCGAAGGTGAGGACGTTGGTGGCGTAGTCCTTGTGGCGAAAGTCGTGGTTGAGCTGGCGGCCTTCTTCTTCATCGACGATGCGCACGGTGATTTCGGCGCTTTGCACGTCGGGGCCCAGGCTGGCGCGCAGCAGGCGGCGCACGCGATGGCGCGGCAGGGCGGCGCGGTGGGTGGCCGCGTCTTGCAGCGGGCGGGCAAATTGCAGGCTGAGGGTGAGCATGGCTTGATTCGATTAAAAAATGGGCAAACCGGCCGCAGCGCCCGTAAACACTGCGAAGTGCGCTATCAATTCAGGAAAAATCTGTGGATAACTTGCCGGCGGGGTGGCGGTTTTCATGCCTGGGCGCTGGCTTTGGGGGCGCTGGCCGGGGCCGTTTGGGCGCTGTCTTTTTTGCGCTGGGCGTCGTAGGCATCGACGATGCGCGCTACCAGCGGATGCCGCACCACGTCGGCGCTGGTAAAGCGGGTGAAGGCCAGGCCCTTGACGCGCTTGAGCACTTTTTCCGCTTCGATCAGGCCGCTTTGCGCGCCGCGCGGCAGGTCGATCTGGCTGATGTCGCCGGTGACGACGCAGCGGCTGCCAAAGCCGATGCGGGTGAGGAACATCTTCATCTGCTCGGGCGTGGTGTTTTGCGCTTCGTCCAGGATGATGAAGGCGTCGTTGAGCGTGCGCCCGCGCATGAAGGCCAGCGGGGCGATTTCGAGCTGGCCGCGCTCGAACGCCTTTTGCACGCGGTCAAAGCCCATGAGGTCATACAGCGCGTCATACAGCGGGCGCAGGTAGGGATCGACTTTTTGCGTCAAGTCGCCCGGCAAAAAGCCCAGGCGCTCGCCCGCTTCCACGGCGGGGCGGGTGAGGATGATGCGCTGCGCGGCGTGGCGCTCCAGCGCATCGACCGCGCAGGCCACGGCCAGGAAGGTCTTGCCCGTGCCGGCCGGGCCGATGCCGAAGGTGATGTCGCAGGAGGCGATGTTTTGCAGATAGGCGGCCTGGTTGGGCGTGCGCGCTTTCAGCCCGGCGCGGCGGGTGTTGAGCACGGGCGCGCCGTCGTCATCGAGCGCGAGTGCGGTTTCGTCGCCCGCCAGCATGAGTTGCACGTCGCCGGGGCGCAGGGGCTGATCGGCCATTTCATACAGGGCTTGCAGCACGGCCAGGGCGCGCTCGGCGGATTTTTTGGGGCCGTCGATCTTGAAGTGCTCGTGCCGGTGGGCGATGGACACTTGCAGGCCCGCTTCGATGGCGCGCAGGTGCTCATCCAGGGGGCCGCACAGATGGGCCAGGTGCGTGTTGTGGGCGGGAATGAAGGCGTGGCGCAGCAGCATGAGGGGGCGAAAAGGGCAAAAAAAAGTGAAAAAAGGGGGGATGGGAAGGGGGCGATTTTCAGGCCAGCGCCTTGTGCAGCATGTAGCCGCCCAGGGCGTAGAGCAGCAGACCGAAAACTCGCTTGAGCTTTTTCACCGGCAGCGCATGGGCGGCCCAGGCCCCCACGGGCGCCATGAGCACGCTGCACGAGGCCAGACACAGCAGCGCGGGCAGCCACACATAGCCCAGCGCCCCCGGCGGCAGCCCCGGCAGGCCCTGCCCGCTGGCGATGTAGCCGGCCGTATTGGCCAGCGCAATGGGAAAGCCCAGCGCCGCGCTGGTGGCCACGGCCTGGTGTATGGGCACGTTGCACCAGGTCATGAAGGGCACCGAGACAAAACCCCCGCCCGCGCCCACCAGGCCCGAGAGAAAACCGATGCCGCTGCCCGTGCCCAGCAAGGCGGCCGTGCCCGGCAGATGGCGCGCGGGGGCCGGTTTTTTGTCCAGCAGCATTTGCGTGCCTGAAAACAGCACGAAAGCGGCAAACAGCAGCCCCAGCCAGGCGCCCTTGAGCATGGCAAACGCGCCCAGGCTGGCCAGCGCCGCGCCCAGCACGATGCCGGGAGTCAGCCGCGCCACCAAATCCCAGCGCACCGCGCCGCGCTTGTGGTGCGCGCGCACGCTGCTGACGGAAGTGAAAACGATCACGCTCATGGAAGTGGCAATGGCCATCTTCAGCGCCAGCGCCGGCTCCACGCCCCGCGCCGTGAGCATGGCCGAGATAAAGGGCACCAGGATCATTCCCCCGCCTATGCCCAGCAGCCCGGCCAGAAAGCCGCTTGTCAGTCCCAGGGCGGCCAGCAGGGCAATGAGGGCAGGTTCGATCGGCATGGGCAAAAGGGCAGTAAGGGCTGAAAAACGAAGCGCCGCAGGCAATAAAAAAGCCGCTGGGGCGGCTGATGGAAACGGGCTGGAGTGGCAAAAAGGTCTGCGAACTGCCGCCGGGCCGGCATCCTGAACCGGGGGTTCAGGTGGGCGGGGTCAGAAAGGTCTTGGGTTCATCTGACGCGAGACGATCACGCTGACCAGACGATGTTCCCCACCCGGGCTCGCAAGAGCATTGGTTCAAGGAAATATATGACCCGACGCGCAGCCGCAGACGCCGCCGAGTTTACGCCAGCGCCTGCGGCCGGGCCGTCCGTAAAACCCGTGCAAAACGCTGCCTTTCGCGGGGCAAAGGCCGGCATCACGGCAGCTTTTGCCCGGCTGAAGTCGCCCGGCATCGCGCGGCTTGTATTTGGATACAAGATTTTGATTGAATATTCAGCAAACCGCCCGCAGCGCCCGTGGATACTGCGAAGCGCGCTATCAAATCAGGAAAAATCTGTGGGTAAGTGGCCGGTAGAAAGTGGTTTTTCGTTTTTACCGACAGCGCACCCTTTGAACAAACGGCGGGCGAGATGCCCGGGCGAAGCTGCCGAAACTGCCCGGCGCTGTTTTTTCTGCCCGCCAGCCCCTGTCTTGTATTTGGATACAAGATTTTGATGAAATATTCAGCAAACCGACCGCAGCGCCAGTGGATGTTGCGAAGCGTGCTATCAAATCAGGAGAAATCTGTGGATAAGTAGCCGGTAAAAAGCGATTTTTCAGACCATCGCAGGCATAAAAAAACCGCCCGAAGGCGGTTTTTCGTTTTTGCCGACAGCGCACCCTTTGAACAAACGGCGGGCGAGATGCCCGGGCTGAAAAAGTGAAAGGGAATGCGAGGGGGAAACTGCCCGTGGCACCCGATTAGGCGGCGCTGGCAGCGGCCAGGGCCTTGACGCGAGCCGACAGACGGCTCTTGTCGCGGGCGGCCTTGTTCTTGTGGAAGATGCCCTTGTCGGCCACGCTATCGACCACCGATTGCATCAGGGCAAAGGCGTCCTTGGCTTTGGCCAGGTCTTTGGCGGCGACGGCTTTTTCCACGTTTTTCACCGCAGTACGGTATTTGGAGCGCAGCGAGGTGTTGGCTGCATTGAGTTTGGTGTTCTGGCGAACGCGCTTGCGGCCGGAGGCAAGGCGCGGGTTCTTTTTCTTGGGTTTGGCTGATGCCATGATGGGTTCCTTGAGAGCTTGTGGATGATGTCGGCAAAACCGGCAATTCTAGCATCTACACTCCGCGCCCCATGAGCCTGCTCAAGTCTGTTTCCACCGTCTCGCTGCTCACGCTGGCCTCGCGCGTGACGGGGCTGGCGCGTGACTGGATGATGGCCTCGGTCTTTGGCGTGAGCGGGCTGACCGATGCCTTCAACGTCGCCTTCCGCATTCCCAACCTGCTGCGCCGCCTGTTTGGCGAAGGCGCGTTCAGTCAGGCCTTCGTGCCCGTGCTGGCCACCAGCCGCGCGCAGGACGGCCCCGAGGCCACCCGCCGCCTGATCGACGCCGTGGCCACCGCCCTGGCCTGGACGCTGGCGCTCACCTGCCTGCTGGGCGTGATCGCCGCTCCCCTGCTGGTGTGGCTGCTGGCCAGCGGGCTGGACGGCCCCAGCTTCGACGCCGCCACGCGCATGACGCGCTGGATGTTTCCCTATATCGGCTGCATGTCGCTCGTTGCCCTTTCGGCGGGCATTCTCAACACCTGGAAGCACTTTGCCGTGCCTGCGGCCACGCCCGTTTTGCTCAACCTTTGCATGATCGCCGCCGCCTGGCTGGGCGCGCCGCTGTTTGCCGGCTGGGGCGTGCCGCCCATTTATGCGATGGCCGTCGGCGTGATGCTGGGCGGCGTGCTGCAACTGGGCGTGCAAGTGCCCGCCCTGCGCCGCCTGGGCCTGCTGCCGCGCCTGGGCCTGACGTGGCAGCGCCTGCGCGCCGCCTGGGCCGATGCCGGCGTGCGCCGCGTGCTGGCCCTCATGCTGCCGGCCCTGCTGGGCGTGGGCGTGGCGCAGCTTTCGCTGCTCATCAACACGCAAATCGCCTCGCACCTGACCGCAGGCAGCGTCACCTGGGTGTGGTATGCCGACCGGCTCATGGAATTTCCCACCGCCTTGCTGGGCGTGGCGCTGGGCGTGGTGCTCACCCCGCAGCTGACCGCCGCCCGCGCCAGCGGCGACGAAGCCGCCTACAGCGCCATGCTCGACTGGGGCCTGCGCATCGTGCTGCTGCTTACCCTGCCATGCGCGGCCGCGCTGCTGTTTTTCGGCACGCCCCTGATCGCCACCCTGTTTCACTACGGGCGCTTCAGCGCCGATGACGTGCAGCGCGTGGCCCTGGCCCTGTCCGGCTACGGCGCGGGCCTGCTCGGGCTGGTCGCCGTCAAAGTGCTCGCCCCCGGCTACTACGCCAGCCTGGACATCCGCACCCCCGTGAAAATCGCCGTCGCCGTGCTCGCCCTCACCCAGTTGCTCAACGCGCTGCTCGTGCCCCACTTGCAGCACGCCGCCCTCACCCTGAGCATCGCCCTGGGCGCGATGGTCAATGCCGGCTGGCTGCTGCTGGGCCTGCGCCGCCGTGGCAGCTACCGCCCCCACCCCGGCTGGCCCCTGTTCATCGCCCAAACCCTGGCCGCCACCTTGCTCATGGCCGCCTTCTTGAGCTGGAGCAGCCACGCCTTCGACTGGCTCGCCCTGCGCAGCCAGCCCCTGCTGCGCATGGCCCTGCTGGCCGCCCTCATCGCCGCAGCGGCCGCCATCTACTTCAGCGCCCTGGCCGCCAGCGGCCTGCGCCTGCGCCAACTGGCCCGGCGTTGACCGTCCGCTCCGTCCGTCCACTCCGGCAGGGTGAAGTTACCCACAGATTTTTCCTGTTTTTGTAGCGCGCTTCGCAGCATTCACGGGCGCTGCGGGAGGTTTGCTTAATCATTCAGCAAAAATTTGTATCCAAATACAGGCAAGGAGGGGGCGAGAAAAGGGGGGCGTAGACAACCGCCCCCCAAGGATTCCGGATAGGGTGGTTTACACCTGCCAGGCCGACAGGCTACGCACGATGCGCATGGTTTCCAGTCTCACGGTGACCACCCTCAGCAGCTCCAGCGGGTAGCGAGGGAGGGTGTTGCATCGTCTCGCGGGCCCAGTCGTTGGTGATGCCACTGGCCTTGTTCTGGCGCTTCATCACTCATTCGATGGCGTTTTTGCCGTTGACTACGTAGTTATAAGCCCCTAGCGGAATGTGGCTGATCGTGATTTTCGAGTCATAGGCGATGCGGTTTTGATCGTCCTCTTTTTTTCGGTTTCAGCGCTTTTAATTTTGCTTGTAAAGAATATTCTCTATACATAAAATCCGTATTCCGATTTTCTGAAAGAAATGCGCTCAACATGCAGCCAGCCGTTGAAAATTGTTTTTTGCAAATCGAAAACCCATCATAATTATCGGCAAATAAATTATCTCGCGCTTGATGTGCGACGATTTGTTAAACATTTGTTTGCTTCATTGACGAGATTTATGGAAACTGTTTTTAAAGGGCTGGCATGCTTTGTTGGATGTCTTTGTATACGGAAACCATAAATAAAATATATTTATCGCCGATGTCTTCAGTTGCGTGGGTGTCATTAAAATATACCAATGCTGCATGATCAATTGCATCGCGACGAGCATGGCCGTTCGAATCTGTCTTGCAGGGATGGAATCGAGGACATTGCATGCCATCAATCAAGTGCGTATTGTAAAAATTATATATCTCATAAAAACAATACTTTTTTTGAATTATTAATAATTATAGCAGATTACCTTATTTTGTTTGAAGACGGGTATCTCAGATGACTTTTCGGTCAAATAAATTATTTTTTGCCAAACAAATGATTCGCATGAAATATGTGTCGATGGTTGTATTTTATTGGAGTGTGAATCTCATTTATATAAAATAGTATCTTCGTTGAGCGGCAAAGGCGGCTGTTTCAGTTAGATTGCGAATCCCAGTGATCTAAAATAATTCGCCCTCGAACAAGGCATTGTATCGGGTTCCGGTTAGAGCACGAATCCCAGTGATCTAAAATCCACGGCCTCGTCGGGCGTGGCCTGCATTTGTTCCGGTTAGAGCACAAATCCCAGTGATCTAAAATCAGGCATACGCTCACTGGGAACAGGCAGGTGTTCCGGTTAGAGCACAAATCCCAGTGATCTAAAATGACGCGCACGGGCAGGTTGTGATGGGCCATGTTCCGGTTAGAGCACAAATCCCAGTGATCTAAAATAGCATCACGCGCCGCATGCAGGCCGTCTATGTTCCGGTTAGAGCACAAATCCCAGTGATCTAAAATAACAACGCGAGTTGTTACCCGACCCTCATAGTTCCGGTTAGAGCACAAATCCCAGTGATCTAAAATGCCGTCGTAAAAATCTGCGGCCAGGTCGCAGTTCCGGTTAGAGCACAAATCCCAGTGATCTAAAATTAAGGCTTATCAGCTAGCTTTGGTGTCTTAGTTCCGGTTAGAGCACAAATCCCAGTGATCTAAAATCAAATAGGACTACTAGTGTCGGCTGATACTGTTCCGGTTAGAGCACAAATCCCAGTGATCTAAAATTTCTTAGATATCGATTATAACGATAAAGGTGTTCCGGTTAGAGCACAAATCCCAGTGATCTAAAATGACAGGAGATACTCATCTAAAGCTCCATGAGTTCCGGTTAGAGCACAAATTCCAGTGATCTAAAATATAGCTTTAATTTCATCGATACGCTCATTAGTTCCGGTTAGAGCACAAATCCCAGTGATCTAAAATGGTGGAAGTAGACCTAATCTAACTGCTACGTTCCGGTTAGAGCACAAATCCCAGTGATCTAAAATGCCGCAGGCGACGTGGCGAAGCTGCGTGAAGTTCCGGTTAGAGCACAAATCCCAGTGATCTAAAATGCGAGCCGCTGCCGGGCGATGTGCACGTATGTTCCGGTTAGAGCACAAATCCCAGTGATCTAAAATCGGCCGAGAAAACCAGCGAGGAAATCAATAGTTCCGGTTAGAGCACAAATCCCAGTGATCTAAAATCGGCGCGGGCGATTTGCGGAGGGTAAACCGGTTCCGGTTAGAGCACAAATCCCAGTGATCTAAAATTATACCAAACTTAGCTACAGCTAGTCTATAGTTCCGGTTAGAGCACAAATCCCAGTGATCTAAAATATGCGAAGCCCTCTCCGAGTGCTTCTGATAGTTCCGGTTAGAGCACAAATCCCAGTGATCTAAAATTCCAAATGCGCCCATTTGTCGAAATCCTGTGTTCCGGTTAGAGCACAAATCCCAGTGATCTAAAATTACGTCGTGATTGATCAGGTCAGTGCTAGTGTTCCGGTTAGAGCACAAATCCCAGTGATCTAAAATTACAGTCAAAACAGTTGTTCCAATAATGGGGTTCCGGTTAGAGCACAAATCCCAGTGATCTAAAATACCGAGGACATGGAGCACGCCGCCTGCTTTGTTCCGGTTAGAGCACAAATCCCAGTGATCTAAAATTGGCGCGGGCGATTTGCGGAGGGGGAAACCGGTTCCGGTTAGAGCACAAATCCCAGTGATCTAAAATCCTACCCCAAAGCTGTAGTAGCTAGGGGTAGTTCCGGTTAGAGCACAAATCCCAGTGATCTAAAATGCGACTGTTGAGGTTTTCAACAATCTCGATGTTCCGGTTAGAGCACAAATCCCAGTGATCTAAAATGGATACCGCTGCGGCGAAGTTTGAATTCATGTTCCGGTTAGAGCACAAATCCCAGTGATCTAAAATTTCGGCTGCCGATTTACTCCGGCGGAAACCTGTTCCGGTTAGAGCACAAATCCCAGTGATCTAAAATATTATTATCCATGCACGGATCAAACGTATAGTTCCGGTTAGAGCACAAATCCCAGTGATCTAAAATTCCGTGTTTCCGTGTCGAGCAATTCGCGAGTTCCGGTTAGAGCACAAATCCCAGTGATCTAAAATTCACATAGAGCTCAACCTGTTGTTTTACAAGAATTTTTCCGTTTTTTGGGAGCAAAAAATACGCTGCATTTCTAGAAGAGGCTGAACTGATCTGGCGTTTTCGGCGCAGGTTGTTTGGCTTGGCCGTAGAAGGTGATGATGCGCTCATACTGTTTGTCGGTGAATTGCATCAGGCTTACTTTGCCGCCTTGGGGTAGCGCGGTTTCCACATGTTTGGCATAGGTGTCCAGTTGAGTTTGACTGGTGCACAAACGCATATATACGCTGAGCTGGCTCATCTGAAAGCCCATGTCAAGCAAGGCCTTGCGGAAGTCGGTGGCAGCTTTGCGCTCGGCTTTTTCAAGCACGGGCAGGTCAAACATGACGAATAGCCACATGAGTCTGTATCCTGAGAGCATGGTCTGCCAGTGGTTAGTCGCGTTGCAAGCTGCTGACTAGAGCGATTGGCAGGCCCGGTAGAGGTAGGTCCAGTTTTTCGCGCTCATCCAGATAAACCTGGGCCAGAGAAATCGCCAATTTTTGTATGCATACCATCACGGGAGTGGTGCCTGTGCTGGTTTGCATGTCGTCATAGAGTGTGTGAACCAATACGCGCTTGCTTTCCTGTGTGACTTGTTCCTGTCCTGCTGCACGCAATTGCCACACTTTCAGGTCGATCAACGGACGGAAGGGCTCCATCAAATCGTCGACCAGGCGCATGGCGTTGCCATCGTTGCTATGGTGCAAACCGATGCTGGGGTGCAAGCCTGCGGCTACCACGGCTCGCGCTGTGGCAGAGCGGAGAATGGTGTAGCCGTAGTTCAGCAAGGCGTTGAGGCCGTCGCCGTTTTGATCCCGCCGAAAGTCACTGCCAAACAGCAAGCTCCAATAGCGGCGTGCGCCTTGGGCTTCCACGTTGTTTGGATCACCACTTTTGACTTTGCGTACCAGCGCACTCAAAGGTGCGGCGGGCATGCCTGCGGCTTCCAGCGCGGCAGCCTGCTGCTCCAGCTTGGATTTGACGATAGCTGCCCACAGGCGCTTGTGTGTGGGCAGGCTGGCGGCAATCTGTGCTTCGATGCGTTTGGCTTGCACATGATGGCCGTCCAGCGTGAGCAGCATGCCGACGGCGTTGTGGTTGGCCCCGCACAGTACGAAAGGCGCGCCGCGCTCGGCTAGGGCCACGAGCAGGTTGTTGGTGTAGCTGATGCCGTGTGCGTTGGAGATGACGGCGGCAATATCGTCCAGCGGCACTTGACCCAGCTCTTTGCGCTCGCCTTCTTTGTCACGCACCACCATAAAGCCGCGATTGGCGAACAAATGCCGCCTGTCATCTGCAATCTCGACAATGCGACCGATCATGATGTTGCGTCTTCTGTTTAGTTTTCGAAACTCGGGTCACACAGTTCACCAATGGGGGAGATGGTGACGCGACGGGCTTTGGAGATTTGGAAAGAGCTTGCCTTTTTCGAAACATAGGAAAACGCATCGTCTTTGCTTTTATTGCGTGCATCTACATTCGCTTCATGGATGGGAGCCATGAATACCTGGCCATTCCCTTTGATTTTTACAATACGCAAGGTTTGCACTTGACCGTCCAGCTCCAATCGAACGTAATCGTCAATCATCAAACGCATGACCAGCGGTTTGCCTTTGGTCGATTTTTTTCGATCCAGTAATTTTAATAAATCAGGTGGTTCAGAGCCATTTCCGTTCTGAGTTTTATAGATTTTCTGCAATTCACGCTCAAGCTGATAAGCGCGAAAAGTCGATATGACATCTCCTTCCCACTTGCCTTTGTCATTGCGCGTAATTTCAATACAGTAGTTACTGCCGCCGATATAGCCCTTGTAAGGCAAGGGGGTTCCATCTGCGCCCACACCGTGTCGCGCAGGCTGCGAAGGTTCGCTAATGGGAATGACGTTTTTGATTTCGGGCCCTTTATTGTTATCGTTCTTGTGTCGTTGCTTGATGGAGCCGTCCCGACGAATGCCGTAAGCAGTGTCTTTCATCATGCTGCCTTGATGACCGTGATCAGGTTTATGGCTGACCCAAATATGCCGAACGGCGCGTTCCACATGCTCGCGATAGGTTTCCCAGGGCATGGGCATGTTTTCCACCAGTCGCGTCAAGCCAGCTTCGCGGCTGCGGGCGTTGGCGCTTGCAAAGCGCTGCAACATGCCCTGGTCAGTCACGCCAATTACGCAGGCATCTACCGCATGATGGCGGTGATCGTTGCGGTTTTTTTCGCCGTGTAGCCCCAGCACGTCGTTCAAGCCAAATTTGGCGCGCAGCATGGCTGTCATTTGTCCGGGAATGACTCGCGTGCCTTGTGGGCATATCAAGGCCATATATGCCTTGGCCACGCGGGATAGGTAGCGAGTGTCATTCAGGGCGCGAGCCAAAAAGTCCTTGTCGTCTTTCAGCCATCGTTCATAACCATCAGGCGCAAAGCGGTAGCGCTTGGCCCTGGGCATCCGTTCGGCACGCTGCAAAATATGGTCATAGGCCCAGCCTTGCGCTTCAAAATCGGCTCGTGCCTGCCAGGGGGTGCGGTTGCCTTTGATGCGGTTGGCCAGCCGCATTGAAACGGTTTTATTGTTGAGAGAATCATCCAGTGTTTGGGAAAAAGGCAGGATGTGCTCAATTTCCACCTCGTCGCTGAGCAACATGCGGGCGCTGATTTGCACGCCACTGTAGGGGCAGCGGCGATCGGCTGCATCAAAACTGAGTTCTTCCCACAAAATCCACTTCTGAATATCGACTGGTTTGACGCGATCCTCGCTGCAGTTCAGCAGAGCAGCAATCTCGCCGCGAATGCGTGCATTGCGCTTTTGATTTTGGGCCTGGCGTTTTTGCGTCTCCATTTTTTGTTCGTGGCTTTGTTTGAGATCGCGTGCCAGCTCAATCACCACTTCCGCCGGTCTTCCATAACGCCGGATCAAATCATTGACCACACGGCGCACTTGGTTCAGACCAATGTGCACCGTGGGGTTGGCAATTTTTCCGTAGCGTTTTTCATCCGGGCTGTTGCCCCTGCCGAAGGCCACATGGTGCTGAAATGCACGACCGTAATAAGGCAACTGCTTAAAAGCGTAAACAGGCTTGATTTCGCCAGTGGATGCGATGGTGCGCTCGCCCACTTGTTCCACCTCATCGCCAGCATATTCAAAGTCAAAGAGCAGATCACTGTGGTGCGCAAAACCAGCGGCTTGCACGGCTTTGTCATATGTGATGACTTCGGCTCGCAAGGCGGGTACGATGCATGCCAAAGCCTTGTGGCTGAGGCTGCCGTAGCCCTCGGGCAAACCGGCGTTGGCAATGGCCGTGGCGCGAGCTTCGTCCACACCGGTTGTCTCGCCCAGCCACTTAATCAATGCTTCTTCGCTTTCTTCGGTCAGCAGGTGCATCACGATCTCGTCCTGCGTGGCATCGTCAAACTTTTGCCACAGAGGGCCAAAGAGGTCTTTTTTGCCCAGAGCCGCTGCGGTGGCGTTGCCTTTGAGCTCCTGGCGTTTGGCATCTTCCAGGTTGAACTTCACCATGTCACCCAGCTTGAGCTTTTTGCGCATGGCCTTGAATGTGACTTTGCTGCTGCCTTCCAGCATCTCCACGATGGTGTTGCGTTGCTCTAGCGTCAGCGGTTCTTCGCGCAGATCAGGGTGCAGCAGGCGCAGGTGATTGACCTCCTGCAAAATGCGAAAGCGCTGCGTGCTGGGCAGCGCCAGCGGGGCGCGTTCTTCCTTGGTCAGCAGGGTGCAGCGCCCGGGGGTGACAGGGAGCAAGTCGCGCTGGTGCAGCAGGGTGTCACGCAGATCGACTCGTGCCTGCTCGGTAAACAGGGCAGGGTTACGTGCGGCCTGTGCGGCCCACAGGGCATCAAACTCGTCGGCCGTCATCTGCCGGTCGATGTAGAGGTCGTAGCGTTTGTCGATCTTGCTTTTGCCCCCGGCCGTCGTCAGGCGTGTTTCACGGTAACGCGCGCGCGTGCCTTGCCCGGCTTGCAGACGCTGCCACAGCCACTCGCCCACCGTGCGCGCTTTGGCTTCTTGCAGTTGTTGACGCAGTTGGCTGATGGCTGTCTTGAGTGCGCCGCTGTCGTCGGCCTTTTTGTCTGTCTTGCGGTTGCTCTTAAAGCCCCGGCGCTGGTTGATGTGAAACAGCGCACGGGCAAATTCGCCGGGCGCCAGCGTCTCATCCAGTCCCTTGGCGCGAAGCTCATAGGGGTTGAGCTGCTCCAGTGCCTTGCGTGCAGCCTTGTCTTGCGGGAAAAAGCCATGATCCACGAGCTGCTTGAGTAAGCGTGCTTTGCGCTTGAGCAGCCGATCGCGCCGGCGGCGCATGGCACGTGCCAGTCGGCGGCCGACGGCTAGAGAAGAGCCCGCGAAAGAAGGATGATTTTCAGGGTAACGTCCGTTGCTGAAAATCCGCACTCCGGCCTTGATGATGGCGATAGGTTCTCCCTTGCTATTCAGGCGGAAGATGGCCCATCCCAGCGATGTGGAGCCCAAATCAAGGGCCAGGCGGTAAACGGGATTGACTGTGGGCATAAAGAACTCCAAACAAAATGCATCAACATGTTTCCTGGATCGTCGAATCGTAAATGCATTTGATTCCGCGTTCACACTCAAAATTTGCACAGCCTCAAGCAGTGAGGAGCTCTCATTGGCGTGTGTTTTTGATCTAAAATTGCCACCACTCAGATCACTGGGATTTGTGCTCTGGCCGCTAACAAGCAGATGCTTTTAGAAGCTAGATGCAAAAAATGGAAAGCCCCGCATGCGGGGCTTTTTTCTTTTGCGGGTTTGAAACCGGCTCGAAAGAGCAACGCTGTTACGAGGGCCGCCAGGCTGCGTCGGCCTTGGCGGGCTTGCTTGAGAGCAGGATCGTTTTGTACCCATTGCCGTGTGAGCGGGGCACGGCAATGGGCAACTGCTTTTCGCCCGCAAACGGCGGGTTGGGATGGCTTTTGGCGATGGGGGAAATGGCTAGGGGAAAACCTTGAGAAAGGCTGTTCAGGGCAGGGTGTCTGGCAAAGTTATCCACAATTTATTCCTAAATTGATAGCGCCCCTCGCAGCATGGACGGGCGATGCAGGGTATTTGCTTGTTTATTAAGCAAAAAAATTAGTGGCTTGCCGGGGTATGGTTGCGGCGGGTGGCGGGGGTGGGGCGGGTTCATACAATGAAGGGGTTTCAAATAGTGAACGGAGACGTACCCCGATGCTTGACCTCCATGCTCCGGCTGCGGCCGCTTTGTCTGACGATGATGTTGCTTGCGATTCTTCTGCTTCTGCCGCTGCGGGCGGGGGGCAGCAGGTGGTGTTTCACCGCCCGCCCAAGCCGCGCCCGCCCAAGCCGCAGCGCTGGAGCGTGGCGCAGATCGAGGAGCTGCTGGCGCTGCCCTTCATGGATTTGCTCTGGCAGGCGCAAACGGTGCATCGCCAGCACTGGCCGGCGGGCGAGGTGGAGCTGGCGACGCTGCTTTCGGTGAAGACGGGCGGGTGCCCGGAAAACTGCGGTTACTGCCCCCAGTCGGCCGAGTTCGAGACGGGGGTGAAGGCGCAAAAGCTGATGGAGGTGGATGAGGTGCGCGCTGCGGCGCAGGCGGCCAAGGATGCGGGGGCGACGCGCTTTTGCATGGGGGCGGCCTGGCGCGCGCCCAAGGACCGCGATATCGAAAAGGTGACGGCGCTGATTGCGGCGGTGAAGGAGCTGGGGCTGGAGACGTGCGCGACGATGGGCATGCTCAAACCCCATCAGGCCAGGGCGCTGCGCGAGGCGGGGCTGGATTACTACAACCACAACCTGGATACGGCGCCGGAGTATTACCAGACGGTGGTGGATACGCGCAACTATCAAGACCGGCTGGATACGCTGCAGGCGGTGCGCGATGCGGGCATTCATGTGTGCTGCGGCGGGATCATCGGCATGGGCGAGGAGCCGGTGCATCGCGCGGGGCTGATTGCGCAATTGGCAAATCTCGATCCCTACCCCGATTCGGTGCCGATCAACAGCCTGGTGCCGGTGCCGGGCACGCCGCTGGCCGATTCCGATCCGGTGGATCCGCTGGACTTTGTGCGCGTGATTGCCGTGGCGCGTATCACGATGCCGCGCGCGCGGGTGCGGCTTTCGGCCGGGCGGCAGCAGTTGGGCGAGGCGGTGCAGGCTTTGTGTTTTCTGGCCGGGGCCAATTCGATTTTTTATGGCGACAAGCTGCTGGTGACGGGCAACCCGGAGGCCAGCGACGACGCCCGCCTGCTGGTCAAGCTGGGTTTGCGCACGCATCGCATCGAGGTGCAGGAGGAAGAGGCGCACGGACACGCGCATTCGGGCGCGGGGGGCGGCTGCGGCTGTGGCTGCTCTTGTGCAGGCGCTGATTGATGTTCGGGCGCTGGTGGCGGGTTTGGTGATGCCCGTTTGAAAAGCCTGTTTTCTTGCAAACCTGAAACCGCCGGGGCGCTGGTGAAAAGCCGCCTTCCGGCGGTTTTTTTGTGCGCCAGATGTTGTGTTTGCGTCAAATACTGTTGTTTTTGTGGTGATTTGCAAATGAAAATCACGAGTTTTTACATTCACAGGAGAAGGAATATGTCTGGTTGCGATAAGCGTTTTGGGGCGGTTGCACCCGTGCCTGCGCACTGGAAGCGGGCGGTTTTGCATGGCGCTTGCCTGGCCTTGCTGGGCGCTCCGGCGCTGGCGCTGGCACAGGGGGCGGCAACGCAGGCAGGCGCTGATGAGGAGCAGGGCGCATCGGAAGAATCGCTGGCTGAGGTGACGGTGGTGGGGCGCGCGGCGCCCGTTCCGGTGGAGTATGAAAGCCAGTATCAGCCCACGCCGGATGCATCGACTTTGCGCTCGCTGACGCCCGCGCTGGAAACGCCGCAGGTGACTAACGCGGTGGCGGCGCAGGTGTTGCGCGATCAGCGCCCGCGCCACATGGATGACGCGCTGATGAACGTCAGCGGCATCACGCAAGGCAACACGCTGGCGGGCACACAAGACACCATCCTGAAACGCGGCTTCGGCGGCAACCGCGACGGCTCCATCATGCACAACGGCATGCCGCTGGTGCAGGGGCGCGGCATGAACGCGGCGGCCGAGAGCGTGGTGGTGCTCAAGGGGCCGTCTTCCATGTTCTACGGAATCATGGACCCGGGCGGCGTGGTGAATGTGGTGAGCAAAAAGCCCCAGACGCAGCGGCGCAGCGCGCTGACGCTGACTGGCAGCAGCTTTGGCAGCGGCCGCCACGGCGGCGGGCTGACGCTGGACACCACCGGCCCCATAGGCGAGCAGGGCCTGGCCTATCGCCTGATCGTCGATCACAGCAATGAGGATTACTGGCGCAATTTCGGCAAGCGGCGCGATACGCTGCTGGCGCCTTCGCTGGCCTGGTATGGGCGCGATACGCAGGCCGTGGTGTGGTATGAGTTCCGTGACTACGACGTGCCTTTTGACCGCACGGTGGTGCTGAACCCGGCCACGAAAAAGCCGCTGGACATCCCGGCTGAGCGCCGTCTGGACGAGCCTTTCAACCAGATGTGGGGCAAGAGCCATTTGCTGCAAAGCTCGGTCGATCACCGCATTGCGCCGGGCTGGTCGGCGCACGCGAGCCTGAGCTACAACCGCGAAACGTATGACGCCAACCAGCTTCGCATTCAGGGCGTGGACATGGCGCGCGGCTTGGTCACGCGCCGCGCCGACGGCACGCGCGGCGCGCTGAGCACCGACAGCTACGGCACGGCCTATGTGGATGGCAGCGTCAAGCTCGGCGGCATGCAGCACGACATGCAGTTCGGCATGGATGCCGAATACCGCCGCATCTATCGCGCCAACATGATTCGCGCAGCGCGCACGCACACGTTCAGCTTTCTCAACCCCGTTTATGGCCAGGTGCAGCCCTCTGACCGCGTGGTGCCTTCCGACAGCGATCAGACCGATACCCTGCATAACCAGTCGCTCTTTTTCCAGGACGCCATTCATCTGAACCCGCAGTGGATCGTGATTGGCGGCGTGCGCTACTTGCACTGGACCCAGGTGGCCGGGCGCGGGCGGCCCTTCAAGGCCAACACCAACACGCGCGATGGCGTGTGGCTGCCGCGCCTGGGGCTGGTTTACAAGATCGACGCCACCAAGTCGCTCTACGCCAGCTACAGCCGCTCGGTCAAGCCCGTGTCTTCCATTGCGCCGCATGAAAGCGGCATGGTGATCGACTCATCCATCGCGCCGGAAAAAGGCGTTTCCTGGGAAATTGGCGCCAAGCTGGATACGCCCGGCGGGCTGACTGGCTCGCTGGCGCTGTTCAACATCAACAAGGAAAACGTGCTGATTCGCCAATACAGCGACGCCATACGCAACTATGAATGGCGCACCGCAGGCGAGGCGCGCTCGCGCGGGCTGGAGCTGGATTTGGCAGGCGAGCTCACCCGCCAGTGGAGCCTGATCGGCAGCCTGGCCTGGCTGGACGCCAAAGTGACCAGGGACCCGCAGTTCACCGGCAACCGCCTGGCCAATGTGGCGCGCGTGACGGCCTCGGTCGGGGGCGTGTTCAACGCGGGCGATGTGGGCGCAGGCCAGTTGCGCCTGGGCGCGCGGGCGCGCTACACCGGCAAGCGCGCCGGTGATTCGGCCAACGCCTTCTGGCTGCCCGCCTACACCGTGGCCGATGTGTTCGCCACCTATGACCTGCCCGTGGCCGGCCGCAAGATGCGCCTTCAGTTCAACATCAAGAACCTGACCAACAAGGTGTATTACCCCTCGGCCAACAACCAATACGGCCTGGCCGTGGGCGACGCACGGCAGTTCATGCTTTCGGCCGGGTTTGATTTTTGAGGCCCCGCGTGAACGAAGCAGGAAAGCTGGCGCGCCGCCAGTGGATGCAGCGGGGCGCGGCCCTGCTGGCCGCAGCGGCGCTGGCCGATTCGGCAACGGCCATGCCTGCGTCGCCCCCCGGCGCGCTGCTGCTGGGCCAGCGCGGTGGCCCGAATGAGGGGGTGGATGAGCGCATCGCCCGGCGGCTGACGCAGCTGGGCTTTGCCGTCACCCGCGCGGATCAGGACGCCGCGCCCCAGGCCGCGCAGGGCATGGCGCTGGTCGTCATCTCCTCCACCGTGGCGGCCAAGCATGTGAATGCCGGCTGGCGCTACGCGCCCGTGCCGCTGCTGACCTGGGAAAACGACTGTCTGGATGACCTGGCCATGACGGGCAAGCGCAGCGGCGCGGACTATGGCGAAGCGCCTCGCGAGCGCTATTTGTGGCTGGTCAATGCGCCGCACCCGCTGGCGGCGGGCCTGCCCGCAGGCGTGACCAATGTGTATATGAAACAGGCGGGCATGAGCTGGGGCCGCCCCGGCCTGGGCGCCAGCACCATCGCCACGCTTTACGGGCAGCCCGAGAAGGCGGCCATCTTCGGCTACGAAAAAGGCGCGACGATGGACTACGAATCGCTGGCGCCGGCGCGGCGGGTGATGTTTTTTCTGGATAACGAGAGTTTTGACAACCTCTCGCCCGCAGGATTGCAGCTTTTTGATGCGGCCGTGGCCTGGGCCGCTCAAGGAAAGTGATGGCGGGGGTGTGACGGGGCGGCGAATCAACGCCGCTCGAAGCGCACCAGGATTTCGCCCGGCTTGACCATGCCCAGGTCATGCCGGGCTTTTTCTTCCACGGTGTCCAGGCCGTCGCGCAAGTCCAGCACTTCGGATTCGAGCTGATCCACGCGCAGCTGCGCCTGGGCATTGCTTTCGCGCTGCTGCGCCACCTTTTGCCGCAGTTGCGCCACTTCCGAGACCTTGGCTTGCCCGAACTGCAATTGCGCCAGCAGCGCCAGCAGCAGGGCGAGGAAAAAGAGGGCAAACAGGCGCGGGGTCATGAGAAAAGGCGCGGGGGCAAAAGGGCAGGCGGGCAGCAGAGCGGCTTGGGCCGATCAGCGCAGGTTGTAGAACGCAGCGCGGCCGGGGAAGACGGCCACATCGCCCAGGTCTTCCTCGATGCGCAGAAGCTGGTTGTATTTCGCCATGCGATCGGAGCGCGAGAGCGAGCCGGTTTTGATCTGCCCCGCGTTGGTGCCCACGGCAATGTCTGCGATGGTGCTGTCTTCCGTCTCGCCGCTGCGGTGGCTGATGACGGCGGTGTAGCCCGCGCGCTTGGCCATTTCAATGGCCTGGAAGGTTTCGGTCAGCGTGCCGATCTGGTTGATTTTGATGAGGATGGAGTTGGCAATGCCGCGCTCGATGCCTTCTTTCAGAATCTTCGTGTTGGTCACGAACAGGTCGTCGCCGACCAGCTGCACTTTTTTGCCCAGCCGTTCGGTGAGCAGCTTCCAGCCGTCCCAGTCGCCTTCGGCCATGCCGTCTTCGATGCTGATGATGGGGTATTTGCCTGCCCAGTCGGCGAGCTTGTCGGCCCACTCCTGGGCGGAAAGTTTCAGGCCGCCCTCGCCCGCGAGCACGTATTGGCCATCTTTGTAGAACTCGCTGGCGGCGCAGTCCAACGCCAGCACGATGTCTTGCCCGGCCTTGTAGCCCGCATCGGCAATGGCTTGCAGGATGAGTTCGATGGCCGCTTCGTGGTTTTCCACGCTGGGGGCAAAACCGCCTTCATCTCCCACGGCGGTGGGCATGCCTTTGCCGTCGATGATTTTCTTGAGTGCGTGAAACACCTCCGCGCCCCAGCGCAGCGCCTCGCGGAAGCTGGGCGCGCCCACGGGCACGATCATGAATTCCTGCAAATCCAGGCTGTTGTTGGCA
The DNA here is from genome assembly GCA_052170415.1 of Ottowia sp. Taxonomy (GTDB): domain Bacteria; phylum Pseudomonadota; class Gammaproteobacteria; order Burkholderiales; family Burkholderiaceae_C; genus Ottowia. Next base: position 47,508 of record JBQNAO010000008.1, on the reverse strand, counting down.
TGAGCGCCGCCGTTGATGACGTTCATCATCGGCACGGGCAACTGGCAGCCGTTCATGCCGCCGAAGTAGCGATACAGCGGCAGGCCGCTTTCTTCGGCGGCGGCGCGGGCCACGGCCATGCTCACGGCCAGCAGGGCATTGGCACCCAGGCGGCTTTTGTTTTCGGTGCCATCCAGATCGATCAGGGTTTGATCCAGAAAGGCCTGCTCGGCTGCGTCCAGGCCCAGCACGGCCTCGGAAATTTCGCCGTTGATGTGCTCCACCGCCTTGAGCACGCCCTTGCCGCCGTAGCGTTTTTTGTCGCCGTCGCGCAGCTCGATCGCCTCGCGGCTGCCGGTGGATGCGCCGCTGGGCACGGCCGCGCGGCCCATCACGCCGCTTTCCAGCAGAACGTCACATTCCACCGTGGGGTTGCCACGGCTGTCCAAAATCTCACGGCCGACGATATCGACGATGGCACTCATTCGGGTTTCCTTTTTGAGAGAGTTGCAGAAATGAAAACAGCCCGGTGAACGGGCAAAACAGGCGCAAAGGCCCGTGGATACTGCGCCGGCAGCTACAAAAACCGTAGCGTTAAACGCTCTCCACGCCCTCCACGCACACCATGTTGAACACGCCCGCCCCCGCGCGCACCTGGCGTGCCTTGCGGTATTGGGGCGAATCATAAAAAGCCAGCGCCGCCGCATAGCTGGGAAAGCGGATGACCACCGTGCGCGCATGCGCCTGGCCCTCCACCACCTGCTGCTGCCCGCCGCGCACGATGAACTCGCCCCCGTGCGCGGCCACGGCCTCCGAGCTCCACTGGCGGTACTCGGCCATCTGCTCGGGTTGGGTGACGTGAATATTGGCAATGATGTAACCGCAGGACATGGCGGGGTCTTCCTTTTTCAAAGTGGGGATGAGGCAAGGGGCGCGGGCAGCGCGCATCGGGCGCTGAAATATCAGGCGCTGAAATCGTTTTCCAGAAAACCGTTTTTCTTGGTCACGGCATCCAGCGCCACCAAAGTTTCCAAAAGCGCCTTCATGTGCCGCAAAGGCACGGCGTTGGGCCCGTCGGAAAGAGCGTTTTTCGGATCGGGGTGGGTTTCCATGAACAGGCCGGCCACGCCCACCGCCACGGCGGCGCGGGCCAGCACGGGCACCATCTCGCGCTGGCCGCCGCTGCTCGTGCCCTGGCCGCCGGGCAGTTGCACGCTGTGCGTCGCATCAAACACCACGGGCGCGCCCGTCTCGCGCAGGATGGCCAGGCTGCGCATGTCGCTGACCAGATTGTTGTAACCAAAGCTGGCCCCGCGCTCGCAGGCCATGAAGCGGTCTTCATCCAGCCCTGCCTCGCGCGCGGCCGCGCGGGCCTTGTCGATCACGTTTTTCATATCGTGCGGGGCCAGAAACTGGCCCTTCTTGATATTGACCGGCTTGCCGCTTTGCGCCACGGCGCGAATGAAATCAGTCTGGCGGCAGAGAAAAGCGGGGGTTTGCAGCACATCCACCGCGGCCGCCACGGCGGGGATTTCGGCCTCGGTGTGCACATCGGTCAGCACCGGCACGGCCAGCTCCTTGCGGACTTTGGCCAGGATATCCAGCCCCTTTTCCATGCCCGGGCCGCGAAAACTCGCGCCGCTGGAGCGATTGGCCTTGTCATAGCTGCTTTTGAAAATGAAAGGCACGCCCAGCGCGGCGGTGATTTCTTTCAACTGCCCGGCCACATCCATCTGCAACTGTTCAGACTCAACCACGCAAGGGCCGGCAATGAGGAAAAAAGGCCGATCAAGGCCGATGGGAAAGCCGCAAAGATTCATGGAAATGCCAAAAAGTAAGAAAAAAACCGCCTGAAATGAAAAACAAACGCCCCGGGCAGCCAGGCAGCGCAACAAGTGCAGCCGGGCATTTTACGAAGCCCCCGGTGGGCAAAACCGGCTTGTGCGGGCTGGGGAGTGCGCCCGGTGGGCGCTGGCAAGTTTGCCAAGCCTCACAAAAGACTCAGGTTGATACAGAATGCGCTCCGGCGTTTTGCCGTGTGTTAGAGGGGCGGCTTGGTTTTATGCGTTTGAGGTGCAAGGGGCAGGTATGCTGTGCATACACCCAGGGGGTTGAAAACCGCAGTTTTTTGAATCATGAAGGCATGAAAATATGTTGAACTTGAATCTTCCTTTACAGGTGCGGCTTCATTATCAAATCACGACGCCCATGTTTTTGGGTGGCGCTGATCAAAAAGCAGATGGAGAGCATTTTCGCAATGCTTCTTATAAAGGCGCGCTGCGTTTCTGGTGGCGTGCCTTGCATTGGGGTGGATTTTTGCATGAGGCAAAAGGCAACATCCAGTCTGCATTGATTGCCTTGCATAAGAAAGAAGGCGAGCTGTTTGGTCGGGCCAGCGATGGCAGAGATTCATGCCAGAGTCGTGTGCATATTCGAAGCCGATTTGGTGCTGCAAATATTGATCTGAATAAAGAACTGAAAAGTGTGGAATATTTGCTTGGGCAGGGGCTTTATCATTTCCGTGAAGGTGTTTTACGGGAATATATTTCTGGTGGTGATGTGGGCATTGCGCTGGAATTTCTGCCTGAAACAGCCGAAGAAGACGTGACCGGTGTGGTGCGCGCTGCCATTGCCCTGGGTTTGTTTGGCGCAATGGGCAGTCGCGGACGCAGGGGCTTGGGTTCACTTTCTCTGAATAAGGTTGTTTACGCCAATGGCCAGGAGGAGAGTTTTACTGCGCTGGATGACATTAAGCGTTTTGTAGCGTCATTGGATTTCTCTGCAGGTGGCAAACCTCCTTTTACGGCGTTTTGCAATGCCAGCCGTATTGTTGTGACCGGGCAGGATGGCAATGCCCTCAAGGCGCTGGCGAAAGTGGGGGACGAAATGCAGCTTTACCGTGGTTATGGACGCTTTGTTGAGCGAACCGGGCAGCATGAAGTCAATGGGAAAAAGGCCCGGCAAAACTTCAAACCCGATCACGATAATGTGCTTCAGGCGGCACGCTCCTCAAGCGCGCCAAGGCAATTGCCCGTTCGATCCGTTTTTGGTCTTCCTCACAATTATTATTTTTCTTCTATGAATGCGCAAATGGATATCGCGCCTGAAGGAGGAGGCCGTCGTGCATCTCCATTGCTGATTCATGTTCACGCTTTAGAAAAAGGGAGGTTTGCTGTTATTCAAACCCTGCTTCCTGCCGTTTTCTTGCATGAAAATATGGCAGTGGAAGCCAAACCTGGAAAAGGAGCTTCGAAAAAAATACTGGATACGTCCATCGAATATAAAGTGATCAATCAATATATTGATGGGTTTAAAAATCAACCCGGCTTTGAGGAACTTCGACGTGGCTAATATGCAAAATACCCTGATCTTCCAGTTCACCCTGGGGCCGGTGCAGGGCTTCGTGGCGCAAGCGCGGCGCACGCGTGATTTCTGGGCTGGATCGTTCATTCTTTCCTGGCTTTCCAGTGTGGCGATTGCTGCCATTCAGCGTCAAGGCGGGCAGGTGGTGTTTCCTGTGCCTGATGGCGCTTATTTGCGCCATTTGTATGACCCGGCGAGTGCGCAAGACCAAGACCGCCCGCCCCAGCAAGGCAGTATTCCCAATCGTTTCCGCGCCACTACCGCAAAAGTGCCGACGGGTTTTCAGCCCGAATTTGTTACGCAGGCCGTGCAAAGCGCGTGGAAGGCGCTGGCGCAGGCGGTCTGGCGGCATGACTTGAGCGACATTGCCAGCGCGACCACCCGGACGATATGGGATCGCCAGGTGGACAGCTTTTGGGAAATTTCCTGGGTGCTTAGCGAGGCGGGCCAGGCAGCCAGTTTGCTTGATCGGCGCAAGAACTGGCGCAATACCGTGCCGCCCCAGGAGCCGGGGCACAAGTGCATGATGATGGACGGCTGGCAGGAACTTTCCGGCGTTACCGAAACCGCGCTCAAGGTAGTCGATCAGTTTTGGAGCAGACTGCGTCAATCGGGCCGCCCCGGTATTGATACAGATTTGCGCGAAGGCGAACGCCTGTGCGCAATGGCGTTTATCAAGAGGCGTTTTTCACGCTGTTTTGATGAGATCGAGGTGGAGCTGCCAGGCCCCGCGGCCCCAGCCGCAGCAGACGCTCAACCGGGGCAGCCTGGATTTATTCCCGTCCGTGTGCATGGTTGGCGAGTGCCGAACGCAGTTCCTTCCGTGGCTTTTCTGGCTGCGGCGCCCTGGCTGGCTGAAGTGATTTCCAGGGCCGATCCGCAGGTATTTGAAGCTTTTAATCAGGCCGCTTGCGCGCTGACGGGCTATAGCGAAATGGCGCATGTGCAGGATGCTCGTTCAGGGCGCGAATATGAAATCGACATTCGCTGCGTCAGGGATGCGGCGGAGCAGAAATCCGGCTTCAAGCACTACTGGGCCGGTCTGGACGGGCAGGTTTACTTTCCTGCTGCGCTGGAAAACCCGCGCATTTTCGGGATCGACAAGCAGCCCCAGGCGCGCGCGGTGTTGCGGCAATTGCAGCAGCTGCGCAAATCTGCCGGGCAGTCTGATTTGCCTTCGCCTTACTACGCCATCTTGCTGATGGACGGCGATCAGCTTGGTAAACACATGGGCGATGAAGTCAAGCAGCAGCCGATCAGCGCAGCCCTCAACGCTTTTACCCAGTCCGTAGGCGACATCGTGCGTGAGCACAACGGGTTTTTGATTTATGCCGGGGGCGACGATGTGCTGGCGCTGCTGCCGCTGGAGTGCGCCCTGCCTGCCGCCGCCGAATTGCAAAGCATGTATCGCAGGCAGTTTGAGCACTACAGCCCGCTTGGCAAACCCATTGATTCCACGCTCTCCGGCGCCATCGAATACGTGCACATTCGCACGCCGCTGACGCGCGTGCTCAAGGACGCGCACAAGCTGCTGGATGACATTGCCAAGGAGCAAACCGGCCGCAATGCCATTGCCGTGCGGGTGTGGAAGCCTTCTGGTCTGGTTGCGCAGTGGGCCATGCCGTGGGAAAAGGCGCTGGACTCGCAAGGGCAGGTGCGGATGGCCCAACTGGCACAGGATTTCGCAAGGCAAGCCCGGCAGGCAGATGGAGAAATGTTCTCCAACAAATTCTTCTTTCGCATGCAGCAGGTGCTTGAGCGTTTTGAACATGCCGACAACGACATATTGCAAAAGCTGCTGCTGGCCGAATACCTGCACTCTTGGGGTGAACTGGGTAAACGCACCGGACTGGATATGCCCCGCTTGGAAGAGCAGCTTGGGCAATTGCTGGCGCAGTGCATGCAATGGCGTCGTCCGCAGCCCGGGCAGGCAAAACTTGAGTTACACAAAACCCCATTCAACCCCGAGGCGGCGCTGCTCGTGCGCTTTCTCGCCCAAAAAGGTCTGGACAAGGAGTAAGCCATGCCCGCATCGCCTCTGATTTGTCATTTCACTCCGTTTGATACCTGGTTTTTTCGCGAATCACGCCCGCACGGCAGCGTGGGCGCGAGTGAGCTGGGCAGTGTTTTTCCGCCCCCCGTGCGCACGCTGGCGGGCGCATTGCGAACCCTGATTGGCGACGTCTGGTACCAGCGCAAAGGCGGCAATTGGCGCAGCTTCAGTCAGGAAAGTGAACTGGCCGGCCTCATCGGTTTTGGCGATGACCTGGGGCCGCTGCGTCTGGAGGGGCCTTTTGTCACCTTCAGGGGCGAGCGTCTTTACCCGGCTCCTGCCAACCTCATGCGCAAACAACAAGGTGATCACTGCGTTTACTTCCTGCTGGAACTGGGCGGGGCAGTGCATTGCGATCTGGGCAAGGTTCACTTGCCGCAATTTCCGTCCAGGGTCACGGGCCTGCAAGAGCTGGCAGGCAGTGCCCCGGTGGAAGATGGCTGGCTGACTGCCCAGGGCATGCAGGCCGTTCTCAACGGCCAGGCGCCGCAGGCCAAAGATGTCCTCGTCAGCGCTGATCTTTTTGAGGAAGAAGCCCGCCTGGGCATAGGCCGGGACAACCGCCGCAAGTCCGTGCAGGAAGGGCTCCTGTATCAAACCCGTCATCTGCGTTTAAAGACTGATGTAGGCATTGCACTGCATTTGTATGGTTTGCAAGATGCCAGCCTGTTGCCGCACTCCACTGTTATTCGCCTGGGTGGTGAAGGCAGACAAGCCGCATTGGAAGTCAAAGCTGGTGAAGCGGCCGGGTTTCCTGTTGCCCAGAGTCTGCCTGCCAAGGCGCATCGCGCAGCTCTTTACGCCCTCACGCCCATGCTTTGCGTCGAAGGTTTGCCTGCAGGCATACCGCCAGGTTTTCAGGCCGTTGTGACGGAGCAGGGCGTCCAGGCATGGGAAGGAACGCTGCATGGCAAGCCCCTGCGCGTGCTCAGCGTGGCGTGCCCGCGTGTGCTGCGTGAAGGAGGCTGGGACTTGGCGAGCCATGGCGCTCGTCCGGTGCAAAGCCTGTTGGCGCCCGGTAGTGTGTTGTATGTCGAAACCACGGATGGCAGCCCGATTGACGCGACGGCATTGGCTCAAACCGCAGAAGTGACGGGACGAGGCCAATTTCTGACGGGGGCGCTTTTGCAGCCCTGAACAAGCTGACTTTTCCCTTTCTCCACCCGAATTGAAAATTTTGATTTAGCTAAAGGAACGCACCATGACCACCCCTTCCGCGCCTTCCACCCAATCGGCCCTGTTGCTGCTTACAACCGAAACCTCTTTGCATGCCGGCGCCGGTCAATCCGTTTCGGGAATTGACTTGCCCATCCAGCGCGAAATTCACACCCACTGGCCCTGCGTTTATGGCTCGGCAGTCAAGGGCGCGTTGCGCGCCCATGCCTTTCACCATCCAGACTTTTCTGATCCCGACTTGATCGAGCTGTTCGGCCCCGATCATGGCGCTGCTGCCGGCGAGCGCGACAGCAGCCACGCGGGCGCCTTGCTGGTGGGCGATGCCTTGCTGCTGGCGCTGCCCGTGCGTTCACTGCAAAGCGCATTCAAATGGGTTACTTGTCCGGCGGCCTTGCGCCGTTTTGCCGGGCATGCCCAGCGTTTGGGGCTCAATGTGCAAGTGCCTGCCGGTCATGAGCCGCCCCGCCTCGAAACTGCTCTGGGCAATGGCAGTGACACTTTGTTTTTGGAGGAATTCCGTTTCACGCAAACCCCGAGCGAGGCCATCGCTGGAATTGCTCAAACCTTGAGCGGCATGAGTGGCGGCGCGCTTGATGTGAACGCCCTCAAGCAGCAACTGGTCATCGTGCACGACGACACCTTCAGCTTCCTGGCCCGGAACGTGACTGCTGTCAATGCACACATTGCGATTGATTCGGCCACCAAAACCGTCAAGGAAGGCGCGCTTTGGTACGAAGAAACCCTGCCACCCGAAACGCTGCTTTATGTGCCCCTGACGGCTACTGCCTCACGCAAAAAAGGCAGCGCCAAAAGTGCGACCGAAGTCATGGCGCGATTTGAAGCCCTGCTGCCGGAAGGCAAAAACTGGTTTCAACTGGGCGGCAACGAGACCACCGGCATGGGCTGGTGCCGCGTGGGCATCAACAAGGCCTCGGCTGCATGAAGGGAGATGGCACCATGAGTCAAAACCCCACCGTGTGCACCATGGATCAGCACCGCGCTGAATTCGCGTTGGAACAAATTCAGCTCATTACGAAAAAAGCCCCGGCTTTTCAGGCTGAAGTGCGCCGCTATATACCCGCTTTACCCGCCCTGATTCACATGAACGGCCTTGGCCAAGCGATGGCTTTTTATCTCAGCAAAAGCAAAGGCGACCCAGAAAAGGAAACGGCTTATTCGGTTATCTACCGCATTCTGGGCGCATGGTTGTGCGACAAAAAAAGCAAAGGGCGTGTTTTCGATCAGGATGAGGACCTTCTGAAAGCCATTACGAAATCGGACATGCAGCACTACATGGCAGCGCAAAACGAAGCCCAGGCCCTGCTGGAATGGCTGAAAAAATTTGCCGTTGCCCTGCTCAAGCAAGATGAAAACTGAAGGGGTGATTTGCCATGACAAGCTTTCTCCCTCTGTATCGGCAAAGCGCTCCTCAGTCTTGTGAGGCCATGCACCGTGGTTTGTGGTTTGAACGTTTTTTCAGTGCCTATACGGCTGGTTTCGATGACATCGATCACGAACAGCGCAACGAATGGCTGAATGAGTTTTCCCACGCCCACAAAACAGTTGGCGATCAAGACGTCCTGAAAGCCAAGGCCGAGCACATGCAAACCCTGGCCGCCAGCCAGGGCGGGCAGGCGCGCATCTACCACTGCGCGGGCAGCTTCATCACTGGCCTGGGCAACCCTCACCCGCTGGAAAACGGCTTCACCTGGCATCACACCCTGGGCACGCCCTATCTGCCCGGCAGCGCGGTCAAAGGGCTGGTGCGCTCGGTCATTGAAACTGCTTTCCAGGGTGAGGCTCAAGCGCGTAGCGCCTTGCTTCAGCGCTGGTTTGGAACCGCCGAAAAAGGCGATGTGGCCGAGCACAGCGGCAGCTTCATCTTCATGGATGCCCTGCCCGTGCGGCGTTGCCAGTTGCATGTGGAAGTCATGACACCGCACATGAACAAGTGGTACGAAAAAGGCCGCAAAGCCCCACTGGACGTTGATACCCAGCCCGGTGACTGGCACGCTCCTGTTCCCATTACGTACCTCACGGCGCGTGATCTGTTTCTGCAAGTAATCATCCTGCCGCGCCCTGGCGCGGGCGATACGGCCGTCTTGCAGCAGGAGTTGCAAGACCTCTGGCAAGCCCTTGACTACGGCTTGCAATGGCTGGGCGCAGGCGGCAAAACGGCCATTGGCATGGGGCGGATGGAACGTAATGAAAAAGAAGAAGAAAGGCTCAATGAAATCCGGCAGGCGAAACAACGTCAGGCCGAGCTGAAAAGCCTCAGCCCTGCCATGCAGGAAGTGCAAGCCTTCATCAATGAATTCAGTGATCAGCACGCGCAATACCCCAGCTTCAAGGAAAAGTCCAATGGCGCGTTCCACAACAAAGCCCGCGCACTGGCCAAAAAGGCGCTGGAAAGCGCCGACTGGAGCGCGGATGAAAAACGCGCCGCCGCCGAGGCGATTGAGGAATGGCTGCCCAAGCTGGTCAGGATTGAAATCAAGGAAGAGCGCAAGAAACTCAAGCTGGCCGTCCTCAAAGGCAACGCATGACCGAAGCAATCGCCGCGCCCGTTACCGATCTCCTGCCCGTCGCGCGTATGCGATTGACGGCGCGGGCTGAAGCCCCCTTGCTGCTGCCCGCCTACGCAGGCTCCATGCTGCGCGGCGCTTTCGGCCATGCCCTTTTGGCCCTCAGCCCGCTGCCGCATGAGGATGGAAAACCCTGCCGGTTGCAGGCTACCTGCCCCTACTGCCAGCTTTTCGCCACTCCGCCGCTGCCTGGGCATGGCTTGCAAAAGTTCAGTCACATGCCCCAGCCTTATGTCATCGAACCGCCCGAAGGCATGGTCAGGCAATTGCGCGCAGGGCAAAGTTTCAGCTTCGGCCTTGTGCTTGTGGGCAAAGCGCTCGACCTGCTGCCCATCGTGCGGCAAGCCTGGCAGAGCGCCTTGAGTACTGGCCTGGGGACAGGTCTGGCCTCCTGCACGCTTGTTGAGTTCAAAAATGAAAACAGCCCACAGCGCCCGCCAGATAAGGAAAGTTTGCTATCAAATCAAGAGCGCAAGGAAGTTTCCATACCAAACACACAACAGCTTCGGCTCCATTTCCACACCCCCTTGCGCCTGCAAGTGCAGGGCCGTCCGGTGCGCGATGCCAGGCAACTGACCGCGCGAGATTTGCTTATCGCACTGGCCCGTCGTCATCAATTGCTCTGCGATGTGCATCTGGGTCCGCGCGCGCCACAGCACAACTTCGCTGATCTATCGGCGCAGGCCCAGGGCATCGCTCTGCAAGCCGGGCAAATGCGCTGGTTTGACTGGGGCCGCTACTCCCAGCGCCAGCAGCAGGAAATGAAACTGGGCGGTTTGCTGGGCAGCCTGACCTTGCGCGGCAATCTGGCCCCATTTGCCGATTTGCTTTATTTGGGCCAATGGCTGCATGTGGGCAAAAACGCCAGCTTTGGCCTGGGCGGATACACCCTGGATACAGCCCCTACAGAACCAACACATGCTCCGGCCGCGCCCCCGCCACACAGGCCAGGTTCACCCGCGCATCGAAACTGACAAACCGGCATTCATGCCGCACCGCCAGGCCCAGCAAATAGGCGTCCGTGATCTGTCTATGCCCCAGCACATGCGACCAGCAAACCGCCTCATTGCCCAGCAGGCTGTAGTCATCCGGCAAAAACCGGTGTGCGGGATGAGCCGCTGCCTGGGCCAAACGAGCCGCCACCGCCGCCACCGGTAGCGCCTGCGGATAAGCAGGCTGCGACATGATGCGCACGCAGCCGTTTTGCGTCAGCGGGCACGACGCCCAGCCATGCCCAATCTCGCTTGTCAGCCATTGGCTTGCACGGGCGTGATGCACATGCCCGGCATCCAGCAAGGCAATCAACACATTCACATCCAGCAATGCGCGCATGGTGTTCAAACCCCTTCCACATCGCGCAAATGCTCAATCAGCTCATTGCTCACCACACTCCCGCGCGAAGCAAAAGGGGCAAACCCCGTTACTTCATTCACCGCAGGCGGCGCCTGCTCGGCCGCTGGCGTTGCCGCCCCCAGCGCCTGTCGAATCAGGCGAGACACCACACGCCCCAGGCTGGTGTTTTCCCCTCGGGCAATCTCTTTGACAGCCAGCAAAGCATCGGCATCCAAATCAATCGTTGTTCGCATCAGAACCATCCTTTCTTCATGTCAGGGCAGTGTAGGGTAATTGATGAATTGGTGCGTAAACATCAACGCATCATCTCCCATCGCAAGCTTGCCTTGCTATGCAGGCACTTCGCAGCACAACACAATCGGCTCATCATGACAACCTGGTTTATTGGCCGCCACCCCGGCGCACTGCAATGGATACGCGAGCAAGGCATCGCCTTCGACCGCCACGCCCCCCACCTCGACATCGCCCAAATTCAGCCGGGCGACACCGTCATCGGCACCCTGCCCATCACGCTGATCGCCCAGGTCTGCGCGCGCGGCGGTGCCTATTGGCACTTGAGCTTTGCCATGCCCGAAAAATCACGCGGCAGCGAACTCAGCGCGGCCGATTTGCGCGCCCTGGGCGCCAAGCTTGAACAATTTGAAGCCCGTTTTATTTCTCCAAAGGAAAATGCAGCATGAAAACCCAAATTTGTCTCGTATCCGACCAGGCCGCCGCTAATATCCTTCCCGCGCTTGACTCCCAGCTCAAGCCCGATCGCGTCATACTCGTTGTCAGCGCCGCCATGAGTAAAAAAGCAGAATACTTGGAAAATGTGCTCAGAGAAAACAGCATCCGCCAAATTGAGCAAATAAAACTCAAAAACGAGGCTGATTTCCAGAAAACCGAAGAAGAGTTACTTGAGCTTGCCGAAAAATTATCCGGCGAAGATGTCGTGCTTAACATTACCGGCGGCACAAAACTCATGGCCCTGGCCGCCCAATCCATTGCCCACGCCAGCGACTGGCGTATTTTTTATCTCGATGCCAATACCGACACCATCACCTGGCTGCACAAACATGGCGGCCCCCAACAACAGCCCCAACCTCTGCAAAACTATTTGCGCTTGCCGCATTACCTTAAAACCTACGGTTTCACCCTCAACAAAAAACCCGATCGCACCAGCCCCACGCCGGCACAAAAAAGAGCGAGCGACTCCATCATTCAATTTGCAGCCAATCTTGAAAACGCCATCACCATGCTTAATGCGCTGGCGCAAGACGCTGAAAATCGAAATATCCTGCGCGTGCCAGTGCCCCAAAGATCGCCATACAGCTTCAATGCCCTGATAGATTATTTTTCCGATGCGCAGGCATTGTCTATGAAAAATGGAAATATTGTTTTTTCTAGTGTCCAGGATCGTGATTTTGTCAAAGGCGGATGGCTTGAGCTTTACACCATTGACACCATTCACCAGCTCTCCGGCCCTTTGAAAATACGAGACAAAGCCATTGGTCTGGAAGTCATTGAAAACTCCAGCCAAACCAAAAATGAGCTTGATATCGCTTTTCTGCTCAATAACCGCTTGCACGTAATTGAATGCAAGACTGCCCGTATCGATAAACCACAGGGCGGAGGTAAAAATCCTGCTCCGCCCAAAGCCAACGATGCTCTTTACAAGCTTCAATCCAATTGCCGCCGCATAGGGGGATTGGCCACACGCGGCATGCTGGTCAGTTATCGCAACCTGGGCCCATCGGAAATGCGTCTGGCCGATGCCCTCAATATCAAAGTCGTTGCCAGCCAACGCCTGGCCCGTCTGAAAGACGAAATCATTCAATGGACCAAAGGGCACAGATAAACGCTTCGTGAACCATCCAGCCCGTTTGTCGTCATGCCCCAGACATACCCCCGCCGCATCCTGCTGGCCGTCACAGGTCTTTCGCCGCAAATCGTCACCGAAACCCTTTACGCCCTTGGCGTCAGACCTCAGCCACCTAATGCTCCTTTCATCCCTACTGAAATCCACCTGCTCACCACCAAAAATGGCGCACAACTGGCGCGTGCGGCTTTGTTGCACCTTGACGGCGGACAATTTCATGCCCTGTTAATGGATTATCCGGCGCTGGGACGACCGGCATTTGATGAAAACCACATTCATATCATCAAAACCCCGGAAAACCAGCCCCTCTCCGATATTAGAACCCCATTGGAAAATGCAGCAGCAGCCGACTGCATTACCGCTCTGATGAGCCAGCTCACTCGCGATCCTGATGCGCAACTGCACGTCTCCATCGCCGGTGGGCGAAAAACCATGGGTTTCTATCTCGGTTACGCCTTTTCGCTATTTGCTCGTCCACAGGATGAGCTATCGCATGTACTCGTATCGAGCCCTTTTGAAAATCATCCCGAATTTTTCTATCCGCCCGCCCAGCCGCGCCGCCTGGCCACACGTGATGGTCAACACATCGACACCGCAGACGCTGCCGTCACGCTCGCTCGCATTCCTGTTGTGCGCCTGCGTCACGGCCAGCCCCAAAATCTGCTGCAAGGCCAGGCCAGCTTTGGTGAAACCGTCGCCGCCATACAAAAAAGCCTTGCCCGGCCAGAACTGACCATCCGTCTGCGCCAAAAACAAGTGATCTGTAGTGGCCAATCTGTTCAATTGCCTGATGCCGAACTGGCCTGGCTTGCTTGGTGGGCACAACTGGTTCTGAATGGCACCCCCTACAAAAGCTGGCGCGACTTCTGTCATGACGAAACCTTATGGCATGACTATATGCAGCTCTACAAACTTATTGCCCCTGGCGGCAGTTACGAAAACGCCTGCAAGCGACTACAAAATATCGAAGACCGCAAAGGAATATTTGAACAACGAAACTCCAAACTCAATCGCATACTTCAAAATAAACTTGGCCACGCCGCCTCGCACTATCAGCTAAAAACCCACGGCCGTCGCCCCCACACCCAACGCGGCCTTGGCATTCCCGCCACAAACATTACTCTCATTCTCGACTGATCCAGCGCGCACCATTCCCCTTTATTGCCGCATGAACGCGATTGGCGTCATGCGGTTTTTTTATGCTTGCATTCCTCATACCATGCCATGTGGCCTTCCTATACATCCAAAATCGCGATTCATTTAAACGCTCGATTTCATATTCCACACATCTCCATCCAACGCCAGCAAGCTTGCCACACTTTTTTATCCGAACGCCATTCACATAATCAAGAAAAAGCCCTGCTCCAATTCATTCATAAATCACTCCTAGACTTTCCCTTATGCCCCGCACCCTCTGCCTCGTCGCCTACGACATCGCCGACCCGCGGCGCCTGGCCCGCGTATGCCGCTACTTCAAAAGCTACCGCGTCGCCGGGCAAAAGTCCGTTCCCGAAATCTGGGTCGCGCAAGCGGAACTGGCCCACATCCGCGCCGAACTGCCCACCCTCATTGACCCCGCGCAAGACTGCATCCAGCTCATCGCCCTTGACCCCCGCATGAAACCCCACTGCCTCGGCCTGGTCAGCACCTTCGCCAGCCAGCACTTCAGCATCCTCTAACCCACCCCAGCCGCACCGCCATGAGCAGCCTCTTCGTCGATCGCCGCAACGTCCACCTCCAGCTTGATGCAGGCGCCCTCGTCTTCCGTGAAAACGGCCAGCGCGTCGGCACCGTCCCGCTCGCCCCCATCAGCCGCGTCTTCCTGCGCGGTAGCGTCACCCTCGATGCCAGCCTGCTGGGCCACCTGGGCGAGCGCGGCGCCGGCGTCGTCATCCTCTCTGGCAGACAAGGCCGCCCCAGCCTTATGCTCAGCATGCCCCACAAAGACGCCCGCCGCCGCATCGAACAAACCCGCCTCAGCCTCGACCCCGCCCACTGCCTGCGCTACGCCCGTCACCTCATCCACACCAAAATCGACCGCCAATGCGAATGGTTCGAGCAACTGCGCCGCCACCGCCTGCACGCCCGCTACGAACTCAGCCACGCCATCACCCTTTTGCGCCAGCAGCAACAAAACATCGCCGCCGCCACCAGCCTTGAAAGCCTGCGCGGCGTCGAAGGCGCCGCAGCCAGCGCCTACTTTGCCGGCCTGCGCGCCGTCGTCCCCCCCAGCCTGCACTTCACCCAGCGCAACCGCCGCCCCCCGCGCGACCCCTTCAACGCACTCCTGTCCCTCACCTACACCCTCGCAAGCGCCGAAATCGCCATCGCCCTCCACGCCGCCGGGCTGGACCCCGCCATCGGCTACTACCACCAGCCCGGCCACGGCCGCGAATCCCTCGCCTGTGACCTCCTCGAAACCATCCGTCCCCTCGCAGACCGCTTCTGCCTCCAGCTCGTCAGCCAGCAAACCCTCACCGCCGAGCACTTCAGCCACACCCAAAACGACGGCTGCCTCCTCGGCAAAGCAGGCCGCGCCCGCTACTACCAGGCCTACGAAGAACACGCCCAACTCCTGCGCCCCGCCATCGAACACAGCGTGCAAGACCTCACCCAAACCATCCTCCAAAACCTGCCCCCCGCAGCCCCGGAAGAAAACCCGCCCGCCCCCGCCCAATGACCGACCACATCATCTGCTACGACATCGCCTGCCCCCGCCGCCTGGCCCGCGTTCACCGCATCCTCCAGCGCCAGGCCATGCCCCTGCAATATTCGGTTTTTCTATTCAGCGGCACCCCCGGCCAGCTACAAAGCTGCCTCACCCACCTGGCCCAAATCATCGACCCCCGCCACGACGACATCCGCGCCTACCCCCTCCCCCAACGCGGCCCCCGCCACCGCCTCGGCCCGCCCCTGCTGCCCGAAGGCATCTACTACAGCGGCCTGCCCACCCTCTGGCAAGAAGAAAACTGCTGAAACCCCTCTGAAACCCCCCAGCCCGGCCCTTTAAGCAATTCGTTTGTTGATTGTTTATTGATTTAAAATACGGCGCTTTCATATTCAAAAAAAGGCCGAATGACACACCTGCGGCATACAACTTCAGGCATCACGCCAAAAGTCCGTAACGCCCCGTGTAAAGGACTGATTTTGAATGGGAAAAGCAATACTTGCAGCCCCAATCCCGCCCTGATTTAAAAGGGATTAAGACGACACGTAGGTCATAGCACTGCATGTGACTTAGGCCCCAATCCCGCCCTGATTTAAAAGGGATTAAGACCGGTTTGCAGGACAAGCTCTGAGAGTCGCCAAGCCCCAATCCCGCCCTGATTTAAAAGGGATTAAGACGACACGTAGGTCATAGCACTGCATGTGACTTAGGCCCCAATCCCGCCCTGATTTAAAAGGGATTAAGACCACATTTCCCTTTTGATTAGGGATACGCCGTATGCCCCAATCCCGCCCTGATTTAAAAGGGATTAAGACCTCATACCAAATACTCTTTACTTACACCTCATACGCCCCAATCCCGCCCTGATTTAAAAGGGATTAAGACTAGCCTGCTTCGTAAATGTGACCACGAGCATCAGGCCCCAATCCCGCCCTGATTTAAAAGGGATTAAGACTCTTTGTTAGGCAGCGACTTAACGATGGTGGCTGGCCCCAATCCCGCCCTGATTTAAAAGGGATTAAGACGTTCGGCCCTTTCGGCCAGCTCGCGCTGTGTCGCCCCAATCCCGCCCTGATTTAAAAGGGATTAAGACCCACTATGGTCGATGATGTATTCGACACTATTGAGCCCCAATCCCGCCCTGATTTAAAAGGGATTAAGACCCGCCTATCATGCAAAGGTACATCATGGCTAACCGCCCCAATCCCGCCCTGATTTAAAAGGGATTAAGACCTCTAGGTATGCTAGAGTGAGCATCCTCTTTTTGCCCCAATCCCGCCCTGATTTAAAAGGGATTAAGACTCCTTGTCCGCTATGGGAGAACCGTTCCAGGCATGCCCCAATCCCGCCCTGATTTAAAAGGGATTAAGACGTGGCTATACCGCGCTCAGCAAACAGGTGTATGGCCCCAATCCCACCCTGATTTAAAAGGGATTAAGACTATGGCAGCGTCTGATCGAACGGGCGTCTACGGCCCCAATCCCGCCCTGATTTAAAAGGGATTAAGACGGTCACTTTCCCTCTTATCAATGATGTTTTTGTGCCCCAATCCCGCCCTGATTTAAAAGGGATTAAGACTCTTCTACTTCCTGTACCTGTTGATCTGGTTTTGCCCCAATCCCGCCCTGATTTAAAAGGGATTAAGACGCTGCCCCCGCCGGTGTAATTAAAAGTATTAGGCCCCAATCCCGCCCTGATTTAAAAGGGATTAAGACGTCATGAATTTTAGTGCTACCGAGCATTTTGTCGCCCCAATCCCGCCCTGATTTGAAAGGGATTAAGATAAAATACCGTCACCACGATCAGCGTACATATCGCGCCCCAATCCCGCCCTGATTTAAAAGGGACTAAGACTTTCGTGATCCGCGTCATCGGCTATCTGGTAAACCCCAATCCCACCATGATTTAAAAGTGGTTAAAACTCGCGGCCGGAATTTGGGCAAAGGGTGGGGAATACGCTTCACCCCTCTCATGATTTCAAAGGTATTGAATATTCTCCTTTGATAAAAGGCGTGAAGAAAATGCTCTGAACCATCCCCGTTTTCAAGACGGAAATGGGGGTGGTTTTTTTATGGCCAGCTTCGTGGAGGGGTGTGGACGGCAGGGTTGTGGAGCAAAGTTATCCACAGAAAACTTCAGAATTGATAGCGGTCTTCGCAGTGTTTACGGGCGCTGTAGGAGGTTTGCATGTTTTTTCAGCAAAATTTTGTTTCTGGATGTGATGGCTTGCCCGGGTGGGGTAAGTTTTGATGGGTGGGGTGTTTTGTAAATGTTGTGGGGGTTTTTAAATATAATTGGCGTTTTGTGTTTGTTGCGCTGCGTTTGGGTGGCGTTTGGTTTTTGGGAGTTTGATTTTCATGGAAGCAGCAGTGGGTTTGTCTTGTGGTTTGGCGGGGCGTTTGCCGGGGTTGGGGATGAATATTTTTTCGCAGATGTCGGCGCTGGCGGCGCGGCATGGGGCGGTGAATTTGGGGCAGGGTTTTCCTGATTTTGATTGCGATGCGGCGCTGGTGGAGGAGGTGGCGCTGGCGATGCGGGCGGGGCATAACCAATATGCGCCGATGCCGGGGGCGGCGGTTTTGCGGCAGGCGATTGCGGCGCAGTGGCGGCAGATGTATGGCTGCGTTTATGACTGGGAGCAGGAGGTGACGGTGACGGCCGGGGCGACGCAGGCGCTGCTGGTGGCGATCATGGCGTGTGCGGGGCCGGGCGATGAGGTGGTGGTGCTGGAGCCGTGCTATGACAGTTATTTGCCGGCGATCGAGTTGGCGGGGGCGCGGGCGGTGCGGGTGCGTTTGCGGGCGGGGTCGTTTCGGCCTGATTTCGATGCGCTGGCGGCGGCGCTGTCGCCGCGCACGCGGGCGCTGGTGATGAATACGCCGCATAACCCGAGCGGCACGGTGTGGTCAGCGGCGGATATGCGGCGTTTGCGCGAGTTGCTGGCGCCGACGCAGGTGGCGCTCATTAGCGATGAGGTGTATGAGCACATGGTGTATGCGCCGCTGCGGCACGAGAGTGTGGCGCGTGATGCGGCGCTGGCGGGGCGGGCGATGGTGGTGGGCAGTTTTGGCAAGACTTTTCATGTGACGGGCTGGAAGGTGGGTTTTGTGCTGGCGCCGGCGGCGCTGACGGCGGCGTTTCGCAAGTTGCATCAGTTCACGGTGTTTTGCGTGAATACAGCGGTGCAGTATGGGCTGGCGGGGTATATGAATAAATATCTGGAATGTGATTTTGATAATGGTGGGGATTTGTCGCCCTGGCGGGCGCTGCCGGGTTTTTATGAAAAGCGGCGTGATTTGTTTCGCGCGGGTTTGGAAAAGACGCGCTTTCGGCTGCTGCCGTGTGAGGGGACTTATTTTCAGTGCGTTGATTATTCGGATTTGGCGGTGTCGGAGAGGGATTTGCCGGAGAGGGATTTTTGCGAATGGCTGGCGCGCGAGGTGGGGGTGGCGGCGATTCCGATGTCGGCTTTTTATGCGGATGGTCTGGATCAGAAGATGGTTCGTTTTTGTTTTGCCAAGCGGCCGGAGACTTTGCAGGCGGCGTTGGAGCGGCTGGCGCGCTTATAAACTTGCGGGGCTTGTTTGTTTTTTTGAAAGGATGGAATGGAAATGAGCGCTCCTGAAGAAAATCTGGCCCGTTTGGGTTTGACTTTGCCGCCGGTGAGCACGCCTGCGGCGGCTTATTTGCCTTTTGTGCGCAGTGGCAATCTGGTTTTTCTCTCGGGCCATATTGCGCGCCGCGATGGGGCGGTGTGGGTGGGCCGGCTGGGCGAGAACATGACGGTTGATGAAGGCCGGGCGGCGGCGCGGGCGGTGGCGGTGGATTTGCTGGGGACGCTGAAGGCGGCGGTGGGCGATTTGGGCCGCGTGCGCCGCATCGTGAAGCTGATGAGTCTGGTGAATTCGACGCCGGCTTTTACCGAGCAGCATTTGGTGACGAATGGCGCGAGCGAGTTGCTGGCGGAGGTGTTCGGCCCGGCGGGGCAGCACGCGCGCAGCGCTTTTGGCGTGGCGCAGATTCCGCTGGGCGCGTGTGTGGAGATCGAGCTGATTGCGGAGGTGGAGCCGGAGGCCGATGCCGCCGTGCGCTTTGCCTGAATGCCTGGCCTGAAGGTTGCAGTCCGCAAGCCGCTTGCTGTGCGCAGGCGGCTTTTTTTATGTTTCACGGGGTTTTTTGCTAGCGTTTCTGTAGCTGCGATCGCAGTATCCACGCGGGTTTCGGCCGTTTTGGGCCGTGAAACATTTTTGGGGCGGGGGTTGGGGATGGGCGGGGTGGCGGCCTGAATGCCGCTTGGCCGGGTTTGGTGGGGGTGTGGCGGGTTGTCTGGCCGCCTGGCGAGGGTTGGTGTGGCGGCTTTTTTTATGTTTCACGGGGTGTATTTGCTAGCAGTTTTGTAGCTGCGATCGCAGTGTTTACGGGCGTTGCGGCCGTTTTGGGCCGTGAAACATTTTTGTGGGGGCAGGGCGGGTTCAGGCGTCGGGGGGGAGTTTTTCTATGGGCTGGTGGGCCAGGGGGGCGAGGGCGCTGGGGGGGACGAGGGCGGGGGCGATTTCGGCCAGGGGCAGCAGGACGAAGGCGCGCTGGTGCATGCGGGGGTGGGGGATGGTCAGGCGCGGGGTTTGGATGCGCTGCTGGCCGTAGAGGAGGAGGTCGAGGTCGAGGGTGCGCGGGGCGTTGGGCCAGGGGCGCTGGCGGCCTTCGCTTTGTTCGATTTGCAGCAGGTGTTCGAGCAGGGCCAGGGGGGGCAGGCCGGTGGTGATGGCGGCGACGGCGTTGATGTAGTCGGGGCCGCTGGATTGGATGGGGGCGCTGCGGTAGAGGCTGGAGTGGGCGAGCAGGGCGCTTTCGGGCAGGGCAGCCAGGGCGGCGAGGGCGCGGCGCAAGGTGGCGGCGGGCTGGCCCAGGTTGGCGCCCAGGGCGATGTAGGCGGTGGCGGGGGCCGCGGGGGGGGCGGGGCTGGGGGGCATGCGGGCGGGGCGGGTCAGGGGGTGTCTTTGGGTATGTCTTTTGGGGTGTCGTGGGCGGCGTTGCCGGAGGTGTCGCCGGGGGCGGGCCGGGCGCTGGCGGGTTTGCGGCGGCGGCGGCGTTTTTTTGGGGGGGCGCTGTTTTCGCCTGGCGGGGCGCTTTCTGGGGCGGGGTCGCTGGCGGCGGAGCGGGGCTTGCGGCGGGGGGTTTTGTTTTGTTGCTGTTCGGCGCGGGCTTGTTCGAGCAGGTCTTTGCGGGCGGCGCTGTCGGCCTGGGTGAATTGGGTCCACCAGTCGGCCAGGTGTTGCGGGGTTTGGCCGCTGGCGGTGCGCAGCAGCAGGAAGTCAAGCCCGGCGCGGTAGCGCGCTTGTTCGACGAGGGCGTGGGCGCTGGCGGGGGTGCGTTTTTCAAAGCGCGGTTGCATGAGCCAGATTTCGCGCATGTCGGCGGCGAGCTTGCCGCGCCCGGAGATGTCGCCGATGCGGCTGTCAAAGACCTGGGCGCAGGCCGCTTGCAGGGCGGCGTGGGGGTGTTGGCCCTGGCCGGTGAGGGTTTGGGCGAGTTGGCTGACGTCGGGCCAGAGCAGGCAGGCGAGCAGGAAGCTGGGGGCGACGGGTTTGCCTTCGGCCACGCGCTGGTCGGTGTCTTGCAAGGCGGCGGCAAAGAGGGGGTCGGCGGCGCGCTGCACGGCCAGATCGAGCAGGGGGGTGATGCCGCTGGCCAGGCCGTGTTTTTTGAGCTGCTCGATGCTGGCGCTGGCGTGGCCGGTTTGCAGCAGCTTGAACATTTCGTCCATCAGGCGGCTGGGGGGCACGTCGGCCAGCAGGGGCTTGAGGGCGGCCAGGGGGCGGGCGGTGTGCGCTTCCAGGCGAAAGCCCAGGGGGGCGAGCTTGGCGGCAAAGCGCACGGCGCGGGTGATGCGCACGGGGTCTTCGCGGTAGCGGGCGGGGGCGTCGCCGATCATGCGCAGCACGCGGCGGCGGGTGTCTTCAAAGCCTTTGTGGTAGTCCACGAGGATTTGGGTCTGGGGGTCGTAGTACATGGCGTTGACGGTGAAGTCACGCCGGGCGGCGTCTTCGTGCTGGGGGCCCCAGACGTTGTCGCGCAGCACGCGGCCGGAGGCGTCAACGGCGTGCTGCATGTGGGCGAGTTGGGTTTTGGCGGTGCGTTCGTTGCCGCTCAAGGGGTCGGCGGCGGCGTTGTCCAGCCAGGCGCGGAAGGTGGTGACTTCGATGACTTCGTGTTCGCGCCCGCGGCCAAAGACGACGTGAACGATGCGAAAGCGCCGCCCGATGAGAAAGGCGCGGCGAAACAGGCGCTTGACTTGCTCGGGGGTGGCGTTGGTGGCGACGTCGAAGTCCTTGGGCTTGAGGCCCAGCAGCAGATCGCGCACGGCGCCGCCGACGATGTAGGCCGCGTATCCGGCGTTTTGCAAGGTGCTGACGACGCTGATGGCGCGGGCATCGACCAGGGCCAGGTCGATGCGGTGGGTTTCGGGGCCGATTTCCACACGTTGCCCAAAGGGGCTGGCCGGGCGGGCGCGGCCGGTGAGTTTGCGGATGAGGTTGGCAATCATGGCGGGGCGGGGTATGGGGCAGGAGTCGCCGGGGGCGGGCTGCCTTTTTCAGTGGGGGGCGAAGAGTTCGAGCACGGGCCAGCCGCGTTCGATGGCGATGCGGCGCAGGGGCGCGTCGGGGTTGGTGGCGACGGGGTGGGGCACTTGCTCCAGCAGGGGCAGGTCGTTGATGGAGTCGCTGTAAAAGCTGGCATGCACTTCGGCCAGGGTGAGCTGGCGCTGGGCGAGCCACTGCTGCACGCGGGTGATTTTTCCTTCGCGAAAGGAGGGCGTGCCGGCGATTTCGCCGGTGAACCAGCCATCGGGGCCGCGCGCCAGTTCGACGGCGATGAGATCGTCCGCCCCCAGGGCCTGGGCGATGGGGCGGGTGACGAATTCATTGGTGGCGGTGACGATGACGATGGCGTCGCCCGCCTGGCGGTGGCGGGCGATGAGGGCCAGGGCCTCGGGGCGGATGGCCGGGGCGATGACTTCGCGCATGAATTGCGCATGTGCGGCAGCGGCGGCCTGCGGGCCGCGCTGGCGCACGGCGGCGGTGGCAAAGCGGATGTATTCGGCGATGTCGAGCGTGCCGGCGGCGTATTGGGCGGCGAAGGCGTTGTTGCGCTGGCGGAAGGCGTCGCCGGCGGTCCAGCCCAGCGCGGTGAGAAATTCGCCCCAGGCGTGGTCGGAGTCCAGCGGCAGCAGGGTGTGGTCAAGGTCGAACAGGGCCAGTTTCATGGTGGGCGTGGGTGGTTTTTTTCGGGCGGGGCAGGGGCAGGGCAGGGGCTTTATTCGCCCGCTTGCAGCATGGAGCGGATGAGGGCGGTGGTGACGGCGCGGTGCGTTTGCAGGCTGTAGCGGTCGAGCCGATCGAGCAGGCGCATGAGGCTGCCCAGATCGCGCGCGAAGTGGTTGAGCACATAGTCGGTCACGCCTTCGCCCAGCTCGATGCCGCGCTCGTGGGCGGCCTGCTTGAGCAGGGCGCGGCGCTCGCCTTCGGCCAGGGGGTGAAGCTGAAAGACGTGGCCCCAGCCCAGGCGGGTGCGCAGGTCTTCGCGCAGGGGCAAGTCGGTGGGCGGCAGGCGGCCTGCGGCCAGCACGGCGCGCGGGGCGGCTCCATCGGCCGGGGTGGCGGCGTGGATGAACCAGGTGAAGGCCAGGTGCTGCTGCGGGGCGCTGAGCAGATGCACGTCATCCATCAGCACGGCGCGCCAGGCGGGGTCAAAGGCGGTGTCGGCCGGGGTGTCGGGGCCCAGCCAGCCGGCAGGCTCGCCGCGCTCGGACAGGCTGTGGCGCGCCGCTTGCAGCAGATGGGTTTTGCCGCTGCCGGTTTCGCCCCAGAGGTAAACGGGCATGGGCGAGCGATGCGCGCCGGCGGCGCACCAGGCAGCGAGAAATTGCACGGCTTCCAGGTTGCTGCCGGGCACGAAGCCCTGCAAGGTCGGCGCGGGCGCGGGCGCAATGTCAAGCGCAATTTGTTTCATGAGAGAGCCGGGGGCAGGCCCGCAAGGGGCGCATGTGAAGGGGGCATGTGAGGGGGAGAAAGCGAAGCGGGGGCGAAGGGGGAGCGACGTGGGGCATCCCTAAAATTCGCAGGCGGATTCTAGAGACCGCTATCTTTTTTTCTTGCGCATTTTTCATGAATACACCCCTTTCCTATAAAGATGCCGGCGTTGATATTGATGCCGGCGAGGCGCTGGTCGAGCGCATCAAGCCCCTGGCGCGCAAAACCCTGCGCGATGGCGTGCTGGGCGGCATAGGCGGCTTTGGCGCGCTGTTTGAGGTGCCGGGCAAGTTCAGGGAGCCGGTGCTGGTCAGCGGCACCGACGGCGTGGGCACCAAGCTCAAGCTGGCTTTCGAGTGGAACATGCACGACGGCGTGGGCATAGACCTGGTGGCCATGAGCGTGAACGACGTGCTGGTGCAGGGCGCCGAACCCTTGTTTTTCCTGGACTATTTCGCCTGCGGCAAGCTGGATGTGGACACGGCGGCGGCCGTGGTGGGCGGGATTGCCCGCGGCTGCGAGGAAAGCGGCTGCGCGCTCATTGGCGGCGAAACGGCGGAGATGCCCGGCATGTATCCGCCCGGCGAATACGACCTGGCCGGCTTTGCCGTGGGCGCGGTGGAAAAGTCGCAAATCCTCACCGGCCAGCGCGTGGCCGCAGGCGATGTGGCGCTGGGCCTGGCCAGCCACGGCGCGCACAGCAACGGCTACAGCCTGGTGCGCAAGTGCATAGAGCGCGCGCGCGAGCAGGGCAGCCTGCCGGCCACGCTGGACGGCTTGCCCTTTCGCCAGGCCGTCATGCGCCCCACGCGGCTTTACGTCAGGCCCGTGCTGGCCGCGCTGGCCGCGCATCCGCAGGGCATACACGCGCTGGCGCACATCACCGGCGGCGGCCTGCTGGAAAACATCCCGCGCGTGCTGCCCGAAGGGCTGGCCGCCCATTTGCGCAAGGGCGCCTGGCCGCAAAGCGAGCTGTTCGCCTGGCTGCAAGAGACGGCCGGAATTGACGATGTGGAGATGAACCGCACCTTCAACAACGGCATCGGCATGGTGGTGATCGCCGCCGCCGCCGAGGCCCAGGCCGTGGCCGCCACGCTGCGCGAGCAGGGCGAGACGGTGTATGAGATCGGCCGTATTGCCGAGCGCGCCGGCGGCGCGGCCGTCGTGCTGGGCTGAAGTCGCAAAAGGTAAAAAGAAAACCGCCGCAGGCATTCGGTCTGCGGCGGTTTTTTTGCGCCCGGGCCGCCCGGGGCAAGGCAGGCGGCGCGGTTCAGGCGATCAGGCCGGCATCAGATATAGAACACATAGGCCCACAGCGACACCAGCACGATGCACAGCAGGTTCAGCACCAGGCCCACGTGCATCATTTCCTTTTGTTTGATCAGGCCCGTGCCGTAAACGATGGCGTTGGGCGGCGTGGCCACGGGCAGCATGAAGGCGCAGGAAGCGCCCACGCCGATGACGAACACCAGCGATTCGCGCGGCAGGCCCATCTCGGTGGCGATGGTGGCGAAGATGGGAACCAGCAGCGCGGCCGAGGCCGTGTTGCTGGTGAACTCGGTCAGGAAAATGATGAAAGTGGCCACCACGAAGACGATGACCAGCGGATGCGCCTGGCCGAAGGTGCTGGCCACTTGCTGGCCCAGCGCGGCCGATGCGCCCGAGCTTTGCAGCAGGCTGCTGAGCGCGATGCCGCCGCCAAAAAGCATCAGCACGCCCCAGTCCGTGTTGCGCGCCACTTCCGTCCAGTGCGCCACGCCAAACAGCACCACCGCCACGGCGGCGCTCAGGGCGATCACCGTATCCGGGTTGGCAATGCCAAACAGCGCCTTGATCTTGCTGCTCATCACCCAGGCTGCGGCCGTGGCCAGAAAGATCAGCATGGCCATCACGCGGTGCAGCGTCCAGGGGATGTCCTCGGTTTGCATGGCCACGCGCTGATCCAGATTGGGGCGCAGCACCACATACAGCGACAGCAGCATCAGCGGCAGCATCAGCAGCATCATGGGCAGGCCCATCTTGATCCAGCCCATGAAGTCCAGATCCAGCGCCTTGGCCGCGATGGCGTTGGGCGGCGAGCCGACCACCGTGCCCAGCCCGCCGATGCTGGCGCAGTAGGCAATGCCCAGCAGCACGAAAACAAAGGTTTTGCGGTCTTTCTCGCGGTCCAGGTGATCCATCATGCCCAGCGCCAGCGGCAGCATCATGGCGGCAGTGGCCGTATTGCTGATCCACATGGATAAAAAGGCCGTGGCGGCAAACAAAAGCAAAATGGCGATTTTCATGCTGCCGCCGGACATGGAAAGCAGCCACATGGCGATTTTCCTGTCCAGCCTTTGCATATGCAGCGCCGTGGCCAGGGCAAAACCGCCGAAGAAAATATAAATAATCGGATCGGCAAAACTGGCCATGGATTTTTTGATGTCCATGCCCGGAAAACCCAGCAGCACCGCCAGCAGCGGCACCATCAGCGCCGTCACGGTGATGTGCACGGCCTCGGTAAACCACATGATGGCGACGAACACCAGCACGGCAATGCCCTTGTTGGCGTTTGCGTCATAAGGCAGCAGGTAATAAACGCCCAGCGCCGCCAGGGCCGAGAAAAGGGTGATGATGAGGCCGCGAAAATCGGTCAGCGGCAATTGGGCGGAAAGCTGCTCCACATTTTCCGGCCGGGGGGTCTGGTCTTCGGTCTTGTTCTGCTGAACGGGAATCATGCAATTACTCCTTTGCAATCCTTTTGAAAATATGTCGGCATTTCATTGAATCCAGAAAAAATCATTTGAAAAAATGCTGGAAAAAACGCCGAATAAGCGCCACAGATATTACCCGCGCCACGATTTGCCCGGGGCCGGCGGCAGGGCGCAAAAGCTAGGGGTTTTCCCGGCTCGATGCGGTTGCGGCCGCGCTGCCCGGCGGCATACCCAAAGGGCTATTTGTAACAGAGTCGGAAAAGGGCCAAAACGGCCGCAACGCCCGTGGATACTGCGATCGCAGCTACAAAACAGATAGCAAAAAGGCCCTGGAAGGGCCTTCGTTGTTACATTTTGGCGGCGGCTTTCAAAGCTCGTAATCGGCCACGTGGCCGTTCATGGCCTTGGTGACCAGATCGCGGTCGAGCCGATCGGACAGCAGCTCGGCAAAGTGATAGACGAACTGGCGCAGATAGGCCCCGCGCTTGAAGGCCACGCGGGCGACGTTGTTGCCCAGCAGGTGGCCCAGCGGGCGCGTGACCAGGCCCTCTTGCGGCACGGCCTGGTTGCCCTGCATGGCCATTTCGGCCACGATGCCCACGCCCAGGCCCAGGCGCACGTAGGTGGTGATGACGTCCGAGTCGATGGTTTCGAGCACCACTTGCGGGCTGAGATCGCGCTGGGCGAAGGCCTGATCGATCAGCGCCCGCCCGGCAAACGAGGGGTGGTAGGTGATGAGCGGAAAGGCGGCGATGTCTTGCAGCGTGAGGCTGGCGCGGCTGGCCAGGGGGTGATCGACGGGCAGCGCCAGCATGTGCTGCCACTCGTAGCAGGGCAGGGTGACGAGGTCGGGGTAGTCGGCCAGCGATTCGGTGGCCACGCCGATTTCGGCCTGCTCGTCCAGCACCATTTGCGCCACTTGCCCGGGCGTGCCCTGGTGCAGCCGGATGTTGACCTTGGGCCAGGCCTGGCGCAGTTTGGCGACGGGCTGGGGCAGCACGTAGCGCGCCTGGGTGTGGGTGGAGGCGATGGAAAAGGCGCCGGTGTCTTGCGCGCTGTATTCGTCGCCTATGCGTTTGAGGTTGCCCACTTCGCGCAAGATGGTGGCGATGCTGGCGAGCACCAGGCGACCCGGCTCGGTGATGTTTTTCAGGCGCTTGCCGTGGCGGGTGAAGATGTCCACGCCCAGCTCTTGCTCCAGCTCGATGATGGCCTTGGAGACGCCCGGCTGCGAGGTGTGCAGGGCGCGGGCGGCTTCGGTGAGGTTGAGGTTGCGGCGCGAGGCTTCCTGAACGAAGCGGAACTGGTGCAGGTTCATGAGGCGGGAGAGAGATTCGGAAGGAAAGAGGGCGGGGCCGGCGGCAGGGGCCGGAAAAAGAGGGGGCGATTTTGTAGCGGGCCGCCGCCTGCCGCTACCGGGGGGCGAGCGCCGTGCGGGCCAGGGCCAGCAAAACGTCGGGGTGCGAGCCTATGGGCGGGGCCTGCTCGATGTGCAGGGCGGGCCAGCGCTGGCGCAGCTCGCCCAGCAGGCGCGGCAAGTCCTGGCGCACATGGCGGCCCATGCCCAGGAACATGGGCCAGACGGTCAGGTGGGTGACGCCCTGCTCGCACAGCGCCTGCACGGCCTGGGGCAGATCGGGCGCGGTCAGCTCCAGATAGGCGCAGGCCACGGGCACGTCGGGGGCCAGCTCGCGCATGCATTGCGCCACGGCTTCGATGGGGGCGTTCCACTGCGCATCGCGCGAGCCGTGGGCAAACAGGGCGATGCCGCGCTTCATTGCCGCAGCACCAGCCAGCCGAATGCGCCTAGCGAGAGCAGGCTGTAGATCAGCCCCGGCGTGGCCGCGGCAATCCAGGGCTGCCAGTTGCGCAGGTTGCCGATGAAGCCGAAGACGTTGTTGAGCAGGAAAAAGCTGATGCCCGCCATCACGCCGATGAACATGTAGCCCGAAATGTTGCCCGAGCGAAAGTGCAGATACGCAAAGGGCAGCGCCAGCACCATCATCACCAGGCAGCCCAGGGGGTAGAACACCTTGCGCCAGAGTTCGATTTCATAGCGCTGGGCGCTTTGGCCGTTGGCTTGCAGGTGGCGGATGTACTGAAACAGCCCCAGCGCCCGCATGCGGTCGGGGCTGATGAGGGCGGCGGCCACCATGTCGGCCGACAGGCGCGTGGGCCAGAGCAGCGTTTCTTTCTGCTGCAAGGCAATGCGGGCGGGCGTGGCTTCGGCGGCGGATTCGGATTCGGCGGCGGCGGTGTCGATGGGCGCGGTCTGGGCGGCGTCTGCCGGGTTTTGCAGGGCGCGGCGCTGCGCTTGCGATAGCAGCCAGCCTTCGCGCGTGAAGCGGGCCTCGGGCGCCTGGGTGGTGGCGTGCCAGCGGCCCTGCTCGTCGAACTCGAAGATGCGCACGCCGCGCATCAGCCCCTGACTGGAGAGCGCGGCCACGTTGACCGAATAGCTGTGGCCGCGGGCGTCGCGGTCTTTCAGCCAGCCGCCGGTGGCCCCCACGGTGAGCTGCCCGGCCAGACGCGAGCGCAGCAGTTGCGCGGCGCGGTTGGCCTCGGGCGCCACATAGTCGCCTATGGCAAAGGTGAGCGCGGCAAAGCCCGCGCCCAGCGCCAGCAGCATGCCCAGCGCCCGCCCCGGCCCCAGGCCGCTGGTGCGCAAGATGGTGTATTCGGAGCTTTCGGCCAGCCGCGCCATCACGTAAATCGAGCCGATCAGCACGGCAATGGGCAGCAGCTGGTAGAGATGGTTGGGCACGCGCAGGCCGACATAAAGCAGCGCCTGGCCCAGCGTGTAGCCGCCGGCGCCTCCTATGTCCTGCAACTGTTCGACCAGATCAAAGAACACGAACAGCAGCAAAAACGCCACGGCCACGAAGGCCACGGCGCGCAGGATTTCCTTGTAGATGAGCCGGCGTATCGTTTTCATGCGGCGCTTTTTTGTGGGGTGGGGGCCAGGCCGGCCGGCAGCCGCCCGCCCCAGTGGCGCAGCAGCAAAGCGCCAAAGGCC
The DNA here is from genome assembly GCA_052170415.1 of Ottowia sp. Classification (GTDB taxonomy): domain Bacteria; phylum Pseudomonadota; class Gammaproteobacteria; order Burkholderiales; family Burkholderiaceae_C; genus Ottowia. The sequence continues at coordinate 18,731 of JBQNAO010000008.1, read as the reverse complement.
AGGGCGAAGATGCCGCCGTGCAGCGTCAGCAGCAGCGCGGGCAGGGTGATCCGGCCGCTGGCGATCCAGCTCTGGCCCACGTTCAGCAGGTTGTAGTAGGCGGCAAAGGCAAACAGCGAAAACACCATGCTGGCGCTGCGCCCCACGCGCGGATTGACCCGCGTGCCCGCCAGCGCAATCACCACGCAATTGAACGCAGCCAGCGCCAGCCCCAGCCGCCACGACAGCTCGGCCTGCGCGCGCGGCTCGGGCGACAGCAGCAGCGCCGGGGTGGACTGATAGCGCGGCGCGGCGCGCCAGGCCGAGTCAAACGATTGCGCGCCCACGCGCGTGCCGTATTCGCGAAATTCGCTCAGGCGCGACTCGCCGGTTTCCAGCACGGTTTCCAGCCGCTGGCCCTGCTCCAGCATCAAAAAGCGCTGATCTCCCTCGGTTTGCAGGCGGCCGCCGCGCGCGGACATGACCGATTCCCTGCCCTTTTCCACGGCGGCCATGAAGATGCTGCCGCTGTCGGTGGCGCTGGCTTCGTCGCCGGCGGCGGGTTGGGGTTGGCCGGCTTCGGGCGGCGTTTGCAGGCCCTGCTGCTGGTCAATCTGGCTGCGCACGGCGCGCGCGGCGCTTTTGTCGATATAGAGCACGCGCTGGCCGCCGGCCGATTCGATGAACTGCCCCGGCGCGACGCGGTCCACATCGCCGCGCGACTCATAGCGCACGCGCATTTCGCGCACCTGCTGATTCGTCCACGGCCACACCGCCAGCGCCAGCACGGCGATGCCCAGCAGCACCGGCCAGGCAAAACGCAGCAGCGGCCGCAAAAACGCCAGCAGCCCCTGCCCGCTGGCAAACCACACCACCATCTCGCTGGCCGCATACATGCGCGCCAGCGTGGTCGTGATTGCCACAAACAGACTCAGGGTGAGGATGGTGGGCAAGTGTCCCAGCACGGTAAAGCCCATCACCAGCATGACTTCCGACGGATTGACGCGCCCGATCGAAGCCTGCCCCAGCGTGCGAATCAACATCATCGTCATCACGATGGTGGCCAGCGCCACCAGGGTGGCTCCAAAGCTGCGTCCCAGCTCTTTGCGCAAGGAGGAATCGAATAACATCAGTCGGCAAAGGAAAACGCCAATTATGGACTTCGAGCTCAAGACGCTGCGCCCCGCGCAGGCTGCCGCAGCCGGGGCGGATGCCCTGGTTTTTCTGGTCTTTGCCCCCGCCCCCGAAAAAAGCCCCAAAAAGGCTGCCAAAGCTGCTTCCAAGGCTGTTTCCGTTGGCGATGACGCCCTCACGGCCCTGGCCGCGCGTGCCATGCAGGCGGGCGACTTCAAGCCCGAAGCGGGCAGCCTGCTGCCTTGCTACGGCGTGCAGGGCGTGGCCGCCGCCCGCGTGCTGCTGGCCGGCGTGGGCGAAGGCAGCGCCAGGGACGTAGCCCAGGCCGTGAGCAAGGCCGTGGCGCAAATCAAAACCGGCCCGGCGCAAAACCTGACCCTGTGCTTTGCCCAAACCCCCAGCCCCGCCGCGCTGCAAGCGGCCGTGCTGGCCGCCGCCAGCGCCGCCTACACCTACACCCACACCAAACCCGGCGCCACCGCCAGCGCATTGACCCAAGTGCGCGTGGGCCTGCCCGCCGCCCCGGCGGCCGCGCTGAAAACCGCTTTTGCCCAGGCCCAGGGCATCGCCCACGGCGTGCGCTTGGCGCGCGAGTGGGGCAACCGCCCGGCCAACCACGCCCGCCCGCAGGATTTGGCCGCCGCCGCCCAGGAGCTGGCGCGCGCCAGGGGCAGCCGCATCACTTGCGAGGCACTCGGCCCCAAAGAGGTAAGCAAGCTCGGCATGGGCGCTTTCCTTTCCGTGGCGCGCGGCTCGCATGAGGAACTGCGCTTCATCACCCTGCGCTATCAGGGCGCGGCCAAAAGCGCCGCCCCCGTGGCGCTGGTGGGCAAGGGCATCACTTTCGACACCGGCGGCATCTCCATCAAGCCCGCCGCCGGCATGGACGAAATGAAATTCGACATGTGCGGCGCGGCCAGCGTGCTGGGCGTGTTCGAGGCGCTGCGCCATCTGCAACCGGCCATCAACGTCGTCGGCCTCATCCCCGCCTGCGAAAACATGCCCGGCGGCAGCGCCACCAAGCCGGGCGACGTCGTCACCAGCCTGAACGGCCAGACCATCGAAGTGCTCAACACCGACGCCGAAGGCCGCCTGGTGCTGTGCGACGCCATCGCCTACGCCGAAAAATTCAAGCCCCGCGCCATCATCGACATCGCCACCCTCACCGGTGCCTGCGTCATCGCCCTGGGCCACATCCGCAGCGGCCTTTACGCCAGCGATGCCGCGCTTGCGCATGCGCTGCAAGACGCGGGCGATGCGGCGCAAGACCCCTGCTGGCCCATGCCGCTGGACGACGACTATGCCGAGGGCCTGAAAAGCAACTTTGCCGACGTGGCCAACGTGGCCGGGCGCGAGGCAGGCTCGGTCACTGCCGCCAAATTCCTGCAACGCTTCGTGCCCGAAGGCGTAGCCTGGGCGCACCTGGACATTGCCGGCAGCGCCTGGAAAAGCGGCGCGGCCAAAGGCGCTACCGGCCGCCCCGTGGGCCTGCTCGTGCACTACCTGCTCGGCCTGGCATGAGCGCGGCCGCCGCGCCGCCGCCTGCGGGGCCTGCGCCATCTGCCGCGCCCCGCGTGAGCTTTCACTTCAACGTCCCCGACAAAACCGCCTACGCCTGCCGCCTGCTGCGCAAAGCCTGGGCTGCGCACGCGCGCGTGGCCGTGCTGGGCGAGGCGCGCGCGCTGGCCGCGCTCGATCAGGCCCTGTGGACTTTTGATGCCCGCAGCTTCATCGCCCACTGCCTGGACAGCGCCCCGGCCCATGTGCAGCAGGCCAGTCCCATCCTGCTGACCGCCGAGCCGGATCGCCTCACGCCTGGGGCCATCGTGCTCAACCTGGGCCAGCCCGTGCACGAGCGCTTCACCCGCGAAATGGGCCGCTTCGAGCGCCTGATCGAACTGGTGGGCGTCGATGCCCAGGACCGCGCCCAGGCCCGCCAGCGCTGGAGCCACTACAAGGCCGCCGGCCTGGAGCCCGAAGGCCACGACGCCGCCGCCAAACGCTGAAATTTCCCCTTCTCCCTGCCCGCCGCCCCCGCCCATGCCGCCCATCGATCAGCGCCAAGAGCCGCACTTCGTGCCCGATTTGCCCCTGGATTTGCCCGGCAGCCAGCCGGCCGATCTGCCCGCCATCCCTTTGCCTGCGGCCTCTGCCGCGCAGCCGCCCGTAGAGGTTTCCGTGGATGCGCCAGCGAATCTGCCCATGAATTCGCCGGCGAACCTGCCCGCCAACGAGCCGGCGAACCTGCCCGGTGAATTGCCTGCGAACCTGCCCGCAAATTTGTCCGCCGAAGCCCCATCCCCCGCGCAGGCGGCCGCTTCAGCGCCCGTTGATCCGCCGCCTGCTGCGCCCCCTGCCACGCCGCCCGTTGCCGACATGGCCGCCGCCGACCCCGCAGCCGAACCGTCCCCCGCCCCGCCGCCGCGGCCTGTGCCCATGCTCACCGAAGTCATCGCCCTGCCCGATGAACCCGCGCCCGCCGCCGTGCCGCAGCCAGCGCCCCCGGCCGCGCCCGCCTCCGGCGCAGACCCGCAGGAAGTGGCCCGCCACATCCTGGCCGAGCTGGGCCCCGAACTGGCCGCCCGCATCAGCGCCGCCATGACCCGCGTGCTGCACGAGCAGCTTCTGGGCCTGAACGCCCGCGTGCAGCGCGAAGTGGCGCAAATCGTGCGCCAGACCGTCACCGAAGCGCTGCTGCCGCCCGCCGACGAAGACGAAACCAGCGAAACGGCCGAGCCGCCCGCCTGAAGCGCCCAACCGGCCCGCCCTCCAGCCACGCGGGCGCAGCGGCCTTTCGGGCGACGGGCCAGCGCCCCTTTTTGGCCACATTCAGAAACAGGATTTTGCTTATAAAACAGGCAAACCCGCCGCAGCGCCCGTCAATGCTGCGTAGTGCGCTATCAAATCAGGAAAAATTTGTGGATAACTTGCCTGCTGAACTTGCCGGTTTCAGCGCTTTCCGCGTGGTCTGAAGCGCCTTCGGCTCGCCTTTTTGCCAGGCGGGGCGGGCTGGTTTTTCGGCCCCGTGTAGCCCCACACGCCCCAGGCATCCCCAAGCCCCTTTTTAGCCATATTCAGAAACAGGATTTTGCTTATAAAACAGGCAAACCCGCCGCAGCGCCCGTCAATGCTGCGTAGCGCGCTATCAAATCAGGAAAAATCTGTGGATAACTTGCCTTTCCCAGGCGTGGGAAAGGGCGCTTTTTGGGTTTGAGGGATGGGCGGATTCGGGCGCGGTTTGGCCTGGGCTGCGATGGGCCGGTTTTTGGAAATCGGAAAGCTTCTGAAAGTCGCGGAAGCAGGTTTTTGAACCATCGCGCCCCGATTGGCCACGCAAATCAACGAATCGCCCGCAACGCTAGCAAGCACGCCTTCACGCAACAAGCGCAATTTGCGGGATGAGGCGATTCGTACGGGCCGGCCTTTTTCGCGCTCGGCCCCTTCTTTCAGATTTCCTGAAAACGCGCCCGCCGAATCCGCTGCGCTGGGGCGTGATGAGCCGTCTCACTTGTATTTGGATACAAGTTTTTGCTTATCAAACAGGCAAACACGCCGCAGCTCCCGTCAGTGCTGCGTAGCGCGCTATCAAATCAGGAAAAATCTGTGGATAACTTGTCTTCTGGGCTGGCCGGTTTCAGGGTTTTCTCGCCCGTTTGAAGCGCCTTCGGCCCGCCTTTTCGCCACGTAGTGCGGGCTGGTTTTCCAGCCTCACACGCCCTCAAGTCCTTACCAGCCACATTCAGCAACAGGTTTTTGCCTATTTAAAAGGCAAACCCGCCGCAGCGCCCGTAAACACTGCGCAGCGCGCTATCAAATCAGGAAAAATCTGTGGATAACTTCCCGGCAAAGGCGGGCCGGGTTCAGCTTGCCCACCACAGGCGCAGTTTCATCATGAGGGCGGGGGTGTAGCCGGAGCTGGCGCTGCTGATGCGGCCTTGCGGGTCGATGACGATGAAGGTGGGCAGGCTGGCGATGCCCCAGGCGCGGGCGATGTCGCCGCGTTCATCGACGATGACGGGCCAGTTCAGTTGGCGTTTGGCCAGGGTTTGGGCCAGGGCCGGGGGCGGGCCGGATCGGGTGGCGATGGTGAGCACGGGGGTGTCGGCCATGAGCGCGCTGATGGCGGGCTGCTCCAGGCGGCAGATGCCGCACCAGTCGGCCCAAAAGTGCAGCGCCACGGGGCGGCCGGGGTGGGCGGCGCGCCATTGCGCGAGGGTGAGGTTCAGCTCGGGTTGGCCGGCGCGGTGGGGCAGCGGCCCGGCCAGGGCGGGGGCCTGGCCTGCGGGCAGGTGGCGGGTGTGCCAGGCGTTGGCCGCCAGCAGGGCGATAGCGCACAGGGCCAGGGTGGGCAGGGTTTGGCGAAGGATGTGGCGCAGGGCGCGCCCGAGGCGGGTGGGGTTGGTCATGGGGTGGGTGTGGGATTCAGAGCAGGCGCGAGAACAGGCGCGCGACGGCTTCGAGCAGGCGCTGGCGCCAGGGCAGGCGGCGGCGTTCGGTGATGCGGCGGCAGCGCGAGAGGTCGCGCTCGAACAGGGCGGCCAGTTCGGCGTTGAAGGCGGCGCTGAGGATGACGGCGGCCACTTCAAAGTTCAGCCGGAAGCTGCGGTTGTCAAAGTTGGCGCTGCCGATCATGGCGTAGTGCCCGTCCACGAGCAGGGTTTTGGCGTGCAGCATGGGCGGGCCGTATTCAAAGATGAGCGCGCCGGCGCGCAGCAGTTCGTCGTAGTAGGAGCTGGCGGCGGCGGCGACCAGGCGCGAGTCGCTGCATGCGGTGGTCATGAGCTTGATTTGCACGCCGCGCAGGGCGGCGTTGGTGAGGGCGGCCAGGGTTTCTTCGGTGGGCACGAAGTAGGGCGTGGCCAGCCAGATGCGGTGGCGCGCCAGGCCGATGGCGTCGATGACGGCGCGGTGGATGGCTTCGCCGTCGTTGTCGGGGCCGCTGGCGGCAATTTGCACGGGCACGTCGGCCAGGGCGCTTTCTTCGTCGCCTTCTTCGTCGCTGCCTTCGGGCGGCAGCATGTCGCCGGGCAGGGTGTGGCCGCTGGCGTAGGCCCAGTCTTGCAAGAACAGGTATTGCAGCCAGCGCACGGCCGCGCCGTGCAGGCGCAGGTGGGTGTCGCGCCAGGCGGCGGGGCCGCTTTGGCGTTCGTTTTCGGCGTCGGTGATGTTGATGCCGCCCAGCAGGCCGATTTGGCCGTCGCAAATCACCATCTTGCGGTGGGTGCGCAGGTTCACCAGGGGGCGAAAGCGGTCGAGCCGGGCGGGGTGAAACAGCGCCATTTGCCCGCCGGCGTCCAGCAGCTCGCGCAGCGCGGGGCAGCGGCGGCGGTGCAGGGTGAAGGAGCCGACGGCGTCCACCAGCAGGCGCACGGCCACGCCCTGGCGGGCGCGCTCTGCCAGCGCGCGCAGCACGGTCTGGCCGGTGTGGTCGGGCGCGAAGATGTAGTACTCCAGATGGATGTGGCGGCGCGCTTGCGCGATGGCTTGCAAGAGCGCATCCAGCGCGGCCGCGCCGCTGCCCAGCAGTTGCACGCTGTGGCAGGCGGACATGGGCAGGCCGCAGCTGCGCTCGATCAGCCGCGCGTGCTGCACGGCCCACACCGGCGGCTCGGCGCGCTGCGCCAGCAGGGCTTGCCACTCGCGCTGCGAAAGCACGCTGGCGCGCTGGTGCCAGCGGCGCAGGCGCTGGCGCTGAATGCGCCGGGGGCCAAACCAGGCGTAAACGGCCAGCCCCACCAGCGGCATCAGGCTCAGCGACATGATCCAGGCCAGCGTGGCCACGGGCGAGCGTTTTTGCAAAACGATCCACACGGCCAGCGCCAGCGCATAGGCCAGCCACAGCGCGCCCAGCCAGGAGGCCCAGGGCAGTTGGGCCAGCGAATGCAGCCAGGCGGTAAAAGAAGTGGAAAGGCTCATGTGCGGATATGCGGTAGGCGGCAGCGCCGGGGCAGGGGGGCAGGGGGGGCAAAGGGGGGGGCGCATTTTGGGCGGCGCGGGCCTGGCCTTATGCTTTTTTCGGGTTTTTTTGTTTTTTTCTGGTTCTGATTTTGGAGAGCGGCTCATGAGTGATTCGGCCCTGACGCAAAACCTTGTGCAATGGCTGCACGCCGCCGGCGCGCAAATCGGCCTGCCCCTGGACGATGCCGGCGCGCAGGCCGTGCAAACCGTGGGCGAGAGCGCGCAGGCGGTGGGCCAGGCTGCCAGCGCCGCCTTGCAGCAAATGGATATGCCCGGGCTGCTGGCGCTGGCGGCGGCGCTGGGCTGGGCCAGCGGGTTTCGGCTGTATGTGGTGACTTTTGCCATCGGCTGCATGGGCGCGGCCGGCTGGCTGGCGCTGCCCGGCGGGCTGGCGGTGCTGGCGCATCCGCTGGTGCTCACGGCCAGCGGCTTCATGCTGCTGGTGGAGTTTTTTGCCGACAAGATTCCGCTGCTCGACAGCGTGTGGGATGCGCTCAACGCCTTCATCCGCATCCCCGCCGGGGCGCTGCTGGCCGGCAGCGTGTTCGGCGCGGACAACGCCACGCTGGGCGTGGCCGTGGGGCTGCTGGGCGGCTCGCTGGCGGCCACCTCGTTTGCGGCCAAGGCCACGGTGCGCGCGGCCATCAACACCAGTCCGGAGCCTTTTTCCAACTGGCTCGCCTCGCTGCTGGAAGACGGCCTGGCGCTGGCCGTGATCTGGCTGGCCACGCAGCACCCCGTGCTCTTTGGCGTGATCCTGGCGGCGATGGTGCTGCTGGCGCTGGCGCTGATCGTGCTGCTGTTCAAGTTTTTCAAGATGGCGCTGCGCAAGCTGCGCGGCAGGGGCGAGCCGGCGCGGGTGATGAGTTGAAAAAAATCCCTGAAAAACCCCTGGAAAAAGCCCTGAAAAATTCCGGGGCAATTTCATGAAAAGGTTTTTTTGAAACGGCCATACGCGCCGGATGCTGGAAAAAGGAAACATTTGCGCCAGCGGAAATAAAAACAACCTTTATTTATCCCTGGAATCCCGCGCGCCGCCCGGCTTTGCATTTTTTTTGCGTTTTTCAAATGCATGAAAAGCAAAACCGGGCGTTTTGCCATGTAAAGGCCCTGTCATTGCAGCCATGCAGCGGGCCTTTTTTTCATCTGCACATTTTCAGAAAGAGCGTTTATGTCTTTATCCCCCCGCAGCATTCGGCGCTTGCGCCCATCGGACCTGACGGGCGCGGCCCTGCTGGCGTCAAGCGCTACCGCGACCACAAGGCCGTGCTCTACGGCGTGCTGGAAGCCGACTTGTCCGCCGCCACGCTGCTGACCGCCTCGCTGGAGCACACCGACAACGGCAGCCACGGCAACTACTGGCACCACCACTTCGGCCTGCCGCTGAACTTCAACAACGGCACGCCCATGCCTTTCCTCGGGCGCGGCGCGAACATGGCCCCGCCCTGACCGGCAGGCTGGAACACCGCTTCAGCCCCGACTGGAAGGCGGCCCTGCAATACGGCTGGAGCCGCTACGAAACCAAAAGCCTGCGCGCCATGGTCTTCAACGTGCCGGCCGATGGCTCGCCCACCCACGTTCGCCTGCTGGGCATGGACCAGCACACCACCACCCACGTAGCCAGCGGCAAGCTGGAGGGGCAATACCGCCTGCTGGGCCGCGCGCACGATCTGAACCTGGGCTTCAACCTCTCGCAATCGGTCACCACCGCCCCCACCAACCACTACAGCACGCGCGGCCACGCCACGGCCCGCTGGATCCACAACCAGATGATCTACACCCAGCCCGACTACGCCCGCCTGATGCAAGGTGGGCGGCCCTCGGAAGACCGCCTGGCGGAAAACGGCCTGTATGCCGCCACCCGCTTGCGCGCCACCGACGCGCTCTCGCTGCTGGCCGGCGCGCGCCTGAGCTACTGGAAAACCCGCAGCCTGGAGCTGCGCCCCTACACCGTCACCGACCGTTGACGGCACCAAAGGCACAGGCTGGGAACTGGAAGTGGCCGGAGAGCTGGCGCGCGGGCTGCAACTGCAAGGCGGCTACACCCATTTCCGCCGCAAAGACAGCGCCGGCCTGCCGCTGGACACCGAACAGCCCGTGCGCCTGTTCAAGCTCTTTGCCAGCTACCGCCTGCCCGCCATGCCGCGCCTGACCCTGACGGCCGGCATGCGCTGGCAAAGCCGCACCTTTGAAAGCAGACGCGGCGCGCCCACCAGCGCGCGCCACATCATCGACAGCTACGGCATCTGGAACGCCGGCCTGCGCTACGACTTCAGCGACCGCGTCAACCTCTCGCTGCTGGTGAGCAAGCTCACCGACAAGACCTACCGCGTCAGCACCTCCACCCACACCTACGGCCCCCCGCGCAACGTGGCAGCCACCCTGCGCTACCGCTTCGACTGAAGCAGCCCTTCGCCGCAGCTCCCACAAAAAGCCGGGTTCCCGCCCGGCTTTTTTCATGCGCACCCGCCAAATGTAACAAGCGCCCAAATCACCCAAAACGCCCGCAAGGCCCGTGGATACTGCGATCACAGCTATAAAAATCAGAGCAAAACGGGATTTTTGGGTTGGCTTTGTTACAAATTAGGCTGCGTGAATGCGGGGCGGGGCGCGGCAGGGCAGGGCGGCTGAATCGGCTTTCATACTGCGCACCGTGGCTGCCCGCGCGCGCGGGCGGCGGCAATTTCCTATCCATCACGCATATCTGCCATGTCTGCACCGCTCCAAAACGGACTTGAAACCGCCTGCTTTTTCGCCCACTCCTCGCCCAATGCCGCGCTGGCGCCGCCGCAGCGGCTGGACGCGCATCTGCAAAACGTGGCCGAACTGGCCGCCTGTTTTGCTGCGCCTTTCGGGGCAAGCGCGCTGGCGTGCGCAGCCGGGCTGCTGCACGATTTGGGCAAGTACTGCCTGCCCTTTCAGCGCAGGCTGGACGGCGCGGCGCTGCGCGTCAATCACTCCACCTGGGGCGCGAAAGTGGCGCTGGAAAGGTATGGGCCGGCCGGCTGGCTGCTGGCCTACGGCGTGGCCGGGCACCACGCGGGGCTGGCCAATGGCGCGGGCAACGGCCGCTTGCGCATGACGCTGGCCGACCGCCTGGCCGACAGGCAACTGCCCGCGCTGGATGACGCCTGGCAAAGAGAAATCCACCTGCCTGCGCCTGCCGATCTGCTGGCGGAAATAGGCCAGCTCAGGCCGGGCGCCAGCTCCAGCGCCGGTTTCAGCCTGAGCTTTCTGGCGCGCATGGTTTTTTCAACGCTGGTGGATGCCGACCGCATCGACACCGAGCGGTACTACGGCCAGTTCAGCCCCGAAGACCACCACAAGGTCGCCGCCCGCGCCCGCCCCATGCCCACCTTGCCTGAGCTGCGCGAGGCGCTGAACGCCCATTTGCAAGCTCTGCAAGCGCACGGCGGAAAGAGCGAAATCAACCGCATCCGCACAGCCATCCTGGCTTATGCCCGCCAGCAGGCTGCATGCGCGCCCGGGCTGTTTTCGCTCACCGTGCCCACGGGCGGGGGCAAAACGCTGGCTTCGCTGGCCTTTGCGCTGGATCACGCCATCGCCCACGGGCTGCAGCGCGTCATCTTCGTCATTCCCTTTACCAGCATCGTGGAGCAAAACGCCGCCGTCTTCCGCAAGGCGCTGGGGCCGTGGGGCGAGCAGGCCGTGCTGGAGCACCACAGCGCCTTCACGCCGCCAGACGCACCCAAAGGCAACGCCGACCTTTACCAGGCACAGGCCAAGCTGCGCCTGGCCATGGAAAACTGGGATGCGCCCATCGTCGTGACCACGGCCGTGCAGTTTTTTGAAAGCCTGTTTGCCGACCGCCCCGCGCAGTGCCGCAAGCTGCACAACATTGCGGGCAGCGTGGTGGTGCTGGACGAGGCGCAAACCATTCCGCTGCCCGTGCTGCGCCCCGCCGTGGCCGCCATAGACGAGCTGGCCCGCAACTACCGCACCAGCATCGTGCTGTGCACCGCCACCCAGCCGGCGCTGCAAGCGCCGCAGTTCAGGGGCGGCCTGCAAAACGTGCGCCCGCTGGTGCAAGACGAGCATGCACTGGCGCGGCAACTGGAGCGCGTGCGGGTGCGCCACGTGGGCGAGCTGGACGACACCGCACTGGCCGCGCATTTGCGCAGCCGCGAGCAGGTGCTGTGCATCGTCAACAACCGCCGGCACGCGCGCGCCGTGTTTCAGGCCATCGCCGATGCGCCCGGCGCCATGCACCTGAGCACGCTCATGTGCGCGCGCCACCGCAGCCAGGCGCTCGCCACGGCGCGCCAGCGCCTGCAAGCGGGGCAGCCCTGCCGCATCGTCTCCACCAGCCTGATCGAAGCGGGCGTGGACATTTCCCTGCCCACCGTCTTGCGGGCCGAAGCGGGGCTGGACTCCATCGCCCAGGCCGCTGGCCGCTGCAATCGCAACAAGGAATGGCCCGTGGAACACAGCGAAGTGCTGATCTTTGCCAACAGCCAATGGCCGCCGCCGCCAGACCTCAAGCAATTTGCGCAAGCCACCAAAACAACACTGGCCCAGCCCCCATATCGCCAGGCTCCGCTTTCGCCCGAAGCCATACGCGCCTACTTCGAGCACCTGTACTGGAAAAAGGGCGAGCAGGCGCTGGATGAGCACGGAGTTTTGGACATGCTCAAGGGCAGCCGCCCTGACAACCTGCCGCTGGAAGACGTGGCCCAGCACTTCAGGCTGATTCAAGACAGCCAGCAGCCCGTCATCGTTGCCTGGGACGACGCGGCCCGCAAAACCATTGAAGCCTTGCGCCACGCCGAACACATCGGCTCCCTGGCGCGTGCGCTGCAACCCTATCTGGTGCAAACGCCCCGCAACGCCTGGCGCAAGCTGCGCGATGCCGGCGCCATCCAGCCCATCGCCCCCGAACGCTGGGGCGAGCAATTCATGGAGCTGGTCAACCCTGACCTCTACAGCGCGCAGTTCGGGCTGTGGTGGGATGAGCCGACTTTTGTTTCGGCTGCATCGCTGGTCATCTGAACTGTGATATAACAAAAACACTCATGAACCATGCGCTACACTACACTTCGTCTAAGTCGCAAGGGGTTCGAGTTGTATGGGCAAGCAGCAAAAATTCAAAATCACATTTAGCTTGAACGTGAAGATAAAAATAACTTTTCCTTTTTGGTTGCTTGTGTGAATATAATTTCTGTAATTATCAAGATATTGATTGCAGTTTGGGTTTGATTGCTTTGCAATGGCAAAATGTCGCACCTGAATCAAGTGGGTGCGTGAGTTGAAACATGAGAGTTTTTGTTGAGGTGCCCCTTACGGATTTTCTGAGGGGTTTTTCATTAAGTGACGACGCCTTGAATAAATCAAAAACCAAGGGAGCAACATCATCATGAGCTACGGCATACGTCTGCACGTTTGGGGCGAGCGGGCCTGCTTTACGCGGCCCGAGATGAAGGGCGAGCGTGTGAGTTACGACGTCATCACGCCGTCAGCCGCACGCGGCATCCTGAGCGCCATTCACTGGAAGCCCGCCATTGCCTGGCGCGTTGACTGCATTCACGTGCTGCGCCCCATCCGTTTTGAGTCCCTGCGCCGCAACGAAGTGGGCAGCAAGGTTCCCGTGGGCAACGTCAGCCGGGCCATGAAGGCGCACAGCACCGCCGGCCTGGCCGCATACGTGGACGAAGACCGCCAGCAGCGCGCCGCCACCTTGCTGCGCGACGTGGCCTACGTCATCGAAGCGCATTTCGACCTGACGCCCCGCGCAGGCGCAGACGACACCGAGGGCAAGCACCTGGACATCTTCAACCGCCGCGCGCGCAAAGGCCAGTGCTTTCACATGCCCTGCCTGGGCACGCGCGAATTTCCCGCTCACTTCGCTCTGCTGGAGCCGGGCAGCGCCCTGCCGCCATCGACCTTGCCCGAGGCCGACCGCAACCGCGATCTGGGCTGGATGCTGCACGACATCGACTTTGAGAGCGGCAGCGCGCCGCGCTTTTTCCGCGCCCGCCTGCAAGACGGCGTTGTGCACGTGCCCGCCTGGGGCAGCGCGGAGACCCGGTCATGATCCTGCAAGCCCTGGCCCGCTACTACCAGCGCCTGGCCGCGCAGCCTGACAGCGGCCTGGCGTCTTATGGCTACAGCCCGGAAAAAATCAGCTACGCCATCGTGCTGGATGCCGACGGCCGCGTAATGCAGGTGGACGACGTGCGCGACACCTCCGGCAAGCAGCCAAGGCCCGGCATCTTCACCGTGCCGCAGCCTCCCAAGCGCACTGTCGGCATTCAACCCAGCTTTCTGTGGGACAAAACCAGCTACGTGCTGGGCGTCAGCACCAGCAGCAAGCGTGCAGACAAGGAGCACGCCGCCTTCAAGGCGCTGCACCTTCCCCTGCTGGCCGATAGCCCCGATGCCGGTTTGCTGGCACTTTGCCGCTTTTTGCAGCAATGGCAGCCCGACCAGTTTCAGCCGCCGCTATTCACGCAGGAAATGAAAGACGCCAACGTAATGTTTCGCCTCAGCGGCGAAAACGGCTGGCTGCACGAGCGCCCTGCCGCCCGAGCTTTGCGCGCCCAACTGCTGCAAGGCAGCGAGCCGGATGAAGACCCCCATGCAACCCGCATTCAAAACGGCCACATCGCCACCTGCCTGCTCACGGGCGAAGCTGCCATGCCGGCCGCCACGCACCCGTCCATCAAGGGCGTTGTGGGCGCGCAAAGCTCGGGCGCATCCATCGTTTCATTCAATCAGGGCGCTTTCACTTCCTATGGCAAAGAGCAGGGCGAAAACGCCCCCGTTTCCGTGCAAGCGGCTTTTGCCTACACCACCGCGCTCAACCACCTGCTGCGCAGTGGCAGCCACCGCATTCAGATTGGCGATGCCACCGTGGTCTTCTGGGCCGAGGCAGCCACGCACGAGCAAGCCGCAGCCGCCGAAAACCTGCTGGCCGCCCTGCTTGCACCGCCCGACGACGCAAGCGAAGCCAGGCGCGTGCAAGACGTGCTCAGCATCGTGCAAAAAGGCCGCCCGCTGACGGACGCCCAGCTTGCCGCCCGCCTTGACCCGCAAACGCGCATTTGCGTGCTGGGCCTGGCGCCTAATGCGGCGCGCCTGTCGGTGCGCTTTTGGCTGACCGACTCCCTGCAAGAGCTGGTGCAGCGCCTGGCCCAGCACGAGGCCGACTTGCGGCTGGAGCCGCTGCCGTGGCAAACCGCCCCCGCCGTGCGGCGGCTGGTGCTGGCCACAGCGCCCCAGCGCGAAGGTGCCATGCCCAAATCAGAAGACGCCATCCACAACCTGGTGGGCGAAACCATGCGCGCCATCCTCACCGGCGGCCCCTACCCGCTCAGCCTTTTGAGCAACACCGTCATGCGCATGCGCGCCGACGGCCATCTCTCCGGCCTGCGCATCGCCCTGTGCAAGGGCGTCATCACGCGCCAGCGCCGCCTGCTTCAGCAAACGTCCAAAGAGGAGATCCCCGTGAGCCTGAACACGCAATCCACCGAGCCTGGCTACCTGCTGGGGCGGCTGTTCGCCGTCCTGGAATACGCGCAGCGCGGCGCGCTGGGCAAACAAATCAACGCCACCATTCGCGACCGCTACTACGGCGCTGCATCGGCCACACCCGCCAGCATTTTTCCGGTGCTGCTGCGCAATGCGCAAAACCACATTTCCAAAATCCGCAAAGACAAGGCCGGCTTTGCCGTCAATATTGAGAAATTACTCAATTCCATTATTGACCTGCTGCCGGAGCATTTTCCAAAAACCCTCAATATTGAAAATCAGGGTCGCTTTGCCATCGGTTATTACCACCAACACAATTCGTTTTACGCAAAAAACGGTGGCAGCACTGAACCAGCCGATATTGAAAACATTTCTGAACCAGGAGAGCAAGAATGAGCCAGTCCATTGCCAACCGTTATGAATTTGTTTATTTGTTTGACGTTGCCAACGGCAATCCCAACGGCGATCCGGACGCGGGCAATTTGCCGCGACTGGATCCCGAAACCGGCTGCGGACTGGTCACCGACGTGTGCCTCAAGCGAAAAATCCGCAATTTCGTGCAGCTCGACAAGGAAGCTGCGCCCGGCTACGCCATTTACATGCAGGAAAAGGCGGTTTTGAACCAGCAGCACCAGAAAGCCTATGAGGCGCTGGACATCAAACCCGTTGATAAAAAACTGCCCAAGGACGAAGCCAAGGCGCGGGCAATTACCGACTGGATGTGCCAGAACTTTTTTGACGTGCGCACCTTCGGCGCCGTCATGACCACCGGCATCAACGCCGGACAGGTGCGCGGCCCCGTGCAAATGGCTTTTGCCACTTCCATCGAACCCGTGCTGCCGCTGGAAGTGGCCATTACCCGCATGGCCGTCACCACCGAAAAAGAGGCCGACGCCCAAAGCGGCGACAACCGCACCATGGGCCGCAAGCACATCCTGCCCTACGGGCTGTACCGTGCCCACGGCTTCATCTCGGCCAAGCTGGCCGAGCGCACCGGCTTCGGCGAAGAAGACCTGGCGCTGCTGTGGCGCTCGCTCATCAACATGTTTGAACACGACCGCTCCGCTGCCCGCGGCGAAATGGCCGCACGCAAGCTCATCGTCTTCAGGCACGACAGCGCCATGGGCAACGCGCCCGCGCACGCGCTGTCTGACGCCGTGAGAGTCGAGCGCACCGACGCCAGCGAGAACCGCCCGCCGGCCCGCAGCTTTGCCGACTACCGCGTCAGCGTTGACATCGTACCCGCCGGCGTGACCGTGCAGGAAATGCTGTAAGGACCTGTTTGCGATCTCGGCGCGAGATGAACTGCAAGGCGTGCAGCGCGGCAGAGCGCCCGGACGGCAGCCGCCAGCAACAACCCCGCCGCGCCATGCAGGACACCGAGCTTCTCATCCCGCTGTCTGCCCTTCAGCACTACCTGTACTGCCCGCGCCAGTGCGCGCTCATTCATTTGGAGCGGGCCTGGACGGAAAACGCCCACACGGCCGCAGGCCGCCTGCTGCACCAGCGCGCGGATACGCCGGGCGTGGAGCAGCGCCACGGCATCCGCACCGTCACGGCCATGCCCTTGCAGCATCGGGCGCTGGGCATTGCGGGCGTAGCTGACGTCGTGGAATGGCACGAGGCAGATGGCGGCGCGTGGCGGCCCCTGCCCGTCGAATACAAAAAAGGCCGCCCCAAGCAGCACCGCGCCGACGAAGTGCAGTTGTGCGCGCAGGCGCTGTGCCTGGAAGACATGCTGGGCCAGCCCGTGCCCGAAGGCGCGCTCTTTTACGGCCAGACGCGCCGCCGCCAAAGCGTCGCGTTTGACGCCGCACTGCGCGAACTGACCCTGCAAACCATTGCCGACACGCGCGCACTGCTCACATCCGGCCAAACGCCGCCCGCCCGCTACCAGGCCAGCCGCTGCGCCGCCTGCTCCCTGCTGGACGACTGCCAACCCCGCTGGAGCGAGCGCCGCTGCCACGTCGCGCAATGGCTGCAACATCAACTGGAACAGGCCTGAGAAGTTGTTCATGACAGACCGCCCAAATTCCCGCGCCCAGGCGAGCGTGACGAGATCATGAATAGGCTCTGACAGACGCACGAACCATGCGCCCATTGCTCAACACCCTCTACGTCACCACCGAAGGCGCATGGCTGCGCAAAGACGGCGAAAACCTGGTCATGGAAATAGAAGGCCGGCAGCACGCCCGCCTGCCCCTGCACATGCTCCAGGGGCTGGTCTGCATCGGCCGGGTGCTCGTCTCCCCCGCGCTCATGGGCCACTGCGCGCAACGCGGCATCTGCATCAGCCACCTTGACGCCAACGGCAAATTCCTCGCCCGCGTGGAAGGCCCCGTCTCCGGCAACATCCTGCTGCGGCGCGAGCAGTACCGCCGCAGCGATACCGACCAGGGCATCGACATCGCCCGCCACATCGTCGCCGGCAAAGTGCTGAACCAGCGCGCCGTACTCGCTCGCGCCCTGCGCGACCACGCCACCGGCATGGCACCTGACGCCGTCCAGGCGCTGCGGCACGCCCAGGTGCGCCTCAAACGCATCGCCACCCAGGCCAGCCAAACGGACAACGCCGACCTGCTGCGGGGCATGGAAGGCGAAGCCGCCCAGCTTTACTTCAGCGTTTTCGACCACCTCATCCGCAGCGACGACCCTGCACTGCGCTTTACCGGCCGCAGCCGTCGCCCGCCCCGCGACGCCATCAACGCACTGCTGTCGCTGCTCTACACCCTGCTCACCCACGACTGCCGCAGCGCACTCGAAACCGTTGGCCTCGACCCCGCGGCCGGTTTCCTGCACCGCGACCGCCCGGGCCGCCCCAGCCTGGCACTCGACCTGATGGAAGAATTTCGCCCCGTGCTGGCCGACCGCCTCGCCCTCTCCCTCGTCAACCGCCGCCAGCTAGGCGCCAGCGATTTCCAGTTTCTGGACGGCGGCGCGGTACTGCTCAAAGAAACCGCCCGCAAAACCGTCCTCGTCGCCTGGCAGGAACGCAAACGCGACACCCTGCAACACAGCTTTACAGGCGAAACCGCCCCCATCGGCCTTTTCCCTTTTCTGCAAGCACAACTGCTGGCCCGCCACCTGCGCGGCGACCTGGACGGCTACCCGCCATTCATCTGGAAATAAAGAAAACCGCAACCTGAAAACAGCGAATCAAACGCCGCACTTGCGGCAGCATTTTCCTGAATGCATTTCGGATTTTCATTGAACCAGACAGGGCAATCAGGCATTTTAAAAACACAGCCAAACAAAATCCCCTTCACCATGTTGATACTCGTCAGCTACGACGTCAGCACCACAACCTCGGCCGGCCAACGCCGCCTGCGCCAAATAGCCCGCGCCTGCCAAAACTACGGCCAGCGCGTGCAATATTCCGTATTTGAAATTGAAGTCGATACTGCCCAATGGCTCCCGCTGAAAAACACCCTGTGCGACCTGATTGACCCCACAACCGACAGCCTGCGTTTTTATTATTTGGGGAAAAACTGGAAACACAAAATAGAACACATCGGCGCCAAACCATCACTCGATTTGCAAGGCCCCCTGATACTCTGATCCCTCGCCCCCGTCACGCACGCGCGAACCAGCAGCAACCACCCCAGCCGACACAGGTTCGCGTATCGCCTAACCCTTTGCTTCCAAACGGATAATTTCCCCGTCCACTCCCCCGCACCCCGCAAAAAACAAACCCGCCAACCAGTTCGCGCCAAATGACCAAAAACCTATTTACTATCAACTGTATTACAATGCAGCCGTCGCGCCTTAATACGGGCGCGTGAGTTGAAACAATGTGTCACTGAGCAGATCGCTATCGGCCTGGCGTCGCGCCTTAATACGGGCGCGTGAGTTGAAACAATAGCATCTTCGCCTAAAACTTGAGCAATTCTCCGTCGCGCCTTAATACGGGCGCGTGAGTTGAAACATATCGAAGCCGATCTCAAAGAGAACGGCGCGGGCGTCGCGCCTTAATACGGGCGCGTGAGTTGAAACACGGCTACGTTGACGACAGACAAAGCGCGCCGACGTCGCGCCTTAATACGGGCGCGTGAGTTGAAACACTCCGTGGAAAACTGCGTTTTCCCCTCCGTAAAGTCGCGCCTTAATACGGGCGCGTGAGTTGAAACCGCTGCGCAGGCGGGAAAAGTGGGTTGGTTTCATGTCGCGCCTTA
>JBQNAO010000007.1:0-74875 GCA_052170415.1 Ottowia sp. | reverse complement strand
GCGACCGGGTCTATCAAATCCTTGTCGAGCAAATGCTGGGCAACGCCCGCGTCACAGGCCAGGTCAACGGCCAGCCCTTTACCGTGCAGATGGAGCGCGGTCGCACCAAGAACCCGCTGGTCACCCGCGTCATTCACAACGGCACGCAGATGGACTGCATCGTCATGCACCCGCGCACGGCCGAGCTGCACAAGCTCATGCCCTACAAGGCCCCGCCCGACATGAGCCGCTTCGTGCTCTCGCCCATGCCCGGCCTGCTCACGCAAGTGGCCGTGCAGCCTGGCCAGAAAGTGCAGGCGGGCGAGCGCGTGGCCGTGATCGAGGCCATGAAGATGGAAAACGTGCTCTTTGCCAGCGCCGACGGCACGGTCAAGGCCATCCTGGCCCAGCCGGGCGAAAGCCTGGCGGTCGATCAGCCCATCGTCGAGTTCGAGTAAGCCCCGGGCCGCGCCTTCTCCATGTCCCTGCTCGGCCCCCCGGTGCTGTATGCGCAGATTTCTGCCCGGCGACTGGCGCTGCGCCACAGCGGCACGGGCGCGACCTTTGACGAAGCCGCCGTGCTGGCCGTGCAGGCGGCCGCCCCCGGCCGGCGTGGGGCGCGGGCGCAGCCGGCGCGCGTGCTGGCGCTGGGCGAGGCCGCGCTGGCGCTGGCCGCTGCGGCGCGCTCCGGGGCCGAGGTCGGCTGCCAGTTGGTGCACCCCTTTGCCCATCCGCGCATCTTGGTGTCCGATCTCGATCTGGCGGCGTATCTGTTCCGGGTGGCCGTCAACGCCGTTTTCAAGCGGCGCTGGCTTGCGCCCCGGCTGGTCATGCACCCGCTGGACGAGTTCGAGGGCGGGCTGACGCCGCTGGAAATCGAGGTGCTGCGCGATCTGGCCCGCAGCGTTGGCGCACAGCAGGCGCAGGTGTGGCAAGGCCCGCCGCTGACGGACGGCCAGTTGCGGCGCAAGCAGTGGCCCGTAACCGGCCGCCTGCTCTGGCCCTGATGAATCGCCGCCCCATCCCATGAGCCACTTGCTCAAACTGCCCGTTCACGCCACGCCCGGCGCCAGCCGCACCGAGGTGGCCGGCGCTTACGGCAGCGCCCTGCGCGTGCGCCTGGGCGCGCCGCCGGTCGATGGCAAGGCCAATACCGCCTTGCTGGCCTGGGCCGCCCGCGCCTTTGGCGTGCCGCGCGCCAGCGTCAGCCTGCTGCATGGCGCGGCCGGCCGCCAGAAAACGCTGGGCATCGAGCTGCCCGACGCCGCCGCCCTGCAAGCGGCGCGCGAGCAGGTGGCCCGCTGGATGGCCAGGCAGGCGTGAGTGCAAAAACCATAGTAGCCAACGCTGTATCCACGGGCCTTGCGGCCGCATGGCCTGTTTTTTTCATTCCTTTTCATCCATCGCATTCAAGGAGAGTTTTCGATGAGCGCACGTCCCTTCAAAGTGCTGGGCATCCAGCAAATCGCCATCGGCGGGCCTGACAAGCAGCGCCTGCAAAAGTTGTGGGTGGACATGCTCGGCCTGCAAGTGACCGGCACTTTCAAAAGCGAGCGTGAAAACGTGGACGAAGACATCTGCGCCATCGGCAGCGGCCCCTTCAAGGTGGAGGTGGACTTGATGCAACCGCTGGATGCCGGGAAAAAACCCGCCGTGCACACCACGCCGCTCAACCACGTGGGCCTGTGGATCGACGATTTGCCAAGCGCCGTGCAATGGCTCACGGCCCGGGGCGTGCGCTTTGCCCCCGGCGGCATCCGCAAGGGCGCGGCCGGCTTTGACATCACCTTCTTGCACCCCAGGGCGAATGAGGAATTTCCCATCGCCGGCGAGGGCGTGCTGATCGAGCTGGTGCAGGCCCCGCCCGAAGTGGTGGCCGCCTTTGCCCGGCTGGCGGGCTGAAGGCCGGCCCGCCCCTTTCCTGCCGATTGATTTCTGCCGATTTACTTGTCCTGCCAGACCTCATCCATGCACAAATCCTGCAAGCGCAGGCGCTGCGCCCAGCCCAGCTCGGCCAGCATGGGCTGGCGGTAGTAACCCGGCACCGGCCCCAGGCACAGCAGCGCCAGGGGCCGGCCGCCTTCAGGCAGGCCCAGCAGCGCGGCCAGCGCCTGCGGATCGAAGACCGACACCCAGCCCAGCCCCAGCCCTTCGGCGCGCGCGGCCAGCCACAGGTTCTGAATGGCGCAGCCCACGCTGGCCACGTCCATCTCGGGCAGGGTGCGGCGGCCAAACACATGCGCCTCGCGCCCCGGCGGCAGCGCCACGGCCAGCAGCTCGGCGCATTCCATCACCCCTTCCACCTTCAGCCGCATGAATTCGTCCTCGCGCTCGCCCAGGGCGCGGGCGGTGGCGCGGCGCTCCTGCTCCACCAGGGCGTGTATGGCCTGGCGGCGCGCCCTGTCGCGTATGCGGATGAAGCGCCAGGGCTGCATGAAGCCCACGCTGGGCGCCATGTGCGCCGCGCCCAGCAGGCGCAGCAGCGTGGCCTCGGGCACCTGGCCGCCGCTGAAGTGGCGCATGTCGCGCCGCTCGGCGATGGCGCGGTAGAGGGCTTGCCGATCGGCCTCGGCAAAGGGGTGCGCCGCCACCAGGGGCAGGGCGGGTTCGGCGTGGGCGGCGGGGGTGTTTTGTGTATTCATGATGCGGCCGATTTTTGCCCGCCGCGCGCTGTGCGCGCCTTGTGGATTGCCCTTGCCCGCCCGCGCTTTGCCCGCCGCCTTCGCCCCTTGCCGCAGGGGCGTTTGCGCGCAAAATCCGCCCCCTTTTTCGGCTTTTTCCCGGCTTTTTTTCGGGTTTTCCCCCCGGCCCCCGCCCCATGCGCACGCCCGCCATCAATCCCAAAGTCATCGCCACCTTGCCGGTGTTTTTCAGCGTTCTGGCCGCTTGCGGCTTTGTCTGGCTGGCGCAAATGCCGGCCTGGACGATGCCGCTGGTGCTGGGCGTGATTGCGGGCGGGCTGGTGGATTTGGACAACGGCCTGACCGGGCGGCTGCAAAACATCATCTTCACCGCCCTGGCCTTTGCCGCCGCCTCGCTGGCCGTGCAGGCGGCGATGGGGCAGGGGCCGGTTTTCGTGCTGCTGATGACGGCGCTGACCTTTTTCTCCACCCTGCTGGGGGCGATGGGGCTGCGCTATCGCACCATTGCCTTTGGCGCGGTGGCCGTGGCCACTTACACCACGCTGTCGCACGCGCCGGACATCGCCTGGTGGCTCAACCCCCTGCTCATCCTCTGCGGCACGCTGCTCTACAGCAGCTTCACCCTGCTGGCGCACATCGTTTTTCCGCACCGGCCCGTGCAAGAGAGCATGGCCGCCGCCTTTGCCGAGCTGGGCGGCTATTTCGACGCCAAGGCCGCCTTTTTCGACCCTGACGAGGCGCACTGGCTGGGCGATGACGTGCGCCTGGCGCTGGCGCAGCGCAACACGGCCGTCACCGAAGCGTTCAACCGCTGCCGCAGCGCGCTTTTTTATCGAATGCGCGGCCAGCACCGCCACCCGCGCACGGCGCGCATGCTGCGCTACTACTTCATCGCGCAAGACGTGCACGAGCGCATCAGCTCCACCCACGCCGACTACCGCGAACTGGCCGAAAGCCTGAAAAACACCGATCTCATCTTCCGCATGCACCGCCTGCTGGAGCTGCAAGGCCAGGCCTGCCGCGACGTGGCCGAGAGCCTGCGCGCCGACCGCCCCTACGCCTACAGCCAGCGCCTGCAACGCGCCATGAGCGGCTGCCAGCAGTCGCTCACCCTTTACGCCCGCCAGATGCAGCAAGCTGCCGATGCCGCCGATGCGGGCGATGCGGATGAAGCCAGCGCCCGCATTCACACCCTCTGGCGCTTGCTGGACAACCTGGCCGGCATCGATCACCAACTGGCCCATCTGCAAGGCGGCCAGCAGGCCGGCTTTGGTGACGCCTTCGGGCAAGACAGCGAACACAGCCGCATCGCCGGGCAAGACCCGCACGGGCTGCGCTCGGCCCTGCGCGCGCTGCGCTCGCAACTGAACATGCGCTCGGTCGTCTTTCGCCACGCGGCGCGCCTGTCGCTGGTGGTGCTGGCCGCCTGCGCGCTGGTGCAGTGGCTGCCCAGCCAGCAGGGCTACTGGATCTTGCTGACCGCCCTCTTTGTCTGCCAGCCCAACTACTCGGCCACCAAAAGCCGCGTGAACCAGCGCGTGGCCGGCACCCTGGCCGGCGTGCTCGTGGGCAGCGCCATGCCCTGGTTCACCCCCTCGGTGGAAACCAAGCTCTGGCTCATCGTCATGACCACCACGCTCTTTTTCTTCTCGCGCAACTACAAATACAGCTGGTCCACCTTCTTCATCACCATTCAGGCGCTCACCAGCCTCTCGCTGGCCGGCATGGACGTGTTTGCCCTCATGCCCGTGCGCGTGGTCGATACCGTCATCGGCGGGGCGATTGCCTGGGCGGCCGTTTACTTTCTCTGGCCCGACTGGCGCTACACCAGCCTGGAGCGCAGCGCCGCCGAAGCCATCCGCAGCAACGGGGCCTATCTGGCCCAAATCACCCGCCAGCTCGAACACGGCAGCCGCGACGACGTGGCCTACCGCAGCGTGCGCCGCCAGGCCCACGAAGGCGCAGCCGCGCTCAGCAGCGCCGTCTCCGACATGAGTGGCAGCCAGGCCAGCCGCTACAGCGCCCACCAGCAAAGCACCGGCCTGAAACTGCTGAAAACCAGCTACGCCCTGATGGGCTACATCTCCGCCCTGGGCGCATACCGCGAGCAACTGGCCCACGAAAACGCCGCCCAGAAGGCAGCGGGCGCGGCATTGCAAACCGCCGATCAGGCCGATTTGCAAACCGCCGCCGCAGAAGCTGCCCCGCAGGCCGATCCGCAAACCGCCCCCGAACCTGCCGCCGACGCCTTCACCGCCCTCTTTTTCGCCGCCGCCGGGCAGGGCGCGCGCCTGCTGCAAGAGCTGGCCACGCTGGATGAGCCGGCCTTTGCCGCCGCCCACGAGCGCCTGGCCGCCGACCTGGCCGAGCTGCGCCAGCGCATCCACGGCCAGCGCGCCCACTACGTGCTGTGGCAGCAGCTCTCGCTCATCACCAGCCAAATCGCCCCCTGCCGCCAAATGCTGCTCAGCCTGCGCACCCGCGACGCGGCCATCCCCGCCGAAGCCGCCCCCGCCGAAGCCCCGGAAATCGCCAGCCCCCCGGCAGGCCGCGCCTGAAGCCCGCCCGGCTTGCATTTCATTACAAAATTTTGCTTACCAAATAGGCAGACCGCCCGCAGCGCCCGTAAACACTGCGAAGCGCGCTATCAAATCAGGAGAAAACTGTGGATAACTCCTGCAAAAAGGGGCAAAAACCGGCTGCCCCCGGCCACGGGCCGCCCCCATCAATAGCGGTCAAACAAACCCTGCAAGCCCTGCGGGCCGATGCCCCGGGCCAGCGCCAGCGCCAGCAGCAGGCGCGCCTGGCGGGGGGGCTGGTCATCCGCGCACAGCCACGGCCCCTGGCGGCAGGCGGCAGGCAGCGGGCCTTGCTGCGTGGCGCTGGCCAGCAGCAGGGCGATGCCGGCCTCGTGCAAACGCTGCGCCGCCGCATGCAGGGCCGCAGGCAGCGTGCCCGCGCCGAAGGCGGCGTGCACGATGCCGCGCACGGGCAGCTCGGCCAGCGCCTGCCAGTGGCGGGCCGTGGCCTCGGCCATGCCGGCGTGGCTGGCGCTGATGGCCACGGCAGGCAGCGCCGCGGGCAGCGCCGCCTGCGCAAACTCGCTGCGCAGCGTGTGGGCGCGGGCGGGCGCGCGGTAAAAGCGCGGCCCCTCATCGGCCACCAGCCCCAGCGGGCCATAGGGGCTGCGCAGCGCCTGCACCTGGCTGCTGTGGCGCTTGATCGTGTCGCGCCCGCTCCAGATCGCGCCGTTCATCACCACCAGCGCGCCCAGCCCCGCCGCGCGCCCGCTGGCGGCCACTTGCAGGGCCTGATACAGGTTCAGCGGCCCATCTGCGCCCAGCGCCGTGGCCGCGCGCATCGCGCCGGTGAGCACCAGCGGCTTGTCCGTGGGCACGGTCAGGTGCAGGAAATGGGCGCTTTCCTCCAGCGTGTCGGTGCCGTGGGTGATGACGATGGCATCCACATCGCTGCGGGCGGCCAGCTCGCGCACGCGCCGGGCCAGTTGCAGCAAAAGGGCATCGGTCAAATCGGCCGAGTCAATGGCAAACAGGGCCTCGGCCTGCACGCGGGCCAGCCCGTGCAGCGGGGGCAGGGCGGCCAAAAGGGCGCGGGCATCCAGCGCAGCGGCGGTGTAGGCCGCGCCCGTGGCGCTGGGGCCTGCGCCGGCGATGGTGCCGCCCGTGGTGAGCAGGGCAATGCGGGGCAAAAAAGCAGTCATGAAAAAAGCGCGGAGCAGGTTTTTTTATGAAATGCGCCCCGAAAGCCCGGGGCGGCCGCGAATTTTGCGATAGCGCCACACGCTGCCCGCAAACGAATAAAAAACCGCCACCCAAAAAAGCGCCGCCAGCGACAAAATCAGGGTATTGACGCCTTCGTTAAAAAAATAAATCAGCAAGGCGCTGGCCACGGCCAGATTCAGGCTGCAAGCGCGCATTTTGTTTATCGCCAGTTTCAGTTGCAGGCGCGACATTTCCTCAAAAGGAAGAAACATGAAAACCCTTCCTCATGATTTCATGAATTTCACAATCAGGCGGCTGTTGGCCAGATCGCGGCAGATTTCATAATCGGGGTCATACGTCATCAGATTATGCGCCGCAATACTGGCCAGCGCGGCCAGCCCCGCGCCCAGATAAAAAATACCGGCCGCCGCCGTCAAAAGGCGGCCGCTGGTGTAAATGCGGCAAGTCATGCGCCGCCTTTCGATTTCCGATTCAATGCGCTGTGCGGAATCGAAAGCCGATTCCACATCCACATCCCACACTTCAAAACTTTCACGGGCCTCAATCAATTCCGAAACCCGCTCATTCAAATCAGCCAGCGCGATTTTCTGCAAACTGCTTTTTGACATGACATGCTTCCTTTCCTGCCTGGGTTAATTTTCGTCGAATGAAATGCGCGGCACGGACGACTGCCGCTCGCTTGCGTATTTCAAACCCCTGATAAAACCTTGTTCAAACGCCTTTTCCATCAACTGTTCCATTTTGGCATAAGCACGGTTGGCCGCATCATTTGCCGCCGCATTTTCTTCATTTTGCGCGCGGCTTTTGATGCGAACGCGAAGGCTGACGCGCTGCTTTTTGATTTCCCTTGCCGTTTCCATGAAATGCACGGTTTGATGGGTGTATTCAAAATCGAAATTTTCCATTTCAAAATCCTGCTCCTCATCCGAATCCATCAACTCAAACTCATGCGCGTTCTTGTGCGCGTTTTTATGCGTGTTCTTTTTTGTCATTACATGTTTTCTTTCTGCCCTGGTTGTTGCCCATCATCAAACGGAATGCGCCGCACCGGCGTTGGCCGGTTGCCCGCGTGTTGAACGCCATCGGCAAACCCCTGCCGATACGCCGCCTGCAACTGCTGCTGAATATCGGCCGCTCCGCCGCCCGCCGTATGGTTTTCGGGCGCTTTGCCGCCAAACAGTCTGGAAAAAATCAGGGCAATCGCCCAAACCAGTATGGCCAGCCCGATCAACTGTCCCATGCGTTTTCTCCTTTCGTTTCCGTTCGCAATAAGCGCAGTATTTCAGCCGCGTGCGACAGGGCGTGTCGCATGGCAAAAAAAATTCACGCGATCCGGCAAAAAAAAAGCCGCCCGCTGCGGCATTCGGGGCAGCGGGCGGCCTTGCCATGCGGCGCTTCGCGGTTTTTTCAAAGCCTGCGCATGGCCTCTTGCAGCGCCTGGCGGCCGCTTTGCTCTTGCAGCGCCGCATCGCGCGCCCGGGCGCTGGCTTGCAGCCCGGCGTGGGCCTGCACCACGGCGCGGATACGGCCCAGGCAGACGCGCGTGTCCTCATAGCCCTGCTCCATCCACTGCGCAATCAGCTGGTTGTCAAAGCCCAGCACATCGCCCACCGTGCCCTTGCGGCCTATGCCCGAGGGGCGGATTTCGATGATTTCGGCCTGCTGGAAGTCATGCCGGTTCCACATCGAGCCGTCTTCCAGGTGCGTCACCACCACGGCGCGGCAGCCCGCATCCAGCAAAGGCTGAATGGGCGTGTTGCCTTGCAGCCGGCTCCAGCCGCCCTGGCCGCCGTCGCTGTAAAGCCGGCCGTTGACCTCCTGCGGCGTAAACAGCAGCGGCAGCGCCGCCGAGGCCATCAGCGCCTGCTTTTGCTCATCGGCGGGCAGCGACTGCACATGCACGAAGTGCGAATCGGCTGTCTGCCCCAGCCCCAGCTCCGCGCCTATGAGGCGCATCACATCCTGCAAGGCCCCTTCGGTGGGGTAGAGCGAGACGTAAAGCGGCACGCGCGCGGGCAGCCCGCCGGCGGGCAGGTATTCGCTGAGCAGGGCGGCCACGGCTTCGTTGCTAAGCAGGCTGGCGACTGTTTGCAGGCTGGCGACTGTTTGCTCGGCCATGTTCATGACCGGCGCGGGCAGTTTTTCAAGCCAGTCCTGCACGGGCTGCAAATTCGATTGCAGCGCCGTCAGCAGCGAAGCGGGCAGCGCGGGCAGGCGCGCCAGCAGTGGCGTGACGGGGGCCACCTTGACTAGCAGGGCGGCCAGCGCCTTCAGGGCCGCGCCGGACTGCATCGCCCATGCGCCCAGCGCGCCCAGTGTGCCGATCAGGGGGCGCGCGCCGGGCGTCAGGCCCAGCGAGGCCAGCAGCGTGAGATAGGCGGGCGCCTGCTTGAGCAGCGCTCCGTTTGCCTTCAGCGGCGGCTGCTCGGCCAGCTTCAACCACAACTGGCGCAGGCGCTCCACAGCCTCTTGCTGCGAGGGCGCGGCGGCCACCACCGCGCCGTTGAGCGCGCCTATGCTGGCCCCGGCCACATGCGTGGCAAACACGCCTTCTTCCGTCAGCGCGCGCAGCACGCCCGCCTGATACGCGCCCTTGGCCCCGCCGCCCGAGAGCACCAGCCCCAGCCCGGCGGGCGGCTGCCCTGCACCTGCCTGCGCTGCATTCATGGGGGTTGTCATGCCTGTTCTCCTTCACTCGTTTTGTGGGCTTGCAGCGGGGCCAGCGCCGCATCCATCAGCAAGCTGGCCATGCGCTGCGGGCTGGCTGCGCGCGGCAGGTTCAGCGGCAGCGTTTCCAGGCTTTTTTGCTCCAGCAGCGGCCACTGGCTGCATAGCTTGAGCGCGCCTTGCGGCCCTTGCAGCGTTGCGCCCTCGTTCAGCCAGTCCAGCCCCTCCAGAAAGGCGCGGGTTTTTTCCCTTTCCTCCTCGGGCAGCACCAGCCAGGCGCTCAGGCCCAGCAGGTCATTGGCCGCTTGCAGCCGCGCGTCGCGCATGAGAGCAGCAGTGGTTTTTTCCTTCACCGTTTTCCGCAGCATTTCCGCCTCGCCCGGGTGCTGTTTGAGAAACTGGCCGAAAGCGCCCCAGCGCAACTCCTGCAAGGCCGCATTGGCGCGCGAAGCCAGCGGCAGGGCAGCCAGGCGGCCCGCTTCCCAGCGGGCAAACACATGCTCCAGTTGCTCGCTGGCCGCCACCCGCAGGGTCAGGCGCTTCAGTTGCTCATCGATGCGCCGTATGTCGTTTTGCACCGCGTCATGCAGCGCGCGCAAATCGGCTACCGCGCCTGCCACATGCGCCAGCGAGTGCTCCAGATAGCCCAGCCGCCCGCCCACCTGCACCAGCGCCAGATTGGTGTTTTTCAGCTCGTGCGCCAGATGCGTTGTCACACCCACCAAAGAGCGCAGCGTGGTTTGCTGATGCTGCGTCACGGCGGCGTCGCGCCGGGCGCCCTGGCCGCTCAGGGCATCGAACATGCGCGGGAAAAAAGAGCCTTGCCGCTGCACTCGAACACGCACGTGGTCTTCCACCACGTCCAGGCTGTTTGCCATGTCGATCAGCGTGCGGCTGGTTACGGCGCAGGGCAGCGCCTCCTTGAAAGCCAGCAGGGCGGTATTTGTCGTTTCGGTCATTTCGGGGTTCTTTCCGTAGGGTTAAAAAAACTCATGCAGCTTTTTGGGTTGTGTGTTTTCCGGCCCAGTTCTTTATTTCGTTTGCGCCTTGCTGGGTGTCTTCCGCTTCGCGCTGCATTTGCTGCAATTCCTTGATCAGCCGTTCAGCTTCGTCCTTCGCGCGCAATCGGTCGTTCATCCCGTTTTCCAGAATTTGCCGCACGTGGCTGAAACAGCCGAGCACCTGGGCAAAGAAATCGTCGCTGCTTTGCTGCACGGGCTGAATGAAGCCGGTTTCCACCTGATCGCGCAGGGATGCAATGGCCTGATTGACTTTCTTGTTCAATTCTTCTTTCAGCTTGTTTTCATTGATGGCGAAACAATTTTCTTCTGTTTCCACTTTGTCATAGCCCCAGTTGTTGCCAAATAAATCACACTTGCGCGCCAGCCAGGCGGTAAAGCCATCTTGCTCTTTATATTCCGTGCGTGCTTGGGTTGTTCGGCTGATTAGATTACTCCGATCGAGGCCAGAAAAATATTCCAGATCGCGCAGGCGAATGTTCTCGGGCGCATGAAAATCAATGGCGCTTAGATTGACTTTGCTTGCATGTTCTCCAAAAGTTGATATGTCACGCTCGACTTTTTTGCGCAGTTCTACCATTTGCGTATCCAGGGTGTTTACTGTTTTTAGTGCGGCGTTTTCAATGGATTTGCCTGCCTTGCCTATGAATTCCGCAACTATTTTGGACAAGCTGTTTCGTACACCAATAGCATTATCTTCGTTCTTAAATATAATGTCATCAAATCTGTCAATATTATTTTGGGCCGTTTCGTCTATGGATTTTCTGAGTTCTTCTACGATTTTTGCGACTCGTCTTTCTGCAAACCTCCACGAATCTGGATCACGAGGGTTAAATTTATTTTCTACGACAAAGTCTGTCTTCAAAACACCCCCGATTATCCGTTCACTCATGTTTTTCACGCTTGCTTTTCTTAGTGCGTTCATAATTAGGCCGCAATGTTTGAAGTTGTTCGGCAATAATTCCAGCCATTCATCCAGTTTTTTTCTGAGAAACTCGGCTTGTTCTTTTGCGTTAAGCTTCTTGTACCAGGAATGGCGCTCAATAATACCGATAAGTTCCGGTCTGAAATATTCTTTCAAATTGATTCCCCCTTCCAGCAGCGTAGGGACTGTTTCTTGAATTTGTTTTTCGGCATCCTCTATGGCGGTTTCCATTTCCTTTTTTACAGTATCCAGCTGTTCAGTCATATTATTTTTGTTTTTTTCCTGCAATCCATTCAGGTTGTGTATATTTTCTAACGCCTTGTCTATCATGTCTTGCAGATCTTCTGGATCGGCATCATGCGTCTGCAAGCGCAAGCGCACCTCGCGCACCAAATCCGGCGCATTTCTCATCAGCTCCGCTGCTGCGGCTTTTATGACCTGATAGGCGGCATTGCGATAGACGAAGCGAATGACGTTTTCAAGCGGCGCGTCAAAACGTGATTTCGTCCATAAACGATGCGCACCTCTTTCTATTTTCTTGGTATTCGTGATTTCTTCTTCCCAGTCAAGTTCGCCGAGCGCTATTTTTCCAAAATCGTCTATCCAGCTTTCAGGCTGTCCGGGCTGCCATTGAATACCCCCTTCGGCCAGCGCTACCCGTGCCTGTTGAGACAAATAGGCCCAGTGCGAAGAAACGGGGAAAATAAATTGCTCTGAAATGGTGTTGTTGAGCAAATCGTGCGCCACATATTCGCGCGTTACATCTTCGCTATCGCTACCGCTTTTCTTTTGGTCAAACTTGTTTACCAAGGCAAACAAGTTGTCTTTTGATTGTTCGGCAATAGCGTTCAGCTCTGCGCGCAGTTTACCTTCAGCATCTGATTTGAGCTGCGTGTAATCCAGCACGGCCAAAATGGCCGTGGCTTTTTTCAGTTGCTCTTGCATCACGGGCAGCAAATGCTCTTGCTGCCCGGCCTCGTTGAAGCCGGGCGTGTCCAGAATCAGCAGCTTGCCGGGGCCTGATTCGGGCATTGAGGCCAGATGGAAAAACTCCACCTCGATGCATGGAAAATCGTCTATGAACCTGTATTCGTCAAAGGGAAACTGATCGTCCAGCGCCTTTGCCAGACGAACCATGTCGTTCAGCCATTCCAGAAAACGGAAAATGTTTTCTTCGCCTTCGTAGCTTGCGGCAATTTTGTTTTTGCCGGACAAATTGGCGAGGGTTTTTTCCAGATGGGTATCGCCGTCCGTGATTTTTTTACGCTGACCGGGCTGCATTTTTTCGATTTTCTTGCGCAACCGCGCAGCCAGTTCTTCTATCGGCTGGCGTTTTTCAAAATGCAGAACGGGGGTTTTTTGCCCGCGCTTGTGCTCGATGAGCGTGGGCAGCGCGGTCATGGGGCGGTTGCGGTTGGGCAGTATTTCGCGGCCCACGATGGCGTTGATGGTGGTGGATTTGCCCGCTTTCATGGTGCCTACCACGGCCAGCACCATTTTCAATTCTTCGGTTTTGCGCTTTTGTTCGGCCAGCGCCTGCCGCCTGATTTTTATGTCTTCAGTTGACAATTTTTCGTCGGTTACTGGCGGGTTATTGGTTTCCCCCCCCCTCCCCGGCATTTTCCGTGCCAGCTTTTGGGGTGTCGTAGCGGCGTTTGCTTTCGGCAAGTTGCTCCAGTAGCTGGTCTTGCAGCTTGATCAGGCGCAGGGCTTCGGCCTGGATCTCTTTGATTTTCTGGGTTTCGAGGTTTTCGTTCATGCTTGACTCCTGTAGTAACAAAACAAAACGGCGCGTAGTATGGCAAACGATTTCGACAGGTGATGTCGCGCCGGGGTGGGGGCGTGAAAAAAAACCGCTGCGCGAGGGTTTTCGTGCAGCGGTTTTTTTGTGTGGGGGGTGTTTGGCGGTTTATTTGAGCGCCTTGTAGCGCACGCGGTGCGGGCGGGCGCCTTCTTCGCCCAGGCGTTTGATTTTGTCGGCTTCGTATTCCTGGTAGTTGCCGTCGAAGAAGACCCATTGGCTGTCGCCTTCGGCGGCGAGGATGTGGGTGCAGATGCGGTCGAGGAACCAGCGGTCGTGGCTGATGACCATGACGGAGCCGGCGAATTCGAGCAGGGCGTCTTCCAGCGCGCGCAGGGTTTCGACGTCCAGGTCGTTGCTGGGCTCGTCCAGCAGCAGCACGTTGCCGCCTTGCATCAGGGTTTTGGCCAGGTGCAGGCGGCCGCGTTCGCCGCCGGAGAGCATGCCGACTTTCTTTTGCTGGTCGCCGCCGTTGAAGTTGAAGCGCCCGCAGTAGGCGCGGCTGGGCATCTGGAACTTGCCGACGGTGATGATGTCCAGCCCGCCGGAGATGTCTTCCCACACGGTTTTGTCGTTGGCCAGGTCTTCGCGGCTTTGGTCGACGAAGGCCATTTGCACGGTTTTGCCCAGGGTGACTTCGCCGCTGTCGGGTTGCTCTTTGCCGGCGATGAGTTTGAACAGGGTGGATTTGCCCGCGCCGTTGGGGCCGATGATGCCGACGATGGCGCCGGCGGGGACTTTGAAGCTGAGGTTGTCAATGAGCAGGCGGTCGCCAAAGCTTTTGCTCACGCCCTTGAATTCGATGACTTCGGCGCCCAGGCGCTCGGCCACGGGGATGAAGATTTCCTGCGTTTCGTTGCGCTTTTGGTATTCGTAGTCGGAGAGTTCTTCAAAGCGGGCCAGGCGGGCCTTGGATTTGGCCTGGCGGCCCTTGGGGTTCTGGCGCGCCCATTCGAGTTCTTTTTTCATGGCCTTGGCGCGGGCGTCCTCGGTTTTTTGCTCTTGTTTGAGGCGCGCTTCTTTTTGCTCCAGCCAGCTGGAGTAGTTGCCTTTGTAGGGGATGCCGTGGCCGCGGTCGAGTTCAAGAATCCACTCGGCGGCGTTGTCGAGGAAGTAGCGGTCGTGGGTGATGGCCACGACGGTGCCGGAAAAGCGTTGCAAAAAGATTTCCAGCCATTCGACGCTTTCGGCGTCGAGGTGGTTGGTGGGTTCGTCCAGCAGCAGCATGTCGGGCTTGGATAGCAGCAGTTTGCAGAGCGCGACGCGGCGTTTTTCGCCGCCGGAGAGGTTTTTGATGAGGGCTTCCCAGGGGGGCAGGCGCAGGGCGTCGGCGGCGATTTCGAGTTGGTGCTCGCTGTCGGTGCCGGCGGCGGCGATGAGGGCTTCGAGCTTGCCTTGTTCTTCGCTCAGGGCGTCGAAGTCGGCGTCCGGCTCGGCGTAGGCGGCGTAAATCTCATCCAGGCGCGCGCGCGCGTCGTTGACGGCTTTCATGGCTTCTTCCACGGCCTGGCGCACGGTGTGTTCGGGGTTGAGCTGCGGCTCCTGCGGCAGATAGCCGATGTCCAGGCCGGGCATGGGGGTGGCTTCGCCTTCGATTTCCTTGTCGATGCCGGCCATGATTTTCAAAAGGGTGGATTTGCCCGAGCCGTTCAGGCCCAGCACGCCGATCTTGGCGCCGGGGAAAAAGCTCAGCGAGATGTCTTTCAAGATGGCGCGCTTGGGCGGCACGATCTTGCTGACGCGGTTCATGGTGAATACGTATTGAGCCATGACGGGTGTGTTTTTTTTTGGGGTGAATGGGATGGGGATGGGAAGAAGGGGGCGGATTATCGGCCAGGGGGGCGGCGGCCTTGCGCGGGGGCTGAATTTGTAACAAACGGGGCCGTTTTTGGCCTATTTGCTATTGATTTTGTAGCTGCGATCGCAGTATCCACGGGCCTTGCGGGCGTTTTGGGGTTTTTCGGACTTGTTACAAATTAAAGTCCAGGCTGCCCATTGGGGCGGGCCAGGGGGGCAACTGGCCGGGGGCGGGGGCCAGGTGCAGGCCGTAGGTTTTGCCGTAGCCGGTGAGGCCGCCGCTGATGGTGAGGGCGTATTCGCCGGGCGGCAGGGGCAGCCACTCGGTGGGGGTGCCGGCGCGCACGGCGGGCTGGTGGTAGCGCTCGAACAGCTCGTAGTCCCAGTGGGCGAGGGTGAACAGATCGGCCGCGACGAGCCGGCCCGATTCGATGAGCAGGGGGAAGGGGCCGTGGCAAAAGCGCCAGTCCACGCGGGCGGGGCAGGCGTTCAGGTGCACGAAGGTGTAAACGTCTTCTTCCAGCGGATACATGGGCAGCACGAGGCCGTCTTGCAGCGCGTAGGCGCGCAACTGGGGGTCTTGCCGCAGCATCTCGAATACGTCGCTGCCCTGGGGGGCCTGGTTCTGGCGCAGAAAGTCGCTGAGCACGGCCGGATCGAACAGGGCCACGCCCCAGGGGCAGACCAGGGCCAGGTGCATGAGGGCTTTCATGGGCGCGGGGGCGGCAGGCTTTCAGGGGGCGGTGGCAGGTTTTGCGGAGTCGGTTGAATCGACAGATTGGGCGGATTCGGGCTGCCAGCCGCCGCCCAGGGCCTGGGCCAGGGCGATGAAGGCTTGCTGGCGTTGCAGTTGCAGTTGCATGAGCGAGCGGCGGGCGTTTTGGGCGCTGGCCTGGGCGTTGACGACTTCGGTGTAGGCCACCAGGCCGCTGCGGTAGCGGGCGAGCATTTGCTGCTCGATGCGCTCGGCCACTTCGGCGCTGGCCTGGCTGTAGGTGTGCTGCGCTTGCAGGGTTTGCAAGGTGGCGAGCTGGTCTTGCACTTCCTGCATGGCGGTGAGGGCGCGCTGGCGGTATTGGGCGCTGGCTTGCTCGTGGGCGGCCAGGGCCTGTTGCTCGGCGGCGCTGCGCGCGCCGGCGTCCAGCAGGGTTTGCGCCAGCGATGCGCCCAGTGACCAAAGCAGCTTGGGCGCGGAGATGACGTCGCTCAATCGGCTGGCGGCGCTGCTGGCGCTGGCGCTGAGGGTGAGGCTGGGAAACCAGGCGGCGCGGGCCACGCCGATGCGGGCGTTGGCAGCAGCCACGGCGCGCTCGGCGGCGGCCACGTCGGGGCGGCGCAGCAGCAAGGCGGCGGGCTGGCTGGGGGCCAGGGCGGGCAGGTGGCGCTGCCAGGCGTTCAGATCGGCGGCGGGGGCGAGCCGGAAGCTGGCGGCGCTTTGGCCGGTGAGGGTGGCGATGGCGTTTTCGCTCAGGGCGCGGTTGCGCAGCAGGGCAACGCGGCTGGCGCGGGCGGCATCAAGCGTGTTTTGCGCTTGCAGCGCGTCGGTGCGGGCGGTCAGGCCGCTGTCGTAGCGGCGCTGGGCGATGGCGGCGCTGCGCTCATAGCCCCGGATGATTTCGTCCAGCAGGGCCAGCTCGGCATCGGTGGCGCGCAGGCTGAAGTAGGCATTGGCCAGGCTGCCCCGGGCGGCCAGCAGGGCGGCGGCCAGGTCGGCCTGGCTGGCCTGCACGCTGGCGGATTGGGCGCTGGCGGCATCGGCAGCGCGCCCCCAGAGGTCGGGCGCCCAACTGGCTTGCAGCCCGGCGCTGGCGCTGCCGCTGGCGGCGCGGTCTTCACCGCCGCTGCGCTGCTGGCCGGCTTGCAGGCCCAGGGTGGGCCAGAGCGCGGCCTGCTGCTGATCGAGCGCGGCCCGGGCCTGGCGCACGCTGGCGGCGGCGGCGGCCACGCTTTGGTTGTGGCGGGCGGCTGCGTTCATCAGGGCGTTGAGGGTGTCGTCCTGCCAGGCCAGCCACCACTGGGCGGGCAGGGCCGCAGCCTGCGCGGCGGCCTGATCGGCAGGAGCCCAGCCGGGCGGGGCGGGCAGATCGGGCAGGGTTTTCCACTCGGCGGGCAGGGGCGCGGGCAGTTCGGGCGTTTGGTGCACGGGGGCCTGCGAGCAGGCGGCCAGGGCGGCCAGGGCCAGGGGCGCGAGGGCGCGGGGGAAGGTGCGGAAAAAGAAGAAGGGGCGGAAAGTGCGGTGCATGGCGTGCGGGGGGTGAGGGGGGAAACAGCCGCTTTCAGATGCGGGCGGCGGCGAGTGTGGCCGCTGCGGCCGGGCGCTGGCGCAGGCGGTCGAGCAAAACGTAAACGGCGGGGGTGGACAGCAAGGTGACGATCTGGCTGGTGAGCAGACCGCCGATGATGGTCACGCCCAGGGGCTGGCGCAGCTCTGCGCCCTGGCCAAAGCCAATGGCCAGCGGCAGCGCGCCCAGCCCGGCGGCCAGCGTGGTCATGAGGATGGGGCGCAGCCTTTGCAGGCAGGCCAGGCGCACGGCCTGGGCGGCGGGCAGGCCCTGGCTGCGCTCGGCGTGCAGGGCGAAGTCGATGATGAGGATGGCGTTTTTCTTGACGATGCCGATCAGCAGAAAAACGCCGATGAGCGCCATGATGGAAAACTCCATCTTCAGCGCCAGCAGCGCCAGCGCCGCGCCAAAGCCGGCGCTGGGCAAGGTGGTGAGCACGGTGAGGGGGTGAATCAGGCTTTCGTAGAGGATGCCCAGCACCAGATAAATGACGACGATGGCCGCCAGCACCAGCCATAGCTGCTCGCTTTGCTGCTTTTGCGCTTCGGCGGCCGCGCCGGCGAACTGGCCGCGCACGCTGTTGGGCAGGCCGATGGCGTTTTCGGCGTCGCGCACGGCCTGGCGGCCCGCTTCGAGGGTGACGCCATCGGCCAGGCCGAAGGAGATGGAGGAAGAAAGCTCGCCGCCGTCGTGCTCCACCTTGGAGGGCGCGGCGCGCTCGGCCAGATCGGCAAAGGACATCAGGGGCGTCATCTGGCGCGGCGCGGTCGATAGCGGCTGCCCGGCCGAGGCGTTGCGCTGGCCGGGGTTGGCCGATGCGCCCGCGACAAAGCCCGAGGGCACGCGCAAATCGTGCAGCGCCAGCGGCGAGGCGCTCAGGCGTGGCAGCCATTCCATGACGACGGCGTACTGGTTCAGATCGCTATACATGGTGGCCACCTGGCGCTGGCCGAAGGCGTTGTAGAGCGCGGCGTTCAGGGCGCTGCTGCTGACGCCGTAGCGCGAGGCGCGCTCGCGATCGACGCGGATGTAG
This sequence comes from Ottowia sp., assembly GCA_052170415.1. Lineage (GTDB taxonomy): Bacteria > Pseudomonadota > Gammaproteobacteria > Burkholderiales > Burkholderiaceae_C > Ottowia. The sequence continues at coordinate 56,987 of JBQNAO010000007.1, read as the reverse complement.
CTCTCCACGCTGTCGCTGCCCAGGTGGTCGTTGATGTCGGTCAGGCGCTCGTCGGTCTTGAGCCGGGCCACCAGGCGCTCGGTCCAGGTGGCCAGGTCGCTGGCGCTTTCGCCCTTGAGCACGTAGATGTTGCTGGAGCTGGCGCCGCTGCGCGCGCTCAATTGCACTTCCTGCTCCAGATTCATGAACACGCTCATGCCGGTGATTCGCGCCATCTGCGGGCGCAGGCGGGCGATGACGGTGCGCGAAGGCTCGGGCGCCTGGCTTTGCGGCTTGAGCGAGGCGGCCAGAAAGCCCCCGCCCGCGCGCCCGTTGCCGCCGCCGGAAAAGGCCACCACATCGGCCACGGCCGGATCGGCGCGCATGATTTCGGCGGCCTGTTGCAGCTTCTCGGCCATCAGCGAGGAGGAGATGCCGCGGTCGGCGCGCAAGTGGCCCATGAGCTGGCGGCTGTCTTGCTCGGGGAAAAAGCTCTTGGGCATGGCGCTGAACATCCAGGCGCTCAAGCCGGTGAGTGCGGCCAGCGCCAGCACGGCCAGCCAGGGCGCGGCCAGGGCCGCATCCAGCAGGCGCGCATACAGCGCCAGGCCGCCGCTGCGCAGCTTTTGCAGCAGGCTGCGGCGCGGCGCGGCGGCTTCGGCGGCATCGCCTGCCAGGCCGGCCAGATGGCGCGGCAGCAGCACGGCGCACATCATGGGCGTGGTGGTGAGCGAAACCAGCAGCGAAATCAGCACCGCCGCCGAGAGGGTGAGGGCAAATTCGCGAAACATGAGGCCGATATAGCCGCTCATGAACAGCAGCGGGATGAACACGGCCACCAGCGAGGCGCTGATGGTGAGCACCGTAAAGCCCACTTCGCGCGCGCCCAGCAGCGCGGCCTGGCGGCGCGGCAGCCCGCGCTCCAGATGGCGCGAGATGTTTTCCAGCACCACGATGGCGTCATCGACCACAAAGCCGGTGGCCACCGTCAGGGCCATCAGCGTCAGGTAGTTGAGCGAGTAGCCCAGCAGGTGCATGACGACAAAGGAGCCCAGCAGCGAAACCACCGTGGCCGCGGCCGGGATGAGGGCGGCGCGCAGGTTGCGCAGAAACAGCCCCGTGACCAGCACCACCAGCGCCACGGCGATGAGCAGCGTCAGCTCCACCTCGTGCACCGAGGCGCGGATGGTGCGCGTGCGGTCGTTGGCCACGCTCAGGGAAATGTCGGGCGGCAGCTGGGCGCGCAGCTGCGGCAGCAGCGCCTGAATGGCGTCGGCCGTGGCGATGAGGTTGGCGCCGGGCTGCTGGGTGATGTTGACGATGACGGCGGGCTGGCCGTTGAACAGGCCGCGCGAGCGGGTGTTTTGCACGCCGTCGCTGACCTGGGCCACGTCTGACAGGCGCACCTCGCGCCCGTTGCGCACGGCCACGATGAGGGGGCGCCAGTCGCTGGCTTTCAGGCCCGGCGCGGGGGTGATGATTTGCAGCGCGCGGCCGTTGCCTGCATCGCCCGTTTGCAGCACGCCCTTGGGGCGGTTGGCGTTGCTGGCCTGGATGGCGGCGCGCACGTCTTCGGCGGCGATGCCCAGCGCATCCAGCGCAAAGGGGTTGAGCTGCACGCGCACGGCCGGCAGCGAGCTGCCGCCCAGCTCGACATCGCCCACGCCAGGCACTTGCAGCAGGCGCTGGCTGACCAGATTGCTCACCAGGTCATACACCTGCCCCGGCGAGCGCTGGGTGGACGAAAGCGCCAGGATCATGAAGGGCTGCGAGGCCGGATTGCGCTTGCGCCAGGTGGGCATGGAGGGCAGGTTGGCGGGCAGATCGGCGCGGGCGGCGTTGATGGCGGCCTGCACTTCGCGCGCGGCGCTGTCGATGTCGCGCGACTGATCGAACTGCAAGGTCACGCGGGTGCTGCCCGAGCCGCTTTCGGAGGTCATCTCCGTCACCCCGGCGATCACGCCCAGCGTGCGCTCCAGCGGCGTGGCCACCGTGCGCGCCATGTCGGCGGGCGATGCGCCCGACAGCGCGGCATTGACGCTGATGACCGGCTGATTCACCGCCGGCAGGCGCGCCACGGGCAAAAACACATAGGCCACGCACCCGGCCAGCGCCAGCCCCAGCGTGAGCAGCCAGGTGGCAATGGGGCGGGCGATGAAGGGGGCCGAAAGATTCATGGCGCGGCGCGGCCTTCCTGCGGCGCGGATTGCTGCTGCCTTCGCCCTTGCCCCAGGCGATCGAAAAACAGATAGATCACGGGCGTGGTCATCAGCGTGAGCAGCTGCGAAAGCACCAATCCGCCGAAGATGGCCAGCCCCAGCGGGCGGCGCAGCTCGGCGCCATCGCCCCAGCTGAGCATGAGCGGCAGCGCAGCGGCCAGCGCGGCCAGCGTGGTCATGAGGATGGGGCGAAAGCGCAGCAGCGCGGCCTGGTGGATGGCCTGGCGCGCCGTCATGCCCTGCTGGCGCTCGGCCTCGATGGCGAAGTCGATCATCATGATGGCGTTCTTCTTGACGATGCCGATCAGCAGGATGAGGCCGATGATGCCCACGATGTCCAGCGCGTGGCCGCTGATCCACAGCGCCAGCAGCGCGCCCACGCCGGCAGAAGGCAGGGTGGAGAGGATGGTGAGCGGGTGCACATAGCTTTCATAGAGCACGCCCAGCACGATGTAAACGCACACCAGCGCCGCCGCAATCAGCCACAGCTGCCCCTGAAGCGACTGCTGATAGGCCGCGGCCGCGCCGGTAAAGCGCAGGGTGAGCGACTCGGGCAGGCCCGCCTGTTGTGCGGCCTGGCGGATGGCCTGCACGGCCGCGCCCAGGCTGACGCCTTCGGCGGTGTCAAAGCCCACGGTGGCCGCCGGATACTGGCCGACGCGGATGATTTGCAAATCGGCCGGGGCCTCGCCCACGCTGGCAAAGCTGCCCAGGGGCACGCTGGCGCCGCTGGCGGTTTTCACCGGCAGATCGCGCAGCGCCTGCAACCCGGATGCGGCCGCATCGCCGCCGCCCGCTTCCAGGATGACGCGGTAGTGATTGGTCTCGGTGAAGATGGTGGAGACGATGCGCTGGCCGTAGGCGTTGTAGAGCGCGTTGTCCAGGCTGGCGGCGGTCACGCCCAGGCGCGAGGCGGTTTCGCGGTCGGTCAGCACCTGCGCGGCCAGGCCCTGCGCCCCGGCGCTGGTGGTGGCGTGGCGCACTTCGGGCACGGCTTGCAGCGCCTGCACCATGTTTTGCGCCCATTCATTGACCAGGGCCGTGCTCGCGCCTTCGATGTCGAAGCGGAACTCGGTGGGGCCGGTGGCGCTGTCCACCGTGAGGTCTTGCACGGGTTGCAGATAGAGGGTGACGCCGGGCACGCGCGCGGCCACCTGCTCGCGCAGGCGCTGCATGACGGCGGCCTCGCTGGCGTCAAAAGCGCCGCGCGGGCGCAAGTTGATGCGGATGCTGCCTTCGCTCATGGCGGTGTTGCTGGCGCCATCCACGCCCACGATGGCGCTGACCGATTGCACGGCCTCGTCTTGCAGCGCCACTTGCGCGGCGGCCTGTTGCAGCGCAGCCATGCGGGCAAAGGACACATCGCTGGCTGCCAGCACCCGGCCCTGAAGCTGGCCGCTGCTTTGCGTGGGAAACAGCCCCTTGGGTATGGCCAGATACAGCGCCGCCGTGAGCGCCACCGTGCCCAGGGCGATGAGCAGCGTGAGCGTCTGGCGCGCCAGCGCCGCTTGCAGCAGGCGGTCATACACGGCGATGACGGCATCCAGCGCGCGCTGCATGGCGCGGCCCAGGCGGTGCGCGCCCGCTTCCAGCGGCGTGAGCCAGCGCGCGCTCATCATGGGCGTGAGCGAGAGCGACACCACGGCGGAAATGAGGATGGTGATGGCCAGCGTGACGGCAAATTCGCGAAACAGTCGCCCGATGACTTCCTGCATGAACAACAGCGGAATGAGCACGGCCACCAGCGAAATGGTGAGCGAGACGATGGTGAAGCCGATCTGCCCCGCGCCGTCGAGCGCGGCCTGCATGGGCGGCTTGCCCATCTCGCGGTGGCGGGCGATGTTTTCGATCATCACGATGGCGTCGTCCACCACGAAGCCGGTGGCAATGGTCAGCGCCATCAGGCTGAGGTTGTTGAGCGAGTAGCCCAGCAGATACATCAGCCCCAGGCTGCCCAGCAGCGAAATGGGCACGGCCACGCTGGCAATCACCGTGGCGCGCAGGCTGTGCAAAAAGCCGAAGATGACCAGCACCACCATCAGCACGGCCAGCGCCAGCTCCATTTGCACGTGCTCGACCGAGGCGCGTATGCCCAGCGTGCGATCGGCCAGCACCGTCACCTGCACGCTGCCCGGCAGGCTTTGCCGAAGCTGGGGCAGGCGGGCCTTGATGGCGTCCACCGTGGAGATGACGTTGGCCCCCGGCTGGCGCTGCACGTTCACGATGATGGCCTGGGTGAGCGCGGCAGCGCCCGCGCCTGCGGCATCGCCGGCCACGCCCGCCCACGCGCCCAGGTGGTCGTTTTCCGAGCCTTGCTCCACCTCGGCCACGTCTTGCAGGCGCACGGGCGCGCCGTTTTTGTAGGCCACGATCAGCTCGCGGTAGTCCTGCACCGACAAAAGCTGATCGTTGGAGCTGATGGTGTAGGCGCGTTGCGGCCCGTCAAAGCTGCCCTTGGCCCCGCTGGCATTGCCCGCGCTGATGGCGCTGGAGAGGGCATCGAGCCCCAGGCCCAGCGCGGCCAGCGCCTGCGTGTTGCCCTTGATGCGCACGGCCGGGCGCTGCCCGCCGGCCAGCGTGACCAGGCCCACGCCGCTGATCTGGCTGATCTTCAGCGCCAGGCGCGTGTTCATCATGTTCTGCACCTCGGGCAGCGGCAGGCTGTCGGTGGTGACGGCCAGCGAGAGGATGGGCGCATCGGCCGGGTTGACCTTGGCATACACCGGGCTGGCGGGCAAATCGGCCGGCAGCAGCGTGCTGGCCGCGTTGATGGCCGCCTGCACCTGCTGCTCGGCCGTATCCATGGACTCGCTCAAGGCAAATTGCAAGGTGATGAGCGACACCCCGGCCGCGCTGGCGCTGCTCATGCGCTCCAGCCCCGACATCTGGCCGAGCTGGCGCTCCAGCGGCGCGGTGACGGTGCGGCTCATCACATCCGGGCTGGCGCCGGGGTAGAGCGTGCGCACCTGAATGGTGGGGTAATCGACCTGCGGCAGCGCCGCCAGCGGCAAAAAGCGCCAGCCCAGCAGGCCCGTGAGCACGATGGCCAGCATGAATAGCCCCGTGGCCACGGGGCGTTCGATGAAGGGGCGGGAGACATTCATGCCGGGTGTGTTTCAAAAAAGAGTGAGTTCGGAAGCGGCCGCTGCCTGCGGGCGGGCTGCCGGCGGCGCGGGCAGGGCGCTGGCCGTTTCCGCCGCGATGAAGGCCCAGGGCAGCAGCACGCTGGCCGGCCACAGGGCGCGACGCAGCCACAGCGCGGGCAGCGGCTCGCCCAGCGCGGCGGCGGCCCACAGCCCCAGCACGATCAGGGCAAACAGGCTGCCCGTGGTTCCGGCCATTTGCAGCGCGCCGCTGTAGGCGGGCGGCACCCAGGGCTGGCCCCGGCGCACGAGCGCCAGCCGCCGCAGCCCCAGCGCTCCGGCCACCGCCGCAATCAGCACGCCTGCCCAGCCGGGCAGGGCCGCCGGCACGCTGGCATGCGCCTGAAGCCAGGCCATGCTGGCCAGCGCGCACCAGTCATGCCCCAGATGCGGCAGGCCCGGAGCCAGCGCCAGAGTCAGCGCCGTGCCCAGCGCCACCGCCAGCGGCGCCAGCGCCACCAGCGCGCACAGCAGCCAGCTCGATGAGCGCAGCAGCGATGCGATCAGCCGAGTCATGCCCGCCATTTCCGCTCCCCGGCAAAACGGTTGCGAAAAAGACACGAAACGCCGGAAAGCCGCGTGGATACTGCGCTGGCAGCTCTGGTTTTGATAGCAAATGGTGCAAAAGGGGCAAGCATGAGAGGTCTTTTCAAATCACTTTTTCGCGCTTGCGCGGCCACAGGCGCAGGCCGGGCCACTCGGTGAGCACAAAGGCCCAGGGCAGCAGCACGCTGGCCAGCCACAGCGACCACAGCGTCAGCCGGGCCGAGAGCAGCGCGCCGGGCATGTGCACCCAGCCCCAGAACAGCGCCGCAAAAACCAGCGCCGCCGCCACGGCCGCGCCGCCTGCGGCCAGCCGCCAGCCGCGCCAGCTGGCGGGCACGCCCTCGCGCCCGCCCAGCAGCAGCGCCAGCCTGCGCGCCAGCAGCAGCCACAGCCCCAGGTTCAGCGCCAGCGGCAGCCATGCGCCGAAAGCGCCCGGCAGCAGCTCTGCCAGCCCAGCCTGCACATGCGCGCCGCCCTGCACGAGCGAGAAAAAACGCAAAAAGCCGCGCGGCGGCTCGTGCTGCAAGGCGGTGAGCAGCGCCTGCATGGCGTGCATGAGCGGCTGCGCCAGCACGCCGGCCAGCAGCAAGTACCACAGGAGTTTGCGCAGGGCGTTCATGGGCCGGGAAGGGTTGGGGCGTTCAGGGTTGGGCAGCGGAAGGGGCGGAAGCAGGGGGCCTGCCGCCCGCGCTGTGGCGTCGGCGGCGCTCGCCGCTGGCGGCCGGGGCGGGGGCAGGGGCGCTGTCGGCCGTTTGCACCGGGCCGCCGTCGCGTACGCGGTCGCCGCCTTCGGTGACCAGCTTTTCGCCCGCTTGCAGGCCGCTGGTGATGAGCATGTATTCGGCCGAGGCCAGGCCGGGCGTGACGGCGCGCTGGTGCGCCACGCCCGCTTCGTCGATCACGAATACGTAGTGCCCCTGGGGGCCGGTGCGCACGGCAGTCACGGGCGCGAGCACGCCTTCGCGCTGGCCCAGTTGCAGGCGCACGTTGACGAACTGGTTGGGAAACAGCGGGGCCGCATCGCTGCCGCTGGCCGGGTTGTCAAAGCGGGCCTTGGCGCGGGCCGAGCCGGTGGCCGCGTCGATCTGGTTGTCCAGCGTGGAAAAGCGCCCCAGGGCAATTTCATGCGCGCGGGCGCGGTCAAACGCCTGCACCGGCAGCGCCTGCCCGGCCTGCTGGGCCGCCAGCACGGCGGGAACGTGGTCTTGCGGTATGGAAAACAGCACATCCATGGGCTGCATTTGCGTGAGCGTGGCAATGCTGGCGCCGCTGCTGGCGAGGTTGCCCTCATCCAGCGCGCGCAGGCCCATGCGGCCCGAGATGGGGGCGGTGATGCGCGTGTGGCCCAGGTTGATTTGCGCGGCCTGCACGCTGGCGGCGGCGGCCTGCACCGCGGCCTGCAATTGCTGCACCTGCGCGGCCTGGTTGTCCAGGTCTTGCCGGGCGATGGAGTCTTCCTTCCACAGCGCCTGGTAGCGGCGCAAGGTGTTGCGCGCAGATTCGAGCTGGGCCTGCTGCTGGGCCTGCTGCGCGCGCGCCTGCGCCAGCGCCTGCTCGTAGGGGCGGGGGTCGATGCGGGCGAGCAAATCGCCCTTTTTCACCATTTGCCCTTCGGTGAACAGCACTTGCTCCAGCAGGCCCGAGACTTGCGGCGCAATGCTGACGCTGGCCAGCGGCGTGACGGTGCCCAGCGCATCCACCAGGATGGGCAATTGCCCCTGCTGCGCCACGGCGGTGCCCACGGTCACGCGGGTGCGCCCGGTGACGGGGTGATCGGCCGCGCTGGGGCCGCCGGGCCGGCCGCCGCCGGGCGGGCCGCCGGGGCCGCCGCCCCAGCCGCCGGGCTGCGCGCCGGCCGGATTGCGTTGCAGCAGCCAGGCGCTCAAGCCGCCCAGCGCCGCCAGCGCCAGCAGCACCAGCAAAACGGCAGGCCAGCGCGCGCGGCGCGGCGAAGAAGCAGAAGCGGGGGGTGTGGACATAGACAAAGGTGAAATCAATCAGAAAAGCAGGCGGGCCGGCAGGAAAAGGGCCGGGCCGGGTGCGGCGCGCCGATGCTAGTGGCCCCGCTTGCCCGGCGCGTGAGTCGGCCATGAAGATTTGTAAAGCCGGCCCGGCCGCATCAGCCCGGGCGCGGCAGGGGCGCAAGCTGCCAGCCCGCCTGCGCCGGGCCGTGCGCCAGCAGCAAATCAATATTGGGATGCGCGCCGGGGCGCTGGCGGGCGTTGTCCGTGTGCTCGGCAAACCAGATCAGGCCCTGGCCGGCGGCCTCGGCACTGAAAGCGCCATCAAAGCGCAGCGCCAGCGCGTAATACACGCGCAGCGAGCCCATCTGCCCCGGCGCTGCCGGAATGTGGCGGGCCACGCGGCCCCGGGCATCCAGCACGTTCAGCCCCGCCAGGTGATCGACCGGGGGCAGGGTGGGCAGGACATCGGTAAAGGCCCTCAGGGGCGGCGCGGCCGGGGCGGGCGAGGGCGCGTGCTGCACTTGCAGCAGCCGCCCCAGGGCGATGGCGTGGCACAGGCGGCCCTCGTGCTCGTGCAGGCCGGGCAGGATGCCGCGAAATTCCAGCACGGCCAGCGGGGCATCGGCGGCGTAGCCGTTTTGAATGTGAACGGCGGCAAAGGGCTTGGGCTGCCCGTCGGGGCCGAACAGGCGGCGCTGCCAGTAGATGCCGGCCTCGCGGTATTTCACGCAGACCTGCCCGGCCATCACCTTGGCAAAGCCCTGGCGGCAGATGCGCAGCCGCAGCACGGGCGCGGCGGCGGGGGAAGGTTTGTTCAAGTCCATGAGAGCCAGCCGGTTTGCCAGGTCAACAAAACGAAAGCGCCAAAGACGATGCGATACCAGGCAAAGGGCGTGAAGTCGTGGCTGGCGATATAGCGCAGCAGCCAGCGCACGCACACCCAGGCGCTGATGAACGAAAGCGCCAGGCCCACGGCAAACAGCGGCGCATCGGCCCAGGCCAGCAAGGCGCGTTCGGCCCACAGCGAGTAAACGCCCGCGCCCACCAGCGTGGGTATGGCCAGGAAGAAGGAAAACTCGGTCGCTGCCGGGCGCGACAGGCCCAGCAGCATGCCGCCGATGATGGTGGCGCCCGAGCGGCTGGTGCCGGGAATCATGGCCAGGCACTGCACCAGGCCCACCTTGAGCGCGTCGCCCCAGCGCATGTCGTCCACGCTGTGAATGCGCGCGCCGGTCTGCCTGCGCTCGGCCCAGAAGATCAGCAGGCCGCCGATCACCAGCGCCAGCGCCACCACGGGGGCGGAAAACAGATGCGCCTTGATGGCCTTGCCCGCCAGCAGCCCCACCACCACGGCCGGCGCAAAGCCGATGAGCACGTTCAGCGCAAAGCGCTGCGCCTGCCGCTGGCCGGGCAGCGCCAGCAAGGTGGCGCGGATTTTTTGCCAGTAAACCAGCACCACGGCGGCGATGGCGCCGGTCTGTATGGCCATCTCGAACACGCCGCCTTTCGATTCAAAGCCCAGCAGGCGGGCGGCCAGGATGAGGTGGCCGGTGGATGAAATGGGCAAAAACTCGGTCAGGCCCTCCACCACGCCCATCAGGGCGGCTTTGAGCAAAAGGGGCAAATCCATGAGGCAAATCTTTTGAATGAGAAGAGAAGGGACGGCGCTGCGTTATTGCCGCCAGGCCGGCAGCCGCCAGTCGCGCCAGACCGACAAAAGCCGCAGCCCGGCCACGACGGCAACGCCCACGCTCATGCACAGCCAGGGCGGCAGCCCCAGCGCCAGCAGCGCCCAGTAGAGCCAGCCGCCCAGAAAAGACCACAGCGCGTAAGGGCGGTGATCGGCCAGCGCGCGCGGCACTTCGTTGCACAGCACATCGCGCAGCACGCCGCCGAAAACGCTGGTGATCACGCCCATCATCACCGCCACCGGGGCGGGCTGGTGCAGCGCCAGCGCCCGCTCCACGCCGATGACGGTAAACAGCCCCAGGCCGATGGCATCGGGCCAGACGATGGCGCGCTCGGTCGGCTGCAAGTGGCGCTGCCGCATGAACAGCATCGCCGCCGCGCAAAGCAGCATCAGGCCCCACAGAAAGCGCGTGTCTTCCGCCCAGAAAAAGGGGCGGTAATCGAGCAGCAAATCGCGCAGCGTGCCGCCGCCAAAGGCAGCGGCAAACGCCACCACCACCACGCCCACCATGTCCAGCCGCTTGCGCGCTGCCTCCAGCACGCCCGAGAGGGCAAAGGCCAGCGTGGCCAGCAGCTCCAGCGCCAGGTGCAGGCGCGAGGCCCACGCGGTGGGCAGGGGCTGGAGTGCGTTCAGATCCATCGTGGGGCAGGGCGGGGCGGAAGGGGCGCGATTGTGCCCCTCGCACACAGGGCGGGCCGCCCCGGCAGAAATTGTTTCACGGGCCAAAACGGCTGAAACCCGCGTGGATACTGCGCTGGCAGCTACAAAACAAATAGCAAAAAGTGCCGTGAAACATTTTTCCGGCCCCGGCCCGGGCGCAAAAAAAGCCGCCTGCGCATGGAGCAGGCGGCTTTTGGGGGGCCAGGAAAGGCGCTCGGTCGAGCGCTTTACTTTTTCTTGGCCGGTGCGCTGCGCCAGCCGAAGCCGTCGTAATACGGCGTGGGCACGGGCGGCGCGCTGTAGTAGCCGCCCGGCGGGTAGTAGCGGTGCTCATACACCACGGGCGGCACCGGAACCACATACACCGGATCGGGCTGCACATGCATCACCCGGCGCGGGGGCACGTAAACGGGCGGCGGGGCCACATACACCGGCGGCGGGGGCACGTAAACCGGGGGCGGGGCCACATACACCGGCCCGCTGCCCACACCCACCGCCACGCCGGGCGAGCCCACGCTCACGCCCCATTGCACGCCATGCGCATGCGCCGGGCCGGCGGCCAGCGCCAGCAGCGCCAGCGGCAGGCCCCAGAGCAGTCTGGAAGGTTTGAACAGTCTCATTTCGCATCTCCTTTCGCGGCTGAGAAAAGTCATTGCATGAAAAATCATTGTGCGGCAACTGCGCCGCCCACATGAATGCGGATATTTCAACGCGCCAGATACGCGCCCGGCGCACCGCCGGCGCGCAACAAAGGTTTCCAAACGTGCCCGCGCGCGGGCCGGTTTTCAGGCCCCCGTCCCTAGAATCGCGCGCCATGTCCTCCCGCAAAGAAACACCCCCCGCCCCGGCCAGCAATTTCCTGCGCCACATCATTGAAAACGACCTGGCGCAAGGCACTTACGCCGGCCGCCAATGGGGCGGCGAGCCGGGCGACGGCGCGCTGCACGCCGCCGGCGCGCCCGATCCCGCCCGCATCCGCACCCGCTTTCCGCCCGAGCCCAACGGCTACTTGCACATCGGCCACGCCAAAAGCATCTGGCTCAACTTCAGCCTGGCTGCCGAATACGGCGGCGTCTGCCACCTGCGCTTTGACGACACCAACCCCGAAAAGGAAGACCAGGAATACGTGGACAGCATCCGCGAGGCCGTGCGCTGGCTGGGCTTTGACCACCACTTCACCGACGACCCCGCGCGCCCGGGCGTGAGACAGCCGCACGAATACTTCGCCAGCGACTATTTCGACTTCATGTATCGCGCCGCCACCTACCTGATCGCCGCCGGTCTGGCCTATGTGGACGAGCAAACCCCCGAGCAAATGCGCGCCAGCCGGGGCGACTTCGCCACCGCCGGCGTCAACAGCCCCTGGCGCGATCGCAGCCCCGAAGAAAACCTGGCCCGCTTTGCCGAAATGAAAGCGGGCCAGCACCCCGATGGCGCAATGGCCGTGCGCGCCCGCATCGACATGGCCAGCCCCAACATCAACATGCGCGATCCGGTCATCTACCGCATCCGCCACGCCGAGCACCACCGCACCGGGGGCAAGTGGTGCATCTACCCCATGTACACCTTCGCCCACCCCATCGAAGATGCGCTGGAGCAAATCACCCACAGCGTTTGCACGCTCGAATTTGAAGACCAGCGCCCCTTCTATGACTGGCTGCTGGAAAAGCTCTGCGAAGGCGGGCTGCTCAAGGCCCCGCCCCCGCGCCAATACGAATTTGCGCGTCTGAACGTCAGCCACGTCATCACCAGCAAGCGCAAGCTGCGCCAGCTCGTCGAAGAAGGCCACGTCAGCGGCTGGGACGACCCGCGCATGCCCACCCTGGCCGGGCTGCGCCGCCGTGGCTACACCCCCGAGAGCCTGCGCCTGTTTGCCGAGCGCAGCGGCGTGACCAAATCCGGCGGCTGGACGGACTACGCCGCGCTGGACGCCGCCCTGCGCGAAACGCTGGACCCGCAAGCGCCCCGCGCCATGGCCGTGCTCGATCCGGTGGCCCTGCACATCGACAACTGGGCCGAAGTTTTTGGCAGCGCCGATCACCTGGAGCCCTGCCAGGCCCCCGCGCACCCGCACCTGCCCGATCTGGGCCAGCGCCAGTTCATGCTGGGCGAGCGAATCTGGATCGAGCGCAGCGACTACGAAGCCCAGCCCCCCAAGGGCTTTTTCCGCCTGTTTCCGGGCAACAAGGTGCGCCTCAAATACGGCTACGTCATCGAATGCACCGGCGCCGACAGCGACGCGCAGGGCCGCGTCACGCAGGTGCACGCCCGCCTGCTGCCCGACACCAAATCGGGCACCCCCGGCGCAGACAGCGTCAAGGTCAAGGGCGTGATCACCTGGGTGGCCGCCGCCGACGGCTTGCCCGCGCAGGTGCGCCTGTATGACCGCCTGTTCACCGAAGAGCAGCCTGACGCCGGCGGGCGCGACTTTCTTGCCGCCCTCAACCCCGCCAGCTTGCGCACCGTGCAAGCCATCGTCGAACCGGCCCTGGCCCGCGCCCAGCCCGAAGACCGCTACCAGTTCGAGCGCCACGGCTTTTTCGTGGCCGATCAGCGCCAGCACATTCCCGGCGAGGCCCTGGTTTTCAACCGCATCACCGGCCTGCGCGATTCGTGGGGCAAATAAATATCCCGCCCTGAACTCGTCATTTTCAGCGCCCCATGAAAATCAGGTTATGAAAACCTGATTGATTCAGCCTTTTCAATCAATCGCCCGATATTCACCGGGCGATTTTTTTTGCCCGAATGGGGCCGAATGATTGGGTTTTTTCCGAAATGAAAAAACCTGCCGGATTGTTTTTGACATGCATCACTCCGCGGGCGTGAATCCATGTGTTTGCGGGGTAAAATTTTCTTTCCACAGAACGCCAACCGCCCGTTTTTCCTTGTGTATTCGGGTTCTTAAACCGCAATTTTTGATATTCGGAAAGAGTTTTCCATGTCCCCGTTCAAACTGTCTGCGATTGCGCTGGCCCTGCTGGCCGGCCAGGCCGCAGCCCAGACCGCCCCTCAAACCCATGCCCCCGGCCCGGATCAAAAAGTCCAGGCCGGCAAAACCCAAGGCGACAAGGCCGAAACCGGCTCAAGCGCAGACGACGGCAAAAAAGTCACCGATCTGGCCCAGGTCACCATCGTGGACAAATACGACCGGCAAAACTCCTACACCGTGCCCGACATGGGCACCGCCACCGGCCTGAAACTGGCCCCCAAGGACACGCCGCAGTCCGTCAGCGTCATCACCCGCAAGCAAATGGACGATTTGGGCGTCACCACGCTGGAAGACGCGCTGAAAACCACCACCGGCCTGAACATCTACAGGCAGGGCTACCGAATCAGCTACCAGTCGCGCGGATTCAACATCGCCCAAATCAGCGAAGACGGCGTCAACTCCACCGTCTGCACCATGTGCGGCAACAACCCGCACGATCAAAAGCAGCTCACCGACACCGGCCTGTATGAGCGCATCGAAGTCGTGCGCGGCGCCACCGGGCTGCGCAAATCGCAAAGCGAGCCGGGCGGCAGCATCAACGCCGTGCGCAAGCGCCCGCTCTGGCAGCCGCTGACCGAGCTGACGGCCTCGGCCAACCGCTTTGGCACCGTGCGCAGCGGCCTGGACATGGCCCGCGTGCTCAACACCGAGGCGCAACTGCGCGGCCGCGCCGTGCTGATCCTGGAGCGCAGCGACAGCTTCCAAAAGCACGTGGACGGCAACAAGGCCATCCTCTACGGCGTGGTGGACAAAAGTTTCGGCGGCATGTCCAAGCTGACCCTGGGCGGCCTCTATCACAACGAGCGCGACACCCCGCACCTGTTCGGCCTGCCCATCTACCCCGACGGCACCGACATGCGCCTGCCGCGCAGCACCTACCTGGGCGCGAGCTGGAACTACAGCCGCTATCACAAATACAACGTGTTTGCCGAGTGGGAAAAGCAGTTCAATGACGACTGGAAGCTCGTTTCGCTGCTCGACTACAAGAAAAGCGACTCCGTCACCGAATACGCCTACATCCCCCAGCGCAGCAACATAGGCGCGGACGGCCGAGTGACCGACGGCTTTCGTGGCCGCAGCGACCGCGACACCCGCCAGTGGTCCTTCAAGGCCGATCTGGACGGCAAATATTCCCTGTTCGGCCACAGGCATGAGCTGTATGCCGGCTACAGCTACGAGCGCGAGCAATTCGACAACCTCTGGCGCGGCCGCAAGCTGGAAGGCAGCTTCCCGATATGGGGCTGGACGGGCAACGAAATCCCCCGGCCCGACAACTGGGACGCGCTGACGCGCGAAGTGCGCTTTACCAAGCCCATCACCCAAACCCTCACCCTGGCCACTCGGCTGAACTTCGGTAACTTGCACGTGCTGGCCGGCGGCAGCTACAGCCACTGGAAGCAGTCGCAATACCTGTCGTGGTTCAAGGAGCCATACAGCAATGAAAAGAAAGGATTTTTCACGCCCTACGCCGGGCTGACCTACGACCTGGGCGCGCACAACACCCTCTACGCCAGCTTTGCCGACATCGGCCAGTACAACGGCGAGCGATACGACATCAACCGCCAGCTGCTGCCGCCCGTGCGCGGCTACAGCTATGAAATCGGCTGGAAAACCGCCTGGTACGAGGGCCGCCTGAACACCGCCGTGGCGCTGTTTCAAACCGAAAAGCACAACTACCCCGTAGACACCTGGCTGGGCTTTGACCCCGACACCGGGCAAGTGCGCCCGTGGGAGCGCGGCGATCTGGCCATCTACACGCCCGTGCGCATGGAAAGCCGGGGCATAGACCTGGAAGTCTCCGGCAACGTCACCCCCGAGTGGCAGCTTTTTGCCGGCTACACCTACAACCGCCGCCGCTACACCAAAACGGCCGCCGCCCGCACCGCCGAGCGCAACGGCCGCGGCGTGGACTTCAGCCAGCACACGCCCAAGCACATCTTGCGCATGAACACGGCCTACCGCCTGCCCGGCCTGGGGGGCAAGTGGCTGCTGCTGGCCGGCGTGAACATGCAAAGCAGATCCAGCCCCATCACCATCAACAAGCAAAAGCAATACCTGGGCGGCTATGCAGTCTGGAACGCGGGCCTGCAATACGAGCTGAGCAAAAACATGAAATTCAGCCTGCGCATCGACAACCTGGCCGACCGCCGCTACTACGAAAGCTACGGCCACCGGGGAACCAACCAGGGCCACTTCTACGGCGAGCCGCGCAACGTGACCCTGAACTTCAAGTGGACGATGTAAGCGCCCGGGCATGGCGCGGCTCCGGCCCGCCAAAGGCAACAGGGCGCGCGCGCCCCGCGCCCGTTGCCGCCCCCGCCTTGCCGCCCGCCCCGCGCGGGCTTTTTTTGCGCCGTTCTTGCCTGGTTTTTGTGTGGATTGCAGACAAGTTATCCACAGATTTTTCCTGTTTTGATAGCGCACTGCGCAGCATCCACGGGCGCTGCGGGCGGTTTGCCTGATTTTTCAGCGAAATCTTGTATCCAAATTTCACGCAAGCGGGGCGGCGTTCGGGAATTGGGCGGGCGGCGAGGGCGTGCCGCTGGAAAAACGGAAAGTCGAGGGCGGGAAGGTTGCGGGGCTATCCGGCTTGTTTGCGCTGGATGGGCGGTAGCGCATCGGGCCGCATCCATGCGGGTTCCGGGCCGCCCGATGGCCAACTTATCCACAGATTTTTCCTATTTTGATAGCGCGCCACGCAGCATCCACGGGCGCTGCGGGCGGTTTGCCTGATTTTTCAGCGAAATCTTGTATCCAAATTTCACGCAAGCGGGGCGGCGTTCGGGAATTGGGGCGGGCGGCAGCGGCGCGCCGCTGGAAAACCGGAAACCGGAAAGTCGAGGGCGGGAAAGCTGCGGGGCCACATCCGGCTTGTTCGCGCTGGATGGGCGGTAGCGCATCGGGCCGCATCCATGCGAATTTCAGGCCGCCCGCTGGGCCGATTTATCCATAGATTTTTCCTGTTTTGATAGCACGCTTCGCAGTATTGACGGGCGCTGCGGGCGGTTTGCTCAATTGGTGGGCAATGAAGCGGCGCTTGGGCTGGGGGCCCGATGGGCCGAAATCACCCGCCCGTTGAATCCATGAAAACGGCCCCAGGGCGGGGCCGACTTATCCACAGATTTTTCCTGAATTGATAGCGCGCTGCGTAGCATCCACGGGCGCTGCGGGCGGTTTGCCTGTTTTTTATTCAGGTTTCGCGCGGCGCGGGCAGGGCCGGGGCGGGCAGTTGTCCGAGTTGGCGGCGCAGGGCGGGCAGGGTGGGGGTTGCTGCCGTTTTTGCCGCGTTTGTCGCCCGGGGGGCGTAGCGCCAGGTTTCCAGATCGAGCAGGGCGCTTTGCCATTGCTGGCGCAGGGCGGGCGGCCAGTTGTGGGCTTGCTGCACGCAGGCGGCCAGGGCGCGCGGGGTTTGGGCGCTGGCCGGCAGGGGCAATCCGGCGGCCAGCAGGCGCTGGCGGGTGTGGGCCAGCAGGCGCAGCCAGGGGTCGTGCTGGCGGCGCTCCCACAGCGCCCAGGCGGCGGCCAGCAGGCCGGCTGCGCCCAGCAGCGCGCCCAGGCTGCGCAGCAGGGTGAGCCAGTCGGGGTTTTCAAAGCCGAGGTTTTTCAGCAGGTCGAACTGGCGGGTCTGGGTGTAGTTGATGACCCACTGCTTCCAGGCGTTGTCGGTGGCTTCCCAGAGGGCGCGCAGTTGGGCGAGCAGGCCGGGGCTCAAGGTGTTGAGCGCGCCGGCGACCAGGCCGTCGGCGCTGCGCAGGCGCTGGTATTGGCCGATGCGCCCGGGCATGACGGCGCCGGTGGGGTCGATGCGCTGCCAGCCGCGCCCTGGCAGCCAGACTTCGGCCCAGGCGTGGGCGTCGGCGTTGCGCACGGTCCAGTAGCCGTCCACTGCATTGATTTCGCCGCCCTGAAAGCCGGTGACGATGCGTGCGGGCACGCCGGCGCCGCGCAGGAGGATGACGAAGGCCGAGGCGATGTGTTCGCAAAAGCCGTGTTTGCTGTCAAACCAGAACTCGTCGGCGCTGTGGCGGCCGGTGACGCCAGGCTCCAGGGTGTAGGTGTAGCCGCCGGTGCGCAGCTTTTGCAGGGCGGCTTGCACGAGGGCGGCGTCGTCATCGCCGCTTTGCTGGCGCATTTGCTGCGCAAGCGCCTGGGTGCGGGGGTTGAAGCTCTGGGGCAGTTGCAGCCAGGGGCGCAGGTCGTTGGGGCGGTTTTTCTGGAATGGGTGGCGCAGGCCGTAGCTGTATTCGGGGTAGCTGCTGGCGCGGTAGCGCAGCAAGTCGGTGATGGGCCGCCAGGAGAGCCACTGCATGTCGGCGGTCATGCGCGTGCGCAGGCGGCCCAGGGTTTGCGGCGGCTCGGGGGTGACGTCCAGCGGCAGCAGCCACAGGCGCTGGCTGGGTTCGAGGGTGACTTCGTAGTGAATCGGCTCGCCCTGCACTTGCAGATCGGCCGGGCCGGGGGCGTAGGTGGCGGCTTCGGCCACGCTCATGTCCTGGCTGCCGGGCGGGGCGGGGCGGTCGGGGCGGTCGGGGCTGAAGGTCGGCCCGGCGTTGGCCGTCCAGCTTCGGCCGTCGAAGTGCGAGAGCACGGGGCCGCGGAAGTAGAGCTGGCTTTGCGGCGGCGGCGCGCCGTCGAATTTGATGCGCATGGCCACGCCTTCGTCCAGCGCGAGTTCGGCCACGCTGCCTACTTCCATGCTGGAAGACAGGCCGGTTTTGCCCTTGAGCGCATCGCTGGGCAAGCCCCACAGGGGGGAAAAGCGCGGAAAGAGCACGAACAGCGCCAGCATCAGGGGCGCGCCGGCCAGGGCCATCAGGGCGGCGGTGCGGGCCGACTCGCGCAGCAGGGGGTGGCCGGTGGGGCGGTGGGCGTTGATGAGCGCCGTCAGCAGGCCCAGCAGGCCGATGAGCGCGGCCAGCGCCGCAGGCAGCGATTGCGAATCGAAAAACGCCGCCAGCAGCAGGAAAAAGCCGAGAAAGAAGATGACCAGCGCATCGCGCCGCGCGCGCAGCTCCAGCGTTTTGAGCGCCAGCAGCGCGGCCAGCAGGGTGACGCCCGCCTCGCGCCCGAGGAGGTTGCGGTGGCTCATCCACGCGCCGACCAGGGTCAGCGCCAGCGCCAGCGCCAGCGTCCAGCGCCCGGGCAGCGGCCGCGCAGCCAGCGCCAGGCGGGCGCGCCACAGCAGCACGCCGGCGGCGGCCGCGCTGCACCACAGCGGCAAATTGGCCGCGTGCGGCAGCAGCACCCAGGCGATGACGAGCAGCGTAAAGAGGGTGTCGCGCGTTTCGCGGGGCAGGCGGGCCAGGCGCTCGGTCAGGGCATTCATCGGGGGGTCACCATCAGCGGCATGAAACGGGGGCAGTCAAAACAGCGCCAGCGCCCGCAGGCAGCGCAGCTTGTGCTCGGGGCCGCTGTCGGGCGCGATTTCCACGCCCGGCAGGCGCAGGCCGTAGGGCAGCTGGCGCGCATCGGCGGCCAGCACCCAGGCCGTCAGGCGCGAGAGGCGCGACTCCGCATCGGGCGCGCCGGTGCGGGCGTAGTCCAGCCACAGCTCCTGCTGCTGCATGTGCTGGGCGTCGCGGCTGATGAGTTCGCCCGCCCGGGCGTATTTCTTCCACACCACCTGGCGCAAGGTGTCGCCGCGCTGCCAGGGGCGCACGCCATCGAACTCGCCGGGCGCTTTTTCCTGGCTGGCGGCCCGGCCCTGGCCGGGCTGGGGCTGGCCGGCGGGCAGGGGCGGGGCGTGCACCTCGGGGGCGGGCCACACCAGCACTTGTGCGGCGGGCCGCCACACCGTCCACACCCTGAAAGCGCCCAGCGGAAAGCGCGTTTGCACCACCAGCAGCGGCAGCGCGTGCAGCCCGCGCCGCGCGGGGCGAAAGGCCGTTTGCAGCGCGGCCTCGCTGCGGGCGGGCACATCCGTCCAGGCCCAGTGGGCATCGGCATCGGCCCCGTCTGCGCCCAGCACGGCCAGGCCCAGGGCGTAGCGCGGGCGGGCGCGCTCGTTGCTCATGCGCACATCCAGCGGCGCGGCCTGCCCGGCAAACACGGGCTGCGGCGGCAGCAGCTTCAGCCCCAGCCCGCGCAGCGTGCCGTGCCCCACCCACACGCTGGCAGCGGCGCAGCCGGTGAGCAAGAAGGTAAAGAGATAGCCCAGATTGATCTGGTAATTGATGGAGGCAATGAGCAGCACGCCCAGCGTGAGCGCCAGCATCAGCCCTGCGCGCGTGGGCAGGATGTAAACGCTGCTCTGGTTGAGCCGCATGGCATCGGTGGCGGGCACACGCGAGTGCCACCACTGGCGCAGCCGCGCACGCACTTGCCACCAGCGCGGCGGGGCGGGGGAGTGGCGGGATGGATGCGGGGGAGCCGAAGGGGCCGGGGCAGCGGTCGTGGGCATGAGGGGGCGGCGTTCAGATCAGGCGCTTTCCGCCTTGTTTTCGGCCCTGGCGGCGGGCGGCAGCAGGGTGAGGCGGTCGCCCTCTACCTGCGCCGAGTGCATTTGCCGCAGCAGGTCGCACAGATCGGCGAAGCCGTATTCGCGCACGTTCAGGTGTGGCGCCAGGTGGGTTTCCAGGGCGTGGATGTCGGCGCTGCCGTTTTCATCCTGGAATTTCTGGTGCGCTTCGCGGACTTTGCGGGCCAGCTCCAGCCAGGGAATCTTGCGGAAATACATCTGCGAGTTGTCATGGCGCGACTGCACGCCTTTGAGCAGCATGAGCATGGACGAGAGCTTGCTGTAGCCATAGCTGCGCGGATCAAAGTCGGTGTGCGTCTGGTTGAGATAGCCGCCTATGCGCGCTGCCGAGGCCCAGCCGCTTTCTTCTGCCGTGTTTTTCAGCGCCGTGTAAAGCATGGTTTTGAGCGCGCCCTCGATGGGCTGGCGCGGCGCGGTCGCTTGCGGGGCGGGGGCGGGGGAAGCGGCAGCGCCTGCGCCCGGCGGCGGGGCGGCATCGACCAGGTTTTCCACGTAGATGAACTTGTCGCAGGCGTTGCGAAAAGCCTGGGGCGTGGTTTTGCGGCCCAGGCCATACACCGTCAGCCCCTGGGCGCGGATGCGCGAGGCCAGCGGGGTGAAGTCGCTGTCGCTGGAGATGAGGCAAAAGCCGTCGAAGCGGCCGCTGTGCAGCAAATCCATGGCGTCGATGATCAGGCTCATGTCGGTCGCGTCCTTGCCCTTGGTGTAGGCAAATTGCTGCACGGGCGTGAGCGCGTGCTGGAGCAGGATTTTTTGCCAGCCCGCCAGCAGCGGGCTGCTCCAGTCGCCATACACGCGCTTGACGCTGGCGATGCCGTATTTGGCAATTTCGCCCATCAGCTCGGCGGCGGCGCTGGCGCTGGCGTTGTCCGCGTCGATCAGGACGGCCAGTTTTTTCTCGGCGGGGGCGCTCATGCTTTCTTCAGGGCAGGGGCACGGCGTCCAGCAGGGCGCGGGCTTGCTCCAGCGCGCCGCGGCCGGCGGTGCTGGCGGGCGTCATGCGGTGGGCGGCGCAGATCGGGAAGATGGCCTGCAAGTCGTCGGGGGCGACGTAATCGCGCCCCTGCACCAGCGCCTGCGCCTGCGCCGCCCGCATGATGGCGATGCCCGCGCGCGGCGACAGGCCCTGGGCAAACCACTGCCCGCTGCGCGTGGCGGCGATCAGCTCTTGCACGTAGTCCAGCAGCGGCTCGGCGGTGTGCACCTGGCCCACGGCTTTTTGCAGCTCGGCCAGATCGGCGGGCGAGAGCACGGCCGGCAGCGTGTGCAGCAGCTCGCGCCGGTCTTGCCCGGCCAGCAGCGCGCGCTCGGCGGCGCGGTCGGGGTAGCCCAGGCTGATGCGCATCAGAAAGCGGTCCAGCTGCGATTCGGGCAGCGCGTAGGTGCCCAGCTGCTCCAGCGGGTTTTGCGTGGCGATCACGAAAAAGGGCGAAGGCAGCGGGCGCGTTTCGCCTTCCACGCTCACCTGCTTTTCTTCCATCGCTTCCAGCAGCGCGCTTTGCGTTTTGGGGCTGGCGCGGTTGATTTCGTCGGCCAGCAGCACTTGCGCAAACACGGGGCCGGGGTGAAACACGAACTGCTCGCTGGCGCGCTCATAGACCGACACGCCCGACAAATCGCTGGGCATCAGATCGGCCGTGAACTGCACGCGCGAGAACTGCAAGCCGAAGGTGCGCGCCAGCGCGTGCGCCAGCGTGGTTTTGCCCACGCCGGGCACGTCCTCGATCAGCAAATGCCCGCCGGCCAGCAGACACACCACGCTGGCTTGCACTTGCGCGGGCTTGCCGGAGATGACGGTGTTGAGCTGCGCCAGGGTGGCTGCGATTTTTTCGGTGAGGTGAGGGCAAACGCGGGTATTCATGTGTGCAAAGGTATCCGATATTCAGCCCACCACAACCCAAGGAGAGAAGAAATGAGCAAAACGGGCTACTTTTCCCATCCTGACTGCCGCAAGCACGACATGGGCGCGGCGCACCCGGAAAGCCCGGCCCGGCTCGACGCCATCGAAGACCGCCTGCTGATTAGCGGCGTCGGCGACGCGCTGGAGCACCGCGAGGCCACGCCTGCGGCCATGAGCGATTTGCTGCTGGCGCACGGCAGGCGGCATGTGGCTGCGCTGCGCGGCCTGCACGACATCCTTGTGGAAGAAATTGCCGCCGGCGGGCCGGATCGCTACTCGCTGGACCCGGATACCGTCATGAACAGCCACACCCTGCGCGCGGCCCTGCTTTCGGCCGGCGCGGCCATTGATGCGGTGAACGCCGTGCTCGATGGCGAGCTGGAAAACGCCTTTTGCTGCACCCGCCCGCCCGGCCATCACGCCACGCGCAATCAGGCCATGGGCTTTTGCTTTTTCTGCAACGTGGCCGTGGCCGCCAAATACGCCTGCGAGCGGCGCGGCATCGAGCGCGTGGCCATCATCGACTTCGACGTGCACCACGGCAACGGCACGGAAGACATCGTTGCCGGCGACGAGCGCATCCTCATGTGCGGCTTTTATCAGCACCCCTTTTATCCCGAGGGCGGCGCGCAAAAGACCGATGCCAATTTGCTCAACTGCCCCGTGCCGGCCTACACCAAGGGCGCGGAGGTGCGCGAGCTGATGGAAAAGGTCTGGCTGCCGCGCCTGCACGCGCACCGCCCGCAGCTCATCCTCATCAGCGCCGGCTTTGACGCGCACCGCGAGGACGACATGGGCCAGATGGGGCTGGTTGAGGCCGATTACGCCTGGCTGACCGAGCAGATCAGGCAGGTGGCCCGCGAGCACGCCCAGGGCCGCATCGTCAGTTGCCTGGAGGGCGGCTACAACACCAGCTCGCTGGCGCGCAGCGTGGAGGCCCATTTGCGCGCGCTGGCCGATGTGTGAGGGCAGGCAGGGCAGGGCGCGGCATGAAGTTATCCACAGATTTCTCCTGATTTGATAGCGCTCTACGCAGTGTTTACGGGCGCTGCGGGACTTCTGCCTGATTTTTAATCAAAATCTTGTATCTGAATGCAAGCCGTGGGGCGCTGCGGCCCCAATGAAAACGCCCCGCGCGGGGGCGGGGCGTTGAAAAGAGGGGGGAAGGCCTGGCGGGGGCTGGGGGCTTACCAGAGCTGCCACCAGGGCTTGGTTTTTTCGGCCGGGCCGCTGCTGTGGGGGTAGTTTTGCTCCAGCACGCGGCGGGCGTCGTCGCGCAAGTCGGTCATGCCCAGCTTGTCGTAGGAATCGACCAGGATGTGCAGCGCCTCTTGCAGCGCCGGGGCGTCGCGGTAGTCCCTGATGGCCTGCTGCGCCCGGTTGATGGCGGCCACGTAGGCCGCGCGGCGGTAGTAGTAGCGCGCCACATGCACCTCGTATTGCGCCAGGGCGTTGATGGTGTAGCGCATGCGCAGGCGGGCATCGGGCGTGTAGCGCGATTCGGGAAAGCGGGTGACCAGCTCGTTGAAGGATTCATACGCTTCCTTGGCCGCTTTCTGGTCGCGCTCGGAGAGGTCTTGCCGCGAGATGAAGGCAAACAGGCCCATATCGTCGTTGAAGTTGATCACGCCCTTCATGTAAATCGCGTAGTCCAGCGCCGGGCTGGCCGGGTGCAGGCGGATGAAGCGATCCAGCGTGGCGATGGCCTCGGCCTTGTCGCCGTTGCGGAACTGGGCATAGGCCTTTTCCAGTTGCGCCTGCTGCGCCAGCGGGGTGCCGGCGGCGCGCCCTTCCAGCGCCTCGAACAGGGGGATGGCCTTGTCATAGCTGCCCGCGCCGGCTTCTTCGCGCGCTTCGGAGTGGATGCGTTTGGGGCTCCAGTTTTCTATGCGGTCGCCGGGCTTGGAAGCGCAGCCGGCCAGCGCGGCGGCCACAGCGGCTGTGGCCAGGGCGGCTGCCGATAATCTGCGGGCTTGGAACATCACAGGTCTTTCCCTCTTGGTTGAAAAAACGAAGTCTATCGCGCCCCCTGCCGCCGCCCTGCCTGACGAGGACGCGCCCGAAGACAGCCCCGAAGCCTGGCAGACAGCCGAGCAGCGCCTGCTGACCGTACCGGCGGCTTTGCATGGCGAGCGGCTCGATCGCGCGCTGGCGGCGCTGACGCCGGGCTTTTCGCGCAGCTATTTGAGCCAGCTCATTGCCGAAGGCGCGGTGCAAATCGCAGGCAGCGCGGCGCTCAAGCCCGCGCGCCGGGTGAAGACGGGCGAGGCGCTGGCGATCGAATTACGCCCCACGCCGCAGGCGCAGGCGTTCACGCCCGAGGCGATGGCGCTGGCCGTGGTGTATGAGGACGAACACCTGCTCATCGTGAACAAGCCCGCGGGCCTGGTAGTGCACCCCGCGCCGGGAAACTGGAGCGGCACCTTGCTCAACGGCCTGCTGGCGCACGACGCGGCCTTTGCCCGGCTGCCGCGCGCGGGCATCGTGCACCGGCTGGACAAGGACACCAGCGGCCTCATGGTCGTAGCCAAAACCCGCCCCGCCATGGACGCGCTGGTCGCAGCCATCGCCGCCCGCCGCGTCAGTCGCGAATACCTGGCGCTGGCGCACCGGCCCTGGCAGGGCGCGGAACGGCGCGTGGTCGATGCCCCCATAGGGCGCGACGCGCGCCACCGCCAGCGCATGGCCGTGGTCGATCTGGCCCGGCAAAGCGGCAAGCCCGCGCACACCACCTTCACCCTGGCGGGCCATGCGCCCCAGGGCCAGGGCTGTCTGGTGCATGCGCGGCTGGGCACGGGGCGCACGCATCAGATTCGCGTGCACATGGCGCACATCGGCCACCCGCTGCTGGCCGACGGCCTTTACGGCGGCGCGCCCGCGGCCGGGCTGGAGCGCCAGGCCCTGCACGCCTGGCAACTGGCCCTGATCCACCCCATCACCGGGCAGGCGCTGGCCTTTGCGGCCGAAGTGCCGCCCGATCTGGCCCGCGCCCTGCGCCAGTGGCAGCTTGACATTCCCCCTTCTTCTTTTTCTGCGGCATGAAACTCTCTCCCACCTGGCAGGCGCTGCTTGCCACGCTGTGCATGGCCCCGGCCTGCGCCTGGCTGGCTCTGGAATACCAGCGCCAGGACATACGCCACGAAACCCTGCTGCTGCGCCACGCCCTGAAAGCCGAGCAGCAGTGGCAAAGCGCCCACTACGCGCGCACCGGCCGCTTCGATCCGCGCAGCGGCAGCGGGCAGGCGCCCGATCTGGCCTTCAGCGCCCGCACGCTGAAAGGCGGCCTCATCCTGGCGCAAGCGGCCGGCGGGCGGCAGCTCATCGTGCTGATGCCGCAAACCGCCCCGGGCGCTGCCGAAGCTGCCGATCAGGCCGCCCCCGCTGCTCCCGCCGCCCCCGGCTCAGCCCTGCTGGAGCCGCCCCGCCCGGCCGACGCGCCTGACGTGGCCCCCGCCCCCACCTGGCGCTGCCTGGCCGCGCCCGACTTCGCCCGCCCGCCCGATTGCGAAAGCCTGGCCGACCTTGCCAGCCTGGCCGGCCCGCATGGCTGGGGCCAATGACATCGCCCCGCGCCCCAAGACCGAGCCGCCCGCATGAACACCCTCGAAGCCAAGCGCATTCTGGAAACCGCCCTCATCTGCGCCCGCCAGCCCCTGCCGCTGCGCGAGCTGCGCGCCCTGTTTGACGACACCCTGGCCGCCGACACCCTCAAAACCCTGCTGGCCGAGCTGCAAGCCGACTGGGCGCAGCGCGGAGTGGAACTGGTGTGCGTGGCCAGCGGCTGGCGCTTTCAGAGCCGCCCCGAAATGCGCCCCCATCTGGAGCGCCTGCACCCCGAAAAACCCCCGCGCTACAGCCGCGCCGCGCTGGAGACGCTGGCCATCATTGCCTACCGCCAGCCCGTCACGCGCGGCGACATCGAAGACATACGCGGCGTGGCCGTGAACGCGCAAATCATCAAGCAGCTGGAAGAGCGCGGCTGGGTGGAAGTCATAGGCTGGCGCGACACCGTGGGCCGCCCCGCGCTGCTGGCCACCACGCGCCAGTTTCTCGACGATCTGGGCCTGGCCTCGCTGCAAGAGCTGCCCCCCATCGAAGAAGATCCAGCCCCCGCCCCGCCCCTGCTGCAAGCCATGCAGGAAGCGGGCCTGAATCTGCCAACAGAGCAGGGCGAAGAAAGCGAAGCGGAGCGCACCGGCGAAGCCGCCGCCTCCCCCGAAACGGCGGAAAGCCCCGTGGATACTGCGATTGCAGCTACAAAAAACGAAGCGCCCGCCCCCGCCCCCGCGCCTGATGCGAAGCCGGAACCGGAACCCGCCCCGGCCCAGGCCGAAATCGCCGCCGCCACCTGGCCCGACCCCGCCCGCCCGCCCGAACTGGCGCACGCCTGGCTGCAAGCCGATTTGCTCGCCATGCTGCGCGGCGGCCACTGGGCCGAGGCCGACATCCTGCACACCCTGCTGCACGAAATGCTGCCCGCAGGCAGCGACCCCGAGGCCGCCCGCCAGTGGCTGCGCGCGCAGATGCAGGCATTGCAAAACGAGCAGCAAGGCTGGCCCGCCACCACCGACTGCGACCGGCTGGACGCCGCCTTCGCCGCCCTGCGCGAGCAAGGCGTTTTGTGCCTGCCCCATGCGGGCGAAACCCCGGCCGACACCCCCGCCGAAAGCCAGGCCCGCCTGCAAGCGGCCTGCGCCGCCCTGCCGCCCGAACAGCGCCAGCAGCTGCGCGGCTACTGCCTCTTTCACGCGCAAGACCTGGCCCGCGCCTTGAGCGATCGCCTGCTCATGCTCACCTTCGGCCCCGCGCCGCAGGCAGCAGGGCGGCCGGGCAAGGCAGGGCAGGGCACAACCGATCCGCAAACCAGCCAGCAAATCGGCCGGCAAATCTGCGCCGCCCTGCGCGCAGCGGGCCTGCATGCCGAGTGGGACGGCCGCCCCGACCAGCGCATCTGCGTGCAGCCCTTCATCTGGCAGCGCCGCACGCAGGCGGGCAGCGCCTGAAGCTCTGCCCGGCCGCCGCCCTTGGCCGCACAACCCGGCGGCACAATCGCCCGCCTCTTTTTCCCCTCACCCCGAAAGCCCGCCATGCCCCGCCGTCCTGCCCCCGCCCCTGAATCCGCCGCCGCCGAGCGCTCCAAGCTGCACAAGGTGCTGGCCCAGGCGGGCCTGGGCTCGCGGCTGGAGATGGAAAAGCTCATTGCCGAAGGCGGCGTCAGCGTGAACGGGCAAGTGGCCCACGTGGGCCAGCGCGTGCAGCCCGCAGACCGCATCGCCATCCACGGCCAGCCCCTGCGCCTGCACGCCGCCGCAGCGCCCGTGCGCGTGATCGCCTATCACAAGCCCACGGGCGAAGTCGTCACCCACAACGACCCCCAGCAGCGCCCCACCGTGTTCGCCAAATTGCCCCGGCCGCGCCAGGGCAAATGGCTGTCCGTAGGAAGGCTGGACATCAACACCGAGGGCCTGCTGCTTTTGACCAACTCCGGCGAGCTGGCCAACCGCCTCATGCACCCGCGCTTCGGGCTGGAGCGCGAATACGCCGCCCGCGTGCTGGGCGCGCTGGATGCGGCCGAGCAGCAGCGCCTGCTCAACGGGGTGGAGCTGGACGACGGCCCCGCCCGCTTTGAAAGCCTCACCGCCGAGCGCGGCGGTGGCGAGGGCGTGAACCAGTGGTATCGCGTCACCATCGCCGAAGGGCGCAACCGCGAAGTGCGCCGCCTGTTTGAAGCCACGGGCCGCGCCGTCAGCCGCCTGATTCGCATCCGCTACGGCCAGATCACGCTGCCGCGCGGCCTGCGCCGGGGCCGCTGGGTGGAACTGGGCCCGCGCGATCTGGCCGATCTGCTGGCCGCCGCCGACATGCCCGCGCCCCAGACTGGCGCAGCGCCCCAGGCCCGGCCCCGCCGCCAGTCCGACCGGGGCGGCAGCGCAGGCCCGCGCCCCTCGCGCCCGCAAGCGCCCGAGGAGAGGCAGGATCGCTTTGAACGATTCGAGCGTTCCGCGCGCCCCGGCCCCCGTGGCCGGCGCGATGGCCGCAACGATGGCCGCACGCAGGGCTACATCTCGCCCCAGCCGCGGCGCCCGATGGATAGCCGCAAGGGCGCAGCGGCGCGGCGCGGCAAGCCCGGCCGCCGCCGCTGAAAAAGCCCCGAAACGGCCGCAGGCCCCGTCCCTGCTGCGATCGCAGCTACAAAATTTGCAGCAAACCGGCTCTCGCCCCTTGCCGGGCGGCCCGCCCGACCCCATCACAATCAGCGCCTTGTCGCTCCTACTCCCCTTTGCCTTCGCCCATGACCGCCACGTCCCCGCCCCACGTTCGGCCCAACGCCCATCCGCCGCAAGACATCGTGTTGCACACCGCCTCGCGCGTGCTGGAGCTGATCTACCCCGACGGCCTCTCGCTGCGCCTGCCCTTCGAGCTGCTGCGCGTGTATTCGCCCTCGGCCGAAGTGCAGGGCCACAGCCCCGATCAGGCCGTGCTGCAAACGGGCAAGCGCGACGTGCTGATGACCGACATCGAAGCCGTCGGCCACTACGCCATACGCCCCACTTTTTCCGACGGGCACAGCACCGGCATCTACACCTGGGACTACCTGCGCTTTCTGGGCGAGCAGCAAGAGGCGCTGTGGCAGCAATACGAGCAGCGCCTGGCCGCCGCCGGCGTCAGCCGCGACGCGCCCATGCCCGCCAAGGCCGGGCGCAGTTGCCATTCCCACTGATTTCCCTCTTTCTCCTGGAGAAGCGCCCTCATGGCCAGCACCCACTTCGGATACCAGTCTGTCGATGAAGCCGACAAGGCCCGCCGCGTGCGCGGCGTGTTTGACTCCGTCGCCAGCAAATACGACTTGATGAACGACCTCATGTCCGGCGGCCTGCACCGCGTCTGGAAGGCTTACACCGTCATGGTGGCCAACGTGCAGCCCGGCCAGCGCGTGCTCGACATCGCCGGCGGCACGGGCGATCTGGCCCGCGCCTTTGCCGCCAAAACCGGCCCGCAGGGGCAGGTGTTTCACACCGACATCAACGAGGCCATGCTGCGCACCGGGCGCGACCGCCTCACCGACGCCGGCCTGAACCTGCCCACCCTGGTGTGCGATGCCGAGGCCCTGCCGTTTCCCGACGAGAGCTTTGATCTCGTCAGCGTTGCCTTCGGCCTGCGCAACATGACGCACAAGGACCAGGCCCTGCGCGAAATGGCCCGCGTGCTCAAGCCCGGCGCGCGCCTGCTGGTGCTGGAGTTTTCGCAAGTGGCCCCGCCGCTGAAAAAGCTCTACGACCTGTATTCCTTCAGCGTGCTGCCCCGGCTGGGCCGGCTGGTGGCAGGCGACGAGCAAAGCTACCGCTACCTGGCCGAGTCCATCCGCATGCACCCCGGCCAGGAAGAACTCAAGGCCCTGATGCGGCAAAGCGGCTTCGGCCATGTGGACTACCACAACATGACCGGCGGCGTCGTGGCCCTGCATGTGGGCATCAAGTGCTGAAGGCCCCGGCTGCCGCCCCTTTCTGCCGCCCCTTTGATTTGCATTCCATCCCACCGTGAAAACCAGAAGGAGACTTTCCCGCATGAACCTGACCGCCTTGCTGCCCCGCCGCCTGAATGCCCCGCGCCTGGGGGCGCTGACCCTGTCTTTTGCCCTGCTGGCCGCCTTCAGTCTGGAGGCCGAGGCGCGCCGCCTGGGCGGCGGCCGCGCCGCGGGCCGCCAGTCTGATGCCGTTATCCAGCGCGAGGCCACGCGCCAGCCACCCGCATCGCCCAGGCAAAACAACCCGCAAAACGCCCAGCAAACCCCCCAGCGCCAGGGCGCGGCCGCGCAGGCCGGCCAGCCGCCGCGCCGCAGCATGATGGGCGGCCTGCTGGGCGGGCTGGCTGCCGGGCTGGGCCTGGCCTGGCTGGCCAACGCCCTGGGGCTGGGCGAAGGCTTTGCCAACGTTTTGCTCATCGCCCTGCTGGTGATGGGCGGCCTGGCCCTGTTTCGCCTGCTGCGCCGCAGCGCCCCGCAGCCCGGCCTGGCCGGCGCGGGCATGGCGCGCAACAGCTACAACCCCGCCAAGGTGGGCAACGACGCCAGCGCCCGCCCGTGGGAGCAGCCCGACGCAGTCTCACCCCAGGGCGCGGCCGCAGGCGGCTCGATCATCGGCTCGGCCCTGGGCGGCGGCGCGGCCGACAACCTGAGCGGCCCCCAGGGCTGGGGCATTCCCCCCGGCTTTGACGTGGCCGGTTTCACCGAATCGGCCCGGCGCAACTTCACCTTGCTGCAAGCCGCCTGGGACGAGGGCAATGAAGCCAACTTGCGCGCGCTGATGACCGACGAAATGCTGGCCCAGACCCTGGCCGATCTGAAGCAGCGTGGCAGCGCCCGCAGCCAGACCTTTGTGAACGTGCTGGATGCGCGCCTGCTGGGCATAGAGGAGCTGCCCGATCACTACATGGCCAGCGTGGAATTTGACGGCCTGATCACCGAAGACGGCGACGGCCCCACGCCGTTTCGCGAGGTGTGGAACATGCTGCGCCCCAAAACCGGCCCCGGCGGCTGGCTGGTGGCCGGCATACAGCCGCTGAACGTGCAATGAAAACGCGCAGGGCAAACCGCAGCGCCGGAAGGGCAGGACGCCCTTTCGGCGTTTTCTTTGGTGTTTCCTTTGGCGTTTTTCATGCCCCGGCCCCTCACCTTTTCAATTCCTTTTGGATCGCTGCCCGCGCAGCATTCACGCGCCCTGCGGGCCACTGGCGCTTTTCAAGGCCCTTTTTTTCCTGATCTGTTTCCGCTTTCCCGCCCATGACGAACGCGCCCCATCCCCTGTCCCTGGCCGCCCGGGCTGTTGAAAAACTGGCCGCCCGGGTGTTTGAAAAACTGCCCGCCCCGCCCGCGCCCCCGGCCTGGTTCACCGAAGAAATGCAGCGCCGCGCCGTGCTGCTGCTCAACCACGTGCTCATGCAGGAGCCTGAAGCGCGCGCGCGCCTGGCGCGGCAAAAGGGGCGCGTGGTGCGCCTGCTGTGGCGGCAGTGGGCCGTGCAACTGGCGGCCACGCCTGCCGGGCTGTGCGAGCTGGCCGACGCTGCGCGCGCGCCCGATTTGCGCCTGACGGTGAGCGCCGACTCGCCCCTGACCCTGGCCGCCGGCGCGCTGCGCGGCGAAAAACCGGCCATTCGCATCGAAGGCGATGTGCAACTGGCCGCCGAGGTGAACTGGCTGGCCGACCACCTGCGCTGGGATGTGGAAGAAGACCTGGCCCGTCTGCTGGGCGACGTTCCCGCCCACGCCGTGGCCAGCGCCGGCCGCGCCCTGGCCGCCGCGCTGCGCCAGTTCGCGGCGCGCCCGCAGGAGCCGCAGGGCCAGGGCGGCCCGGCTTCGCCTCCGGTGTCGCCTCCGCCCGCCGCATAAGTTCGCTTTTTCCCCTTTTTTTCGATTTTTTTCAGCCACTTTCCTGAGCCGCACGCCATGAAAAAGCTCTTTCGCGCCCTGTTCATCGTCTGGACGGCCCTGCGCTACGGACTGGACGAAATGGCCCTGTCCAGCCTGCCGCGCCCCTGGCTGCGCGCCCTGGGGCGGCTGGTGCGCACGGGGCGCGATCTGTCTGCGCCGCGCGGGCAGCGTCTGCGGCAGGCGCTGGAGCAGCTCGGGCCCATTTTTGTGAAGTTCGGCCAGGTGCTTTCCACCCGGCGCGATCTGCTGCCGCCCGACGTGGCCGACGAGCTGGCCCTGCTGCAAGACCGCGTGCCGCCCTTTGCCGCCGATGAGGCCGTGGCCATCATCGAAAAAGCCTACGGCCGCCCGCTGGATGAAGTCTTTTCCCGCTTCGAGCGCCAGCCCGTGGCCAGCGCCTCCATCGCCCAGGTTCACTTCGCCAGCGTGCGCCAGGCCGGGCGCGAGCGCGAAGTGGCCGTGAAGGTGCTGCGCCCGGGCATGCTCAAGGTGATTGATCAGGATTTGGCCCTCATCCACACCCTGGCCGGCTGGGTGGAGCGCCTGTTTGCCGACGGCCGCCGCCTGCGCCCGCGCGAAGTGGCCGAGGAATTCGACAAATACCTGCATGACGAACTCGACCTCATGCGCGAAGCGGCCAGCGCCGCCCAGCTGCGCCGCAACATGGCCGGGCTGAACCTGGTGCTGGTGCCCGAAATGTTCTGGGACTACATCCGCGACAACGTGCTGGTGATGGAGCGCATGAGCGGCATCCCCATCAGCCAGACGCAGCGCTTGCGCGAGGCGGGGGTGGACATCCACCAGCTCGCGCGCGACGGCGTCACCATCTTCTTCACGCAGGTGTTTCGCGACGGCTTCTTTCACGCCGACATGCACCCGGGCAACATCATGGTCAGCGTCGCGCCCGGAACCTTTGGCCGCTACATCTCGCTGGACTTCGGCATCGTCGGCACCCTCACCGAGTACGACAAGGAATACCTGGCGCAGAACTTCACCGCCTTTTTCCGGCGCGACTACAAGCGCGTGGCCGAGCTGCACGTGGAAAGCGGCTGGGTGCCCGCCGACACCCGCATCGACGAGCTGGAAGCGGCCATCCGCAGCGTGTGCGAGCCCTACTTCGACCGCCCGCTCAAGGAAATCTCGCTGGGCATGGTGCTCATGCGGCTGTTTCAGGCCTCGCGGCGCTTTAACGTCGTCATCCAGCCGCAGCTCGTGCTGCTGCAAAAAACCCTGCTCAACATCGAAGGGCTGGGCCGCCAGCTTGACCCCGAGCTGGACTTGTGGAGCACCGCCAAGCCGTTTCTGGAGAAGTGGATGCTGGAACAAGTCGGCCCGCAGCGCCTGTGGCGCGAGCTGCGCGAGCAGGCCCCCTACTACGCCAAGATGCTGCCCGAGCTGCCGCGCCTGCTGCACGCGCACCTGCGCCAGCCGCTGCTGGCCGATTTGCAAAAGCAGATGCAACTGCTGGCGCAGGAGCAGCGCCGCAGCCGCCGCCTGCTCACCGCCCTGGCGGCGCTGGTGGCCGCGCTGCTGCTGGTGCAAATCATCCTGCGCCCGCATTGGTGGCTCTGGCTGACCTGAATCCGCCCTCTTTTTTTGATTAAAAAAGCGGCAGACCGGCCGCAGCGCCCGTGGATACTGCGATGCGTGCTATCAAAAACAGAGAAATCTGTGGATAACTTTGCCGGCTGCCGCCTCCTTTCCCCAGCTTTTCCCGGTTTTTCCTGAATTCATGAGCCTTTCCGCATCTGCCGCCTTAACCATTGCCGACGCCGCTGCCGTCGCCCCTGCCGCCCCCGTCCGGCTGGGCATAGACAACTGGGCCGACTGGTGGGCCGCCCTGACGCAAACCAGCACCTGGCTGGACGTTCTCGCCCTGCTCATCAGCGCCGTGCTGGCCTGGCTGCTGGCGCGCAGCCTGGCCCACGCCACCCAGTTGCAAAGGGCCGCCCAGGCTGCCCAGGCTGCCCAGGCCGAACAGGCCGAACAGGCCGATCCGCGTGCCGCCGCCCCGGCCCAGGCGGTCGCCCGTGAGGAAGAAGCCCTGCAAGTCTGGCTACAGCATCAGCAGCAGTCGCACCTTTCGGTGCTGTTTGGCCGCCGCATCCTGGATGGCGCGCTCTTTCCCCTGCTGTGGCTGGCGCTGGCGATGCTGGGCCGCGCGGCCCTGATGGAGTGGGTGGGGCGCGCGCCCCTGCTTGGCGTGGCCCTGCCTGCGCTGACCGCGCTGGCGCTGATTCGCAGCGTGGCCACCGTGCTGCGCGCTGCCTTTCCGGGCGTGCCCGCGCTGCGGCTGATCGAGCGCACCCTCTCCTGGGTGGTGTGGCTGGGCATGGCCCTGTGGGTGGCCGGCGTGCTGCCGCGCCTGCTGGCTTTTCTGGATACGGTGAAGTGGAAGATGGGCGGCGCCACGGTTTCCGTGGCCGCGCTGCTGGAAGGCGCGCTCACCTCTGGCGCGCTCATGCTGCTGGCGCTGTGGCTGTCGTCCCTGCTGGAGCAGCGCCTGCTGCGTCGGGCCACTGACGTCACCTATTCCGTGCGCAAGGCCATCGCCAACGCCATCCGCGCCTTCATGGTGTTCATCGGCCTGCTGCTGGGGCTGTCGGCCGTGGGCATCGATCTCACGGCCCTGTCCGTGTTGAGCGGCGCCATCGGCGTGGGCATAGGCATGGGCCTGCAAAAGCTGGCGGCCAACTACATCAGCGGCTTCATGGTGCTGGCCGAAAGCAGCGTGCGCATGGGCGATCTGGTGCGCGTGGACGGCTTCGAGGGCCGCATCACCGACATCCGCGCGCGCTACACCGTCATCCGCGCCGTCGGCGGCGCAGAGGCCATCGTGCCCAACGAAACCCTGATGACCAGCACCGTGGAAAACCTTTCCTTCTCCGACTCGCGCCTCTACCAGAGCACCAGCGTGAGCGTGGACTATGGGTGCGATCCGCTGGCCGTGCAGCGCCTGCTGATCGACGCGGCCCTGGCCTGCCCGCGCGTGCTGCGCGACCCAGGCCCCAGCGCCCATCTGGCCAACTTCGGCGCCGACGGGCTGGACTTCACCGTCGGCTACTGGGTGGGCGACCCCGAAAACGGCCTGGGCAGCGCGCGCTCGCAGGTGAACCTCAACATCCTGCTGGCGCTGCGCCAGGCGGGCGTGGACATCCCCTATCCCCAGCGCGTGGTGCATCTGCCGGCCGCCGCAGCCGCTTCTGCTGCCGCCGTTTCTACTGGTTTACCCCAACAGGAACCCCTCTCACCCAAACCCGTGGGCGGCGGGGGGCAGTCATAAAATCCCAAACTTCAGTTACAAAGGAGAAACCCAGCATGAAAGCACTTGTCGCCGTCAAGCGAGTGGTGGACTACAACGTCAAGGTTCGCGTCAAAAGCGACCAAAGCGGCGTGGACATCGCCAACGTCAAGATGAGCATGAACCCCTTTGACGAAATCGCGGTGGAAGAAGCCGTGCGCCTGAAGGAAAAGGGCCTGATCACCGAAGTCGTGGCCGTCTCCTGCGGCGAGAAAAAGTGCGAGGAAACCCTGCGCACGGCCATGGCCATAGGCGCCGATCGCGGCATCCTCATCGAAACCGACGCCGAGCTGCAACCGCTGGCCGTGGCCAAGCTGCTCAAGGCCGTGCTGGACAAGGAACAGGCCCAAATCGTGCTGCTGGGCAAGCAGGCCATTGACGACGACGCCAACCAGACCGGCCAAATGCTCGCAGCCCTGGCCGATCTGCCCCAGGCCACCTTCGCCAGCAAGGTGGAAGTGGCCGACGGCAAGGCCAGCGTCACCCGCGAAGTCGATGGCGGTCTGGAAACCCTGCAACTGAGCCTGCCGGCCGTCATCACCGCCGATTTGCGCCTGAACGAGCCGCGCTACGTCACCCTGCCCAACATCATGAAAGCCAAGAAAAAGCCGCTGGACAAGCTCAGCCCGCAAGACCTTGGCGTGGACGTGACCCCCCGTCTGAAAACCCTCAAAGTGGCCGAGCCGCCCCAGCGCAGCGCCGGCGTGAAAGTGGCCGACGTGGCCGAGCTGGTGAGCAAGCTCAAAAACGAAGCCAAAGTCATCTGAACGAGCACAAGGAGAAATACATGACCGCACTCGTCATTGCCGAACACGACAACGCCAGCCTCAAGCCCGCCACCCTCAACGCCGTCGCCGCCGCCCGGGCCTGCGGCGGCGATGTGCATGTGCTCGTGGCCGGCCACAACGCCGCTGCCGCGGCCCAGGCCGCCGCGCAGATCGCCGGCGTCGCCAAGGTGCTGCACGCCGACGGCCCCGCCCTGGCGCACGGCCTGGCCGAAAACCTGGCCGCCCAAACCCTGGCCGCCGCCCAAGCCGGCGGCTACAGCCACATCGTCTTTGCCGCCACCGCCAGCGGCAAGAACGCCGCCCCCCGCGTGGCCGCCAGGCTGGATGTGGCGCAAATCAGCGACATCACCAAGGTCGATGCCCCCGACACCTTCGAGCGCCCCATCTACGCCGGCAACGCCATCGCCACCGTGCAATCGGCCGATCCCGTCAAGGTGCTCACCGTGCGCACCACCGCCTTTGACCCGGCCGCAGCCAGCGGCGGCGCAGCCGGCGTGGAAAGCCTGGCCGCCGTGGCCGATGGCGGCAAATCCGCCTTCACCGGGCAGGAGCTGGCGCAAAGCGACCGGCCCGAACTCACCGCCGCCAAAGTCATCGTCTCCGGCGGCCGCGGCCTGGGCGGCGAAGCCGAATTCAAGGCCGTGCTCACCCCGCTGGCCGACAAACTGGGCGCAGCCATCGGCGCCAGCCGCGCCGCCGTCGATGCGGGCTACGCCCCCAACGACCTGCAAGTGGGCCAGACCGGCAAGATCGTCGCGCCCCAGCTCTACATCGCCGTGGGCATCTCCGGCGCCATCCAGCACCTGGCCGGCATGAAAGACAGCAAAGTCATCGTCGCCATCAACAAAGACCCCGAAGCGCCCATCTTCAGCGTGGCCGACTACGGCCTCGTGGCCGATCTGAACGAAGCCGTGCCCGCGCTGGTGCAGGCCCTGTAAACCTGCAAAGGCTTGGCTTCAGGGCAAAAAAGCACCGCAAGGCCCGCCTTGGCGGTGCTTTTTTTCATGTTCCCCGTCCAACACCGATTTTTTTCAACCATCAGGAGACACGCATGAGCTATCAAGCCCCCGTCAAAGACTGGCTTTTCAACATCGAACACCTGGCCGGCATCGGGCAAATCGCCCAACTGCCCGGATTTGAAGACGCCGGACTGGAAACCGCCCAGGCCGTGCTGGAAGAATGCGCGCGCTTTAACGAAGGCGTCATCGCCCCGCTCAACGTCGTGGGCGACAAGCAGCCCTCCAGCTGGCACGATGGCGCAGTGACCACCACCCCCGGCTTCAAGGACGCCTACCGCCAATTCACCGAAGGCGGCTGGCAGGGCGTGCAGCACCCGGCCGAATTCGGCGGGCAAAACCTGCCCAAAACCATCGCCGCCGCCTGCGCCGAATTCCTGCACTCGGCCAACCTCAGCTTCGCCCTGTGCCCCATGCTCACCGACGGCGCCATCGAGGCGCTGCTCACCGCAGGCAGCGACGAACTCAAGGCCACCTATCTGGAAAAACTCGTCTCCGGCCAATGGACCGGCACCATGAACCTCACCGAGCCGCAAGCCGGCTCCGACCTGGCCCTGGTGCGCACCCGCGCCGAGCGCGCCGAAGGCGGCGCTTTCAAAATCTACGGCACCAAAATCTTCATCACCTGGGGCGAGCATGACGTGGCCGAAAACATCGTGCACCTCGTGCTCGGCCGCATCGCCGGCGCGCCCGAAGGCATCAAGGGCATCAGCCTGTTCGTCGTGCCCAAATACCTGGTGAACAAGGACGGCAGCCTGGGCGCGCGCAACGACGTGCAATGCGTCAGCATCGAGCACAAGCTGGGCATCAAGGCCAGCCCCACCGCCGTGCTCCAGTTCGGCGACAAGGGCGGCGCCATCGGCTACCTCGTCGGCGAGGAAAACCGCGGCCTCGAATACATGTTCATCATGATGAACGCTGCCCGCTACGCCGTCGGCGTGCAGGGCATCGCCGTCTCCGGCCGCGCCTACCAGCAAGCCGTCGCCTACGCCGGCGAGCGCGTGCAAAGCCGCCCCGTGGACGGCAGCGTCCGGGAAGCCGTAGCCATCATTCACCACCCCGACGTGCGCCGCATGCTCATGACCATGCGCGCCCTCACCGAAGGCACCCGCGCCACCGCCAGCGTGGCCGCCGCCGCCTTCGACACGGCCCACCACCACCCCGACCCCGCCGTGCGCCAGAAAAACCAGGCCTTCTACGAATTCCTCGTGCCGCTGGTCAAGGGCTACAGCACCGAAATCAGCGTGGAAGTCACCAGCCTGGGCGTGCAAGTGCACGGCGGCATGGGCTTTATCGAAGAAACCGGCGCGGCCCAGCACTATCGCGACTCGCGCATCCTGCCCATCTACGAAGGCACCACCGCCATCCAGGCCAACGACTTGGTCGGCCGCAAAACCGCGCGCGACGGCGGCCAGTTCGCCAAATCCATCGCCGCGCAAATCGAGGCCACCGAAAAAGACCTGGCCGCCAGCGGCAGCGCCGCTGCCCAGTCCGTGGCCAAACACCTGGCCGCGGCGCGCCAGGCCTTCCTGAAAGCGGTGGACTACATCGCCGCCAACGCCAAGCCCAACCCCAACGGCGCCTACGCCGCCAGCGTGCCCTACCTCATGCTCACCGGCAACCTGGTCGCCGGCTGGCAACTGGCCCGCGCCCTGCTGATCGCCGAAAAACAGCTTGCCGCCGGACAAGACAGCGCCTTCATGCAAGCCAAGATCGGCACCGCACGCTTTTACGCCGAGCACATCCTGCCGCGCACCTTGGCCCAAAGCGACTCCATCACCGGTGGCGCAGACAGCGTAATGGCCCTGCCGGTTGAAGCCTTCTAAAAGGCATCCCCGCCCCCATACAACGGCCCCGCAAGGGGCCGTTTTTTTGCGCCCGGAAATCGCCGGAAATGCCCGGAAATGGCTGGAAACGCAGCCGGAATCGGCCATTTATCCACAGATTTATCCTGAATTGATAGCGCGCTTCGCAGTATCTACGGGCGCTGCGGGCATGTTGCCTGTTTGTTAAGCAAAATTTTGTATCTGAATATGAACGGCTGCCAACCAGTAGCCGCAGGGGGGCTTTGATGGGGCGGGGCAGGGCGCGCCAATGAAAACGGGCTGCGGGCGGTGGCGGTTTTGCCTTCCGCGCTCCCGCGCCAAAGCCGTTCAAGTTCTGAAATGCGCATCCGAGCGCTGTTTGCGGTCGCCGTCAGCAGCGGCTTGGGCTGCTCACGGCTTGCGCCGCACTGCATCGGCTGAAGGGTTTGCCAGCTTCCACGCCCCTGATTTCCATGGCTCGGGTGACGCTGGCGTGCCAAGGCTGGCAGGCGCTCGGATTTCCAAACGTGGTGCAAGGTTTCATTTGAAGGATTTATGTAACGAAATATCAGTTACAAAGTAAGAAGCCCGCTATTGCAAGGAAACCAATATGCGTGCGTCTTCAAATGTTTTTCGTGTGTTTCGTCTGTGCGGCGTGGCGGCTGCGAGTGTTGCGTTGCTGCTGGCTTGTGGTGGCGGTGATAGTGACGGGGCTGCGCCTTCGCAGCCGAATACACCTTCGCCCTCGCCTTCTCCGACGCCCCAGCCGTCACCGGTTCCCCCCGTGCCCACGCCAGTGCCGCCCACGTCCACACCCGTGCCGCCGGTGCCTACGCCTGTACCCACGCCCATGCCGCCCGCGCCCCATCCTCAGCCGAATCCCGCGCCCAGCGATCCTTCCGCGCCAGCGCCTGTTCCCAAGCCCAACCGCGCGGGCCGGCTGGAGGTCAGCGGACAGGCGCGGGTTGGCAGCGTGCTCACGGCCACGCTGACGGACGAAGACGGCGTGCCTTCCGCCGTGGCCTACCAGTGGTTTTCCGGCGGCCAGCCCATAGCCGACGCCATTGAAAGCAGCTACCGCCTGCAAGCCGGCGACGCAGGGCGCGCCGTTTACGTGCAGGCCGTCTATACCGACCTGCTCGGACACGCCGAAACCGTGCGCAGCGCCCCCACGGCGGCCGTGCTGGTCGCCAACCTGCAAGGCGCCATCAGCATTCGGGGCAACCCCACTGTGGGCCAGACGCTGACGGCGCAGCTCAGCGACGGCAACGGCGTGCCTGATACGGGCGTGGCGTATCAGTGGCTGGCCGGCGACGCGCCGATTGCCGCCGCCCAGAGCGCCAGCTACGTGGTGCAGGCGGGCGACGTGGGCCAGACGCTGACGGTGCGCGCCGCCTACATCGACCGGGCGGGTTACCCCGAGCTGGTGGAAAGCGTGCCCACCTCGCAAGTGGCCGCCGCCACGCCGCAACCCAATCCGGGCGGCTACGTGGTGCACATGCACCCACGCTTTGGCAAGTACGTGAACGTGGGCGACTTTGGCGCCGACACCGCCGGCCAGCGCGACAGCATTGACGCCATTCGCAAGGCGCTGACGGCCGCGCACCGGGAAGGCGTCGCCTTGCGGCTGCACAGCACGCTGCTGATCAGCCAGCAAATCAAGCTGGACGACAGCAACCGCGGCGTCACGGCGCTGTTTGGCGACGGCCCGGACAAAACCGAAATTCGCTTCGGCTGGAAGCAGTTTGGCGCGCCGTTCGACTCCGACAACAACACCGACGACATCCGCGACCACGCCGACGTGCTCATCGACGGGCAAAGCAACAAGATCATTGCCAATCTCGCGGTGAAATACACCAACGACGACTTCTACCGCAGGGGCGAGTCCTACTTCGGCAAGGTCAGCTGCATCATGGTGAGCGATGCCGACGGCACTCTCGTTGACAACGTGCAAGCCAGTGGGGCCAACCGCGCGGGCGTCATCTTCACCTCGGCCAGGGCGCACAGCCGCTATCCGGGCACCAACCCCGGGGCGCTGGCGCGCCACGTCAGCTACAAGGCGCTGTACCGCGACGGCCGCATCCCGCGCTCCGAAGTGCCCGTGGGCAAAAACAACCGCCTCGTCAACAGCCACTTGCATCACAACCGCGTGGCGGGCGCGCTGGTGGCCTTCCAGCAAGACTTTCTGGCCACGGGCAACCGGCTGGCGTACAACGGCCACGTCAACGACGGCGGCACCGGCTACGGCATAGCCACCGAAGCGGGCAGCTACAACTTCGGCGTGACCTTCAGGCGCAACGCCACCGAGCACAACTACCGCAAGGGGCTGGACGTGCACGACGGCAACGACATCGTCATCGAAGACAACCAGGTTAATAGCGACCGGCTCTACGGCATCTCGGTCTACAACCGCGAGTTCTCCATGACTCGCGTGCGCATCGCCAACAACGTGATCCGGCTCGATCCGCACTTTCGCATGCCCGCAAGCGGCGGCGACAGCGCTACTTCGGCTCGGCAGGCATCCATCTGGACGCCAACTCGGCTTTCTTCGACCTGCGCAGCGAAGGCCCGGGCGTTTTTGAAATCAGGAACAACAAAATCTCCGGCCTGGCCGTTTATGAGGGCACGGGCAAGGGCGCGGGTGACACCTTCGGCATCGAAAGCCGCAACCACGAGCAGGAAATCGACTACACGCTCGACATCAGCGGCAACGAGATCAGCGGCGAGTCCGCCGCCTGGCTCATCGGCATCTTCAACGACACGCAATTTCAGCCCCGCTCGCGCCGCAGCGGGCCGGGCAAAGGCTCAGGCGCCATCCGCGTGCAGGACAACACCGCCACCATCCAGCGCACGTCGATCAACAAGGGCGTGCCCCTCAACATCGGCGAGGCCAGCTCCGACGGCAACCAGCGCGGCAGCATCACCGTGCAGGGCAATACCTTCCGCATGCTCGAAAAGAACCTGAGCTACACCGAGGCGGTGGACATCTCGACCAACGCCGC
Source organism: Ottowia sp. (assembly GCA_052170415.1). Classification (GTDB taxonomy): domain Bacteria; phylum Pseudomonadota; class Gammaproteobacteria; order Burkholderiales; family Burkholderiaceae_C; genus Ottowia. The sequence continues at coordinate 16,080 of JBQNAO010000007.1, read as the reverse complement.
CACCATCGCCATCAGGGACAACACCTTCGAGCTGCGCGGCCCGCTGGACAACCCCTATTTCAGAATCACCGGCAAGGCCCAAAGCGCCAGCCGGCTGGAAATGGAGCGCAACACCATCCGCGCCGACGCTGCCAACCTGCCTGGCCACTGGCTGAGCCCGACCCACCTTAACGTCACCGTGCGCGGCAACCAGTACAACGGCCAGCCCATCACGGATCGCTAAGGGCGCGCTGCAAAAACCGGCTTTTCAAGCTAATCACAGCTTTCAGAAAACCACTGCGGAACCCTGTTTTTCAGGAATTCAGTACATGTAAATGATTGAATTCACTGGTGTGATAATATCAGGGATGGGAATTCACGGTGGTTTTCTGGTTTGTCATGAACATGATTTGAATTTGGGGTGGCAATGGGTGACAGGTTTTGCTTGTGAGGTAAATAATATTGATATTCGGTTGAGTGATTGTTCTGGTATAAATTTGGCTTCAATAATTTATTGATATGCTATAGATTGGTGGATAAATGATTCGATTTCCTTGAGATTAGAAAATTTTATTTATCTGGCTGAAACTTGATCATTCGGATAAATTGTCTTAATGCCTTCTTTGAGCCGCAAAAAGGCGTTTTGGAAGCCTTTGCCCCTACTTAAAGCATTGCATTATAGGGTGTTAAGCAATTATTCAAACTTTTCCTGTGCGTTGAGTTTCCAGACAAGCTTTTAGTTTTCAGGCTGTTTTTATTTTCCCCACCAAAATTTCGCCGTCGCCCCACCATCAATCAAAAAATCGCTGCCGGTAATATAGCCACCGGTCAAAACCACCTCCGCCAGCGCAGCCACCTCATCAGGCGTTCCGCCGCGTTTGGCGAGGATGTTGGCGAGCATATTGCGGTAAAATTCGCCGCGTTCAGGGCTGTTGAGTTCGTCCAACGCCAGCGGGGTGAAGATGATGCCGGGGCTGATGCAATTGACCCGCGCGCCGCGCCTGCCCCAGCGCACCACTACCATTTGCACACGCAGGGCGTTGGCTTTTTTGGCGATTTGGTAGGCGCGCAAGCTGTCGTCGATTTCTTTGACGATAGGCAAATCCAGTAATTGTTCGGTCGGCGTGGTCGCCAAGTCGCGCAATTCGCGCTCGCTAAGCGGCGGCAGGCGGTGGCTGGATTGCGAACCAATCATCACCCCCGCGCCGCCTTCGGTAATCACGCCGCCGAAGATTTCCAGCACCAGCGCCGTGCCGTACAAATCCACTTTGGCGATGGTTTGCGGACTGGCTTGCGATGGCGACACACCCGCCGAGTTAATCACATATTGCACCGCGCCCAGTTGCGCCGTCGCATCTGCTACGGCTTGCACTGACGCGCGGCTGGATACGTCCATTTGCATTGTGCTGCACTCAAAACTTCGCGCAAGGTTTGTGCGGCTTTTTCGGCGTTTTCTTGTTTTAAATCAGCAAGTAAAACGTGTTTGCCTACACTCACGCGGCGCGCAATCGCCACCGCAATCGCACCCGAGTCGAGAACGACAGAAATGTGTTTTTGCTTCATTTTTATTCCTTCTATGAATGAATAATTTTTTCAGGCAGTCTGAAAAATTTTTAAAAAACACACCGCACTTGAGACTAAAAAGCTTATCTGAAAATTCGCTTTCAGACGATTTTTTCAGTTTTACGGTGCGTTTTGCCGCTCTATACCCCGAATACGGTATTTTTCACAAAACGGACACGCTCAATGGATTGATGATCCATAAATTGACTTTTTCCCAAATCAAGTGTGGCGATGGCGGCGCGGTCGTTTGCATCCAGCGCAAAATCAAACACGGCAAGATTCTGTGCCATGCGTTCGGGCTTGACCGATTTTGCCAAAACGGAAATTTTTTGTTCTACTAGCCAACGCAAAATGATTTGTGCCGCTGATTTGCCGTGCTTTTGGGCGATGCGGTTCAAAATTTCGTTCTGAAAAATGCCGTTTTTACCTTCGGCAAACGGCGCCCACGCCTGCACGATTACACCTTCGTTTTTCAACGCGGCGATTTGCTCGGCACGTTGGTGGAAGGGGTTGATTTCAATTTGATTAACCTGCGGCATTACTTTGTTGAACAAGCCCAAGTCCACTACACGGTCGGGGGTGAAATTACTCACACCGATACTACGGATTTTTCCTGCTGCCTGCCATTCTTCCAACACCCGCCAGGTGTCGTAATAATCGCCGTGGGGCTGGTGGATTAGTACTAAATCCAAATAATCAAATTTCAAATGGGCAAACGAACGCTCCAAAGACGCTTGAGCTGCCACTTCGCCTGCGTTTTCTACCCAAATTTTGGTGGTAACAAACAAATCTTCCCGCGCCACAGCGCTTTGTCTAATGCCTTGTCCCACTTCGGTTTCATTCAAATAGGCTTGAGCGGTATCAATATGACGGTAGCCCGCACGAATGGCAGCGGCAACCACATCCGCCGTTTCCGTTTGCGGAATTTGAAAAACACCAAAGCCGAGCAAAGGCATTTGTGCGCCGTTATTTATGGTAACTGTTTGTTTCATATGTATCCTCCTATTTTGAGCTAGGTGTTTGGATATTAAGGGCTAATCAATTTTATCAGACAAGTTTTTAAAAAACGTACCGTATTTTTCAGACGGCGTTTATCTTTTTCAGGCTGCCTCAACTGCGAGCAGCCTGAAATTACTTCTCAACTTTGAGCGTTTCGCTATACATAAAATTCGCCACGCGCTTTTGAATCAGCCACTCGCCGCCGATGCGCGCGTAGCTGTCGCTGTAACGCACATAGTGAGTAAGCATCTCGTCTTTGCCGTCTTTCTCGGCAACCAGCGCCACTTGGCAATAAGTAATGCCCTCGGCGCTGTCTTCACCAGTAAATTCCACCGTTTGCTGGCCGTTTAAGTGATAAACGGTGTGAAATTGCGCCAGATAATTCTTGAATACCTCGCCAATTTCGGCGCGGCCTTGAGCGTTGGCGAATAGCTCGCCTTTGATGTAAGTCTCGACCTGCGCGTCTTCGGCAAAGAGCGGCAGTTGCGCGTCCACGTCCTTGACGTCGGCAAGGTTGGAAAAGTGATCCACCAAGTGTTTGAGCGCGAAGCGGTCTTGGATTTGTTGCAGGGTTAAAGTCATTTTGCGTTTCCTTTTGGGATTGAGGTGAGGAAGCGAATGATAGGGCGGGGATTGATTCAGATAAATAAGATAATTTTGCTAGGGTTTATAAAAGTATTTGATAAATGCTTTTTAGGCAGCCTGAAAATATGGAAAATCATATTCCTTTATAAGAATGTAAAATGACACACTTATTCCTTTGGAAAAGTGTGATTCACTCACTATAATTCCCAGAAAAACCGCAAAAGAGCAGCCGATGCAACGCCATATCCTAAAATTCCTGTCCCAATGGAAAAACAAGCCCAACCGCAAACCGCTGATTATCCAAGGCGCGCGCCAAGTGGGCAAAACGTGGGTGATGCAAGCCTTTGGTGCGGCGGAATTTGAACAAGTCGCCTACATCAATCTTGACAACAAGCCGTAGATGAAAGCCCTGTTTAGCGGCGATCTTGACATCGACCGCCTGCTGCTCGGCTTGTCCATCGAGGCAGGCGTGAACATCCGTGCCGACAATACCCTGTTGATTTTTGACGAAGTTCAGGAGGTGCCGAAAGCCCTGACGGTGCTGAAATATTTTTATGGAAATGCACCACACCTTGCCGTGATTGCCGCCGGCTCGCTGCTCGGCGTGGCATTGCATCAGGGCGTGTCGTTCTCCGTGGGCAAGGTGGAATTTCTGCCGATGTACCCGATGGATTTCGGCGAATTTCTGCTGGCGATGAATGAAAAACCGCTGTGCGACCTATTGCAGTTGCAAGACTGGGCGTTGATTACGGCGCTGAAAACCAAATACATTGACCGCCTGCGCCAATACTACTTTGTCGGCGGCATGCCCGAAGCGGCGCAAACCTTCATCGACACGTAAGACGTGCGCACGATGTGGCAAAACCTGACGCATGAATCCGATTTTTCAAACACATCGACGCCTCGCGCCTTGTCCTTGTAAATGCTGCGCGCGCGCTGTAAAATGCCCCGCCGCAGCAACTTGCCAAAGAAAACAAAAAATTCGTGCTGGCGGATATGCAAAAAGGCGCGCGCTTCAAAGATTACGAACTCGCCCTGCAATGGCTCAAAAACAGCGGGCTGGCTTACCCCGTATACTGCATGAAAAACCGCATTTGCCGCTGTCGAGCTGTCAGGAAACATCTTCAAATTCTACTGTTTGGACGTGGGTTTGCTCGGCGCAAAAAGCCAGCTAGCCCCGACCATCCTGCTTGAACCGACCCGCCTGTTTACCGAGTTCAAAGGCGCATTGAACGAACAATATGTGCTGCAACAACTTCAAGCCAGCCAGTTCAATTCGATTTTTTACTAGGTAACGGGAAAAGGCATGGTGGAAGTAGACTTCATATTACAACGCGGGCAGGGCATAATTCTTATTGAAGTGAAGGCGGAAGAAAACCTGCGCGCGAAAAATTTGAAATCTTACGTAGAGCAGTATCAGCCGAGCTTGGCGATGCGGGCTTCAACGTCGGATTACCGGGCAGAGGATTGGGTGGTGCATGTGCTGTTGTATGGTTTAGGTATTGGAGAATAAAATGAACAATATAAATAGACGTTCTGTTTTAGAAATATCACATGATGAGGCTAGAGAGTTTTTCTTAAAAGATAGCAGTTATTGTAATTTCAACCTACCTTCTTATTTTTCATTTGAAGAATTATTAAAAAATCTATCTAATGAATTAACTAACAAAAATTTCAATGATATAAAAAGCAATATTTCATATTTTGAAAATGTTAATTACACTATTTATGCAAACAAAGATGGAGATCTCTCTTGGAGGCCATTGCAATTAATCAATCCAGTTGTTTATGTTGGTTTGGTTCATAAGATTACAGAGAAAAAAAATTGGGATAAGTTAAAAAATAGATTTTTAAAATTCCAAAATAACCCTAGGATAAATTGTATTAGTTTGCCTGTGGAATCTCTGAATAATCAATCGGACATGGCTCAACAAATATTACAGTGGTGGGAAATGATTGAGCAGCAAACTATCATTTTATCACTAGACTATTCCTATGTTATTCATACAGATATTGCTGATTGCTACAACTCAATTTACACTCATGCAATTGCATGGGCGGTAGAAGGAAAGAAAGTTGCAAAAAACAATAGAAAAAATGCAAGTCTTGGGAACTCCATTGATTTCATGATACGTATTTCTCAACACGAACAAACAAATGGCATTCCTCAAGGTTCGGTTCTAATGGATTTTATTGCAGAAATTATTTTGGGTTATATCGATAGAATTTTATCTATCCATATAAGAAAAGCAAAGATTGCGGAATACAATATTCTAAGGTACCGTGATGATTACCGAATTTTTACTAAAAAATCTGAAGATGGCAAAAAAATTCTAAAGTTGTTAACTGAAGTTTTCCAGCCATTTGGTTTTAAAATAAATACAGGAAAAACAAAAATATTTAACGATATTATTACTAGTGCCATAAAAGAAGATAAATTGGCATGGATAGAATGCGGAAAAAATATTGCTGATCTAAGTGTGCAAAAGCAGTTGATGATTCTTAGGCAACATAGTATGAAATTTAAAAATTCAGGGAGTGTTGTAACTGGATTAAATTATTTTAATACTAGAATAGCGAGAGAATTATATAAAAGCAAAATTAAAAACTCTCGCTCATTTGGGATCAAAAAAGGAATAAAAATAAAACAAAATGGATTTATTAAAAATAAAAATGCCAAGCAAGTAATTAGCATAATTGCTGATATTGGTATGCATAGCCCTCGTGCAATTCCTGTGTGCTGTTCTATTATTAGTAGAATTATTCCTTTATTAAATATTGGTGACAAAAAGAAAATTTCAGATCTTGTTTGTAATAAATTTGGTAGTGTACCAAATTCAGGATTTGCTCAAATTTGGTTGCAACGTATGAATAAATCAGATTTATCTATTTTTCAATCTAATGAATCTTTGTGTTCTCATGTGACAGGAGGAAATAAACCTATTTGGAATAATGATTGGTTGAAATCAAAAGAAATAAAAAACATATTTAAAAATACACCAATTTTCAAACAAAAAATTTTTGATAATTTGCATGACATATTTTCGGATGATGAAGTTAATGAATTTGTTTACTGATCGTATGAGATCAAACGCCGTCTGAATTCATTTTCAGAAGGAATTTTTTAAGCAGCCTAAAAATTTACGGCTTGCTGATATTCAAATCCATACCAATATGCAGCCCGGGATTGGCAAACAGCTTGCACACAAAATTGGCAATGCTTTTCCTTGATACTGCGCTGCCCGTTTCAGGCTGTCCTTTTGGGGTGATTTGGTAATCCACCTCATCGGCATCGGTGAACCAGTCGGGACGCAGGATGGTGTAATCCAGTCCCGATTGTTCAATCGCATCGGCGCGGGCACGATAGGGGCGTAGCACTTCGCGCAGCGGGGTTTCGTAAATGCCGATGGAAGAGACGGAAATCACGCGGCGCACGCCAGCGGCTTGCATTGCGGTGATGATATTTACGCCCATTGCTGCCAAATCGTCCGCCAGATTGATGTACACAATGTCCTGCCCCTGCATGGCATTTTGCAAATCGGCAGGATTGAGCGCGTCGCCGATGATGACGCGGTGCTTGCCTGTATGGCGCGGGGTGCTGCGGGCAAAGAGGGTGAGATTGAAATCAGGATGGCGTTCGGCGGTGGCGATGACGGCACGCGCCAAAGAGCCGTTGGCGCCGATAATCAGGATGTTCTTCATGTTCGGTTTCCCGTTTACTTACGATGGCGCGCAGTATAAATAAAAGGCGCCATTGAGAAAAATTAGCCGGTAAAATCCGCAAAGGTTTAGCAGATCATTTTATGAATGGAGCGGATATGGCAGAAAAACTGGACGACCTGCGCGTTTTCCTGCTGGTTGCGGAAACGGGCAGTTTTACCAAAACGGTGGCGCAATTGGGCGTGTCGCAATCGGCGTTGAGCTACACCGTGCGCCAGCTGGAAGAGCGTTTGCAAATCAAATTGTTGGAGCACACCACGCGCAGCGTTTCCACCACCACCGCGGGTGAGCAATTGCGCGAACAAATCACTCCGCTTTTTGCCGAAATCGACGAAAAAATTGAAAACCTCGCCACCCATCGCGGCACACTTGGCGGCAGCCTGAAAATCACCGGCAACGAGCATGCGCTCGCCGTCGCGCTGTGGGACAAATTCGCCCATTTTGCCCGCGCCTACCCTGAAATAGCGCTGGAATTGGACAGCCAAAACCGCTTCGCTGATATCGTCGCCGAGCGCTTTGATGCCGGTATCCGCCTCAGCGAGTTTGTGGAAAAAGACATGATTGTCGTGCGCATATCGCCTGATTTGCAGATGGCAGCCGTCGCCGCGCCTGAATTGCTGTCGCGTATTGATATGCCCGAAACGCCGCATGACCTCGCTACTTTGCCCTGTCTCAACCTGCGCCTGCCAACGCTGGGCAATATCCTGCCTTGGGAATTTAGCAACCCCGCAAGCGGCAAAACCGTGAAAATTCAGCCGGCATCGGGATTTACAGCTAACCAAAACAGTTTGCTGCTGCAAGCCGCCCGCTCTGGCGTGGGGATTGCCTGGTTGCCGCGCGACATGGTGGCGGAGGATTTACGCTCAAACAGACTGCACGAAATCCTGTCTGACTGGGCGATGCGTTACGAAGGCTATTATCTTTACTGCCCGAGCAGGCGCGCGGAGTCACCGATATTTCAGGCCTTGATAGCGGAATTGCGTGAAAGTTAAGGTACCAATGCAAAACGCATCTTTCTGGTTTAATACATCGTTTCAATGAATTAACGTCTTGTATGCATCATTACAACATTTATTATTCTCGTTTGTCTGCAGGTTATTTTTGATTTTATTAGACGGGGCAATATATTGATGAAATATTATATAAACATAGTCATTAATTAGCTATTGAAGTCAAGATCATTTTAAATATACAGATTAATTCGTGATACTTGGCTGTAAAATTAATAGTAGATAAATATCCCATCGAATGTATGTGTAATATTTAATTATAAATGCAGATGCGGAGTGGGTGATGCGAAAGAGATTTAATAGATGTTGAATAATTATAATGGTATTGAATTACATCAAGTGTTCCGAGTTATTGTATTGTAAATAATGTTGTTTAATTAGAAATCAACTTTTGCGAGGATATAAGAATCCCATCGCAGCATCATTATTCGCCAGAAATATATTTACGATGCCGATCCGCCCGTTTTAGGCCGCTATTTTTGGGTGATTTGATCATCCACCTCATCGGCATCGGTGAACCAGTCGGGGTCTCGTACATGCCGATGGACGGTTTGGTAACTGCACAGCGCACGCTAGTGGTCTGTATCGCAGCGCCGGTGGGTTAAGGCGGCCCCACGTTTGACAATGGCGCGGTATGCGCCTCATGCGGAGGCGGCGATGCGGCCGATGGTGTTTGGGGCCTGTCTGGTTGTGAAAAAAAGCCGCCGGTGCGTGATTTGCACCGGCGGCTTTTTTGTGGGCGGGAGAGGGCGGGTTACACGGTTTGCGTGGGGCGCTCGGATTGCAGGGCGGCACCCAGGGCCAGTTCGATCTGGCTGCGCAGTTGTTTGGCTTTGTCGTCGTTTTTGGGGAAGCGGATGCCGATGCCTTGCGTGCGGTTGGCGGTGGAGCGCGCGGGGGTGATCCAGGCCACTTTGCCCACGATGGGGTAGCGCTGGGGGTCGCCGGGCAGGGTGACGAGCACGTAAATGTCATCGCCCAGACGGTGTTCATTGACGGTGGGGATGAACAGCCCGCCTTCGGTGAATACGGAGATGTAGGCCGCATAGAGGGCGGCCTTTTCCTTGATGTTGAGCTGGATGACGCTGGGGCGGGCGCTAGCGCCGGAGGCGGGGGCTGTACTCATGATGGTTGTGCGGGGTTGGGGGTGAGCGGGGGAAGGCAGGAAAAAGGCAGGGCGCGGTTTGGAGTTTTTTTTAGGCGGCGCTTTGCGTTAAGCGCGCGAGTTTAGGGCTTGCTGCGCGCTGCTGACAAGGTATTCCAGCGTGAGGGCGGCGTTGAGCGGGTGCTCGGCGCTGCGGGCCGATTGCGTCAGTTTGCTCCACCACTTGTTCAGCGCCGGCAGCGACAGCGGGTGGGCGGGCAGGTCGGTGGGTGCGAAAAAGCGCGGGGGCGCGCCCACTTGCAGGGCCATGAGGTCGGCGCAGAGCTTTTGCAGGCGCGCAACCGCTTCAGCCGTGGGCAGGTGGGCCAGGGCCTGACCGTCGCCCTGGGCCAGTGCGCGGGGCAGGGCGGCCCAGGCGGCGGCTGCGGCGCGGCCGTCGTCAGGCACGGGAGGGGATTTGGTTTTGGAGGTGCTTTTGGCTGTGGCTCGGGCTTCTTCGGCCAGGGTTTGCGCGCCAGCGGGCCGCCCGCCTGCGGCTTGCAGCAGGGCGCGGGCGGCGGCAGCTTCCAGCCCTTGCGCTTGCAGCCAGGCCAGGGCCTGTTCGGGATCAGGCCAGCGCAGGGTGTAGGTGAGGCAGCGGCTGCGGATGGTGGGCAGCAGCAGGTGCGCGGCCTCGGTGGCCAGCACGAAGCGCACGTCGCCGGGCGGCTCTTCCAGGGTTTTGAGCAAGGCGTTGGCGGTGATGGCGTTCATGCGCTCGGCCGGATACACCAGCACGGCCTTGCCACGCCCGCGCGCGCTGGTGCGCTGGGCAAATTCGATGACCTCGCGCATGGCTTCCACGCGGATTTCCTTGCTGGGCTTGCGCTTTTTGTCGTCCAGCTCGGCCTGCGCTTTTTCGGGCAGGGGCCAGCCCAGCGACAGCATGTGTGTTTCGGGCATGAGGGCCAGAAAGTCGGCGTGCGTGTGCACGGCCAGGCTGTGGCAGCTGGCGCATTGGCCGCAAGCGCCTGCCGGGTGGGGCTGCTCGCAGAGCCAGGCGCTGGCCAGGGCCAGGGCCAGATCGAATTGCCCCAGATCGCGCGGGCCTTGCAGCAGCCAGGCGTGGCCGGGGCGGGGGAGCAGATCGGCCAGTTGGGCGGCCAGCCAGGCGGGCAGGGCAGGATGGGGGGCGCTCATGCCAGCCACCCGCGCTGTTGCAAGGCGGCCAGGGCGGCCTGGCGCACGGCGTGCACGCTTTGCGCGGCGTCAATGCGGGCAAAGCGGCTTTCGTCTTCGGCCATGCGGCGGGCGTAGGCGCTGCGCACGGCGGCGAAGAAGGCCACGGGCTGGCGCTCGAAGCGGTCCGGCAGGCGCGCACCGGCCAGGCGCTGGGCAGCCACTTCGGGGGGCAGATCGAACCACAGGGTGAGATCGGGGCGCAGGGGGGCGGTTTGCCCTTCGGCCACGCCTGCATCGCCCAGGGCCAGTCGTTCCATCTCCTGCAACGCGGACCAGGGCAGGCCGCGACCGCCGCCCTGGTAGGCGAAGGTGGCGTCGGTGAAGCGGTCGCACAGCACCAGACGGCCTGCGGCCAGGGCCGGGGCGATGAGCTGGCGCACGTGATCGCGCCGGGCGGCGAACATGAGCAGGGCTTCGGTCAGGCCGTCCATCTCGTGCTCGGCGCGCCCGGCGGCGCCCTGGCCGTTCAGGGCGAGCTGGCGCAGTTGTTCGGCCAGGGGCGTGCCGCCCGGTTCGCGCGTGCGCTGCACGGTGTGGCCGGCGTCTTGCAGGGCGCGGGCCAGGGCGTCGGCATGGGTGGATTTGCCTGCGCCGTCTATGCCTTCCAGGGTGATGAACAGGCCGGGGCGCTTCATGGCGACACCTTGCGCTGGTATTGATTGACGGCGCGGTTGTGCTCGCCCAGGGTTTCGCTGAAGTGGCTGCTGCCGTCGCCGCGCGCCACGAAATACAGCGCGGTCGTGCGTGCGGGCTGCACGGCGGCCATGAGGGAGGCGCGGCCGGGCATGGCAATGGGGGTGGGCGGCAGGCCCTCGCGGGTGTAGGTGTTGTAGGGCGTGTCGGCCAGCAGGTCGCGCTTGCGCAAGTTGCCGTCAAAGGCTTCGCCCAGGCCGTAGATCACGGTGGGGTCGGTTTGCAGCTTCATGCCTTTTTTCAGGCGGTTGATGAATACGCCCGCCACCAGCGCGCGATCGGCGGCGCGGCCGGTTTCCTTTTCCACGATGCTGGCCAGGATCAGGGCTTCATCAGGACTTTGCAGGGGCAGATCGGGGGTGCGCTGTTCCCAGGCCGCCTGCAGGTGTTCGTCCATCAGCTTGAGCGACAGGCGCAGCACGTCCAGATCGCTCATGCCCCGGCTGTAGGTGTAGGTTTCAGGGAAGAAACGCCCTTCGGCGGGCACGCCCGGGCGGCCCAGGGCGGCCATCAGGGCTTCGGCCGAGAGATCGCGCGTGCTTTGCTTGAGCTTCGGGGCTTTGCCCAGTGCGGCGCGCACCTGGCGCAGCGTCCAGCCTTCCACCAGGGTCACGCTCAGCACGATGCGCTGGCCCTTGACGAGCTTGTCCAGCATTTGCCTGGGCGTGATGCCGCGCGAGAGGCTGTAGTCGCCCGGCTTCACGCTGGCGCGCGGGGCGGCGGGCTGTTGCCACTGTTGCCAAAGCAGGGAGGCGCGAAAAAACACATGCAGCAGCCACTCGGGCGAGCGCACGCCCGCCGCATGGGCCTGCTGGGCCACGGTGCGCAGCGATGCGCCCGGCGGCACGCTGATTTCCAGCGAATCGGCCGCCAGCGGCAGCGGCTGGCGCGCCCACCACAGCAGGCCGCCCGCCGCACCTGCCAGCAGCGCCGCAGTCAGCATGAAAGCCAGCAGCAATTTGACGAGGATGCGCACGGTGTTTTTTTCGGGGGAAATGTTGGGGAGAGGGGTTGGGGATGCCGGGAGAGCGGGTGGGCCGCCAGAGCGGGCGGTGGCCGGGGGAAGCGGTTTGGAAAGGCTGCGGGGGCAGCCCTGGCGGCATCCCGGGAAAAAAGCGGGTCATGATAATTCAGCGCCTATGAGCGCTCCCAACCCTGCCCGTCCTTCTTCCGCCGCTGCCGCCAACCCTTCGGCAGCCATTCCCGCCAGCCCCGCGCCCGAGTGGGCCGCCCGCTTTGCCGCGCCCGCCGGCGGCGCTTGCCGCCTGCCCATGCTGGGCGTGCTGCGCGCCAGTGGGGCCGATGCGGCCCAGTTCCTGCAAAGCCAGCTCACGCAGGACGTGCTGCACATGCCGCCCGGCCCCGGCGCGCGTCTGGCCGCCTTTTGCACACCCAAGGGGCGCATGCTGGCGAGTTTTCATGTCTTTCGCCCGCTTGCCGATCAGGTTTTGCTGGTGTGTGAGCGCGCCTTGCTGCCCGGCCTGCTCAAGCGCCTTTCGCGCTTTGTGATGCGCGCCAAGGTGAAGCTCGATGACGCCAGCGCCGAGCTGGCCTGCTGGGGCCTGCTGGGTGAGGCGGCCGTGCAGGCGGCGCAGGCCGTTCAGGCGGATGCGGGCGGGCTGCCCCTGCTGGCTGATTTGCCCCCGGCCGGCGGGCAGCCGTGCGCGCTGTGGCTGGCCGCAGCCGATGCGCCCGCTCCTGCCGGGGCGGCCGATTTGCCCGTGGCCCACTGGCTGGCCGCCGAGGCGCTGGCTGGCGTGGCCCGCGTGGGCGAGGCCACGGCCGAAGCCTTTGTGCCGCAGATGCTCAATTACGAAAGCATGGGCGGCGTGCATTTCAAAAAAGGCTGCTATCCCGGCCAGGAAGTGGTGGCGCGCAGCCAGTTTCGCGGCGTGATCAAGCGTCGCGCCTTCGTCGGATGGGCCGATGGCGTCGTTCAGGCCGGGCAGGAAGTGTTTGCCGAAGGCCAGGAGCAGCCGGTGGGGCTGATCGCCCAGGCCGCTGCTGCGCCCGAAGGCGGCGGCTGCCTGGTCATTGCCGGCTTGCAGATTGCCGCTGCGCTGGGCCAGCCCCCTTTGCATGTGGGCGCGGCCGATGGCCCCACGCTGCACGGCCTGCACATTCCCTACCCGCTGGCCGACGACATTTGAGCGCGGCCTTCGGTGCGCCCGGCAAAAGGCGCAGAAAAAAGCGCAAAACGGCTGAAACCCGCGTGGATACTGCGCTGGCAGCTACAAAAAAATGAGCAAGAAATCCTCTGCACGCCCCACGAAACCCGCCCGATCGGCAGCGGCCACGCCGCCCGCCCATCCGGATTTGCATACCCAACTGGGCCTGCGCCCCGGCCAGTCGCTGCCGCTGCTGCAAGAGCTGCACATCCTCACCCGCGAAGGCCGCATCAATCAGGACTCGCGCCGCACGCTCAAGCAGGTCAACCACCTGCTGCAATTCATCGAAAAGGAACTGGCCAATCTGCCCGCACGAGCCGGCGGGCCGCTGCTGGCCGACCACGGCGCGGGCAAGTCCTATCTGGGCTTCATGCTTTATGACTTGTGGTGCCAGCCGCGCGGGCAGGGCCACATCTGGGGCATAGAAACGCGGCCCGAGCTGGTCGAGCGCGCCCGCCAGCTTGCCGCCCGGCTGGGCTTTGAGCGCATGCACTTTCTCAACCTCAGCGCGGCCGATGCCGCCCGGGCGGCCGACTTGCCCGACGAGTTCGACATCGTCACCGCCTTGCATGCCTGCGACACCGCCACCGACGACGCCATCGACTTCGCCCTGCGCAAGCGCGCCCGCGCCATCGTGCTCGTGCCCTGCTGCCAGGCCGAAGTGGCCGCCCGCCTGCGCATGAACAAGGCGCTGCAACTGGCCCGCACCCCCCTGGCCGAGCTGTGGCGCCATCCCCTGCACACGCGCGAAATCGGCAGCCAGCTCACCAACGTGCTGCGCTGCCTGTATCTGGAAGCGATGGGTTACGCCGTCACCGTCACCGAGCTGGTGGGCTGGGAGCACAGCATGAAAAACGAACTCATCATCGCCACCCGCAGCGGCCACAGAAAACGCAGCGCCGCCCGCCGCATGCACGAGCTGCTGGCCCCCTTCGGCCTGCAAGCGCTGCTGCCCGAGCGCTTTCCCCTGCTGCCGCCGCTGCATGAGCGGCCCGAAACCCCGGAATCGGCATGAGCCGCCCGGCCCCGGCGCGCCCCCGATCCGGGCCTTTTTGCTATTGATTCGATAGCTGCCAACGCAGTATCCACGCGCCCTGGCGGCCCTTTTGCCCATGAACCCACCCTGCGCCGAGCTGCTCGCCCCGCCCCGTTGGCAGGCGGTGGATGTGATTGCTGATTTGCACCTCAACCCAGACGAGCCCGCCACGGCCGCCGCCTGGCGGCGCTACCTGCTGGGCAGCCCGGCCAGCGCCGTGTTCATGCTGGGCGATTTGTTTGAAGCCTGGGTGGGCGACGACGCGGCCCGCCCCGGCAGCTTTGAAGGCGACTGCGCCGCCGTCATGCAAGCTGCCAGCGCCCGCTGCGCGCTTTACTTCATGCGCGGCAACCGCGACTTTCTCGTCGGCCCCGCCTTTCTGGCCGCCTGCGGCGTGCAGGACTTGCCCTGCGACCCCACCGCCCTCACCCTGGGCGGGCAGCGCTGGCTGCTCTCGCATGGCGATGCGCTGTGCCTTGAGGATGTGGCCTATCAGCAGTTTCGCCGGCAGGTGCGCCAGCCGGCCTGGCAGCAGCAGTTTCTGGCCCGCCCCCTGGCCGAGCGCCAGGCGCTGGCCCGCCAGATGCGCAGCGCCAGTCGGCAGGCCCAGGCCGACAGCCAGAACTGGGCCGATGTGGACGAAGCCGCCGCCCGCGCCCTGTTGGTCGCCTGCCGGGCACCCGTGCTCATTCACGGCCACACGCACCGCCCGGCCACGCACGCGCTGGGCGGGGGGCTGTCGCGCATCGTGCTCTCCGACTGGTGTCTGGACGATGCCGCCCCCCGCGTCCAGGTGTTGCGCCTGCGCCCCGGCCAGCCGCCCGCGCGCCTGGGGCTGGACGAGGCCCTGGCCCCGCTTTGATACCGCTTTGCCCCCGGCTTGAAAATCCGCCCGCGCGCCTTCACTTGGGCGCGTTGTTTTTTGTTTGACATCTTTCAAGACGCACCATGACCCAGCCCACCGACCCCACCTTGCCGCCCGGCGTGGCCGCCCCGCACCCGGCCGATCTGAACCCGGCCGACCTCAGCGACATGTCCCCCGAAGAAAAAGAAGCCGCCCAGGCCGCCAATGAGGCCGACGCCCAGGCCCAACTGGCCCGTCTGCAAGACGAGCTGGCTGCCTTGCAGGCCAAAAACGCCGATCTGGCCGACCAGGCCCTGCGCGCGCAGGCCGAAGCGCAAAACGCCCGCCGCCGCGCCGATGAGGAAGTTGCCAAGGTACGCAAATTCGCGCTGGAAGGCTTTGCCGAAAGCCTGCTGCCCGTCATCGACAGCCTGGAAGCCGGCCTGGCCGCAGAAAACGCCAGCGCCGGGCAACTGCGCGAAGGCACCGAAGCCACCCTGCGCCAACTGCTGGCCGCGCTGGAGCGCAACAAGGTGCTGCCCGTCGCCCCCGAGCCGGGCAGCCCCTTCAGCCCCGAGCAGCAGCAGGCCATCAGCATGGCCCCCGCCCCCGGTCAGGCCGCCAACACCGTGGTGAGCGTGCTGCAAAAAGGCTATGTCATCGCCGACCGCGTGCTGCGCCCGGCGCTGGTCATCGTGGCCGCGCCGCAATAAAAAAAGCGGGAAAGAAAGCAGAAAAGGCCGCAGGGCAATTCCCCCTGAAAAACCCCTTGAATTGCCCGGCCCCACCCGCAGCTAGGCCCCATTCACACATTTTTGAAATTTGCAAGGAGCAACACACATCATGGGAAAAATCATCGGTATCGACCTGGGCACCACCAACTCTTGCGTGTCCATCATGGAAGGCAACGCCACGCGCGTGATTGAAAACGCCGAAGGCACGCGCACCACCCCTTCCATCGTCGCCTACAAGGACGACGGCGAAATCCTCGCTGGCGCCATCGCCAAGCGCCAGGCCGTCACCAACCCCAAAAACACCATCTACGCCGTCAAGCGCCTCATCGGCCGCAAATTTGACGAAAAAGAAGTGCAAAAGGACATTAACCTGATGCCCTACCAGATCGTCAAGGCCGACAACGGCGATGCCTGGGTGGAAGT
>JBQNAO010000006.1:0-80382 GCA_052170415.1 Ottowia sp. | reverse complement strand
TGGCGTCCCACTGGCGCAGGGCTTGTTGCAGGGTGTCGATGAGTTGCTGGTGCAGCTCGGCGGGGGCGAGGATGCGCACGTGGGGCAGCCAGTACTGCACGATGGGCAGGAGCTGGCGGGGGTGGCGGATGTGGGTGGTGACGAGCAGGCTGCCGTCGCTTTGTTCGCGGATGAGCTGGCGCGGCAGCAGGGGGCGGCGGCTGAAGTAGTGGGCGACGGGGGCGGCCACGCGCAGGGTGACTTCCTGCGTTTGGGTGGTGAGCCAGATTTCGCCTTCGGTTTCGGCCAGGTATTGCTGGCGCTCTTTGGGGATGGCAAAGGGCGGGCCTTCGCAGGTTTGCAGCTGGTGGATGAGGGCGAAGGCAAAGCTTTTGACTTTGTCGCTGGCCGGCTCGTAGGCGGTGAGGTACCAGATGCCGCTGTGGTTGGCCAGGCGGTAGGGGTGCACCTGGCGGGGCTTGTTTTTGTAGAGGAAGGTGCAGGCGGTGCGCTGCTGCACGGCGGTTTGCAAGGTGGCGAAGTCGCTGCGCTGGGGGCTGAGGTCTTCGCCGGGCGTGGGGTGCACTTGCAGGCCGCGCCGGGGGGCGGGGGTGTCGAGCTGGGCGAGCAGGTAGTCCAGGCTTTCATCGGGCAGCAGGTGGGTGGCGCCGGCAAGTTCGGCGTAGCGCTGGAGGTAGCCCAGCGAGACGGCGCCGCGGCCCTGGTGGGTGAGCTGCCACTGGCCGTTTTCGTCGCGCTGGGCGATGCCGCGCAGGCGCTGGTGCAGATCGCGCTCGATGGTGCGCACGTCCACGCTGAATTTCTTGGCCAGCGCGTGTTTGTCGATGCGGCGTTGCAGGTGCAGCTGCGAGAGGATGTAGGTGAGGCGGCGGGCGAGGGTGTCGTGCGCGGGCTCTTGGCGCTCGGGCTTGGGTTTGCTCATGTCGGTTTCCTTTTCTTGCGGTTCGCTGCGTGGGCGGCGGGCAATGAGCGAATTCTGAAAAGGGCGTGCGACAGGGCGTGTCGCGGGTGGCGGGGTGGTGAAAAAAAGGCGGATAGCAACAGAGTTGTTTCAGAATAATTCTATTTTGTTGCCGCCTGGGCGCGGCATGAATGAGAGGGCAAATTTCACGCTGGCCCCGAGTGAAATGGCCGGGGCGGCGAATGGGCCGGTTGATTTGCTTACAAAACAGGCAAATTGGCTGAAACCCGCGTGGATGCTGCGCAGCGCGCTATCAATTCAGGAAAAATCTGTGGATAACTGGCCCGGAACGGGGCAGCGGCGGGTGATTTCGGGCCGCTTTGCTGCTTTGCCCTGTTTGCCTGATTTGCCGCGTGCTGGGCAGCCAGTTCCTGCCGGATGCGCCGCTTGCACGCCCCGAATTTCAAGCATTTGGATACAAGATTTTGATTACTGAATAGGCAGATGGCCGGCAGCGCCCGTTAATGCTGCGAAGTGCGCTATCAAATCAGGAAAAATCTGTGGATAACTTGCCTTGCATAGGGCGTTTGGGAGTCGGCAAGCGGGCCGATTTCCGGAAATCGGAAGGTTGCTTCAGGGCGAAAGAAAGCGCCCTGCGGCCTTTTCCCTGGGTTCAGATCGGATGGGCGGATTGGAATTGCTTGTCAAACAGGCAAACTGGCTGAAACCCGCGTGGATATTGCGAAGTGCGCTATCAAATCAGGAAAAATTTGTGGATAACTTGCCTTTGCCGGGGGCTGAAAGGGTGCTGAAGGAGGTGGCGAGGGCGCAAAAGACCGCCGAACGGCCTCGGGGGCGGGCAGCCCTTGAGCGGCATCGGCGGCGCTGCCGGGGGCTGCCGGGATTGGGCGGGTCGAATAGCATCGCGTTTCTTTTTTTGCCATTGACGGAAAGAAACGCAACCATGTTCAATAAAGGACAACTGGCCGGTCTGATGAAGCAGGCCCAGGCCATGCAGGACAACTTGAAAAAAGCGCAGGAGGAGCTGGCCCTCATCGAGGTGGAGGGCGAGGCGGGCGCGGGGCTGGTGAAGGTGCTGATGACGGCCAAGCACGACGTCAAGCGCGTGACGATAGACCCCAGCCTGCTGGCCGATGACAAGGACATGCTGGAAGACCTGGTGGCCGCTGCCTTCAACGCCGCCGTGCGCCGCGCCGAGGAGGTGTCGGCCGAGAAGATGGGCCGGCTCATGCCCGCCGGGCTGCCGGGCCTGCCGGGGGGGATGAAGTTCCCGTTCTGATCGCCGCCCGCAGGCCCGAAGACCCCCGGGCGCGGAGCCGGCCGAGGCGCTTTTTCAAGCGCCTTTTTTTGTTTTTGCGCAAGGCCCGCGCCGCGTTCGGTTTGACAATGCGGCGCTTTTTTCCGGGGGGCGATTCGGCCCTTTGCCCTTGCCATTTCGTCATGCCCGCGCCGCACGTTTTTCCTGTTTTGACCCGCGCCTTGCAGGGCGGCTGGCGGTGGTGGATGCATTGATTTCTGATTTTTTTGGCTGATTTCCCATGAGCGATACCCAAAGCCTTGACGCCCTGGTGCAAGCGCTGCGCCGCCTGCCCGGGGTGGGCCAGCGCTCGGCGCAGCGCATGGCGTTTCACCTGTTGCAGCACGACCGCGAGGGCGCGCGCGTGCTGGCGCGGGCGCTGGAGCAGGCGGCGACCCACATGCGCCACTGCACGCGCTGCCACACCTTTACCGAGCGCGAGGTGTGCGACATCTGCGCCGATGCGCGCCGCAACGCGGCCCAGCTGGCCGTGGTGGAAACGCCGGCCGATCAGGCGGCGATGGAGCGCACGGGCGCGTTTGGCGGGCTGTATTTCGTGCTGATGGGGCGGCTGTCGCCGCTCGATGGCATCGGCCCGCAGCAAATCGGGCTGGAGCAGTTGCTGGAGCGCGCCTGCGATGGCGTGGTGCAGGAGGTGATCCTGGCGACCAATTTCACCGCCGAGGGCGAGGTGACGGCCCATGTGATCGGCGAGGCGCTGCGCGAGCGCGGCCTGACGGTGACCCGCCTGGCGCGCGGCGTGCCGGCCGGCGGCGAGCTGGAATATGTGGATTTGGGCACCATTGCCCACGCGCTGGCAGAGCGGCGCTAGGAAAATCTCCGCCTGATCCCGCGCCTGATTTTCCCCGCGCCCTGGCAGCAGGCATTATCAAAAAGATAATCCGGAATAATCAAAGGCCCGCCAGCGCCCGTGGATGCTGCGTTGCGTGCTATCAAAAGGCTAGCTTTGGGTATGAATCAGATGTAAATCAGATAATGCCTGGCGAATATTCTGATCATTGTTTTGAGGGCGAGAATGCGGGCATTTTCAAAAATGCGCGGTTTTTGATGAATGAACAGGAGATGAGGCCATGAGCGACATGCGCGACATGCGCGACATGCGCGATACGCGTCCTTTCATGCAGGTGGATGTGTTTGCCGACCGGCCCGGCTGGGGCAATCCGGTGGCGGTGGTGCTGGATGCGCAGGGGCTGGATGAGGCGGCGATGCAGCGCTTTGCGCGGTGGACGAATTTGTCGGAAACCGTTTTTCTGCTGCCGGCCACGCAGGCGGGGGCCGATTACCGCGCGCGCATCTTCACGCCGGGCGGGGAGCTGCCTTTTGCCGGACACCCAACGCTGGGGGCCTGCCACGCCTGGCTGGCCGCGGGCGGGCGGCCGCAGCGGGCGCGGCAGGTGGTGCAGCAGTGCGCGCACGGGTTGATCGAGATTGCGCAGGGCGAGCGGCCGGGCGGCGGCGTGCGGCTGGCCTTTGCCGCGCCGGCCATGCAGGCGAGTGCGCCGTCCGCCGCGCTGGTGGCTGCCGTGGCCCGGGCGCTGGGCTTGCAGGCCCGCGCGCTGCGAGTGAGTTGGCTGGACAACGGGCCGCGCTGGCTGGGGCTGCTGCTGCCCGATGCGGCGGCGGTGCACGCGCTGCGGCCGGACTTTGCCGCGCTGGCGGCGCTGGAGGTGGGCGTGGGGGTGGCGGGCAGGGTGGCCGGGCCGGTGGCGGCGGCCGATCCGCTGCTGCATGTGCGGGCCTTTGCGCCCGCGCTGGGGGTGCCGGAAGACCCGGTGACGGGCAGTCTGAATGCCAGCCTGGCCCAGTGGCTGATGGCAGCGGGCGAGTTGCCCGATGACTACGTGGCGGCGCAGGGCGAGGCGCTGGGGCGCGCCGGGCGGGTGTATCTGCGGCGCGAGGCTGCTGCGGGCACGGAGGGCGGCCAGGTGTGGGTGGGCGGCGACTGCGTGATCTGCATCGAAGGGCGCGTGCGGCTGTAGGGCTGCGCGCGCAGGCGGGTTTTCAGTCGCCCCGCCAGGTGCGGCGGCTGATGAGCTTGACTTCCGAATACAGCCCCAGGAAATACCACCACAGCGTGCCCGCGCTGAAGGCGCAGGCGATGAAGGTGGCGTGGGTTTTGGCGCTCATCCAGGCGATGGACAGCGGCAGATCGAGCAGAAACAGCAGAAAGTGCGCCCGCGTGCTGCCATCGGGCCACTTGTAGGCAACGGCGCCGGCGAGCAGGGTGTGAACGATGGCAAAGGCGATGCCCCAGGTGGAGGGCTTGTGCTTGAGGCGCTTCATGGCGGTGATTCGTCTATGGGTTGGGGCAGGGGGGAGGGAAAAGCATCAGTTCGCCAGATCGAACACGGCCACGCTTTCCACATGCGCGGTGTGGGGAAACATGTTGACCACGCCGGCGGCGGTGCAGCGGTAGCCCGCCTGGTGCACCAGCAGACCGGCGTCGCGCGCGAGTGTGGCGGGGTTGCAGCTCACATAGACGATGCGGCGCGGCGGCTGCCAGGCGGCCAGCAGGGCGGGGTTCGGGGGTTCGGCGGTTTCAGCGGTTTCAGCGGTTTCAGCGGTTTCAGCGGTTTCAGCGGTTTCATCTTCGGGCGGCGGCGTGCCCGCTTGCGCCAGGCGCGTTTGATGGATGGCCGCCAGCGCCTTGACCAGCGCGAATGCGCCCTCGCGCGGCGGATCGACCAGCCAGCGGTCGGCCACGCCGTCGGCCATGAGCGTGTCGGGCGTCATCTCGAACAGGTTGCGCGCCTCAAAGCGCGTGGCGGCCAGGCCGGGGCGCTGGTTGGCGCGCAGGTTTTGCGCGGCGCGCTCGACCAGCGCGGCGCTGCCTTCGATGCCCAGCACTTCGCGCGCCTGCGTGGCCAGCGGCAGGGTGAAGTTGCCCAGGCCGCAGAACCAGTCGATCACGCGGTCGGCGGGCTGCACATCCAGCAGGCGCAGCGCGTGGCTGACCAGCACGCGGTTGATGTGCGGGTTGACCTGGGTGAAATCCGTGGGGCGAAAGGGCATGGTGATGCCGAAGGCGGGCAGGGCATAGGCCAGCGCGGGGGTGCCGTCGGCTTCGTCCATGCGGCGGGCGCTGTCCGGGCCTTTGGCTTGCAGCCACCACTGGATGGGGTGCGTGCGCCCGTGTTCGGCGGCGAATTGGCGCAGGCGCTGAATGTCGGCCTGGCTCAATGGCCCCAGATGGCGCAGCACCAGCGCCGTGACGCCATCGCCGCAGGCCAGCTCGATTTGCGGGCAGGTGTCGCGCGCGTCCATGCCGGCGATGAGCGCGCGCAGCGGCAGCAGCCAGGCGCTGACGTGCGCGGGCAGCACGGCGCAGCTTTGCATGTCGGCGATGTAGCGGCTTTTGCGCTCGTGAAAGCCGATCAGCACCTGCCCCTTTTTCAGCACATGCCGCACCGACAGGCGCGCGCGCCAGCGATAGCCCCAGGCAGGGCCGTGTATGGGGGACATGACCTGCGCCGGGCGCACTTTGGCCAGGTGCCAGAGGTTGTCTTCCAGCACGCGCTGCTTGACGGCCACTTGCGCGGCGGCATCCAGGTGCTGCATCTTGCAGCCGCCGCAAGCGCCCGCGTGCAGGCCGAAATGCGGGCAGCCGGGGCGCACGCGCTGGCTGCTTTCGCGGTGCAGCGCGCTCAGGCTGGCCGCTTCCCAGTTGTTTTTCTTGCGGTGCACGTTGGCGCTGATCCATTCGCCCGGCAGCGCGCCTTCGACGAAAACCACCTTGCCATCGGGCCGGTGGGCAATGCCCTGGGCTTCGATGTCCAGCGCCTCGATGTGCAGCCAGTCTGCGGCCGGAGCGCAGTCGGGGGCGGGTGAAGCAGGCGGAGGCGCAGCGCCGGGGGCGGCGAGGGGGGAAGCGGGCGGCAGGTTCATCGTGTGAGAGTGGTGGGGGAAAAAGGGGCGCGGCGGCCCGGTCTGAATGCCGGGTTTTCTTGCTCAAAAAATAGTCGAAACGGCTGCAAGCCCCGTGGATGCTGCGCAGGTAGCTATCAAAAAGTGAGTAAAAGCCGACTTTCCGGGCCAGTGCCGGGCAGGCGGCGGGCGGTGATCGGACTGTGATCGGGCGCAAAAAAGGGGCACAAACCTTGCGCCCCTGATGCTGGCTGCCGGGCCGCGCCCATCAGCGTGCGGGCAGATAGCGCAGCGGATCGACCAGCTTGCCGTTGTTGCGGATTTCAAAGCGCAGCATCACGCGGCTGGCGTGGCTGTCGCCCATCTCGGCGATGCGCTGGCCTTTTTTGACCGCCTGTTTTTCCTTGACCAGCAAGGCGCGGTTGTGCGCGTAGGCGCTGATGATCGAATCGGTGTGCTGCACGATGAGCAAATTGCCATAGCCGCGCAGGCCCGCGCCGGCATAGACCACCTTGCCATCGGCGGCGGCCAGCACGGGGTCGCCCGCCTTGCCGGCGATGAACAGGGCCTTGCCCTTTTCATTGGCCGAGCCGCTGACGACCTGCCCCTTGGCCGGCCAGGCAAAGGAAATGGAAGACGAGCCCAGGCCCGTGGTTTCCGCGCTGTCGGCCGCCGTAGCGGGGGGCGTGGCGGGCGTTGCGCTTGTGCCGGGGGTGATTTGCGTGGCCACGGTGGGCGCGGGTGCGGTGGGGGAAGCGCCTTCTGCGCCGCCTGCCGTGCCCGGTTGCACGGGCGTGACCTGCATGCCGCCGGCCTGGTGGGCGGGCGGCGTGGCCGGGGCGACCACGCGACCGGGCGGGGCCACGCGCAGCACCTGGCCCACTTCGATCACGTCGGCATTGGCCAGTTGCGGGTTCCAGCTGATGACGTCGCGCCAGTTCTGGCCGTAGTCGGCGGCGATGCGGCGCACCGTTTCGCCGGGGCGCACAGTGTGGTAGCCGGGCTTGCCCATGTTTTCGTAGCCGGGCAGGGTGGCAGGATCAACGGGCGCGGGGCCGGGGTCGATCTGACTGCCTTCGCCCGCAGCGGGCTGCCCGGCCCAGACGCCGGGGCGGGTGACGTTGCCCGTGTTGCCGGGGTAGGGCGCGCGCGAGGCGCAGCCGCCTGCCAGCAAGGCGGCGCATACCAGCGCCAGGCAGGCGCGTGTGGGAAAAAACATACGGATTTCTTTCAAATGGGGGAGGCCGTGCCGCGTTGCACGACAGGCAGGCTTGACAAATCAGGAAACGCCGGATTTTAGGGGCACGAAGTGAACCGCCTCCAGCACGGCATGGCTGATGCCCTGGGGGGTTTTTTCGATCACCACCAGCGATTGCCGGCCCCGGCCCTGCACATCGACCGGCGCGACGATGCGCCCGCCCACGGCCAGTTGCTCCACCCAGGCCGGCGGCACGCTGTCGCCACCGGCGGCGGCGATGATGCCGGCGTAGGGCGCGCCGCTGGCAAATCCGGCCATGCCGTCGCCCAGGATGAGGTGCAGATTGGGCAGGCGCAGCGGCGCGATGGTGTGGCGCACGCGCTCGTGCAGGCCGCGCAGGCGCTCGATGCTGTAGACCTCGCTGGCCATGTGCGCCAGCACGCTGGCCTGATAGCCGCAGCCGGTGCCGATGTCCAGCACGCGGCCGAGCTTGCCCGTGGCCGGGTCGGTCTGTCCGCCGCGCAGCAGCGTGAGCATGCGCGCCACCACGCTGGGCTTGGAGATGGTTTGCTCCAGCCCGATGGGCAGGGCGGTGTCTTCATAGGCGCGGCGGGCCAGGGCAGGCTCCACGAACAGGCGGCGGTCCACCGCGCCCATGGCGCGCAGCACGACCTCATCGGCCAGGCCGCTGGCGGCCAATTGGCGCAGCATGTGCCCGCGCGCGGCGATGGGGTCGGCCGCGCCAGGGGCCGCGGCCCGTGCTCGCGCCTGACTGCCATGCAGGGCGGGGATGAAGCGCCCCGACATGCGGCGCGGCGGCTGGCTCATGCCCGCCCGCCTTGCGCGCCCGCCAGCACGCTGGCCAGGCCCCGGCCCCACCAGGCCAGGCTGTCGTGCTCGGTCAAGTCCACTTGCAGGGGCGTGATGGCGATGTGCCCGGCGGCCGTGGCGTGAAAGTCGGTGCCTTCGGCGTCATCCAGCGCCGCGCCTGCGCCGCCGATCCAGTACATCTTCTCGCCGTAGGGGCTGGTTTGCGTCAGCGCCTTTTCGGCCGGGTGGCGGCGGCCCAGACGGCAGATTTTTGGCGTTTTGAGTTCGGCCAGGGGCAAGTTGGGCAGGTTCACGTTCAGCAGCCAGGGCTTGCCGCCGGCGCGCAGGTGGCCGCCGGCGATGGCCAGGGTCAGCTCGCGCGCCTTGATGGCGGCGTCTTCAATATGTGCCCAGCCCTTTTGCACCTGCGAAAAGGCAATGGCCGAGATGCCGAACAAATAGCCCTCCATCGCCGCGCCCACGGTGCCGGAGTAAATCGTGTCATCGCCCATGTTGGCGCCGTTGTTGATGCCCGAGACGATCAGATCGGGCCGGTAATCAAGCAGCCCCGTGAGCGCCAGATGCACGCAGTCGGCGGGCGTGCCGGTGACGTAGCGCACGCCCGGCCCCGCCTCGTGCACATGCAGCGGCGTGTGCAGCGTCAGGGCGTTGGATTTGGCGCTGTTGTTGCGCTCGGGCGCAATCATTTCCACCTGCACGCCCTCGGCCGCACGCAGCGCCGCGTGCAGCGCCACGATGCCGGGGGCCTGGTAGCCGTCGTCGTTACAAAGAAGGATTTTCATGGGGGTGAGCAGAAGATGAAACTGATTGTAGGCAAGCGCCCATGCCTGCCCTGCGCCCCGGGGCGGGGCCTTTTGTGTGGGGTTTTGCGCAAGAAAAGTGTTTTTCGGGTGAATTCGATGAACTTTGCACGCCGTTTACGCAAATCACCCAGAATGCCCCCGCGCCTGCCGCCGGCAGGCGATTTTTTTTGATTCATGAAAAAACACAAAAGGAAATCCCAGCGATGAAACCCGATACCGCCACTCGCTACGGCACCGTCACCCGCCTGCTGCACTGGGGCATGGCCCTGCTGTTTTTCTGGCAGTTTGTGACGGCCGCCGCGCACTTTGTCGATCGCAAATCGGCGCTTGGCGCCTTGCTCTGGCCCTCGCACAAGCCCGTGGGCCTGGCCCTGCTGGCCCTGGCGTGCCTGCGCGCGCTGTGGGCGCTTGTCAAACTGCGCCAGCGCCCGCCGGAGCTGAACCTGGTCTCGGCCCTGGGCCATGCGGGCCTTTACCTCTTGATGCTGGCCGTTCCCGTCCTGGCCATGCTGCGCCAGTGGGGAGCGGGCGCGCCCGGCGAAAAAGTGGAATGGGCCATTCAGATCGGCAACCTGCTGCACGGCGAGCTGGGCTGGACGCTGGCCTTTCTGGCCGTCGGCCACGCCTTGATGGTCGTCTGGCACCGCCGCAGTGGCGCGCACGACGTGCTGCCCCGCATGCGCGGCTGAACGCGCCCCGGGCGGCTCAAGCGGCCCGAATTGCAAAATTGCCGCATGACCGCCCCCTCTCAACCCATTCTTCAGCCCTCCGCCGAAGCTGCCGAAGCCCCGCAGCGCCCCGAGCAACTCGTCGTCGCCATCTCCTCGCGCGCGCTGTTTGACTTCGAGGAAGAAAACCGCCTCTTTGAAAGCGGCGACGCCCAGGCCTACATGCAACTGCAAATGCAGCGCCTGGAGCAAGCGGCCCAGCCTGGCGTGGCCTTTGCCCTGGTCAGGAAACTGCTGGCCTTCAACCAGGGCGGGCAGCGGCGCGTGGAAGTCGTCATGCTCTCGCGCAACGACCCGGCCAGCGGCATGCGCGCCTTTCGCAGCGCCCAGGCCCACGGCATCAGCCTGGAGCGCGGCGTCTTCACCCAGGGGCGCGAGCCTTTTCGCTACCTGCGCCCGCTGGGCGCGCACCTGTTTCTCTCGGCCAACGAAGCCGACGTGCGCCAGGCCCTGGCCCTGGGTTTTCCCGCCGCGCGCGTGCTCACCGAATCGGCCCGCGCCAGCAACGAATACCCGCAGGAAGTGCGCATCGCCTTCGACGGCGACGCCGTGCTCTTTTCCGACGAAGCCGAGCGCATCTACCAAAGCCGCGGCATCGACGCCTTCCAGGCGCACGAGCGCAAAAAAGCCCGCCAGCCTCTGCCCGAAGGCCCCTTCAAACCCCTGCTGGCCGCCCTGCACCGCCTGCAAAGCCAGGGCGGGCAGCAAAGCGGCGGCATGCGCCTGCGCACCGCCCTGGTCACCGCCCGCAGCGCCCCCGCGCACGAGCGCGCCATCCAAACCCTCATGGCCTGGAACATCGCCGTGGACGAAGCCATGTTCCTGGGCGGCATGCCCAAAGACGGCTTCCTGCGCGAATTCGCCCCCGACTTCTTCTTCGACGACCAAACCGGCCACACTCGCCAGGCCGCCCGCCACGTGCCCGCCGGCCACGTCGCCTCCGGCATCGCCAACGACCCCCACCCCCGCCGTCCCGCCGCCCGTAAAAAGTAAACCGCCATGCCCCGCCACCTTCTGCCCCTTGCCCTGGCCCTGCTGCTGACTGCCGCCCAACCCGCCGCCGCCCAAACTCCGCCCGCAGCCGCCCAGGCCGAACCCCAGCCCGCCAAAACCGAACCCGCCGAAGCCGCCAAACCCCCCAGCAAAGGCGAAAAACAGGCCAACGCCTGGTTCGACATGCTCGACACCAACCACGACAACAAACTGGAGTGGAGCGAAGTGCGCTGGGTGCCCTGGGGCCCGCTGCGCGACGAATTCCACACCGCCGACACCGACGGCGACGGCTACCTCACCCGGGAAGAAATCCGCGTCCTGGCCAAACGCCGCGTGCAAGAGCGCCGCGAACGCAAAGCCCGCGAAGCCGCCGAAAAACAGGCCCGCGAAGCCGCCCGCCAGCAGCAACCCGCAAGCGGCCAATAACCCCGCCGCCGCCCGCCTGCAAACGCCCGAAGCAGGCAGCTTATCCACAGATTTCTCCTGAATGGATAGCGCGCTGCGCAGTGTTTACGGGCGCTGCGGGCGATTTGCCTAATGATTAAGCAAAATCTTGTATCCAAATACAAGCGGCGGCTGGGTTGGATGGGGAAGAAGGGCAGGGGGCGAAACGAGGCGGGCCGGTTCGAGCGCTTCACCGCCCTTCATCGCCACACGCCCGCGCTGAAAAGCGCCGCAGGAGAGGCAAGGGCCGGCACGCATGCATTCCCGGCTTCGATGCGCGCCACCGCCCGAAACACCGCCCGCCCGCGCCCGCTTGCGGGTTTTCGACTTTCGGACTTCCGAAATTCGGGGCGCACGCGGCTTGCCGCCCATCGGCAAGCGCCCGGGGAAGGCCGGTTATCCACAGATTTTTCCTGAATGGATAGCGCGCTGCGCAGCATCCACGCGGGTTTCGGGCGGTTTGCCTATTCAGCAGGCAATCGGGCATCACGGGGTGAGATTCGGCAGCGGGCGGGTCGGGCCGGGTTTTGGAAGTCGGCAGCGGTTGGGAAGCCCTCATGCGCGCGTCAAACCGCGCCATGCCTGCGAAGCCGCTTGCTCATATGGCCCAACTTATCCACAGATTTTTCCTGAATGGATAGCGCGCTGCGCAGCATTCATGCGGGTTTCGGGCGGTTTGCCTTTTTATTAGGCAATTGATGCGCCTGTTTGCTCCCGCCAGTTTTGCAGGGCTTCGCGGCTGGTGAGCAGGGGGCGGGGCGGGGTTTGGGCGGCCAGCCAGTCGGCCCAGCGGGCGGTGTCGGCGGGGCTGGGGGGCGGTTCTGCGGGCAGTAGCCAGAGGGCGGTGTGGGGGGCGTGGGCGCTGCTTTCTTGCAGGAAGCGGGCGCAGGCGCGGTCGGGGCTGGCGCTGGCGTGGCAGGCTAGGATGAGGGCCGCCGGCGGGTGGGCGGCCAGGCGGGCCAGGGCGTTTTGGCGCTGGGCGCTGCTGCCGTCGATTTGCAGGGTTTGCCACTCTGGCGGCAGGGCGGGGGGCGGCCAGGGGGTTTCGGGCGGCAGCTCGTAACCCAGCAGAGTGACGGGGGCGGTGGCGGCGGGTGAGGGGGCGGCTGCGGGGGTGGGAGCAGCGGGGGCGGGGCGTTCGGGGTCGATGATTTCGGTGGCGGTGAGGGCGGCCAGGCGGGCGTAGATGTGGCGGGTGTGGGGGTGGGTTTCGTCTATCCAGTCTTGCGGCCGGGGGCGCGTCAGGGCGCGGCGGCAGCGCCACAGGCACAGCGCGGCCAGGGCGGCGCGCGGCAGCAGGCCATAGACGAAGACGCAGCCGATCAGCCACCAGGCCCAGGCGCTTTGCCCGGCGGGGTGGGGCGCGGCGGCTTCGGGCGCGAGGGACAGGGCGATGGCGGCGGCATCGGGCACGGCAAAGCCCAGTTGCGCGGGCAGCCAGCCCAGGGTGTGCGCCAGGGCGGCGAAGAAGCCGGGGGGCAGGATGGTGGTTTGCCAGGAGATTTGATAGGCGTGAAAGGCAAATCCGAACAGCAGTCCGGCCAGCGCCAGGGCTAGAGCGAGCGCCCAGATGCCGTGGCTGATGGCGCTCAAGGCCCAGGGCCACAGGCGCTGCTGCTGCAAGAGGCGGGCGCCGGCGTGGGCGAGCAGGCGGGTGTGGCGGGTTGGGCGGGTTGGGCGGGTTTGACTGGTTTGGGCAGACGGGGCGGGGTGATCCGGCCCGTGCAGCGCCGCCAGCCGGGCGGCCAGCCATGCGCCCAGGCGCAGCGCCAGTTGCCCCAGCAGGGGAGCGTGGGCAGTGGCGCGGCGGGGGGCGATGAGCAGCAGCGCCCACACGGCCAGGGCCAGCAGGTGCGGGCCGAGCAGGGCGGCCAGGGCGGCGGCAGCGTTGAGCTGGGGGCCGTGCCCCAGGGTGGCGCGCGCCAGGCCCAGTCCCATGAGGGCCACGCCCAGCGCCAGGGCGGCAGCGGCCAGGCCGATGCCCGCGCGCAAAGGCGCGAGCGCGGCTGTGAGTCCCAGGCGCTGGCCCAGCAGCCAGGCGCGGCGCAGGTATTGGGCGGG
Organism: Ottowia sp.; assembly: GCA_052170415.1. Taxonomy (GTDB): domain Bacteria; phylum Pseudomonadota; class Gammaproteobacteria; order Burkholderiales; family Burkholderiaceae_C; genus Ottowia. The sequence goes on along the minus strand of JBQNAO010000006.1, from coordinate 67,220 downwards.
GCGGCTGCCGGGGCGCTCGCGCAGGGCTTGGCGCAGCGCTTGCGCGTCTTCCAGCGGGCCGGCGCTTTCCAGCTCTTGCACAGCCTGGGCGATGAGGGCCTGCGCCCAAAGGGGTGGGAGATTGCTGGGGGGCATGTGAGGTGGCGGGGAGGGTGGGCAGGCGTAAAAAAAGGCGCATGCCGCAAGGGGGCGGATGCGCCGTGGGGCTGCCCGGCCGGGGACGGCCGGGGACGGGGTGGTCAGGCTGCCCGGGCTGCGTTGGCGATGCCGTCGGCAATTTCCTTGCGGGCCGCTTCGGGGCCTTCCCAGCCCAGCACTTTCACCCATTTGCCTTCTTCCAGGTCTTTGTAGTGCTCGAAGAAGTGAACGATGGCGCGGGTGAGGCTGGCGGGGGCGTCGGCGGGCGTTTGCCAGGCGTCATACAGGGGCAGTTTTTTGGAAACGGGCACGGCCAGCACCTTGGCGTCGTCGCCGGCTTCGTCTTGCATTTTCAAAATGCCGATGGCGCGGCAGGTGACGACCACGCCGGGCGGCAGCGGCACGGGGGTGACGACCAGCACGTCCACCGGATCGCCGTCGCCTGAGAGGGTCTGGGGCACGTAGCCGTAGTTGGCGGGGTAATACATGGCCGCGCTCATGAAGCGATCGACGAAAAGCGCGCCGCTTTCCTTGTCCACTTCATATTTGATGGGATCGCCGTGCATGGGAATTTCGATGACCACGTTGAAGGCATCGGGCGCTTTGGCACCGGGGGTGACGTTTTTCAGGGACATGGGGTGTTTGCTTTCTGGATCAGGAAAAAAAGGGGGATGAAAAGCGCCCAGATTCTAGGGGCAGCCCCAGACGCGGCAGGGCGGAAAAAGGCAGTGGCCGCCTATAATCGACCGGTTTTGCATTTCGCAAAACGCACGTCACGCGCAGTTCCGGCGCGTGGCGCAAGTCAAACCATTTGGAACAAGGAAATTCAACATGATCTCCAAGGAAAACAAGGCGCTTGTCGTCAAGGACAACGCCCGCAAGGCCGGCGACACCGGCAGCCCCGAAGTGCAAGTGGCCCTGCTGACGGCCCGCATCAACGAGCTGACGCCTCACTTCAAGCAGCACGCCAAGGATCACCACGGCCGCCGCGGCCTGCTGCGCATGGTGAGCCGCCGCCGCAAGCTGCTGGACTATCTGAAAGCCAAGGACGCTGACCGCTATCTGGCCCTGATTCAGAAACTGGGCCTGCGCAAGTAAAGCGCCCATGCCAAGCAAAACGCCTGATGCCGCCTTTGGCCTCAGGCGTTTTTGTCTTTTTTTCACCCCGGAGCGCGCGGTTTTCGCAAAGCGAAGCTGTGTCATTCCACAAACCCGGCCCATCTCCTGCGGGCGCAGCGGGCGGGTTTGTGGAATGGCATCGCGTCTTGAAGAAAACCGGCTCCAGCGGCCGCAGCGCCCAATGCGCCGGCCCCTTTCAACCCGATCGACGAGATCAACAGGAGCAACACCATGAGTCTTTTCAACAAAGTCACCAAATCCTTCCAGTGGGGCGACAAAACCGTCGTCATGGAAACCGGCGAAATCGCCCGCCAGGCCACCGGCGCGGTGCTGGTCAGCATCGACGGCACCGTGGTGCTGGCCACGGTGGCCGCCAGCAAAACGGCCAAGCCGGGACAGGACTTTTTTCCGCTGACGGTGGACTACATCGAAAAAACCTACGCCGCCGGCAAGATTCCCGGCAGCTTTTTCAAGCGCGAGGCCAAGCCCAGCGAGCTGGAGACGCTGACCAGCCGCCTGATCGACCGGCCCATACGCCCGCTGTTTCCCGAGGGCTTTTTCAACGAGGTGCATGTGGTTATCCACACCCTCTCGCTCAACCCTGAAGTGGATGCCGACATTGCCGCCATGATTGGCGTGAGCGCGGCGCTGTCCATCAGCGGCATTCCGTTCAACGGCCCCATCGGCGCGGCGCGCGTGGGTTATATCAATGGCGAATACGTGCTCAACCCCGGCCCTACGGCGCGCAAAAACAGCCAGCTCGATCTGGTGGTGGCGGGCACCGAAGCGGCCGTGCTGATGGTGGAGTCGGAAGCCGACCAGCTTTCCGAAGACGTGATGCTGGGCGCGGTGGTGTTTGGCCACGAGCAGGGCAAGATTGCCATTGAGGCCATTCACGATCTGGTGCGCGAAGCGGGCAAGCCCCTGTGGGCCGAAGACGGCACCTGGGCGCCGGAAGCCCGGGACGAAGCCTTCATGGCCAAAGTCAAGGCGCTGGCTGAAGAAAAACTGCGCGCGGCCTACCAGATTCGCAGCAAGCAGGCCCGCACGCAGGCCCTGCGCGAGGCGTATGCCGCCGTCAAGGCCGCTTTGGCCGAAGAGGGCGCGGAGTTTGACGAAGTGAAGGTGGACAACCAGCTGTTCGAGCTGGAGGCGGCCATTGTTCGCGGGCAGATTCTGGCGGGCGAGCCGCGCATTGACGGGCGCGACACGCGCACCGTGCGCCCCATCGAAATCCGCAACGCCGTGCTGCCGCGCACCCACGGCTCGGCCCTGTTTACGCGCGGCGAGACGCAGGCGCTGGTGGTGACCACGCTGGGCACGGAGCGCGACGCGCAGCGCATCGACGCGCTGGCGGGCGAGTTTGAAGACCGCTTCATCTTTCACTACAACATGCCGCCCTTTGCCACCGGCGAGGCCGGCCGCATGGGCAGCACCAAGCGCCGCGAAATCGGCCACGGCCGCCTGGCCAAGCGCGCGCTGGTGCCGCTGCTGCCCGGCAAGGACGAATTCCCCTACACCATCCGCGTGGTGAGCGAGATCACCGAGTCCAACGGCTCTTCCTCCATGGCTTCCGTGTGCGGCGGCTGCCTGAGCCTGATGGACGCAGGCGTGCCCATGAAGGCGCACGTGGCAGGCATTGCCATGGGGCTGATCAAGGAGGACAACCGCTTTGCCGTGCTGACCGACATCCTGGGCGATGAAGATCACCTGGGCGACATGGACTTCAAGGTGGCGGGCACCACGGCCGGCATCACCGCCCTGCAAATGGACATCAAGATTCAGGGCATCACCCGGGAAATCATGCAGGTGGCGCTGGCGCAGGCCAAGGAAGCGCGCATGCACATCCTGGGCAAGATGCAGGACGCCATGAGCGAGGCCAAGGCCGAGATCAGCAGCTATGCGCCCAAGCTCTACACCATGAAGATCAACCCGGAAAAAATCCGCGACGTGATCGGCAAGGGCGGCGCGACGATTCGCCAGCTCACGGAAGAAACGGGTTGCACCATCGACATCGCCGAAGACGGCACCATCACCATTGCCAGCAATGACGCGGCCCGGGCCGATGAGGCCAAACGCCGCATCGAGGAAATCACCGCCGAGGCCGAAGTGGGCCAGATTTACGAAGGCCCCGTGACCAAGCTGCTGGACTTCGGCGCGCTGGTGAACATCCTGCCCGGCAAGGATGGCCTGCTGCACATCAGCCAGATCGCGCACGAGCGCGTGGAAAAGGTCAGCGACTATCTGCAAGAAGGCCAGATGGTGCGCGTGAAAGTGCTGGAAACCGATGACAAGGGACGCATCAAGCTGTCGATGAAGGCGCTGCTGGAGCGCCCGGCGCGCGAAGAGGGCGCGGCTCAGGAAGACCGCCCGGTGCGCGAACGCCGCCCCCGTGGCGAGCGAGCCCCCCGCGCCGAGCGTGAAAGTCATGCCGACATGCCAGCCGATGACGCGCAAGACGCCGCCGCCCGGGCAGATGAGCAGGGTGATGCTTGAGCCGCAGGCAAGGTCACACGAGGAATTTGCGCCATGACTGATGGTTTGACCATGCGCTGCATCGAAATCCGCGAAAGCGGCGATGCCCGTGTGCTGATTCCGACCGAGCGCCCCATGCCGCAAGCGGGCGCTGGCGAGGCGCTGATTCGCGTCAGCGCTTCGGGCGTGAACCGGCCCGACGTGATGCAACGCATGGGGCTGTATCCGCCCCCGCCCGGCGCATCTGATTTGCCGGGTCTGGAGGTGGCCGGCGCCATCGTTTCAGGCGATGCGCAGGCGCTGGCTGCGGCGGGTCTGTCCGTGGGGCAGCGGGTATGCGCGCTGCTTACGGGCGGCGGCTATGCCCAGTATTGCGTGGCCCCTGTGCCTTTGTGCCTGCCCGTGCCGGACGGACTGGATGATGTGCAGGCGGCGGCGCTGCCGGAGACGTTTTTTACGGTCTGGAGCAATGTGTTTGACCGGGCCGGCTTGCAGGCGGGCGAAACCCTGCTGGTGCAAGGCGGCGCCAGCGGGATCGGCGTGACGGCCATCCAGTTGGCCAAAGCCTTTGGCGCAACGGTTATCGTGACCTGCGGTTCCGATGAGAAATGCGCCCAGGTGCGCAAGCTGGGCGCGGATCACGCCATCAACTACCGCACGCAGGACTTTTCCGAAGAAACGCGCCGCCTCACCGGCGGGCGTGGGGCAGATGTGATCCTTGATATCGTGGCTGGCGACTATGTGCAACGCGAGCTCGATTGCCTGGCGGAAGACGGGCGTTTGGTCATCATCGCCGTGCAGGGCGGTGTGAAAAGCGCCTTTAACGCCGTCAAGCTGATGCTGCGTCGTCAAACCATCACAGGCAGCACCTTGCGCGCGCGGCCGGTGGCTTTCAAGGCGGCTATCGCCCAAGCGCTGCGCCAAAGGGTGTGGCCGCTGCTGGTATCTGGCGTCATCAAACCCGAGGTGCACAGCGTATTTGAAGCGCTGCAAACCGAGGATCAGTGGCCCAGCGGCGCAGCCCGTGCGCATGACCTGATGGAAAAAAGCCGGCACGTGGGCAAGATCGTATTGACCTGGAGCACCAAACCATGAACAGAAAAAAACTGATTGCCGGCAACTGGAAGATGAACGGCAGCCTGGCGGCGAACGAAGCCCTGCTGAAGGCGCTGCTGGCGGGCGCGGACAAACCCGCCTGCGAAGTGGTTGTGTGCCCGCCGGCGGTTTATTTGTCGCAAGCCAGTGCATTGCTGCAAGGGCAGGGTGTGATTGCGCTGGGCGCGCAGGATGTGTCGCAACGCGAAAGCGGCGCGTTCACGGGCGACACGGCGGCGGCCATGCTGAAGGAATTTGGCGTGCGCTTTGCCATCGTGGGCCACAGTGAGCGCCGTCAACATCAGGGCGAAACCGACGAACAAGTAGCCCTGAAAGCGCAACGCGCGCTGGCCGCAGGCATCACGCCCATCATTTGTGTCGGAGAAACCCTGCAAGAGCGCGAGCAGGCAGCGACTGAATCCGTGGTGCAACGCCAGTTAGCGGCTGTAATCGAAGTGAACCGGGAGCGCATTGCGGACATCGTGCTCGCCTATGAACCCGTCTGGGCAATCGGCACCGGGAAAACGGCCACGCCCGAGCAGGCGCAGGCCGTTCATGCAGCGCTGCGCACTCAATTGGTCGCTGCCAATGCGGCGGCGGGCGAAAAGGTGAGCATCTTGTATGGCGGCAGCATGAACGCAGCCAATGCGGCCGAGTTGCTGGCACAACCCGATATTGACGGGGGCTTGATTGGAGGCGCTTCACTGAAAGCGCAGGATTTTTTGTCAATTATTTCAGCAGCTTCGGCGTGAATCGACGAGCTGCAATCAATATATTCAGGAGTGAATGATGAGTTTCTTAATGAATCTTGTTCTTATTGCCCAAATCCTGTCTGCCCTGGCGATGGCTGGCCTGATTCTGGTTCAGCACGGAAAAGGTGCGGATATGGGGGCCGCTTTTGGCAGTGGCAGCTCGGGCAGTCTGTTTGGCGCCAGCGGAAGCGCCAACTTTTTGTCGCGCAGCACTGCGGTAATGGCAACCATATTTTTTGCCAGCACCTTGACGCTGTCCTACTACGGCTTCACCCCTCGCGCCGCCGTATCGAACGGGAGCGTGCTGGAGAGCGCGGTTCCTGCAAATGCGCAGCCTGACGCTGCTGCTGCGGCCATTCCCTCCGGCGCAGCGCAGACGGAAGCAGACAAAAACGAGACCAAAAGCGAAGAGGCCGAACCCGCCGAAAAACCGGTGAATAAGTAAGGCATCTTTTCGATGTAGAATTGCAAATTACGTTACACGCTTGCGTAACCGGTCTGAAAGAGTCGGGCAAGGTGCTAACGCGATACCTGCCGTCGTGGTGAAATTGGTAGACACGCTATCTTGAGGGGGTAGTGGCGAAAGCTGTGCGAGTTCGAGTCTCGCCGACGGCACCAAATTAAAAAAATACAGCCAGGAGCAAAATCCCGATTGCTCCTTTTGGTTTCCTAACGATGAGTGCGCCCAATGAGTCTGGCTCAGTATTTCCCTGTTCTGGTCTTCGTATTGATCGGTTTGCTCGTTGGCGCTTTGTGTATGGGTATGGGTGCCTTTTTCGGGCCGACCCGCCCGGATGCAGCCAAAAATTCTCCTTACGAGTGCGGCTTTGATGCGTTTGAGGATGCGCGCATGAAATTCGATGTGCGTTATTACCTCGTGGCCATCCTGTTCATTCTGTTTGATCTGGAAATCGCCTTTCTTTTTCCCTGGGCTGTTGTCTTGAGGGATGTGGGGCTTCCGGGATTTGTTGCTGTTCTTGTCTTCCTGACGATTCTGGTGGTCGGATTCGTGTATGAGTGGAAGAAAGGCGCTCTTGATTGGGAGTGAGGGCAATGCAAACAGTTTGGCAAGGATGGCAGCATGATTGAAGGGATGATGGAAAAAAACTTCATCACCACGAACTTTGACGCGGTGATGAATTGGGCCAAAACAGGGTCTTTGTGGCCCATGACTTTTGGTTTGGCCTGTTGTGCCGTTGAAATGATGCATGCAGCTACAGCGCGTTATGACATTGCGCGTTTTGGTGCGGAAGTTTTTCGGGCGTCTCCTCGTCAGTCTGATTTGATGATTGTTGCAGGCACCCTTTGCAACAAAATGGCCCCCGCTTTGCGTAAAGTCTATGACCAAATGGCGGAGCCGCGGTGGGTTTTGTCTATGGGTTCGTGTGCCAATGGGGGTGGTTATTACCACTACAGTTATTCCGTGGTGCGGGGGTGCGACCGCGTCGTTCCTGTTGATGTGTATGTTCCAGGTTGTCCTCCTACGGCTGAAGCCTTGATCTACGGAATTATTCAGCTGCAACAAAAAATCAGGCGTAGCAATACGATTGCAAGGGTTTGAAAATGGCTGAAACAGTGGTAGAGCGGGCCATTTCTCCGGAAAACTTGAAGGCGGTGATTGCTGCAGCCGTCGGTGATTTGGCAAAAAATGTTGAAATTGTCCTTGGAGAAGTGGTTCTGGAGGTCGATTCAGGGAATTATGAACAGGTGGCGTTTATTTTGAGAGATGCGCCGGAATGTTCGTTTGAGCAAATGATAGACCTGTGTGGGGTGGATATGTCTGCCTATCGAGATGGCCTTTGGGAAGGCGCTCGTTTTTCCGTGGTCTTGCATTTGCTTTCTGTAAGTCTGAATCAGCGTGTTCGTTTGCGCGTTTTCTGTTCGGATGATGATGTTCCTTGTTTGTCTAGCGTGACGCACATATGGAGTTCGGCGAACTGGTTTGAGCGAGAAGCCTTCGATCTTTTCGGGATCGTTTTTGAAGGGCACGGTGATCTGCGGCGTATCTTGACTGACTATGGATTCGTTGGTCATCCGTTCAGGAAAGATTTTCCATTGTCTGGTTATGTCGAAATGCGCTATGACGCTGATCGGCAGCGGGTTGTCTATGAGCCTGTATCTATAGAAACGCGCGAAATTACTCCTCGTATTATCCGTGAAGATCGGTACGGTGGAATAAATGGCTGAAATCAAGAACTATACGCTTAACTTCGGCCCGCAACACCCGGCTGCGCACGGTGTTCTGCGGCTTGTGCTTGAATTGAATGGGGAGGTTGTTGAGAGGGCAGATCCTCATATTGGCCTTCTTCATCGTGCAACAGAAAAGCTGGCTGAGAACAAGACATTCATCCAAGCTTTGCCTTATATGGACAGGTTGGACTATGTGTCCATGATGTGCAATGAGCACGCCTATTGCCTGGCAGTAGAAAAACTTCTAGGTATCGAAGTCCCTATACGAGCTCAATATATTCGGGTGATGTTTAGTGAAATTACCCGAATACTGAATCACCTAATGTGGTTGGGTTCACATGGCAACGACTGTGGATCGTCAACTATCCTGATTTATGCGTTCCGTGAGCGCGAAGATCTGTTTGATATGTATGAGGCGGTTTCTGGTGCGCGTATGCATGCGGCATATTTCCGCCCCGGAGGGGTTTATCGTGACCTCCCCGATTCGATGCCTCAGTATAAAGCAAGCAAAGTACGGAATGCGAAATCTCTGGAGGCAATGAATTCAAACCGCCAAGGTTCGTTGCTTGATTTCATTGAGGACTTTACCAGAAGGTTTCCGGGCTATGTGGATGAGTATGAAACTCTCCTGACCGATAATCGGATATGGAAGCAGCGGACGGTTGGGATTGGAGTATTGACGCCAGAAAGAGCTCTGAATTTGGGTATGACGGGGCCCATGCTCAGAGGGTCTGGTATTGCTTGGGATTTACGTAAAAAACAACCGTATGACGCTTACAGGGAAGTGGACTTCGATATTCCGGTAGGAAAGTCTGGGGATAGTTATGACAGGTATTTGGTTCGCATTTATGAAATGCGTGAATCGAATCGAATAATCAAGCAGTGTGTGGATTGGCTTAGGAAAAATCCCGGTCCGGTTATTGTTCAAAACTACAAGGTGGCGCCTCCCCCGAGGAGTCGTATGAAGTTCGGGATGGAGGACTTGATCCACCATTTCAAATTATTTTCTGAAGGGATGCATGTTCCTGAGGGAGAGGCCTATGCAGCGGTTGAACATCCAAAAGGCGAGTTTGGAATTTACATGATAAGCGATGGGGCTAACAAGCCTTATCGAATGAAAATTCGTGCTCCTGGTTTTGTTCATTTGTCAGCTCTGGACGAAATCGTGAAAGGACACATGTTGGCCGATGCAGTGGCAATTATTGGCACGCTGGATATTGTGTTTGGGGAAATAGATAGATGACAACTTCCGTTGATAAGGTTGAAGTTCAATTTTCCGATAACACACTTGCGCGATTTGAAAAGGAAGTCGCGAAGTATCCTCTTGAACAACGCCAGTCGGCTGTAATGGCATGTTTATCCATTGTGCAGGATGAACAGGGCTGGGTTAGTCCGGAAAACGAGTTGCTAATCGCGGAATACCTTGGTATGCCGCCCATGGCCGTGCATGAAGTGACAACTTTCTACAACATGTACAACCAGCATCCCGTTGGAAAATACAAATTGAATGTCTGTACCAATTTGCCATGCATGTTGCGTAACGGCGCTGAAGCATTGGATTATTTGAAGCGTCGCCTTGGAGTTTCTTTGGGAGGAACGACTCCGGATGGACTATTCACTTTACAGCAATGTGAATGTCTTGGCGCGTGCGCGGATGCGCCCGTCATGTTGGTGAACGACAGAAACATGTGTAGTTTTATGGGGCCTGAAAGACTGGATGCCCTTATTGATGGCATTGAAAAAATCGAGAGGACATGACATGAGTGCGGTCGCTCAGCTTCTTTCACGTTTTCAGGCTACGGGGCAGGAAACTTGTTTTCACGGACGCCATATAAATCCTCAAATCTATGCAGGATTAAATGGAAATAACTGGCGTTTGTCAGATTATGAAAGTCGAGGGGGTTATCAGGCCCTGAAAAAGATATTGGGTAAGGATGGCGGCAATGGACTGACTCAAGATGAAGTAATCGCCATCGTCAAGGAATCCGGGCTTCGTGGACGAGGTGGGGCAGGGTTCCCGACCGGCTTGAAATGGAGCTTTATGCCGAGACAATTTCCCGGCATCAAGCACCTGGTATGTAATTCGGATGAGGGTGAACCGGGAACTTGCAAAGATAGAGAAATATTGATGCATAACCCTCATATTGTGATTGAGGGTATGTTGATTGCTGCGTATGCAATTGGCGCATCACGTGGGTATAATTATATTCATGGTGAAATATTCCGAGCATATGAACGTTTTCAGGAGGCGCTAAGCGAGGCTCGCCAGGCAGGATACCTTGGAAAGAATATTCTTGGAACTCAGTTTGATTTTGAGCTGAATGCGCATCATGGTTTCGGAGCCTATATTTGTGGTGAGGAAACAGCTCTGCTGGAGTCTATTGAGGGTAAAAAGGGACAGCCTCGGTTTAAGCCACCTTTCCCTGCAAGTTTTGGTCTTTATGGTAAGCCGACAACAATTAATAATACTGAAACGTTTGCAGCGGTTCCATGGATCATCAGAAATGGTGGGCAGGCCTATCTGGAGTGCGGTAAACCAAATAATGGTGGTACAAAAATATTTTCAGTGAGCGGGGATGTGGAACGGCCAGGAAATTATGAAATTCCCCTGGGTACGCCCTTCTCTGTTTTACTGGAGCTTGCCGGAGGCGTCAGAAAAGACAGAAGTTTGAAAGCGGTAATACCAGGCGGATCTTCTTCTCCCGTTTTGCCTGCATCTATTATTATGGACTGCACAATGGACTATGACTCCATTTCAAAGGCGGGATCAATGCTTGGGTCTGGTGCGGTCATTGTGATGGATAACACACGTTGCATGGTGAAAGCGTTGCAGCGGCTTTCTTATTTTTATATGCATGAGTCATGCGGTCAATGTACTCCCTGTCGGGAAGGTACCGGATGGTTGTGGCGTGTAGTTGACCGTATCGAAAATGGACGGGGGCGAGCGTCAGATATGGATCTGCTTGATTCTGTTGCGGGAAACATCATGGGGCGTACGATTTGTGCTTTGGGTGATGCTGCCGCAATGCCTGTTCGAGCAATGCTCAAGCATTTTCGTGATGAGTTTGAATATCACGTTGAGCATAAAAACTGCATCGTGCATTCACCCTTGGTCTATGAAGAGGCATGATCAGAGATGGTCGAAGTTCAAATTGATGGCAAAACAGTAGAGATTGCTGAAGGCAGTATGGTGATTCATGCGGCTGATAAAGCTGGCATGTATATTCCACATTTTTGTTATCACAAGAAGTTATCGATTGTGGCGAGTTGTCGCATGTGTTTGGTTGATATTGAAAAAGCTCCCAAACCTATGCCTGCCTGTGCAACGCCTGTCACTCAAGGGATGGTGGTAAATACCCGCACTCAGAAAGCAATCTCTGCGCAAAAATCCGTAATGGAATTTTTGCTCATTAACCATCCGCTGGATTGTCCGGTATGCGATCAGGGCGGTGAGTGCCAATTACAGGATTTGGCTGTTGGCTATGGCATGTCGAGCACGCGTTATGAAGAAGAAAAGCGCGTGGTACAGCCGAAAAACGTAGGTCCTCTGATTTCCATGCAGGAGATGACGCGTTGTATTCACTGCACGCGGTGTGTCAGGTTTGGCCAGGAAATCGGTGGTGTGATGGAATTTGGCATGTCCAATCGAGGTGAATTTTCTGAAATTGAAACCTTTATTGGCAACAGCGTGGATTCAGAGCTATCTGGGAACATGATCGATGTATGTCCGGTAGGGGCCTTAACCAGCAAGCCTTTCCGATTTGCTGCTCGTACGTGGGAGTTATCGCGCCGAAAAAGCGTAAGTCCTCATGATTCGACTGGGGCGAATCTGATTGTTCAGGTTAAAAACAGCAAGGTCATGCGGGTTCTTCCATTTGAGAATGAAGAGGTGAATGAATGCTGGATAGCCGACCGGGATCGTTTTTCCTATGAAGCGTTGAATGGGGAAGACAGGTTGACACGCCCTATGATTAAACAAGGGGGTGTTTGGCAAGAAGTTGATTGGCAGACAGCATTGGAGTATGTCTCAAATGGTCTTGCCAATGTAATCGCAGAATCCGGAGCTAAAAAAATAGGAGCATTGGTTAGTCCGCATTCTACCCTCGAGGAGCTTTATCTCACCAAATCAATTATTAAAAAAATTGGCAGCGATAATATTGATTACCGATCAAGAAACACACAATTCAACTTTTCGAAAGATATTTACTGGCTTGGGATGCAAATTGCGGAACTTTCAAGACTGGAAAGTGTTTTTGTGGTTGGTTCCAATCTGAGGAAAGATCACCCATTATTTGCCCAGCGGATTCGACAAGCGGCTCGCTCTGGTTGTGTAGTTTCTGCTCTGACCTCGAAAAAGTTGTTGCGTGATCGTCATGCCTGGGCGATGCCAATCAAGAATATAAATTGGGCTGAACCCGAGGTCTGGATTGATCAGCTTGCATCTATTGCGATTCAAGTGGCAAAGAAAAAAAATGTATCGCTTCCACAAGAATTGTGTGATGTGACAATTAATCAGGATGAAGTGGCAGTAAATATTGCTAACGCGTTGTTGAATGACGGATCAAAAGCGATATTGCTTGGCAATGCAGCTGCCCATCATCCCCAAGCCGGTAGTTTGCTGGCCTTGTGTCAGTGGTTGGGAGAGCAAACCGGAAGCCGGGTGGGTTATTTGACGGAAGCTGCCAACACGGTGGGGGCGCAATGGGTGAAAGCATTTCCTGAGAAGGATGGAGCAAACGCGCAAAAAATGCTCTCTGGATGTTTGGACGCATTAATATTATTGAATACAGAGCCTGAATCTGATGCGGCATTCCCGCTGGATGTCTCCATGGCTGGAGAAAAACGAATGGTCGTTACCTTGAGTCCATTCAAGGCCAATATGAAAATAAGTGACGTTCTGTTGCCTATCGCTCCTTTTTCAGAAACATCGGGAACATTTATTAACGCAGAGGGAAGAATTCAGAGTTTCCACGCGGTAGTTAAACCGCAAGGTGAGGCCCGCCCCGCATGGAAAGTTTTGCGTGTTCTGGGAGATATGCTAGGACTTGATCTGTCGCAATTTCAGTCTTCGCAGGAAGTGCGGGATGAGGCGCTTGGCGATATGAAAGAACAGACAGTACTTCCCTTGAAATGTCTGAGCCTTGCGGAGCGCGCACCTATTGTTTTGGGCGAAGTGAAAAACATTCCTAGAGATTGGGGGATTTACGAGTTGGACAGTATTGTGCGGCGTGCTTCCTCACTTCAGCAGACGGCAGATGCAAAAAACTATCGTTCTGTAATTGGTGATCTGCCCGGGGTGTCTGCATGATTGAAGCTTTTTTCACTTTGGGTCTGAATTTATTTCAGGGGGTATTCTGGAAAGACTTCTGCTGGCCTGTTATCTGGACACTGATAAAAATTATTGCCATCCTGGCCCCCCTTATGGGGGCTGTTGCTTATACGACGCTTTGGGAACGCAAGCTGTTGGGGTGGATGCAGGTCAGACACGGCCCTAATCGTGTAGGTCCTTGGGGCTTATTGCAGCCTGCTGCTGATGGCATCAAGCTGTTGACCAAAGAGATCATTCAACCTACCGCAGCGGCCAAGGGACTTTTTATCCTCGGCCCATTGATGGCCATTATGCCGGCTCTTGCGGCATGGTCTGCCATTCCGTTCGCGCCAGATATTGCTTTGGCCAATGTGAATGCGGGTCTTTTGTTGGTGATGGCTATTACTTCCATTGAAATTTATGGAGTGATCATTGCTGGTTGGTCATCGAACTCAAAATATGCTTTTTTGGGTGCGCTGCGTGCTTCTGCCCAAATGATCAGCTATGAAATTGCCATGGGTTTTTGCTTTTTGGCCGTTTTGATGGTTTCCGGGAGCATGAATCTGACGGATATCGTTATGAAGCAGGCTGAGGGAATTGCATTCAATGGCATTTTTGCCAATACGTTGTTCTCTTGGAATTGGCTGCCTTTGCTGCCCATGTTTATGGTTTACCTGATTTCGGGGGTGGCAGAAACAAACCGCCATCCATTCGATGTGGTGGAAGGTGAGGCGGAAATTGTGGCTGGACACATGGTCGAATATTCCGGTATGGGTTTTGCTGTGTTTTTCCTTGGGGAATATGCGGCAATGTGGCTGGTATCGGTTCTGGCTGTCATCATGTTCTTGGGAGGGTGGTTGCCGCCGCTTGATTTTGCCCCATTTACTTGGGTGCCTGGCTGGATATGGTTGGGGGCCAAAACGGCAATCGTATTGACCATGTTTATTTGGATCAGGGCGACTTTTCCACGATTTCGTTATGACCAGATCATGCGTTTGGGATGGAAAATTTTTATTCCTGTGACCCTGATTTGGTTGGTTCTCTTGGGGGTGTGGATGCATACGCCCTTGAGTCTGTGGCCCTGAATGGAAATATTGGAAAACAATATGAACCCTGTAGCTACGCCTTTTTCGTTTAGGGATTTTTTCAAAAGTTTCATGCTTCTTGAGTTGTTCAGAGGCATGGCTTTGACTGGTCGGTATGCGTTCAGGCGCAAGGTAACAGTCATGTTTCCCGAAGAAAAAACGCCTTTGTCGCCTCGTTTCAGGGGTTTGCATGCGTTGCGTCGTTATGACAATGGCGAGGAAAGATGCATTGCGTGCAAATTATGTGAAGCTGTTTGCCCGGCCATGGCGATTACGATCGAATCAACTCAACGAGATGATGGAACGAGACGGACAACACGATATGACATTGATTTGACAAAATGTATATTTTGTGGATTCTGCGAAGAAAGCTGCCCGACAGATTCGATTGTCGAGACGCAGATTTTTGAATATCACGGCGAAAAACGTGGTGATCTGTATTTTACGAAAGAAATGCTTTTGGCTGTGGGTGATCGCTATGAGAGCGAAATTGCTGCGGCCAAGGCGGCTGACGCAAAGTACCGTTGACCTTTTGAATTGATTGGCGGGCGTCTTTTATGGATATCCAGACCGGGTTTTTTTACTTTTTTTCGCTTGTGCTGTTGTTTGCGGCGATTCGAGTGGTAACTGCTCGCAATCCGGTGCATGCGGTTTTGTATCTGATACTGGCGTTTTCCCAGGCCTCGGGTATATGGTTGTTGCTCAAGGCAGAGTTTTTGGCGATTGCGCTGATTCTGGTTTATCTTGGTGCAGTGATGGTGCTGTTTCTTTTTGTGGTGATGATGCTGGATATCAATATTGACAGCCTGAAAAGAAATTTCTGGAAGCATGTGCCTATTGCGCTTTTGATGGGGGGATTGATAGCGTCTGAAATGGTCGTGGTTATTTTTGGAGGTTTTGATGTCAGGCAGGTGCCGGAGATGGCGGCAGTGATTCCCGGTGCGGTGAATGTCGGGAACTCCAAAATGCTTGGCGCCTTGTTGTACACGGAATATATTTATCCTGTACAGATCGCTGCAGTTTTGTTGTTGGTTGCCATGATCGCGGCCATTGCGCTGACTTTGAAGGATCGGAAGGTGACGAAAAAAATGAATCCGTCCCTGCAAGTGCGTGTGAAGGCCAAAGACAGATTGGTGATTGTGCCTTTGGCTGCCACTCAAATGCCTGAAGTCGAAGCCGTCGCTCAGGAAACTCAGGAGGCAGGCAAATGAGTCTATCTCTGGCACATTACCTGACACTGGGAGCGATATTGTTTGCGATTTCGATGGTGGGTATCTTTTTGAATCGCAAGAACCTGATTGTTTTGTTGATGGCGATCGAATTGATGTTGTTGGCTGTCAATTTGAATTTCGTGGCTTTTTCCCATTATTTGGGAGACATGCATGGGCAGGTTTTTGTCTTTTTTGTTCTTACGGTGGCGGCTGCCGAATCGGCCATTGGTCTGGCTATTCTGATGTTGTTATTCCGCAATCATGAAAATATCAATGCGGATGAACTTGATGTTCTGAAAGGGTAAAAATGAGTCAGGCTCTTTCAGCGAATCTTTTGTTGGCAGTTCCTTTGGCGCCGTTGGTCGGTTGTGCCGTAGCCGGTATTTTTGGGACTGCGTTTGGCGGCAATGTAATTGGGCGTCGAACGGCGCATACGGCCACGATTCTTGGCGTATTCGTTGCCTTTTTGATTTCTGCATTGACCTTGAAAAACGTTGCTCTGGATGGGGCGCGTTTCAATGAAACCATTTATGAGTGGATGGTCATTGGCGGACTGAAAATGGAAGTCGGCTTTATGGTCGATGGACTGACTGCCATGATGATGTGCGTGGTGACCTTTGTGTCGCTGATGGTTCACGTCTATACCATTGGATATATGGAAGAAGATGCAGGCTACAACCGGTTTTTTTCCTATATTTCCCTGTTTACTTTTTCCATGTTGATGCTTGTAATGAGCAACAACCTTTTGCAGCTTTTCTTTGGTTGGGAAGCTGTAGGTCTGGTTTCGTATTTATTGATTGGGTTCTGGTTCAATCGGCCGTCGGCGATTTTTGCCAACATGAAAGCCTTTTTGGTGAACCGCGTGGGGGATTTCGGTTTCATTTTGGGTATCGGTCTCATTGCTGCTTATGCCAATACACTGAATTACACGGAAATTTTTGTACACCGTCTGGAACTGGCCGATTTGCTTATGCCGGGGACGGATTGGGCCCTGATCACGGTTATTTGCATTTGCTTGTTTGTCGGGGCCATGGGAAAAAGTGCGCAGTTTCCGTTGCATGTCTGGTTGCCGGACTCGATGGAAGGCCCGACACCGATTTCCGCGTTGATTCACGCGGCGACGATGGTGACAGCCGGTATTTTCATGGTGGCGCGCATGTCGCCTTTGTATGAGCTTTCGGACACAGCCTTGAGCTTCATTATGGTGATTGGCGCGATCACGGCCCTGTTCATGGGATTTCTGGGAATTATCCAGAATGACATCAAGCGGGTGGTGGCTTACTCTACGCTGTCGCAATTAGGTTATATGACGGTGGCGCTGGGTGCATCGGCCTATTCGGTAGCGGTGTTTCACTTGATGACCCATGCCTTTTTCAAGGCGCTTTTATTCCTGGCGGCCGGTTCGGTGATTATGGGCATGCATCATAATCAGGATATGCGCTGGATGGGGGGTGTGAGGAAATACATGCCGTTTACTCACTGGACATCCCTGATTGGAACCCTGGCCTTGATCGGTACGCCCTTCTTTTCAGGTTTTTATTCGAAAGACGCAATTATTGAAGCTGTTCATGCCAGCGATATTTGGGGATCGGGCTTTGCTTATTTTGCGGTCATTGCCGGTGTGTTTATTACCTCGTTTTATTCCTTCCGGCTTTATTTTTTGGTGTTCTGGGGCAAGGAACGTTATGACCAGAACCCGGACGCCCATCACCACGACGATCACCATCATCATGGCGATGGCAAGCCGCATGAATCGCCCTGGGTGGTTTGGGTGCCCCTGGTGCTGCTGGCCGTGCCGTCTGTTTTCATAGGCTTTTTTACCCTGATGCCCTTGTTGTTTGGCTCGTATTTCAGTGATGCCATTTTTGTGGATGGGGTGCGTCACGGAGCGATGGCGGAACTGGCGCAAGAGATACATGGCGCCGTTGCCATGGCCTTGCATGGATTCATGACCTCGCCGTTCTGGCTGGCGCTGGCCGGTGCGGTTTCGGCCTGGTTCATGTATATGTTGAAGCCGGAAATACCGGCCAGGTTGAAAGAAATGTTCATGTCCATGGGTATTTATCAGCTTCTGGAAAACAAGTATTTCATGGACTGGATTTATGAAAACATTTTTGCCCGTGGTGGACGTGTGATTGGCACGGGCCTGTGGAAAGGCGGCGATCGCGCCTTGATCGATGGCGCCATTGTCAATGGCTCCTGGAAGATGGTGGGATGGTTTTCTGCCTGGATGCGCCGTGTGCAAACCGGCTATTTGTATCACTATGCCATGTGGATGATTGCCGGGGTTTTTGTGTTCATGTCTGTCTTTGTCTGGCTCAACAAATAAAAGGAAGTGGTTTGAGATGAGTTGGTTGAGCCTTGCCATTTGGCTGCCTATTGTTTTTGGGCTGATTATTCTTCCGATGGGGAAAGATAACCAGGCCGGGCTGGTGCGCTGGATTGCGCTGGCCGGTTCGCTGGTGAGTTTTTTGGTGACTTTGCCGCTGTATCTGCGCTTTCAGAACGATACGGCGCGTATGCAGTTTGTTGAAAAACACGTCTGGATCGAGCGATTCAATATCAATTATCACTTGGGCGTGGATGGAATTTCCGTCTGGTTTGTTCTGCTGACGGCCTTCATTACCGTGATTGTGGTGATCGCAGGGTGGGAGGTGATTCAGAAGAAGGTTAACCAGTATATGGCGGCTTTCCTGATTCTTTCGGGCCTGATGATCGGCGTGTTTGCGGCCCTGGATGGTTTGCTGTTTTACGTGTTTTTCGAGGCAACGCTGATCCCGATGTATTTGATTATTGGGGTATGGGGCGGGCCGAACAAGATTTACGCGGCTTTCAAGTTTTTTCTTTATACCCTGCTGGGATCCTTGCTGACCCTGGTGGCCTTTATTTATATCTATGCTCGTGCAGGGGGAAGCTTTGATATTTTGCAGTGGCATCAGTTGCCGCTGTCGCTGACTGAGCAGACGCTGGTGTTTTTTGCCATGTTTGCCGCCTTTGCGGTGAAGGTGCCCATGTGGCCGGTGCATACCTGGCTGCCCGATGTGCACGTGGAGGCGCCCACGGGCGGCTCGGCCGTGCTGGCGGCCATCATGTTGAAGCTGGGGGCTTACGGCTTTTTGAGGTTTTCCATGCCAATTGCGCCGGATGCTGCGCGCGAATGGGCTTGGCTGATGATTGCGCTTTCTCTGGTCGCAGTGATTTATGTGGGCCTGGTGGCGCTGGTGCAGCAGGACATGAAAAAACTGGTGGCCTATTCGTCGGTGGCGCACATGGGTTTTGTCACGCTGGGATTTTTCCTGTTCAATGATCTGGGTGTGGGCGGCGGACTGGTGCAAATGATTGCACACGGTTTTGTGTCAGGGGCCATGTTTTTGAGTATTGGCGTGTTGTATGACCGCGTGCATTCGCGTGATATTGCCGCTTATGGGGGCGTGGTCAATACCATGCCGCGCTTTGCCGCATTTGCGCTGCTGTTTTCCATGGCCAATTGTGGTTTGCCGGGAACGGCCGGTTTCGCGGGCGAATGGATGGTGATTCTGGGCGCGGTGAAATACAACTTCTGGATCGGTTTTGGCGCGGCCACGGCGCTTGTTTTTGGCGCGTCTTATACCTTGTGGATGTTCAAGCGCGTTTATCTGGGCGCGGTGGGCAACGATCACGTTCGCCAGTTGAATGACATCAATGCGCGCGAATTCACGATGCTGGCCGTGCTGGCCGTGGCTGTGCTGTTTATGGGCATTTATCCCAAGCCCTTTACGGATGTGATGGATGCCTCGGTCGCAAATTTCCTGCAACACGTTGCCGCATCCAAGCTGAATTGAGGAATTGCAAACATGATTGACCGACTCAGTTGGCTGGCTGTTTATCCCGAAATCGTGCTGCTGGCGATGGCCTGCGTCATTTTGCTGGTGGATTTGATGGTCAGGGGCAGGTTGCGCACGCCCACGTATCTCATGTCGCTTCTTACCCTGGCGGTGGTGGCGGCGCTGACGGCCGTTTTTGCGCAGGATGGGAAAACCATTTACGGCTTTGGCGGCCTGGTAGTGAGCGATCCGATGAGCAACTGGCTCAAGTGTTTTGCCGCCCTGTCCACCATTGTGTGTTTTGTGTATGGCCGCGTGTATGCGGCTGATCGGGGCATGTTGCGCGGCGGCGAGCTGTTTTCGATGGGCCTGCTGTCGCTGCTGGGCGCGTTCGTCATGATTTCGGCCAACAACTTTCTGCTCATCTATCTGGGGCTGGAGTTGATGACTCTTTCGGGTTATGCGCTGGTGGCCCTGCGCCGTGATGACGCGACCGCAACCGAGGCGGCGATGAAGTATTTCGTGCTGGGCGCGATGGCTTCGGGCTTTTTGCTCTATGGCCTGTCCATGCTGTATGGCGCCACGGGCACGCTGGATTTGGGCGGCGTGCGCCAGGCCATCGAGGCGGGTGTGGTGCAAAGGCAGGTGTTGGTGTTCGGCCTGGTGTTCGTGGTGGCCGGGTTGGCCTTCAAGTTCGGCGTGGTGCCGTTTCACATGTGGCTGCCCGATGTGTATCAGGGCGCGCCCACGGCCGTCACGCTCATGATCGGCTCGGCCCCCAAGCTGGCGGCTTTTGCCATGGCCATGCGCCTGCTGGTCGAGGGCCTGCTGCCGCTGGCGTTTGACTGGCAGCAAATGCTGGCCCTGCTGGCGATCGCTTCCTTGCTGATCGGTAACCTGGCGGCCATTGCGCAGACCAATCTCAAACGCATGCTGGCCTATTCCACTATCGCGCAGATGAGCTTCGTGCTGATGGGCCTGATGGCGGGCGTGGTCGATGGCAGCGCGGCCGGGGCCGAAAACGCCTATAGCAGCGCCATGTTCTATACCGTCACCTATGTGCTGACCACGCTGGTGAGCTTTGGCGTGATCATGCTGCTGGCGCGTGAGGGTTTCGAGAGCGAAAACATTGCCGATCTGGCCGGCCTGAACCAGCGCAGCCCGCTGTATGCGGGGCTGATGCTGATTTGCCTGTTTTCGCTGGCCGGCATTCCGCCCATGGTGGGCTTTCAGGCCAAGCTGGGCGTGTTGCAGGCGCTGGTGGGCACGGGGCGGGCGGCCTATGTCGGCTTGGCCGTGTTCGCCGTCGTCATGTCGCTGATCGCCGCGTTTTATTACCTGCGCGTGATCAAGGTCATGTATTTCGATGCGCCGGTCGAGCCCGTGGCACCCATAGTGGCTCCGCTGGATATGCGCGCCACCCTCACGCTCAACGGCGCTTTGCTGCTGGCTCTGGGCCTGCTGCCCGGCGCGCTGATGGAGGTGTGCCGCAGCGCCATTGCGTTGATGTTGCGCACCTGAGGGCGAAAAAGGCAGGAGCGCGCAGCCGTGGAACAGGGCGCGAGCATTGCAGCCTTGATCGGCCTGGCCGCCGTGGCGGCCAATTTGCCTTTTCTGAACAGTCGCTGGCTGGCCGTTTGGCCTGCTGCCGGGGGACGCAAAGGTTTGGGCGGGCGTTTGCTGGAGCTGGTGTTCTGGTATTTCGCCACCGGCGCGACTGGCCTGGCGCTGGAAGCGCGGCTCGGGCAGATTTATCCCCAGGGCTGGGAGTTTTACGCCATCACCGCAGCGCTGTTTCTCACGCTGGCCTTTCCCGGTTTCGTTTATTGCTACTTGCTCAAACGTGGAAACTGATCGCCCCGGCTCCTCTCCGCCTTGCGCCGATTTGCGCGAGCACACGCTTGCCAGCGAGCACGTGCTCAAGGACGGTTTTCTCCAGGTCTGGCGCGATGAGGTGCGGCTGCCCGATGGCGGCCAGGCGCGGCGCGAATACATCCGCCACCCCGGCGCGGCCGTGGTCGTGCCCCTTTTGCAAGACGGCCGGGGCGGCTGGCGCGTGGTGCTGGAGCGGCAGTGGCGTCACCCTCTGGGCCGGGCCATCATCGAACTGCCCGCAGGCAAGCTGGATGAGGGCGAGCCGCACGGCCGCTGCGCCCGGCGCGAGTTGCGCGAGGAAACCGGCTACACCGCGCGCGAGTGGGCCTACGCCGGCGTGATGCACCCCACTCCGGCCTATTCCACTGAAGGCATACACATCTGGTTTGCCCGCGATTTGCAGCCCGGTGAGCGCCGGCTGGATGCGGGCGAACACTTGCAGGTGTTCGATGCCTGCGTGGACGAGCTTTTGCAGTGGTGCCGGCAGGGCCTGGTGACGGACAGCAAAACCCTGGCCGCCGCCCTGTGGCTGCAAAACGCGCTCACCGGCGCATGGCCCTTGGCCTGGCAGCGCGAAGATGAAAGTCTTTGATCTGCACTGCGCCAGCGGCCATGCGTTTGAAGGCTGGTTCGCCAGTGAGGAGGACTATCTCGGGCAGCGCCAGCAGGGCCTGCTGACCTGCCCCCTGTGCGGCGCGGGAGAAATCACGCGCCGCCCCAGCGCCCCCCGGCTCAATCTGGGCGCGTCGCCCCCCGGCCGCGAGGCAGGCGCAGCTCCGGCAGGGCAGGGCGATGAGCAGGCGGCCGACGCGCCGGCCGCCTTGCAGGCCGCTTATTTGCAGCTTGTGCGCAAGGTCATGGCCCACACCGAAGACGTGGGCCCGCGCTTTGCCGAGGAAGCGCGCCGCATGCACCACGGCGAAGCGCCCGAGCGCCACATACGCGGGCAGAGCACGCCGCAGGAAACCCGCGAGCTGCTGGAAGAAGGCATCGCCGTGCTGCCCCTGCCTATTCCGCCCGGATTTGACGGGCCGCTGCATTAAAAACCCCCCGCCAGTTTTCCAATTCGCATTTTCCGGCCTGATTGGGTCTGGTATTTTCCGGGGGCGGTCTTTTTGAATGTTGTCAAAAGCCCGGCAGAATTTTTCAAAATCCGCGCCACTCATTTTCTTGCATCAAAAAGGATAGCGCGCATCGCAGTATCCACGGTCGTTGCGGGCGGTTCGGATTTTCCGGGATTTTGTTGAATATTCCGTGCCAGGCGCGTTGCAAAAATCTCCTTGCATGATTTTGTGAACACGCGTGCGGATTTTCCCTGGCGCACCCGAAAATTGGCGGTGAATTTGAATTCAATCAGGAAAACCCCAAGGCCGCGCGCCGGTTTCCGCGTTTAAGCTGCCTTCAGCCAGGCTGCGGGTGGCGGCCTGGCGGCAACACATCACACAAGGAGACTCACCCATGACTGCCATCGAATCCGTATTGGTTGAAAACCGCGTCTTTCCCCCCAGCCCCGCCAGCATGCAAGGCGCGCGCATCTCCGGCATGGATGCCTACCGCGCCCTTTGCGACGAAGCCGAGCGCGACTTCACCGGCTTTTGGGAGCGCCGCGCGCGCGAGCATCTGGTCTGGGATCAGCCCTTTACCCAGGTGCTGGACGAATCGAACCCGCCCTTTTACAAGTGGTTCGCCGACGGCCGGCTCAACGCCAGCGCCAACTGCCTCGACCGCCACATGGGCACGCTGGTGGAAGGCAAAACCGCCATCATCTTCGAGGCCGACGACGGCGCCGTCACGCGCGTGAGCTACCGCGAGCTGCTGGCGCGCGTGGGCCGCTTTGCCAATGCGCTCAAGGCGCACGGCGTGCAAAAGGGCGATCGCGTGCTCATCTACATGCCCATGACCGTCGAAGGCGTGGTTGCCATGCAGGCGTGCGCGCGCATTGGGGCCACGCACAGCGTTGTTTTCGGCGGCTTTTCGGCCAAGGCCGTGCAAGAGCGCGTGCAGGACGCGGGCGCAGTCGCCGTGATCACCGCCAACTACCAGATGCGCGGCGGCAAGGAGCTGCCGCTCAAGGCCATCGTGGACGAGGCGCTGGACGCGGGCGGCTGCGAGTCGGTCAAAAACGTGTTCGTCTTCGAGCGCACCGCCACGGCCTGCCCCATGAAGCCCGGCCGCGACAAAACCTTTGCGCAAATGCTCGAAGGCCAGAGCGAGCACTGCCCGCCCGAAATCGTCGATGCCGAGCACCCGCTGTTCGTGCTCTACACCTCAGGCTCCACCGGCAAGCCCAAGGGCGTGCAGCACAGCACGGCGGGCTACCTGCTGTGGGCCAGGATGACGATGCAGTGGACGTTTGACTTGCGCCCCGAAGACGTGTTCTGGTGCACCGCCGACATCGGCTGGATCACCGGCCACACCTACGTGGCCTACGGCCCGCTGGCCGCCGGCGCCACGCAAATCATCTTCGAGGGCGTGCCCACCTACCCCGACGCCGGGCGCTTCTGGCAGATGGTCGAGCGCCACAAGTGCAGCATCTTCTACACCGCGCCCACCGCCATCCGCTCGCTCATCAAGGCGTCGGAAGCCAATGAAAAAGTCCATCCCCGCAGCTTTGACCTGAGCAGCCTGCGCCTGCTGGGCAGCGTGGGCGAGCCCATCAACCCCGAGGCGTGGATGTGGTACTACGAAAACGTCGGCGGCCAGCGTTGCCCCATCGTCGATACCTTCTGGCAAACCGAAACGGGCGGCCACGCCATCACCCCGCTGCCCGGCGCCACGCCGCTGGTGCCCGGCTCGTGCACGCTGCCGCTGCCCGGCATCCTGGCCGCCATCGTCGATGAGGCGGGCAACGACATGCCCAACGGCACGGGCGGCATCCTCGTCATCAAAAAACCCTGGCCCAGCATGATCCGCAACATCTGGGGCGACCCCGAACGCTTCAAAAAAAGCTACTTCCCCGAAGAACTCAAGGGCTACTACCTGGCCGGCGACGGCGCGGTGCGCGATGCCGAGCGCGGGTACTTTCGCATCACCGGCCGCATAGACGACGTGCTCAACGTCTCCGGTCACCGCATGGGCACGATGGAAATCGAATCGGCGCTGGTGGCCAAGACCGACCTCGTGGCCGAAGCCGCCGTCGTCGGCCGGCCCGATCCCGTCACCGGCGAGGCCATCTGCGCTTTCGTGGTGCTCAAGCGCCCCCTGCCAGACGACGAAGAAGCCCGCCAGATCGCGCGCGAGTTGCGCGAATGGGTCGCCCGGGAAATCGGCCCCATCGCCAAGCCGCGCGACATCCGCTTCGGCGAAAACCTGCCCAAAACCCGCAGCGGCAAGATCATGCGCCGCCTGCTGCGCAGCCTGGCGCGCGGCGAGGCCATCACGCAAGACACCAGCACGCTGGAAAACCCGGCCATCCTCACGCAGCTCGATCAGACCTACTGATCCCTCCGGCCCGGAGCAAAAAGCCAGAAAACGCCCGGCGGCCCGCGCAAGCGCCGCCGGGCTTTTTTCTGGCTGCTGCTTACGTTTGGGAACAAGATTTTGATGAACAAATAGGCAAACCGCCCGCAGCGCCCGTGGATACTGCGAAGAGCGCTATCAAATCAGGAAAAAACTGTGGATAACCTGCCCTTCATGAAGGCGTTTGGAGGGCGAAAAGCGGGCCGATTTCCGGAAACCGGGCGCTCGATTGAAGCGCGGGCGAACGCCCTTCGGCTGGCCCCTCTCGCAGACTGGTTTCGCCCGCTTGGGCCAGTCGCTCTGAATTGCCTATCAAACAGGCAAACCGCCCGCAGCGCCTGTAAATACTTCGAAGCGCGCTATCAAAACAGGAAAAATCTGTGGATAACTTGCGACTGCGGGGGGCTTCGGGAATTCCCATCCAAAAAAAAACCGGCCCGCAAAGGCCGGTTTTCAGTCGAGTGCGCGGGCCGGTTTTCAGAACATGGCCAGGCTGGCGGCGTAGGCCAGGGCGGCGACGAAGGCGCTGGCGGGAATGGTGAGCACCCAGGCCCAGACGATGTTGCCCGCCACGCCCCAGCGCACGGCGGCGGCGCGCTGGGTGGAGCCCACGCCCACGATGGCGCCGGTGATGGTGTGTGTGGTGGACACGGGCACGCCCAGCGCGGTGGCGATGAACAGCGTGAGCGCGCCGCCGGTTTCGGCGCAAAAGCCGCCCACGGGCTTGAGCTTGGTGATTTTCTGGCCCATCGTCTTGACGATGCGCCAGCCGCCGAACATGGTGCCCGCCGCGATGGCGGCGTAGCAGCTGATGACGACCCAGGTGGGCGGGGCATCCGCGCCGGCGGGGCTGTAGCCGGTGGCAATCAGCAGCATCCAGATGATGCCTATGGTTTTTTGCGCGTCGTTGCCGCCGTGGCCCAGGCTGTAGGAGCCGGCCGAGAGCAGTTGCAGGCGGCGGAACCACCGGTCCACTTTTTTGGGGCGCATGCGGCGAAACAGCCAGGCCACGGCCACCATCGCCAGCGAGCCCAGCACGAAGCCCAGCAGCGGCGAGATGAAGATGAAGGCCACGGTTTTGAGAATGCCGCCGGCCAGCAGCACGCCGGTTCCGGCCTTGGCGGTGGCCGCGCCGACGATGCCGCCGATCAGCGCGTGCGAGGAGCTGCTGGGGATGCCGTAATACCAGGTGACGAGGTTCCAGGTGACGGCGCCGGCCAGCGCGCCGAAGACCACGTGCGCATCGACCACGCCCGGCTGCACGATGCCCTTGCCCACGGTGGCGGCCACCGAGAGGTGAAAGATGACGATGGCCAGCAGGTTGAAAAAGGCGGCAAAGACCACGGCCTGCGTGGGGCGCAGCACGCCGGTGGAGACGACGGTGGCAATCGAGTTGGCCGCGTCGTGAAAGCCGTTCATGAAGTCGAAGGCGATGGCCAGCGCCACCAGCATGACGATGACCCAAAGGGCCGCTTGCGCAGTTGGCATGGCGTGTTTTCCTCGTGGCGCGGGCGGTTTCAGGAGTTTTCGAGGATCACGCCTTCGATCTGGTTGGCCACGTCCTCGCATTTGTCGGTGATGGTTTCCAGCAGCTCGTAGATGGCCTTGAGCTTGATGAGCTCGCGCACGTCTTCTTCTTCGCGAAAGAGGCGGCTCATGGCTTCGCGCAGCAGGCGGTCGGCCTCGGATTCGAGGCTGTCTATGCCTTCGCAAATCTTGAGCGTGGCCTCGGCGCTGGCCTGGTCGGCCACGCGCGGCAGCAGGGCTACGGCGTCGCGCACGCGCTCGCAGCACTGCACGCAAACGGCCGTGAGCTGCGTGATGGCGGGGGTCATGTGGTGCACGTCATACAGGGCCATGGCCTCGGCGCAGTCTTGCAGCAGGTCGGCCATGTCATCCATCTTGGTGATCAGGTCGTGGATTTGCTCGCGGTCGATGGGGGTGATGAAGGTGGTGTGAATCAGCCGCGTGACTTCGTGCGTGACGCGGTCGGCGGCGCGTTCGGCCTCGTCCACTTCGCGGTTGTGCTGCTGGCGCAGCGACACGTCCGGGTAGTGCTCCACCAGCCTGGCAAAAGCGTGGGCCGCCGTGACGGTGTGCGCCGCGTGCTGGTTGAAGAGCTCGAAAAAATTGCCCTCCTTGGGCAGCAGCTTGCTGAAAAGCATGTCAGGAAACCTCCGCGCCAGGGCGCTTTTGTGACAAGCTGTGAAGTTTAGCGAAGCGCCCGGGCGGCTGCGCCGCCTGCCCGGCAGGGGCGTTTTTCGGAGCTTTTTCAGGCTTTTTCAGGTTTTTTGCGGGATTTAATACGCACCCATGATTGAAGTGGAACAACTGGTTTTCGACTATCCCGGCCAGCGCGCGCTGCATGACGTGTCGCTGCATGTGCAGGCCGGCTCGGTCACGGCGCTGGTGGGGCCCAACGGGGCGGGCAAATCGACGCTGCTGCGCTGCCTGGCGGGGCTGCAAACGCCGCTGGCCGGGCGCATTCGCGTGGCGGGGGTGGATGTGCGGCAGCAGCCGCGCCTGGCGCATCAGCAATTGGGTTATCTGTCTGATTTTTTCGGGCTGTATGAGCAGCTCGATGTGTGGCAGTGCCTGTGCCACGCCGCCGCCGCGCAGGGCGTGCCCGGCCCCGACATCGCGCCGCGCGCGCAGGAAACGGCCCGGGCGCTGGGGCTGGAGGGCAAGCTGCGCGCGTACTGCGCCAGCCTCTCGCGCGGGCAGCGCCAGCGCGTGGCGATCGGCCAAGCCGTGGTGCACCGCCCGCGCGTGTTGCTGCTCGACGAGCCGGCCAGCGGGCTGGACCCGGAAGCGCGCGCCAGCCTGGCCGGGCTGTTTCGCCAGTTTCAGGCGCAGGGCATGACGCTGGTGGTCTCCAGCCACATCCTGAGCGAGCTGGATGAGTACTGCACCCACATCCTCACCCTGCGCGCGGGCCGCATCACCCAGCACGAAAGCCTGCTGCCCGATGCCGCGCCGCCTTCTGCGGCCGCATCTGCATCTGCATCTGCCGCCCCGGCCATGCAGGCCGTTTGGCTGGAGCTGGCCGATGCCAGCGAGGGCTGGCTGGCCCGGCTGGAGCAACTGGCGCAGGCCGTGGCCGGCCCGGGCGCTGCCGTGCGCGAAGAAGCGGGCAGCGCCCGCCCGCGCGCCCGTGTGTGGCTGCCCGCAGGCGATGCGGATGCCAGCGCAAATGCCCGCGCCGCCTTGCTGGCCGCCGCCGTGCAGGCGGGCCTGCCCGTTTGCGCCCTGCACGAAGCGCGCGGCAGCCTGCAGGCGCACTATGCCCGGGGCGCGCAGCCCGAGTTCCCCATGCCGAAAGAGCCGTCATGAACCTTCTGTCCCTCAATCCCGAGCTGCAACGCAACCTCTGGCTGCAATGGTCGCCGGCGCGCGCGCTGCTTTTGCCCGCCGTGCTGGCGCTCATAGCCGCCTTCATCGTGGTCAGCAGCAATGGCGAGTACACCGTGCGCAGCGCCCTGACCAATGGCTTTTCCTTTCTGGCCGCCGTGCTGGTCCTTCCCTATGGCGTGTATCTGAGCGTTGGCAGCATCGGCTGGGAAATTCGCGAGCGCACCTGGGATCAGCAGCGCCTGAGCAGCCTGGGCCCCTGGCAAATGGCCTGGGGCAAGTTGCTGGGCGCAACCAGCTACGCCTGGTATGGCGCGCTGCTGTGCGCGGCCATCAGCCTGGCGGCCAGCAGCCGGCCCGCCGAGCATTTGGGCCGCCTGTTTTACGGGCTGATGCTGGGGTTGGCGATGCAGGCTTGCGGCATGGCGATGCGCCTGCACGTGCTGGGCGCGCGGCTGGTCAGCGGGCAAACCGGCGGGCAGGCGGGCGATGACCGCAATCTGGACAGCAGCCTGAGCATGAGCTGGCTGGCGCTGCTGCCGCTGTTTCACGCGCTGCTGCTCGACGACGCCTTCTTTTTGAAAAACGCCTGGTGGGCGCTGGACTGGCCGCCCCTGTGGCAGCAGTGCGCGCAGGCGGCCCTGCTGCTGGCGCTGGGCCTGCTGGCGCTGTGGCGCAACATGAGCGCGCAGCTCATGGTGGCCACCCGCCCCTGGGCCTGGCCGGTGGGCATCGCCGCGCTGGCGCTGCTGCCGGGCGGGTATGTGGCCGCTGACGGCCTGAATGCGCCTTGCGCCTATGCGCTGGCCCTGGCGGTGCTCGCTCTGGTGACGGGCTATCTGGATTTGTTCAGCCAGCCCCAGGGCCGCCTGGCCTGGCAGGCGCTGTTTTGGCACGCGCGCAGCGGCCAGTACAGCCGCCTGCTGCAAGCGCTGCCGCTGTGGCCCATCAACGCCGCCCTGGCCCTGCTGGGCAGCGTGGCCGCGCTGATGGCCAGCGATCGCAGCGGCGCAAGCGCGCTCGCCTTTGCCCTGCTTGTGGGCGCGCTGCATTTGCTGCGCGATGCCGCGCTGGTGGCCTTTTTTGCCTGGCGCGAGGGCGCGCGCCATCCGCAAAACGCGGCCGTCATCGCCATGCTGATTGCCGGCCTGCTGCTGCCGGGCATCGTCGGCAACGCGATGGGCGCGCACTTGAGCCTGTGGCTGGAGCCTGCGGCCGGTTTGCTACAGCCGCATCCCGCCCGCGCGCTGGTGCTGGGTTCGGCCTGCCTGCACCTGGCCCTGATGGCCGCCCTGCTGGCCTGGCGCTGGAGGGCCAGCGGCATGGGCCGCTCGCCCGATGTGGTCTGAAAAGCCAAGTTATCCACAGTTTGCTTTCAAAAGCATAGCGCCCTGCGCAGTATCTACGGGCGCTGCGGGCCTGCTGCCTATTTGGTAAGCAAAATCGTGAAACCAAATGCAAGCGGCGCGGCCTGCCGCCTGGGCGGGGTTTGCACGCGGTTCGGGCGCGGCTTGGGCGGGATTTGGGCGGGGTTGGGAATGCCCTTATTCGGTGTCTGTAGAAGGGGCCTCTGGCTATGATTTTTGACATGCCGAAGGCGCTGGCCCGGCCCCGGCGCGGGGCCTTCTGACCTGGCCTGGATCGGCTTCACGCGCAAAGAAAAATGACAGACCCACAAACCCCCCCCGGCCCCGAGGCATCCCGCCCGGCGGCTCCTCCCGAAAACCCGGCTGCTGCCGCCCCCGCTTCTTCCCCCCCGCCGGCTGCATCTGATGCCCCGGTCGCGCCTGCCGACCAGCCCCGGCCCGTGCCGATTGCCGTGCGCGGCATTGCGGTGAATGCGGCGTCTGGCGCTGCGCCCGGGGCCTCGTCCGCAGGCGCGCCCAAGGCCGCGGCGGCCAAGAAGCCGGCCAAGCCCCTCATTCACGGCCCCTGGCGCTTTGCCACGCTGCTGATCGCGCCGCACCGGCTGGGCTTTTTCTGCGCCATGCTGGTGCTGCTGGCCGCCAGCCTGTGGTGGGCGCTGGTGCAGCACAACCGGGCCATAGGCATACCGGCGCTGGCGCCGGAGCAAGCGCCCCTGCTCACGCACGCGGCGGTGATGGTGTTTGGCTTCATGCCGCTGTTTTTCTCGGGTTTTCTGTTCACGGCCGGGCCGCGCTGGCTGGGCGTGCCGCCGCACGGGCCCAAGGTGACCGCGCCGGCAGTGATCATGCAAACCATAGGCTGGCTGCTGTGGCTGGCCGGCGCGCATGTGAGCGCCACGCTGGCGCTGGCCGGAATGGCGCTGGCAGCGGCGGGCCTGGGCTGGATGGTGGCGCAGTTCTGGCAGCTGATTGCCCGCAGCAGCGATGAAGACCAGGTGCACGCGCGCTCGGTGGGGCTGGGCGGCATCGTGGGCGTGGCGAGCCTGGGCGGGGCCTGCCTGGCGCTGGCGCTGGCGCGCATGGATGTGGCGCTGCTTTGCATTCACACGGGCCTGTGGGGCTTCATCGTGGTCACGTATGTGACGGTGGCGCACCGCATGATTCCGTTTTTCACATCGAACGTGCTGCCCATGATTGCGCTGTGGCGGCCGTTTTGGGTGCTGTGGCTGATGCTGGGCGTGTGCGCCTGGCAGGCGCTGGCCGTGTGGGTGCAGGCGCTGCTTGAGCCCGGCGCGTGGTGGAGCGCGCTGGCGCTGACGCTGGAGGCGGCCGCCGGCGCGGTGCTGCTGTGGCTGGCCATCGTCTGGGGGCTGGTGCAGAGCATGAAGATTCGCCTGCTGGCGATGCTGCACGTGGGCTTTGTGTGGCTGGGGCTGGCGCTGGTGTATGGCGCGCTGGGCCGCGCGCTGGCGCTGTGGCTGGGCCATGACGTGCTGGGGCTGGGGCCGCTGCACTTGCTGGGCATGGGCTTTCTGGGCTCGATCATGCTGGCGATGGTCACGCGCGTGTCCTGCGGGCACAGCGGGCGGGCGCTGGTGGCCGATTCGGCGGTGTGGTCGCTGTTTTGGACGCTGCAAGGCGCGGTGATCGTGCGCACGGTGGCGGCCATGGACGGCGCGCCGGCCTGGCTGCTGCTGCTGGCGGCGCTGATCTGGGCCGCCATCATGCTGGTGTGGTGCCTGCGCTTTGGCAACTGGTACGGCCGCCCGCGCAGCGACGGCAAGCCGGGCTGAAGCCTAAAAGGGCAGCGGCGGGGCGGCAGGGCGGATCAGGCCCTGCCGCCCCGTTTTGTTTTTGCGGGCGGGTGTTTTTCCGAAAAATTGACGCAAGGCAAGTTGGCGCGCGGCAAAGGCGGCCGGCCGGCGCAGGGGCAGGCCGGGGCAGCCCGCACAATCTGCGCCGCCCTGCTCGCTGCTTTTGTCCCCTTTGCAAAGGGCGGTTCGGGGCTGATGTTTCTGCCTGCCGCTTTTCATGCCCCGCCCGTTTCGTTTTTCCCGAGTTTTGAGACTGCGCCTGCGCCAGCGGGCGCTGGCGGCGCTGACGCTGCTGGCGCTGTGGCTGGCGCTGGCGCAGCCGCTGCTGGCGGCGGTGGCGGTGGCGGCGGCCGGGGCAGCGCCCGCCCGGCGCGTGCTGCTGTGCACGCCCGGCGGGTATGAGTGGGTGACGCTGGATGAGGCGGCCCGGCCTGATGAACCAGCCACGAACTCGGCCACAGGCCGCGCGCAGGGCTTTTGCCCGCTGTGCCTGCTGCCCGGCCTGCCCGCGCAGCCGCCACGGGCCGTGCCGCAGGGCGTGGCGGCTCGCCCGCATGGGCCCGCGCCATTGCGCGCGGCCTTTCATTCGGCGCAGGCCGCACGCGCGCCGCTGCCGCCACGCGGGCCGCCGCTGCGCGGCCACTCATAAAGCCACTTGCACGGCCACTCATATGGCGCTTGAGCGCCCGCGCGGCGGGGCCTGGGGGCCTGGCCGCTTTTTCCTTTTTTTCAATGATTTGCAGGCGTTTTCTTGCCCGCTGGCCGGTGTTGCCAGCGCGGCGGCGCTTGCCAGGGTTTTTTCATATGCAAGATTTTTTGACTTTCACTTCCAAAGCCGGCCTGCGGGCGCGGCCGGTTTTTCGCCTGAACTGCGTGTGGGGCGCGGTGGCCTGCCTGCTGGCCGGATCGGCGCTATGGCCGCTTTCTGCGGCGGCGGCAGAGCAAAAGGCCGCAGAGGGCGAGAAGGCCGCCCAGGCCACCCAAGCCGCCGCCGATGGCGACGCCAGCCTGACGCTGGGCGAGATCAACGTGAGCGGCAGCGCCGGCGCGGAAGGCGCGGGTGCGGGCGGCGGGGCGCTGACGGCGCGGCAGGTGTTCACCTCGGTGGACATCCTGGGCGCAAGCCTGTTTCGTGACGAGCGCGTCGATCAGGGCTGGGAGCTGTTTTCCAAGGCCCCCGGCGTGCAGCTCACCCACTTCAGGCAGGGCACCGAGGCCGGGCGCATTTCCTTTCGCGGCTTCAACGGCGAGGGCCGCATCAACGCCGTCAAGATGCTGATCGACGGCATTCCCGCCAACGATGCGCGCGGCGGCATGCCTTTTATCGATGCGGTCTATCCGCTGGAGATCGAGGCCATCGAAGTGGTGCGCGGCACCAACGACGCCCGCTACGGCCTGCACAACATCGCCGGCAACGCCAACATCATCACCCGCACCGGCGGCAACTATGGCGACGCCAGCCTCACCTTCGGCAGCTTTGCCACCAAGGAGCTGCAAGTGGCCAAGGGCATCGAAACCGGCGCGTGGAGCCAGAACTACTTTGCCGCCTGGCGCGACTCCGATGGCTACCGCGACCACTCGCGGGCGCGCAAATACGCCCTGTCCGGCAAGTGGTTCTACACCCCGGCAGGCGGCGTCTGGCGTGCGGGCGTGAGCGCGCGCATCTACAACAACGAGGCCGAAGCCTCCGGCTACCTGAGCCGCGAGCAGGTCCGGCGCACCCCGCGCCTCTCGCCCGCCTTTGCCGCCAACGACGACAGCGAGCGCGACGTTTCCCAGCTCGCCCTGCACCTGGACGGCCAGGCCGCGCCCGAGCTGGCCTGGGCCGCGCGCGCCTGGCTCAACCGATATGAAGACCGCCGCTTCGTGCGCTACTCGGCCACCGGCTTGCAGCAAGAGCGCTATCACAACGAAAAACACCACGGCGCAGCCGCCACCCTCACCTGGTCGCCCCAGGTGAGCTGGGCCCACCAGTTCACCCTCGAAGGCGGGCTGGACTGGCACCGCGAAGACAACCAGAGCCACCGCTGGCGCACCGTGCAGCAGGTGCGCACCACGCAGTTTCGCAACTGGGATTTCGACCTGAACAACACCGGCGGCTACGTGCAGGCCGTGTGGCGGCCCGTGCCCGCGCTGAAGATCGTGCCCGCGCTGCGGCTGGACAAGATCAGCGGCCGGTTTCGCGACGCCAGCGCCGGCAGCAGCGCCCCCATGCACGACTGGGGCCTGATCAGGCAGCCCAAGATCAGCCTGGCCTACACCCTGGGCGAGCGCGCCACCGCCTACGCCAACTGGGGCCGCAGCTTTCAGATCGGCTCCGAGCGCGACGGCTACCGCACCAGCCGCAACAACCTCAAACCCTCCATCAACGACGGCTGGGAAGCCGGCCTCAAGCTCACGCACGGCGTTTTGCAGGGCCGCCTGGCCTACTGGGAGCAGCGCGCCAGCGGCGAAGTGGCCCGCGTGCTGGGCGTGTATGGCAGCGCATCCAGCACCGAGCCGGACAACGTCGGCGCGACCTTGCGCCGCGGCTTCGATGTGCAGATTCACCTCAAGCCGCGCGCTGATCTGAACGCCTGGCTTTCCTACTCGCGCCAGAAAGCCACCATCACCACGCCCGACCCGGCCGCCCCCGAAACCCGGGGCCGGCAAATCGAGAACGTGCCGCGCTATCTCGTCTCGGCCGGGCTGGACTGGCAGGCCACGCCGCAATTCAAGCTGGGCCTGTCGGCCAGCGCCGAGGGCGACTACTTCCTCGACCGCACCAACACCCACGGTAAGGCGGGCAAATTCGCGCTGCTCAACCTCAGCGCCCAATACCGCTTCACCCCCGCGCTGGATGTCGTGCTGCAAGTGAAGAACCTCACCAACCGCAACTACTACTACGGCTGGTATGACGGCGGCGCATCAGGCTTTGCCCCCGGCGATGGCCGCGCTTTCTATGCCACGCTGAACTACCACTTCTAAGCGCCCCCAGGCGTCCTTCCAAACGCCCGGGCGCATCCGGCGGCCCGCCCTATTTGTAACAATGCGGGCCGCCCCCGGAAAACAGCCAAAACGGCCGCAACGCCCGTGGATACTGCGATCGCAGCTACAAAATCCGTAGCAATCGGGCGTTTGCAGGCCCTCCCTTGTTACAAATAGGGCCGGAAAAAGGCCGAAACAAGGCCAAAAAAAGCCCCGCCGGGGCGGGGCAGGGCAGCCGGGCGGAGCCAGCGCGGCGGCTTACAGCGCCACGGCTTTTTCGATCACCACGTCTTCGCGCGGCACATCGCTGTGAAAGCCCGATTTGGTGGTGGGCACGGCCTTGATGGCGTCCACCACTTCCTGGCCCTTGACGACGCGGCCAAACACCGCATAGCCCCAGCCCTGGGCGCTGGGGGCGGAGTGGTTGAGAAAGTCGTTGTCCTTCACATTGATGAAAAACTGCGCGGTGGCCGAGTGCGGGTCGCTGGTGCGCGCCATGGCGACGGTGTAGCGGTCGTTTTTCAGGCCGTTGCCCGCCTCGTTTTCGATGGGGGCGGCGGTGGGTTTTTGCTTCATGCCCGGCTCAAAGCCGCCGCCCTGGATCATGAAGTCGTTGATCACGCGGTGAAAAATCGTGTTGTTGAAGTGGCCCTTGTTCACGTATTCGAGAAAGTTGGCAACGGTTTTGGGGGCCTTGGCCGCGTCCAGCTCCAGCGTGATGACGCCGTGGTTCTTGATGTGCAGTTCAACTTGGGGGTTGCTCATGGTCTTGGCTTCTTTCTTCAAAAAAGGGGGGTTGGGATGGGGCGGGCGCGCCTTACTGCACGCGGGCCGATTCGATGACGATTTGCTTTTGCGGCACGTCAGAGGGGAAGGGGCCGCCCGCGCCGGTGGCCGCGGCCTCGATTTTCTTGACGGTGTCCATGCCCTCAATCACCTTGCCGAAGACGGTGTAGCCGAACAGTTGCAGGTTGTGCGTGAGTTTTTCGCGCGGGATGTCGGTGTAGGTCTTGCCGTGGATGGTGATTTCCTTGACCGGATCGCCCTCGGGGATGACGACGGGGTCCAGCCGCGAGTTGTCGGCGGTGTTGATGAAAAACTGGGCGGTGGCCGAGTGCGGGTCCATCGTGCGGGCCATGGCCACGGCGCCGGGGGTGTTGTGCAGGCCCTGGGCGACCGACTGGCGGCCTTCGTGCTTGATGGACGGGCGCGTGGGTTTTTGCGTGTAGTCCTTGTCAAAGCCGCCGCCTTGCACCATGAAGCCGGAGATCACGCGGTGAAACACGGTGCCGTCGTAGAACTTGTCGTTGACGTATTGCAGGAAGTTTTCCACTGTCTTGGGCGCTTTGTCGGGATAGACCTCGATGACGAAATTGCCCTCGCTGGTGACGAATTTCACGCGCGGGGCGGCGGCGGTGTCGGCAGCCAGCGCGGGGGCGGCAAAGGCGAGTGCGGCGGCCAGCGTGGCGGCGGCGCGGGTGAAGCTGCGGCGGGGAAAGTGCATGAGTTAGTGGCTCCTGAAAAGTGAGAACAAAGGGGAAAGAGGGGAAAAAAGGCGGGCTGCCGGGGGGCGGCTCGGGGTGATCGGGGTGATCGGCCTGGCGTCCGGCCTGGCCCGGTCGCACTAATTGGCGGCGGGCAAAAGGGCTTCAAGGCGGCCGGCCTTGTCTTGCAGGCGCTGGCGCTGCTCGGCGGGCAGGGCCGTTTGCGCGGCGGCCTGCTGCCAGGCGCTGGCGGCCAGGCGGGCATACACATCGCCCAGGTTTTCCTGCGCCGTGGCGTAGGCCGGATCGGCCAGCAGGGCCTGCTCCAGCGCCTCGCGGGCCTTGCCCAGCTCGCCGCGCGCGGCGTAGCGCACGGCCAGGTTGTTCCACGGCTCGGCCAGCTCGGGGTGATTGCGCGTGAGGCTTTCCAGCTCGGCTTCGGCCTGATCGGCCTGGCCGCTTTGGGCCAGCGCATTGGCGCGGACAAAGCGCATTTGCACATCGTCCGGGTTGGCCTCCAGGTGGGCGGCTGCCAGCGCCAGCGCCTGCTGCACATCGCCCGATTGCGCCAGGCGCTGCACGCGCTCGACTGCGCCTTGCGGCGGGGTGCGCGGCTGGGCCAGGGCCAGGCCGCAGGCGGCACACAGGGCAAGGGCGGCAAGGCGGGGGGCAAGGCGATTCATGGCAGGCAAAAAGCGTTGAAAAGAAGTCAAAAGCGTGCAAAAACGGGTGAAAAGCGGACATGAAGCCGGCAGAACGCGCCAAAAAATCGCAACGAGCCTGGGCGCGGCGGCCTGCCGGATGGGGCCACTTTTACAATGCGGGCCATTCTATGCATGGCCCCCCGGAGAGCGGCGGGCCGTTTTTTTTCCATCCTGCACTCACCGCCGTTTCGGCCTTTTTTTGCCCTTTTTCCCATGACTTTGCGCATCTACAACACGCTGGCGCGCGCGCCCCAGGAGTTTTCCCCCATCGAACCGGGCCATGTGCGCATGTATGTCTGCGGCATGACGGTGTATGACCTCTGCCACATCGGCCACGCGCGCTCGGTGGTGGCCTTTGACGTGGCGCGGCGCTGGCTTGAGGCCAGCGGCTGGCGCGTGACTTTTGTTCGCAACATCACCGACATAGACGACAAGATCATCCGCCGCGCCGTGGAAAACGGCGAAACCATAGGCCAGCTCACCGCCCGCATGATCGAGGAAATGCACCGCGACTTCGACGCGCTGGGCGTGCTGCCGCCCACGCACGAGCCGCGCGCGACCGACTATGTGCCGCACATGCTCAATCTCATTGGCAAGCTGCAAGAGCGCGGCCTGGCCTACGCGGCCGACAACGGCGACGTGAACTACGCCGTGCGCAAGTTCGCCGGCTATGGGCGGCTTTCGGGCAAATCGCTGGACGAATTGCAGGCCGGCGAGCGCGTGGCCGTGGACGAGGGCAAGGCCGATCCGCTGGACTTCGTGCTCTGGAAGGCCGCCAAGCCCGCCGAGCCGCCCGAGGCCAAGTGGCCCTCTGCCTGGGGCGAAGGCCGCCCGGGCTGGCACATCGAATGCTCGGCCATGAGCTGCGCGCTGCTGGGCGCGACGTTTGACATCCACGGCGGCGGCGCCGATCTGGCCTTTCCGCACCACGAAAACGAAATCGCCCAGAGCGAAGGCGCGCACGGCCAGCCGCTGGCGCGGGTGTGGATGCACAACGGCTTCGTCAATGTGGATGACGAGAAGATGTCCAAGTCGCTGGGCAACTTTTTCACCATCCGCGACGTGCTGAAAAGCTTTGACGCCGAAACGCTGCGCTTTTTCATCGTTCGCACCCACTACCGCAGCCCGCTGAACTACAGCGACGCGCATTTGCAGGATGCGCGCAGCGCGCTCAAGCGCCTCTACACCGCCCTGCACGCCGTGCCGCCAGCCGACGTGGCCATCGACTGGGCGCATCCGCAGGCCGCCCGCTTCAAGGCGGCCATGGACGAAGACTTCGGCACCCCCGAAGCCGTGGCCGTGCTGTTCGATCTGGCCGGCGAGGCCAACCGCAGCCGTAGCTCGCAGGACGCGGGCCTGCTCAGGGCGCTGGGCGGCCTGCTGGGTCTGCTGCAAGGCGATCCGCAAGCCTTTTTACAGGCCGGCAGCGCGCTGGACGAGGCCGCCATTCAGGCGCAAATCGCCGCCCGCGCCGCCGCCAAGCAGGCCAAGAATTACGCCGAGGCCGACCGCATTCGCGCCGAGCTGCTGGCGCAGGGCATCGCCCTGAAAGACGGCCCCGGGGGCACGACCTGGGAAGCGGCGTGAGTGGCGTGAGTGCCGCGCCGCGCATGTCCGGCCCGTTCAAAGAGCCGCCCCCCATCGCCGCCCCCGACTGGTGGGCGCAGGCTTGTGCGCATCTGGCGCGCGAGGATCGCGTCATGCGCCGCCTCATCGCCCGGCACGGCAGCGTCGGCCTGCAAACGCGCGGCGATGCTTTTCTCACCCTGGCGCGCTCCATCGTCGGGCAGCAAATCTCGGTCAAGGCCGCCCAATCGGTGTGGGATCGCTTCACCGCCCTGCTGCCTGCCATCGAGCCGGTCGCCGTGCTGGCGCTGACGCCCGAGGCCATGCGCGCCGCCGGCCTGTCTGCGCGCAAGGTGCAATACCTGCAAGAGCTGGCCCGCCACTTCTGCCAGGGCCGGGTGCGCCCCGAAAACTGGCCCGCCATGAGCGACGAAGCCATCATCGGCGAGCTGATCGCCCTGCGCGGCATAGGCCGCTGGACGGCCGAGATGTTTCTCATCTTTCACCTCATGCGCCCGAATGTGCTGCCGCTGGATGACATCGGGCTGGTCAAGGCCGTGAGCCAGAGCTACTTTGGCGGCGAGGCCATCACCCGCGCCGACATCCGCGACATCGCCCGCGCCTGGCAGCCCTGGTGCAGCGCCGCTACCTGGCACCTGTGGCGCTCGCTCGATCCGCTGCCGGTGACGTATTGAGCGTTTTCGGCCCCAGGTGCATACATTTGAATACAAAATTTTGCTTAACGATTAACCAAACTGCCCGCATCGCCCGTAAACACTGCGAGGCGCGCTATTAATTCAGGAGAAATCTGTGGATAACTTCGCCCAGCGCAGGGCGAAAAGGCTTGAAAAGCGGCGTGAAGGCAGCGTGAAGGCGGCATAAAAA
Organism: Ottowia sp.; assembly: GCA_052170415.1. Classification (GTDB taxonomy): domain Bacteria; phylum Pseudomonadota; class Gammaproteobacteria; order Burkholderiales; family Burkholderiaceae_C; genus Ottowia. The sequence continues at coordinate 28,572 of JBQNAO010000006.1, read as the reverse complement.
AACCGGCCGCGAGGGCCGGTTTGCGTGGTTCGCGCCGGGGTGTTCAGGACAGATGGCCGCTGATGAGCTTGGTCATCTCGAACATGGAAACCTGGGGCTTTTTGAAGATTTCCTTGAGCTTGGCGTCGGCGTTGATGTTGCGCTTGTTCGTGGCGTCTTGCAGCTTGTTGGCCTTGATGTATTCCCACACTTTTTTCGTCACTTCGGTGCGGGGCATGGGCTTGTCGCCAATGATGGCGGCCAGTTGCTTGCTGGGCGTCATGGGCTTCATGAAACCACTGTTGGCCGTGGCCTTCTTCGCGGCGGGCGCCGACTTGGTGGCCGCAGGGGCCTTAGCAGTTGCTTTTTTTGCAGTTGCCATGATGGTGATCCTTGGAAAAGTCCAAAAAGAAAGTGATTTGCCGCCCTGCCAGAGCGCCGCGAGGGCGCAGCAGGGCAAGCGGGCTGCGATGCTACTGGATAAGACGCCGGCTGCCGACGGCGCGCGCGTGTTTTTTCTGCCTGGGGCGGGCGCTGTTTGGGTCGGGGGCGGCTTTGGGGCGCGGGCCCGGGGGCAGGTTAGGCGCGAGTTTTGCGGATGCGCAGGGCATGAAAAAAGCCACGCGCCGGGGCGGGCGGTGGCTTTTTCGTTTTGCCGGGCGACGTTTTCAGAAGCGGATGCCGGCGGGGTTGTCCGGCGTGGGCGGCGGCGGGGCGATGCTGGGGCCTGCCGGGGCCGGGCGGTGGTCTTCGTAGCTGTCGTCATCCTCATTGCGGGCAGCGGCAGCCGGGGCGGCCGGCTCCAGGCTCACGGGGGCCAGGGCGGCGGCGGCCGGCTGGCGGTAGCTGCGCGGCAGTTGCGAGGTTTTGGGGTAGCCGGCGGCGTCGAGGTATTGCTCCCACTCGGCGCTGGCGTAGCCGTTCAGGCGCTGCCCGCCTATGGTCAGCAGCGGCAGGGAATTGCCGCCGCCGGTGAGCTTGGAAAAGGCGCGCAGGTCGTTGGGGGTGTTGACGGTTTTCTCGGTGAAGGGGATGCCGCGCCGGGTGAGCATGGCGCGGCCCTGCTGGCAGGGTTCGCAGTCTTTGCCGGTGTAGAGCGTGACGGGGTAGCGCTGGGCGATTTGCCGCAGCTCAAAGGGCAGGCCGGCGGCGGCGCTGGCGGGCGCGGAGCCGTTGCTGCGCGGGGCAGCGGCCTGGCCGCCCTGGCTGGCGCTGGCCGGGGGCTTGTCGGAGAAGGTGACTCGCCCGTCAGGGCCGACGACGCGGTAAACCTGTGCATGGGCGTGGCCGGCCAGCAGGGCGAGCGCGGCGGCGGTCAGGAGCAGGGAATGAGCGGGTTTCATTTCGGGCGTTTTCCTTTATGCGGGGTTCTCACAAGGGGCCTTGAGGGGGGGATTTCAGGCCATGCCCTGGTGGCGCAGCAGGGCGTCCAGCTCGGGCTCGCGTCCGCGAAATGCCTTGAATGACTGCATGGCGGGGCGGCTGCCGCCTGTCTCCAGGATGGCCTGGCGGTATTTTCTGCCCGTTTCAATGCTGTGTTCGCCCTCGGGTGTGACGGTTTCCTCAAAAGCGGCGTAGGCGTCGGCGGCGAGCACTTCGGCCCATTTGTAGCTGTAGTAGCCCGCCGCGTAGCCGCCGGCAAAGATGTGGCTGAAGGTGTGCGCCATGCGGCCCCAGGCGGGCGGGTGGATGACGGCCACTTCATCGCGCACGGCTTGCAGCAGCGCCTGCACGTCCTGCACGGGGGCGCTGGCGGTGTGCAGCAGCATGTCGAACAGGGCGAATTCGATCTGGCGCAGGGTCTGCATGCCGCTTTGGAAGTTTTTGGCGGCCAGCATCTTGTCGAACAGCTCGCGCGGCAGCGGCTCGCCGGTGTCCACATGGGCGCTCATGTGGCGCAGCACGTTCCATTCCCAGCAGAAGTTCTCCATGAACTGGCTGGGCAGCTCGACGGCATCCCACTCCACGCCGCTGATGCCCGAGACCGCGCCTTCATCCACCTGGGTGAGCAGGTGGTGCAGGCCGTGGCCGAATTCGTGAAAGAGGGTGGTGGCGTCGTCGTGGGTGAGCAGCGCGGGCTTGCCGTCCACGCCCTCGGCAAAGTTGCAGACCAGATAGGCCACGGGGGTTTGCAGCACGCCGGTGTCGGGGCGCAGCCAGCGCGCGCGCGCGTCGTCCATCCAGGCGCCGCCGCGCTTGCCGGCGCGAGCAGAGGGGTCCAGATAGAACTGGCCGAGCAGGCGGCCTTCGCGCTCGATGCGGAAAAAGCGCACGCTGTCGTGCCAGACGGGGGCGCTGTCGGGTTTGATTTGCACTTCAAACAGGGTTTCGACGATGCGAAACAGCCCGGCCAGCACTTTGGGGAAGGTGAAGTACTGCTTGACTTGCTGCTCGCTGAAGGCGTAGCGCTCTTCGCGCAGGCGCTCGCTGATGTAGGGCCAGTCCCAGGGCTGGGGGTCGTTCAGGTTCAGCCGGGTGCGGGCGAATTCGCGCAGGTCCTGCACGTCGCGCTCGGCCCAGGGACGGGCGCGCGCGGCCAGATCGCGCAGGAAGTGGATCACCTGCTCGGGCGAGTCGGCCATCTTGCGCACCAGCGAAACCGCGCCGAAATTGGGGTAGCCCAGCAGGGCGGCCTTTTCGTGGCGCGCGGCCAGGATTTCCTGAATCAGCGCGGTGTTGTCAAAGCGCCGGGCCTCGCCTTCGGCCTGGTCGGAAGCGCGCGTGGAGTAGGCGCGGTAGAGGCGCTCGCGCAGGGCGGAGCTGGCGGCAAACTGCATTACGGGCAGATAGCAGGGCAGCTTCAGGGTGAGCTTGTAGCCGTCCTTGCCCTCGGCCTGGGCCGCGGCGCGGGCGGCGGCCTGCACGTCATCGGGCATGCCCTGCAACTCTTCGGCGCTGGCGTACCAGGCGTAGCTGTCGGTGGCGTCCAGCGCGTTTTCGCTGAACTTTTGCGTCAGCTCGGCCATGCGCTCTTGCAGTTGGGCAAAGCGCTCCCTGGCCTGGCCCTGCAACTCGGCGCCGCCCAGCACGAAGCCGCGCAGGGTGTTTTTCAGCGCCTGGCGCTGCTCGTCGTTGAGCGTGGCCGGGTCTATGGCCTTGTATTTGGCATACAGGCGCTCGTCGCTGCCCAGGGCGGTGAAAAACTCCACCACCTTGGGCATGGCGGCGTTGTAGGCGGCGCGCAGCGCGGGCGTGTCCATCACCGCGTTCAGGTGGCCCACCACGCCCCAGGCGCGCCCGAGGCGGTCGATGGCCACATCCAGCGTGGTCGCCAGCTTGTGCCAGGTGGGCGGCAGATCGGGCGCGACGGCCTTTTCCAGCGCCTGGCGCGCTTGCGCCAGCAGCGCATCCACGGCGGGCGCGACGTGCTCGGGCGCGATCAGGTCAAAACGGGGCAGGTCGGTGAAATCAAGCAGGGGGTTTTCAGCAGTCATAGGGGCGGGCAAATAAGGCGTGAATGGGGAATATCAACACCGCCAGGGCGGCATGAGCGGGGCGAAATGGTAAGACCTCAAACCGGGCGCAATTCCTATAATCGGCGGCTTTTTTGCAGGCCCCGGCGCGCCTGCGGTTTTGCCTCTTTTTTTCTCCGCTTTTTCCCCGTTTTCATGCCCATTTACGCCTACAAATGCAGCGCCTGCGGCTTTGCCAAGGATGTGCTGCAAAAAATGTCCGACGCGCCGCTGACCGAGTGCCCCGCCTGCCATCAAGCCACCTTCGCCAAGCAGGTGACGGCCGCAGGCTTTCAGCTCAAGGGCTCGGGCTGGTATGTGACGGACTTTCGCAATGGCGGCCAGGGCAAAAGCGCATCTTCATCGGCTTCTTCATCAGATGGCGCGGGTGCGGGCGAGAAAAGCGCCGCATCGGCCGCCCCGGCAGCGGATGCGGCTGCCGCCCCGGCCCCGGCCAAGTCTTCTGCGGCGGCCTGATTCGCCTGCCTGATTCCCCTTCCTTTTCCCGATGCAACGCCTGCGCCAATATTTCGTCACCGGCCTGCTGGTGTGGCTGCCTGCGGCCATCACGGCCTGGGTGCTGCTGTGGCTGGTGGGCATTCTCAACGGCGTGTTTCGCGCCATCCTGGCGGGCATAGAAACCATCATTCCGCGCCTGGCGCCGCTGTTTGACCAGTTGCGCAGCGTGCCCGGGCTGGGCGTGATCCTGGTGGCCATCATCATTTTTGCCACCGGCGTTTTCGTGGCCAACATGGTGGGCCAGTGGTGGCTGCGCCGCTGGGATGCGCTGATGACGCGCATTCCCGTGGTGCGCAGCATCTACAGCAGCGTCAAGCAGGTGTCGGATACGCTGTTTTCCGGCTCCGGCCAGGCTTTTTCCAGGGCGCTGCTGATTCAGTACCCGCGCGAGGGCGCCTGGACGCTGGCCTTTCTCACCGGCCGCCCCGGCGGCGAAGTGGCCCGCCACCTGGCCGAGCGCCACGAGCAAGCGCCCTTCATCAGCGTGTATGTGCCCACCACGCCCAATCCCACATCCGGCTTTTTTCTCATGGTGCCGCGCGCGCACGTGATCGAGCTGGACATGAGCGTGGACGAGGCGCTGAAATACGTCATTTCGATGGGCGTGGTCGCGCCGCCCGAGCGCGCCAGCGCCGCTGCCCCCGCCCCCTCTGCTGCCCCTGCTGCGCTGCCTGCGGCCCGCGCCGAATCCCCATCCCTTCCCGGCCGCTGAAATCTGCGGCCCCTGCATTTCCCCTTGTAAAGAGAAGATCGACATGTCCATGCGAACCCATTACTGCGGCCTGGTTACCGAGGCGCTGAACGGCCAGAGCGTCACCCTGTGCGGCTGGGTGAACCGCCGGCGCGACCACGGCGGCGTGATCTTCATCGACCTGCGCGACCGCGAAGGCTACGTGCAGGTGGTGTGCGACCCCGACCGCCCCGAGATGTTCAAGACCGCCGAAGACCTGCGCAACGAGTTCTGCGTGCAAGTGACCGGCCTGGTGCGCCCCCGCCCCGAAGGCACCACCAACGAAGCCCTCAAAAGCGGCAAGGTGGAAGTGCTGTGCCACGAGCTGAAGGTGCTCAACCCCTCGGTCACGCCGCCCTTCCAGCTTGACGACGACAACCTCTCCGAAACCACGCGCCTGACGCACCGCGTGCTCGATTTGCGCCGCCCCGTGATGCAGCGCAACCTCACGCTGCGCTACAAGGTGGCGATGGCCGTGCGCCGCTTTCTGGACGAGCAGGGCTTCATCGACATCGAAACGCCCATGCTCACCAAAAGCACGCCCGAGGGCGCGCGCGACTACCTGGTGCCTTCGCGCGTGCACGACGGGCACTTTTTCGCGCTGCCGCAGTCGCCCCAGCTTTTCAAGCAGCTTCTGATGGTGGCCGGCTTTGATCGCTACTACCAGATCACCAAGTGCTTCCGCGACGAAGACCTGCGCGCCGACCGCCAGCCCGAGTTCACGCAGATCGACATCGAAACGTCCTTTCTCACCGAGCAGGACATACGCGATCTGTTCCAGCAAATGATCACCCGCGTGTTCCGGCAGGCGCTGGACGTGGACCTGGGCGAATTTCCCGTCATGCCCTACGCCGAGGCCATGCACCGCTTCGGCTCCGACAAGCCCGATCTGCGCGTCAAGCTCGAATTCACCGAGCTGACCGACGTGGTCAGGGACGTGGACTTCAAGGTCTTCAGCGGCCCGGCCAGCACGCCCGGCGGCCGCGTCGTCGCCCTGCGCGTGCCCGGCGGCGGCGAGATCAGCCGCGGCGAGATCGACCAATACACCGAATTCGTGAAGATTTACGGCGCCAAGGGCCTGGCCTGGATCAAGGTCAACGACACGGCCGCTGGCCGCGACGGTTTGCAATCGCCCATCGTCAAAAACATCCACGACGCCGCCCTGGCCGAAATCCTCAGGCGCAGCGGCGCGCAAAACGGCGACATCCTGTTCTTCGGCGCGGACAAGGCCAAGATCGTCAACGACGCCATCGGCGCGCTGCGCCTGAAGATCGGCCACAGCGACTTCGCCAGACAAAAGGGCCTGTTCGAAGACCGCTGGGCGCCCCTTTGGGTGGTGGACTTCCCCATGTTCGAGTGGGACGAGGACGACAAACGCTGGAACGCCATGCACCACCCCTTCACCAGCCCCAAGGACGGCCACGAAGACCTCATGGACAGCGACCCCGGCCAGTGCGTTGCCAAGGCCTACGACATGGTGCTCAACGGCTGGGAGCTGGGCGGCGGCTCCATCCGCATCCACCGCGCCGAAGTGCAGGAAAAAGTCTTTGCCGCGCTCAAGATCGGCCCCGAGGAGCAGCGCCTGAAATTCGGCTTTTTGCTCGACGCCCTGCAATACGGCGCGCCGCCCCACGGCGGCCTGGCCTTCGGGCTGGATCGCCTGGTCACGCTCATGACCGGCTCCGAATCCATACGCGACGTCATCGCCTTCCCCAAAACCCAGCGCGCCCAGTGCCTGCTCACCCAGGCCCCCAGCCCCGTGGACGAAAAACAGTTGCGCGAGCTGCACATCCGCCTGCGCAACCCGCAGCCCGCCGGCTGAACATGCCCCCGCACGGCCCCGCCCCCGCTCCCCAGGGGCGGCGCACCCTGCGCGTTGTCACCTACAACATCCACAAGGGCGTGCAGGGCGTGTGGCCCGCGCAGCGGCTGGAAATCCACAACCTTCAACAAGCCATAGGCAGCCTGCAAGCCGACGTGGTGTGCCTGCAGGAAGTGCGCAAGCTCAACCGCAAGGCCGAGCGCCAATTCGCCACCTGGCCGCGCCAGTGCCAGGCCGACTACCTGGCCCCCGAGGGCCACCAGTGCGTTTACATGACCAACGCCGTCACCGCCCACGGCGAGCATGGCAATGCCCTGCTCACCCGCTGGCCCGTGCTGCGCCACCAGCATCAGGACATCTCCGACCACCGCTTCGAGCAGCGCGGCCTGCTGCACAGCGTCATCGACGTGCAGGGCCGCCAGGTGCACGTCATCGTCGTTCACCTGGGCCTCATCGGCGCCAGCCGCGTGCGCCAGATCGGGCAACTGCAAGACTTCATCGAACGCGAAGTGCCCCGCCAGGCGCCCCTGCTCGTGGCGGGCGACTTCAACGACTGGGGCCAGACCCTCACCCGCCTGCTCGCAACAAGCGGCCTGCACAGCCAGGGCAGCGCCCCCGACTGCCGCACCTTCCCCGCCCGTCTGCCCCTCACCCAGCTTGATCACGTTTACGCCCGCGGCCTGCGGCGCATCCACCAATTCGTCCCCCAGCGCGGGCGCACGCCCCAGCCCGCCGTCGGCTGGCACAACTGGCCCCGCCTCTCCGACCACCTTCCCCTCATCGCCGAATTCGCCCTGCCGGATTGATGCGCGCATTCCACATTTCAAATTTGCCCATCAAATAAGCAAACCTCTTGCAGCGCCCGTAAACACTGCGAAGCGTGCTATCAAAACAGGAAATATCTGTGGATAACTTGCCCTTCCCGGGGGCGTTTTGAAGTCGGAAAGCGGGCCGATTTCCAAAAACCGGGCTGCTGGCCCCTTCGCCAGCCCCAGCGGGCTATCCTGAATTGATTAATAAACAGGCAAATCGTCTGAAACCCGCGTGGATACTGCGAAGTGCGCTATCAATTCAGGAAAAATCTGTGGATAACCTGCCTTTCGCGAGGTGGCTTCGGGCCTGATGGGCGGCGCAGATGCGGCGGGAGCATTTCTTTTGAGCAGACCACGCCGCCCAGTCGTTTGGCGCGCTGCCTTTGCTTTTTTGCAAGCCTTGCATGCAGCGCCGAATTCGCCCGGCCGGTTTGATGCGCGCATTCCGCATTTCAAATTTGCCCTTCAAATAAGCAAACTGCCCGCAGCGCCCGTAAATACTGCGAAGTGCGCTATCAAAACAGGAGAAATCTGTGGATAACCTGCCTTTTGCGAGGTGGCTTCGGGGCTGATGGATGGCGCAAAAAAAAGGATGCGATGGGCGCATCCTTTTTTTGGGGGGCAGGCCGCGGCCTGGCTGGCGCGGGCTGCGTGTGGGGCTTCAGGGCTTAGTCGCCATAGACGGGGAAGGCGCGGGTGAGTTCGGCCACTTTGGCGCGCACGGCGGCCAGGTTGGCTTCGTCGTGGGGGTTGTCCAGCACGTCGGCGACCAGGTGGGCGGTGGCGCGGGCCTGCTCTTCCTTGAAGCCGCGTGTGGTCATGGCCGGGGTGCCGATGCGCACGCCGCTGGTGATCATGGGTTTTTCGGGGTCGTTGGGAATGGCGTTTTTGTTGATGGTCATGTGCGCGGCACCCAACACGGCTTCGGCCTCTTTGCCGGTGATGCCCTTGGCGCGCAGGTCAACCAGCATGACGTGGCTTTGCGTGCCGCCGCTGACGATGCGCAGGCCGCGCTGGGTGAGCGTTTCGGCCACGGCGACGGCGTTTTTCTTCACCTGAATGGCGTATTGCCTGAATTCGGGCGAGAGCGCTTCCTGAAAGGCGATGGCCTTGGCCGCGATGATGTGCATCAGCGGGCCGCCTTGCAGGCCGGGGAAGACGGCGCTGTTGATGGCTTTTTCGTGCTCGGCTTTCATGAGGATGAAGCCCGAGCGCGGGCCGCGCAGGCTTTTGTGCGTGGTGCTGGTGACCACGTCTGCATGCGGCACGGGGTTGGGATACTGGCCGCCGGCGATCAGGCCCGCGTAGTGGGCCATATCGACCATGAAGATGGCGCCCACGTCCTTGGCTACTTTGGCAAAGCGCGCCCAGTCGATTTCCAGGCTGTAGGCGCTGGCGCCGGCGACGATGAGTTTGGGGCGGGTTTCGTGGGCTTTTTTCTCCATCGCGTCGTAGTCGATGGCTTCCTGCGCGTTCAGGCCGTAGCTGACGACGTTGAACCACTTGCCGCTCATGTTCAGCGGCATGCCGTGCGTGAGGTGGCCGCCTTCGGCCAGGCTCATGCCCATGATGGTGTCGCCGGGCTTGAGGAAGGCCAGGAACACGGCCTCGTTGGCCGATGCGCCGCAGTGCGGCTGCACGTTGGCCGCTTCCGCGCCGAAAAGCTGCTTGACGCGATCGATGGCCAGTTGCTCGACGACATCGACGTATTCGCAGCCGCCGTAGTAGCGGCGGCCGGGGTAGCCCTCGGCGTATTTGTTGGTGAGCTGCGTGCCTGCGGCCTGCAAGACGGCGGGCGAGGCGTAGTTTTCGCTGGCGATCAGCTCGATGTGGTCTTCCTGGCGCTGGTGCTCGGATTGGATGGCGGCCCAGACGGCGGGGTCTTGCAAGGCGATGGTGGAGGTGCTGCGGTGATACATGGTGCGTGCAGTGAGGGTGTTGTGAGGTGCATCAGGCCCCGCGTGTGGGGCCGCCCAGGCGAGCGGCGGAAAACGGCGGCGCGCTCCCCCGTGGTGTCCACGTCGGCCCCGCTAGACGTGGGGCCTGATCGCCAGTTGCGCGCGCGGGCAAGTTTAGCGGGGCAGGCTGCGCAAGGGGCGAAAAAACAACATTTGCGCCCGCACAGGGCCGCCAGAGGCCGCCGGCAGGCTTTTCTGCGCTGAATTACGGATACGAATGAATGTCTTTTGTAAGAAAATCCGCCGTTTGTTTTCAATGAGTTGGAGATCAGGACGATGAAATCGACACACGGCAAACGATCCATGTGGGCGCGCGGCGCGCTGGCCGGCGCGGCGGCCCTGCTGCTGGCGCAGGGCGCGGCGGCGCAGCAGGCAGAAGGCACGCTGCCCGAAGTGCGCGTGCTCGACACCGCCGAGCAAGCCTGGAAGCAGGCCCCGGGCGTATCCACCATCACCGCAGAAGACTTGCAAACCCCGCCCGCAGGCGACTTGGCCGAAGTGGTGCGCAAGCAGCCGGGCGTGAACCTCACCGGCAACTCCACCAGCGGCCAGCGCGGCAACAACCGCCAGATCGATTTGCGCGGCATGGGCCCGGAAAACACCCTCATCCTGATTGACGGCAAGCCCGTGCACAGCCGCAACTCCGTGCGCTACGGCTGGCGCGGCGAGCGCGACACGCGCGGCGACATGAACTGGGTGCCCGCCGATGCCGTGGAAAAAATCGAAGTGCTGCGCGGCCCCGCCGCCGCCCGCTACGGCAGCGGCGCAGCCGGCGGCGTGGTGAACATCGTCACCAAACCCATTCCTGACAAGCTGGGCGGCAGCGCCAGCGTGTACTACCAGCACCCGCAAGACTCGCGCGATGGCGGCTCCAAGCGCGCCAGCGTCAGCCTGGCCGGCCCCATCTCGCCCATGCTGGGCTTTCGCGTGAACGCCAACATCGCCAAAACCGGCTCCGACGCCTGGGACATCAACCGGGGCCACGCCTCCACCCGCACGGGCATCTACCGGGGCACCTTCCCCGCCGGGCGCGAAGGCGTGCGCAACCGCGACGTGGCCGGCCGCCTGTCGCTCAAGCCCTCGGAGCGCCACACCATTGACCTGGACGCCTCTTTCAGCCGCCAGGGCAACATCTACACGGGCGACACGCAAAACACCAACAACTTCACCACCGACGCGCGCGGCCGCCTGGTGGCCACCTCGCAGCGCGTGATGGACGCCCTGGGCAGCGAAACCAACCGCATGTATCGCGCCAACTTCGCCCTGGCCCACCGCGGCCGCTACGACTGGGGCAGCTCGCACATCTGGCTGCAACGCGAAAACACCCGCAACACCCGCATCAACGAAGGCCTGGCCGGCGGCACCGAAGGGCTGTTTTCCAGCAACGACTTCAGCACCGCGCATCTGAACGTCACCACCTTGCACGGCGAAGCGAGCTGGCGCGGCAAATGGGGCAGCCTGGCGCACATGATGACCGCCGGCGCCGAATGGAGCCACCACGACTTCAGCGACCCCAACTCCATGACCCAGAGCACCGCCGAAGCCGGCCGCGTGCCCGGCATCACCGACCAGGGCCGCAGCAGCGACATCTCCGCGCGCATCGCCTCCGTCTTCGTCGAAGACAACATTGAGCTGACTGCCGCCACCTTGCTCACCCCCGGCCTGCGCTATGACCACCACAACAAGGCCGGCGGCAACTTCAGCCCCTCGCTCAACCTCTCGCACGCCCTCACCCCGCGCGTGAACCTCAAGGCCGGCGTCGCCCGCGCCTACAAAGCGCCCAACCTCTACCAAGTCAACCCCAACTACCTGCTCTACAGCCGTGGCATCGGCTGCTGGGGCGGCCAGGGCGCGTGCTACCTGCAAGGCAACGCCGATCTGAAAGCCGAAACCAGCATCAACAAGGAACTGGGCATCGAATACACCGGCGACACCCTCATGGCCGGCGCCACCCTGTTTCACAACGACTACCGCAACAAAATCGAAGCCGGCCACATCCCCGTGGGCAACGCCATCGGCGGCCGCGGCCAGTTCGCCAACGCCGAAATCTTCCGCTGGACCAACGTGCCCAAGGCCGTCATCTCCGGTCTGGAAGGCACGCTCAGCGTCAAATTCAGCCCCGCGCTGGCCTGGAGCAACAACTTCACCTGGATGATCGAAAGCAAAAACAAGCAAACGCGCGAGCAGCTTTCCATCATCCCCAAATACACGCTCAACACCCGCCTGGACTGGAAAGCCATGCCCGCGCTGGACCTCTTCGGCGCAGTCACCTTCTACGGCCGCCAGAAAGCCAACAAGTTTGACTACCAGGGCCTGCCCCTGACCGGCGACGAAGCCGCCAGCCGCGCCCCCTATGCGCTGGTCAACATCGGCGGCCAATACGCCTTCATGCGCGACGTGGCCTTCAAATTCGGCATCAACAACCTGTTTGACAAGCGCCTGTATCGCGTCGGCAACGCCGTCGGCGTCAACATGCCCCGCACCATCTACGGCGCAGGCGCCAACACCTACAACGAACCCGGTCGCTCCTACTACATTGGCCTCTCGGCCCGCTTCTAAGCGCCCGCCCCGCGCGGCCCGCCCCCACAAAGCGCGGGCCGCAAGCCTTTTTCCCCCAACGCCGGCTCCAGACCGGCGTTTTTTTGATCAAAAAACAGGCAAACCGCCCGCAGCGCCCGTCAATGCTGCGAAATGCGCGATCAATTCAGGAAAAAATGGAAGGCCTTGTCAGAAAACAAGGTTACGGATATCGGCGATGGGTTCGCGTGCGAATTGTTCGCGCAGAGAGAAGACGGCATCAAATTGATGCCCGACGATAACGGTTTGGAATACTTTGTCGGACATCAATGTCCAACTTGCAAGCTCAAATCAGGAGGAAATCATGAGCCAAAAAGTAAAAAATCTGCTGGATGATTGGCAGATTAGTAATCCTGCCTTGTATGAAATCGCCAATAGTGTGCGCACGAAAATATGGCAACTGGTAGATACAGTAGGCGAAGAAGTGAAATATGGTGGTATTTTGTTTGCTGCACCCGAACCATTTTGCGGCATTTTTGTTTACAAGCAGCATGTAACTGTGGAATTTTGTCATGGCGCCGAGATGGCAGACCCGCACGGTTTATTGGAAGGCAAAGGTAAAGGCCGTCGTCATTTGAAATTACATACGCTTGAAGATGTGGAAAATAAGCATTTGACGGATTACTTGCGATTGGCGCAAAAAGCAGCAAAATAAAATGCCAATCTAAAAGAGCAAGCTGTAGGTCGGATTATTGAATCTGGTATCCGAATACCAAAAGTTTCAGACAGGGCGCATCGCCGAAGACAGTGTAGCTGGTACGGCGCGGGTTTTCCTTGAAAATGGTTTCGTTGTTTTCCAGGTTGTCCGGCGAGGAGATGCAACGCCGTATGAGGCGTTCGGTGGATTGCTATATTTATGCATAACCCAAGTTCGTAATAATGATATTTTTTACGCAGCAAAAACAGTAGATTGCATTTTGTCCAATCGAATAGAAGGTTTGTGAGGCATCCAGCGATAAGCCACCAATCCGGAAAGCAGATTCATCACAAACCCCGCATGGGAGCGATGTCGGCCAGGCTCTATCTGCATCAAGCCCTTGAGTTCCTTCATCTGTGGATAAGTAGCGCCCGGTGTGGGCAGGAAAGGCGCTTTTCGGGGATGGCAAACGTCAAGTGCGGCGGCCCATTGCACGTGCGGGAAATGCCGTGCTCGCCGCCAACGCCAACGCCGCCGCCATTTCGCAGCCCCGCCCCGGGCGCGGTGAGCGCCAGTCCGGCAGCGGGCCGCTTCCTCACTCCGGGCCTGCCTGGGCAAGTTGCGGAATGACGAAGCGCCGCAGCGGCGCTTGCACCCGCCTTTGCCCGTTTTTGTGCACACGAAAAGCAGGGCGGCGAAAGTGCCTGCGACTGCCCATCGACCTTTCGTGCCGCCCGCCCTGCGGCGCGCGGGCCGTGAATTTCAGGCGCAGCGGCCGGCGCTGGCCTGGGGCGGTGTTTGGGGGGCTGAAAAACGGGCGACTTGGCAAGGCCCGTGGATGCCCCGGGCGCTGTCAGCCACGCAGGGCGGGCGGGGCCGCGGACAGGCGTGGCCTCTGCCTTGGCAATGCGCATTTCGGCCCGTATTTCGGTCTGCATTCAGGTTCGCGTTTTGGCCTGCATCGGCGGCGCGGGTTTGCCGGGGCTTTCGTTCGCGCGGGGGAAGTGCGCTTTTGCGGCCTCTTTTTGCGGTCTTTTACCGGTTCGCGCCGCGCTTGCTGGTTGGGATGCGGGGGCGCCTTGCCGGATGGCTGCGTGAATCTTACGTTCCGAATTTGCCTATCAAATCAGCAAATCGCCCGCAGCGCCCGTGGATGCTGCGAAGTGCGCTATCAAAATAGGAAAAATCTGTGGATAAGTGCCGCGTGGAAAGGCTTTGCGAGGGCCGGATGTGGGTTGGGTGTGGGCCGGGTGTGAGATGGATGCGGGGCATTGCGCTGGCGCGGAAAACAAGCTGCCGCCTTGCGTGGCGCTTCTGCCGAAAAGCGCGCCGGGGGCTTTTGCCGGGCAAGCTGGCATCGCTTCGCAGCCCTGGCCCTGCGCCGCGCCTTTTTCGTTCGCATCTGGATACAAGATTTTGCTTATCAAATCAGCAAACATCCCATATCGCCCGTAAATACTGCGAAGGGCGCTATGAATTTTCAAGCAATCTGTGGATAACTTTCTTTCCATGGGGCAGCGCAGGGCTGGTTCGGGGCGCAAAAAAACCGCGCCGGGGCGCGGTTGGAGTGGCGCAGGCCAGGCGATCAGGGCAGCACTTCGAGGGTGGCTACGTAGGCCATGCGGCGTTTTTCGGCTTGGGCGAAGGTGACTTTGCCGTCGTCGGCATCAACGTCGATCCAGTACATGCCCGCTTCGGGGAAGGTGAGGGTAAAGCGCCCCTGGGCGTCGGTTTTGGTTTTGATTTCTTCCAGGCTGTTGCGGTAGCGGGTGCCGCCGCGCACGGCGGTGATTTCCAGGTCGGCGGCGGGTTTGCCATCGACGTGCATGACGAAGGTGGCGGCTTCGCCTTTGGCCAGGTCGTTGGGGTGGGTGACGGGCACCAGCTCCAGACCCCGGCCGATGGGGGCCAGGGCGCTGGGTTTGCCGACGGTGACGAAGGTTTCAAAGCGGGTGTGCGTTTCGCTGACTTTCAGGTCTTTGGCGTCGGCGGGCACTTCGGCGGCGAATTTTTCGGGGCTGCCGCGCCAGCGTTTGGGCTTGCCTTCGGCGTCTTTGTAGGTGGCGCTCAGGCCGCCGGTGTTGACGACGGCGACGCGGTAGGTGCCGGGCTGGGTGGGTTTGAAGTCAAAGACGCTGCGGATGTTGCCGCGCAGGGTTTTTTCGGGTTCGACCTTGCTGCCGTCGGGGGCGGTGATGAGCAGGTTTTCCAGGCCCAGGGGGAAGTGGTTGAAATAAAACAGATCGTTGGAGACGGCGGCGTCAACCGTGACCCATTCGGGTTTGGACAGGCTGGTGGCCGAGGGCAGCAGCCAGACGTTGTGCGCCTGCACGGCGGTGAGGCCGCCCAGGGCCAGGGCAGCGGCGGCGGCGATGCGGGGGGTGAGTTTCATGGGGGGGTGTCTCCGTAAAAAAGGAAAAGGGGGATTTCAGGGTTTGAGCTGCACTTTGACTGCGCCCAGTTCGCTTTCGCCGTTGGCGCTGGCGCTGGCGGCGGCCTGGGGCGGCCAGGCGAAGGGGACGGTGACGACTTCGCGCCCGCCGACTTCGCGCGCGGCTTCAACCAGCAGTTTGTAGTTGCCGGCGGGCAGCTCGGGCAGGGGGGCTTGTCCGGCGGTGAAGTCCAGGGTGTGTTCGCCGCTGGGGCGGGTGGCGCCGCTGACGCCGTCTATGGGCAAGGTGAGTTCGCGCCCGGTGCGTCGCCACCACTGGCGCATGTCCTTGAGCCATTTGGTGCCGCGCACTTCGCTGTTGACTTCTTTTTGGTCATACCAGACGGCCAGGGTGGCGGGCAGGCCGGGGGTTTGCGCCTTGGCGTCGGCCGGCTCGATCCACACGGCGATGTAGGGGCGGTGGTATTCGGCCACGTTCAGGCGCGGCACGGTGACGGTGACGGACAGGCCGGCGGCCAGCGCGGGGGCGGCGGCCAGGGTGCCCAGGGAAAGGGCGCAGAGGGTTTTTTTCATGGATGCAGTCTCCTGACGGGGGTGGATGAAATCGGCTGGAAAGCGGTGGCGGCCCGCTTGCGGGGAAGGCGGGCGGGCGCGGGGGGGGGGTTCAGTGCGTGATCCAGATGGCCAGCAGCACGGGGATGAGCACGCCCAGGCCGGTGACGGGCCAGGTCATGGGGCGGTTTTGCGCGTGCACTTTCATGATGAGCAGGCCGGTGATGGAAAACACGAGCGCGGCGACGGCAAAGAGGTCGATGAACCAGCTCCAGGCCGCGCCCGTGTGGCGGCCCTTGTGCAAGTCGTTGAGCCAGGAAATCCAGCCGCGGTCGGTGAGTTCGTATTCGATGTCGCCGGTTTCCAAGTCCAGCCGCAGCCAGGCGTCGCCGCCGGGGCGCGGCAGCGAGACATAGACCTCGCCGGAGTCCCACTCGGCGCTGCGCCCGTGCAGGCGCACGCCCATTTGATCGCGCACCCAGTCCTGCACGGCAGCGGGCAGGGCGGCGGGTTTTTTGGCTTCTTGCGGCTCGGCCTGGCGGGCCGCTTGCAGCAGGGCTTCGGGCAGGGTGGCCCGCAAGGTGGTGACGCGGGGGCGGGCCTCGATTTGCGTGGCGTGGTTGAGCGTGATGCCGGTGAATGCAAAAAGCGCCATGCCCAGCAGGCACAGCGCGGCGCTCACCCAGTGCCACTGGCTCAGGGTTTTGAGCCAGCGGGCGCGGCGGCGGGCAGCTTGCACGGGGGCGGGGGCGGTGTCGGTCATGGCGCTGGGCGAAAGGCGCGCATTCTATGGATGACAACGATTCCCGTCTGGGCAGTGCGGGCGGAGGGCGAACGAGCTTGCGGGCATGGGCTGCGGGTGGGCTGCGGGCATACTGCCCGGCGTTTTTTTGCCGCTTCATTTGCTTGGGGATTTTTGTATGCACAACCGCACTGTTTTTTTCGTTTCGGATGGCACCGGCATCACGGCCGAAGCCTTTGGCAATGCCATCCTGGCGCAGTTCGAGATCAGCCCGCGCCGCGTGCGCCTGCCCTTTGTCGATACGGCCGACAAGGCGCATCAGGCCGTGCGCCAGATCAACCACACGGCCGAGCTGGAAGGCCAGCGGCCGCTGGTGTTTTCCACGCTGGTGGACAGGCAGGTGCTGGACATCATGCAAGCGGGCTGCAAGGGCATGTGGATGGACACCTTTGCCACCTTCGTGCAGCCGCTGGAGCAGGAGCTGGGCATGAAAAGCCTGCACCGCGTGGGCCGCTTTTCCGACGTGAGCCAGTCGCGCGAATATCACGATCGCATCGAGGCCATCAACTTCAGCCTGGCGCATGACGACGGGCAGAGCAACCGCGATCTGGCCGGCGCTGATGTCATCCTGGTGGGCGTGAGCCGCAGCGGCAAAACGCCCACCAGCCTGTATCTGGCCATGCAGCACGGGGTGAAGGCGGCCAATTACCCGCTGATTCCCGAGGATTTCGACCGCCGCCAGCTGCCGCAGGCGCTGCTGCCGTATCGCAAAAAAATCTTCGGCCTGACGATCAACCCCGAGCGCCTGAGCGAAATCCGCAGCGAGCGCCGCCCCGGATCGCGCTACGCCACGCTGGAAAACTGCCGCATGGAAGTGGCCGAGGCCGAGGCCATGATGCGCCGCAGCGGCATTCGCTGGCTGTCCACCACGACCAAGAGCATCGAGGAAATCGCCACCACCATCTTGCAGGAGCTTCAGCCGCAGCGGCTGACGTATTGAGAACGGGCCGGCGAGCCGAAAAAAAGGGGCCTTGCGCCCTTTTTTTCGTTGAGTTATCCACAGATTTTTCCTGATTTGATAGCGCGCTTCGCAGCATCCACGGGCGCTGCGGGTGGTTTGCCGTTTTTTTAATCAGATTGGGGAAAGGGCGGAAGGCAGGGGGAAGGCAGGGGGAAGGCAGGGCGTTTTTCGCCACCCCGCCCAAGCGCCCCGGTTTTCGGAAATCGGCCCGCTTGTCTGCCTTGAAACGGCCCTGGAGAGGGCAGGTTATCCACAGGTTTCTCCTGATTTGATAGCGCACTTCGCAGTGTTTACGGGCGCTGCGGGCCTTCTGCCTGTTTGATAGGCAAAATCCTGTGATCAAATGAAACCAGGAGGGGCGCGCCCGGCCTTCAGGCGCGCTGCTGGCGCGAGTAGGCGTGCACTTCATCGACCAGCTCGGCCACGTGCTCGGGCGGGGTGTGCTGGCTGATGCCGTGGCCCAGGTTGAAGATGTGGGTGATGCCGCGTCGGGCGCGGTCGGTGTGGGGGCGGCCGAAGCTGTCGAGCACGGCGCGCACCTGCTGGCGTATGGCCGCCGGGGGGGCGAAGAGCACGTTGGGGTCGATGTTGCCCTGCAGGGCCGTGGGGCGGGGGGCGGCGGGGGCTTGCTCGCTGCCCCGGGCGGCGGTCAGGATGGCGCGGGCGCGGGCCAGGTTCATCGTCCAGTCCAGGCCCAGCGCGTCGCAGGGCAGGGCGGCGGCCATTTCGGGCAGCCACAGGCCGCCGCCTTTGGTGAAGACGATGCGGGCGATGGTGTGGCCCTGGGCGTTGGTGCGCTTGATTTGCGCCAGCGTTTGCGCGGTGTAGGCCAGACTGAATTGCTGGAACGCGCCGTCGGCCAGCACGCCGCCCCAGCTGTCAAAAATCATGACGGCCTGCGCGCCGGCGTCGATCTGGGCGTTGAGGTAGTCGGCCACGGCCCGGGCGTTGATTTCGAGGATGCGGTGCATGAGGTCGGGGCGCGCATACATCAGGGTTTTGACCTGGCGGTAGTCGTCGCTGGAGCCGCCTTCGACCATGTAGCACGCCAGCGTCCAGGGGCTGCCGGAAAAGCCGATGAGCGGCACGCGGCCGGCCAGCGCGCGGCGGATGCTGGCCACGGCGTCAAAGACGTAGCGCAGGCGTTCCAGATCGGGCGGGGCCAGGCGGGCGACGGCGGCTTCGTCGCGCACGGCGTGGGCAAAGCGCGGGCCTTCGCCTTGCTGAAAGCTCAGGCCCAGGCCCATTGCGTCGGGCACGGTGAGGATGTCGGAAAAGAGGATGGCCGCGTCCAGCGGGTAGCGCTCCAGCGGTTGCAGGGTGACTTCGGTGGCCAGATCGGGGTGGGTGGCCAGGCCCATGAAGCTGCCGGCGCGGGCGCGGCTGGCGCGGTATTCGGGCAGATAGCGCCCGGCCTGGCGCATGAGCCAGACGGGGGTGTGGGCGGTGGCCTGGCCGAAGCAGGCGCGCAAGAAGGTGTCGTTGTGCAGGGCAGGAAGGTTCATGGGGGGCGATTTTGGCAGTGGGGGCCGGCGCGGCAGGGGGCGGGCTGCGCCTGTGGATAAGTGCCGCAAAGGCAGGCGCGGCAAGGCTTGCGCGCTATGGTTTTTGGGGTGCGGCGGGCAAGTTATGCACAGCCTGATCGCATGTGGAAAACGGGCGGCCGGGGGGCGCTACGGAACGGATAGCACACGCAAGTATTTGATTTTTCGTGTTTTTGAAAATTTGCCTGTTGAATGGGCAAGGCGGGGAAACCCTTGTTTTTCAAGCGCGGCAGCCACTGGCGGCGCACTTGCCCACAGACTTATCCACAGAAAATGTGGATAGGGGAAAGGGCAGGGGGCTTTCAGGCGTTTTTCAGGCGCTGGCGGCGGGAAAGCGCGCCAGGTGCGCGCCGCGCGGCGCCAGGGGGGCGACGGCGCCGGCGATGGCGTGGATGTGATCGGGCGTGGTGCCGCAGCAGCCGCCGACGATGTTGACCAGCCCCTCGGCGGCGAATTCGCGCACCAGGCGGGCGGTGACGTCGGGGGTTTCGTCAAAGCCGGTGTCGCTCATGGGGTTGGGCAGGCCGGCGTTGGGGTAGCAGCTGATGAAGGTGTCTTCGGCGGCCTTGGCCAGCTCTTGTATGTAGGGGCGCATCAGGGCCGCGCCCAGGGCGCAGTTCAGGCCCACGGCCAGGGGGCGGGCGTGGCGCACGCTGTACCAGAAGGCGGTGACGGTCTGCCCCGAGAGCACGCGCCCGGAGGCATCGGTGACGGTGCCGCTGATGATTAGCGGCAGGCGCTCGCCGGTTTGCTCGAAGGCTTCGTCGATGGCAAACAGGGCGGCCTTGGCGTTGAGGGTGTCGAAGATGGTTTCCACCAGCAGCACATCGGCGCCGCCTTCGATCAGCGCCAGCGCCTGCTCCAGATAGGCGGCACGCAGTTGCTCGAAGTTGATGTTGCGCGCGCCGGGGTCGTTCACGTCGGGGCTGATGCTGGCCGTGCGCGGGGTGGGGCCGAGCGCGCCGGCCACGTAGCGGGGGCGCTCGGGTGTGGAGAACTTGTCGCAGGCCGCGCGTGCCAGGCGGGCCGATTGCAGATTCATCTCGCGCGCCAGATGGGCCATGTCGTAGTCCTCTTGGGCGATGGAGGTGGCGCCGAAGGTGTTGGTTTCGATCAGATCGGCCCCGGCGGCCAGGTATTGCTCGTGAATGGCGCTGATGACTTCGGGCCGGGTGAGGCTGAGCAGCTCGTTGTTGCCCTTGACGTCGCGGGCGAAGTCCTTGAAGCGCTCGCCCCGGTATTGCTCCTCGCCCAGCTTGAAGCGCTGGATCATGGTGCCCATCGCGCCGTCCAGGATGACAAGGCGCTGTTGCAGCGTGGCGGGCAGTTCGCGGGCGCGGGTGTAGGCGGGCCAGGAGTTCATGGTGCGTGGGGGGAGAAAAGGGGCTGAAAAAAAGAGGCGCGGATTCTAGGAAGACGCGGGCCTGGCCGCTGCTAGCATGGCCGGTTTTTTTGGCCGCTTGCCGCCCGTTTTTGCCCATGTTCACCACTGAATTTCTTGATGTGCCTGCCCTGGCCGCCGTGCAGGGGCGGGTGCGATTGCCTGGCTCCAAGAGCATTTCCAATCGCGTGCTGCTGCTGGCGGCCTTGAGCGAGGGCCAGACCGAGCTGCGCGGCCTGCTGGCCAGCGACGACACGCAGGTGATGCTGGGCGCGCTGGAGCAACTGGGCTGCGGCGTGCGCCAGGCAGGCAGCGTGACCTGGATCGACGGGCTGGGCGGGCGCGCGCCCGTCTCGCCTACCGAGCTGTTTCTGGGCAACGCGGGCACGGCCATGCGGCCGTTGACGGCGGCGCTGGCGCTGCTGGGCGGCGAGCACACGCTCACCGGCGTGGCGCGCATGCACGAGCGGCCCATAGGCGACTTGGTGGATGCGCTGCGGCAACTGGGCTGCGCCATCGACTATCTGGGGCAGGCGGGCTATCCGCCCCTGCGCATACGCCCGACCGCCCCGGGCGCGCTGGCGCTGGATGAGCCAGTGCGCGTGCGCGGCGATGTCTCCAGCCAGTTTCTGACCGCGCTGCTCATGGCCCTGCCGCTGGCGGCCGCAAAGCAGGATGTGCGCGTGCAAGTGCAGGGCGAGCTGATCTCGCGACCCTACATCCACATCACGCTGGAGCTGCTGCGCAAGTTCGGCGTGACCGTGCAGCGCCAGGGCTGGGAGGAATTTCTCATCCCGCGCGGCAGCCGCTATCGCTCGCCCGGCGTGGTGCAGGTGGAAGCTGACGCCTCATCGGCCAGCTATCTGATCGCCGCGCGCACGCTCTCGCGCCAGCCGGCGGGCGATCTGCTCATCGAAGGGCTGGGGCTGGACGCCGTGCAGGGCGACATCCGCTTTGTGGACGCCGCCCGCCAGATGGGCGCGCAAATCGAGGAAGTCAACGAAACAACGGGCAAGGCCCTGCGCGTGCAGGCCGCCGCGCTGCCGCTGAAGGCGCTGGACATGGACTGCAACCACATCCCCGACGCTGCCATGACCCTGGCCATGCTGGCGCTGTATGCCGACGGCCCCAGCACGCTGCGCAACATCGCCAGCTGGCGCGTGAAGGAAACCGACCGCATCGCCGCCATGAGCGCCGAGCTGCGCAAGCTGGGCGCTGACGTGCAGGAAGGGGCCGATTTCATCCGCATCACACCCCCGGGCCAGACCGGGCAGGGCGGTTGGCGCGCCGCCAGCGTGCGCACCTACGACGATCACCGCATGGCCATGTGCGCCAGCCTGGCCGCCTTCAACCCGGCCGGCCTGCCCGTGCGCGTGCGAGACCCGAAGTG
This sequence comes from Ottowia sp., assembly GCA_052170415.1. GTDB lineage: Bacteria > Pseudomonadota > Gammaproteobacteria > Burkholderiales > Burkholderiaceae_C > Ottowia. The sequence continues at coordinate 7,064 of JBQNAO010000006.1, read as the reverse complement.
CGTGGCGAAAACCTTCCCCGATTACTTTGAAACCCTGTTTGCCGTGGCCGTGCCCGCGCAGCCCGCGCCCGTCATCTGCATCGACGGGCCGACCGCCTCCGGCAAGGGCACGCTGGCCGCCGCCCTGGCCGCGCGCCTGGGCTGGCATTACCTGGACTCGGGCGCGCTGTATCGCGCCACTGCCTTGCTGGCCCGGCAAGAAGGCGTGGCGCTGGATGACGAAGCCGGCCTGGCCGCGCTGGCCGCGCAGATGGATTTGCGCTTTGAAGGCGGGCGCGCCCTGCTGGCCGGGCGCGACGTGAGCCAGGAGCTGCGCAGCGAGCAAACCGGCATGGCCGCTTCCGCCCTCTCGCCCCTGCCCGCCGTGCGCGCGGCCCTGCTGCACTTGCAGCGCCGCATGGCCCGCCTGCCCGGCCTGGTGGCCGACGGGCGCGACATGGGCACCGTCGTTTTCCCGGCCGCGCCGCTGAAGGTTTACCTCACCGCCAGCGCCGCCTGCCGCGCCGAACGCCGCCATCATCAATTGGCCCAGCGGGGGATTTCGGCTAACATCGCGCGCCTTCGCGCAGACCTTGAAGAACGCGACGCCCGCGACGCCAGTCGCGCCGCAGCGCCCCTCAAGCCCGCGCAAGACGCCCTGCTGCTGGACAACTCCACGCTCGGCATCGACCAGTCGGTGCAACAAGTGTTTGACTGGTGGCAGGCGCGGCAGCCCTTTAGCGCAAGCTGAAATCCCCTTCTTCACGCTGCCGCACCCCCAAAGCGCCGCCGGCTGGCTTTGCCCCCAAAGCCCGCTGGCGGTTTTTTTCAACCTCAACCCGCGGAAATCAACCATCCGCAAAACCCGCGCGCGGCGTTTTTTTCCTATGCGCCGCGCACAAGAAAGCACTTTTAATGTCTGAATCTTTTGCCGCCCTGTTTGAAGAGTCGCTCCAGCGCACCGAAATGCGCTCCGGCGAAGTCATCACCGCCGAAGTCGTGCGCGTGGAGCACAACTTCGTCGTCGTGAATGCCGGATTGAAATCCGAGGCCTACGTGCCCATCGAGGAATTCAAGAACGACCAGGGCGAAGTCGAAGTGCAGCCGGGCGACTTCGTCTCGGTGGCCATCGGCTCCATCGAAAACGGCTACGGCGACACCATCCTCAGCCGCGACACCGCCAAGCGCCTGGCCTCCTGGATGGCGCTGGAGCAGGCCCTGGAATCGGGCGAATTCGTCACCGGCACCACCAGCGGCAAAGTCAAGGGCGGCCTGACCGTGCTGGTCAACGGCATCCGCGCCTTCCTGCCCGGCTCCCTGGTGGACACCCGCCCCACCAAAGACCTCACTCCCTATGAAAACAAAACCATGGAGTTCAAGGTCATCAAGCTCGATCGCAAACGCAACAACGTCGTGCTCAGCCGCCGCGCCGTCGTCGAAGCCAGCATGGGCGAAGACCGCGCCAAGCTGCTCGAAACCCTGCAAGAAGGCGCCATCGTGCAAGGCGTGGTCAAAAACATCACCGAATACGGCGCCTTCGTCGATCTGGGCGGCATCGACGGCCTGCTGCACATCACCGACATGGCCTGGCGTCGCGTGCGCCACCCCAGCGAAGTGGTGCAGGCCGGCCAGGAAATCACCGCCAAGATTCTCAAGTTCGACACCGAGAAAAACCGCGTCTCGCTGGGCATCAAGCAAATGGGCGAAGACCCCTGGCTGGGCGTGGCCCGCCGCTACCCCGCCGGCACCCGCCTGTTCGGCAAAGTGACCAACATCGCCGACTACGGCGCTTTCGTCGAACTCGAACCCGGCATCGAGGGCCTGGTGCACGTCTCCGAAATGGACTGGACCAACAAAAACGTCGCCCCCGGCAAAGTCGTCAGCCTGGGCGACGAAACCGAAATCATGGTGCTGGAAATCGACGAAGACAAACGCCGCATCAGCCTGGGCATGAAGCAATGCAAGCCCAACCCCTGGCAGGAATTTGCGCAAAACACCAAACGCGGCGACCGCGTCAAGGGCCCTGTCAAATCCATCACCGACTTCGGCGTGTTCGTCGGCCTGTCGGCCGGCATCGACGGTCTGGTGCACCTGTCCGATCTGTCCTGGAACGAGCCGGGCGAAACCGCCGTGCGCAACTACAAAAAAGGCCAGGAAGTCGAAGCCATCGTGCTGGCCGTGGATGTGGAGCGCGAGCGCATCTCGCTGGGCATCAAGCAGCTCGACCAGGACCCCTTCAACACCTTCGTGTCCGTCAACGAAAAAGGCCAGACCGTCACCGGCAAGGTCAAGAGCGTGGATGCCAAAGGCGCTGAAATCGACCTGGGCGAAGACGTGATCGGCTACCTGCGCGCCAGCGAAATCAGCCGCGACCGCGTGGAAGACGCCAGCGCCGTGCTCAAAGTGGGCGACGAAGTCACCGCCGTCATCACCAACATCGACCGCAAAAACCGCAGCATTCAGCTCTCGGTCAAAGCCAAGGACGCCGCCGACCAGCAAGAAGCCCTGGCCAATCTGAACCAGGACATCGGCAACGCCGGCACCACCAGCCTGGGCGCCCTGCTGCGCGCCAAGCTGGACAACGACAAGGCTTCCTGATCCACGCCCCAGATGCCTGCCAGGGCCGGGCCTGCCTTGATGCGGCGGCCCTTGCAGGCATGAAACCGCCGCCGCCCGCGTTTGCGCCGGCGGCGGTTTGCTTTGAAAAACCGCCCGGACCGCGCGGCCCGCCCGGGGCCGGCCCGGGAATCACAAATACCGGCCCGCGTGCCAACCACACCCACTTTTTTCCATCCCATGACCCGCTCCGACCTTGTCGCCCTTCTGGCCGAACGCTGCCCCCGCCTGACCCAGAAAGAGGCCGATGCCGTCGTTCGCGCCCTGCTGCAAGCCATGAGTGACGCGCTGCAAGAAGGCCAGCGCATCGAAATTCGGGGCTTCGGCAGCTTCACCATCACCTGCCGCGCCCCTCGCATGGGCCGCAACCCGCGCACCGGCGAAAGCGTGGCCATCGGCGAGCGCCGTGGCGTGCACTTCAAACCCGGCAAAGCCCTGCGCCTGTCGGTCAGCGACAGCCAACCCGCGCCCCTGCCCACCCCCTGACCTGCCGCACCTTGTTTCCATCGCCCGGCGGCCCGCACCCAAGCCGCCTTCCGGGCGCGCACACCGCAAAACCATCCGGGCCGCCTGGCAGCTCCCGGCCCCCGACTTCGCCCCGGACACCCCACCCGGCCTCACGCCCTCGTTCCGCCTCGATTGCGCAGCATTCAGAAACAGAATTTTGCTTATCCAATAAGCAAACTGCCCGTAGCGCCCGTCCATGCTGCGAAGTGCGCTATCAATTCAGGAAAAATCTGTGGATAAGTCAGTCCTGTGCAGATGAATTTGCGGGCGGCTTTGCAGGCATGGCGCGGCTTGGGACGCGCATGAGGGTTGCCAACCGCAGCCGCTTTTCAAAACCCGGCCCGAGCCGCCGCCCCACGAAGTCACAACAGACGAGCAGCCCCGCATCTTCAGTTGCCTATCCAATCAGCAAATCGCCTGAAGCCCGCGTGGATGCTGCGAAGTGCGCTATCAAAACAGGAAAAATCTGTGGATAACCAGCCCTTCTCGGGGCACTTTGAATGCGGAAAGCAAGCCGATTTCCGAAAGTCGGCTTGCTGATTCGGGGCGCAAGCCAACGTTCTTCGGTCTTCCCCCTTCCTCCAGATGGAGCCAGCCGCCCCGAGTTGTCCGCCAAACGGGCAAACCGCTCGCAGCGCCCGTAAATATTGCGAAGAGCGCTATGTTTTTTGAAGTTTTCTGTGGATAAGTCGGGCGGAGTTCGGGTTTTTCACGCCTTGCCCGGATTGGCCTGATTCGCAAAAGCGGCCCTGCGGTGAAGGCGGCTGCCTGCCTGATTTCCCGACTTCCCGGCTCGCCCGAATGTTGCGGCCTGGTTGCACCCGGCGGGCTTTCCTTTTTTTCAACGGCTTCACGCTTTGGGCGCGGGCATTTCGCCAGCAGTCTTTTGGGGAACGGCCAGGGCGTTTCACTTTTTGGGGCCTGATTGGGCAGCATTCAGAAACAGGATTTTGCTTATCAAATAGGCAAACGGACCGCAGCGCCCGTCAATGCTGCGCAGCGCGCTATCAATTCAGGAAAAATTTGTGGATAACCTGATCCCTCCCGGGCCGTGGCGGGGCGGGCGATGGGGCGATTGACCCGGATTGCACCTTTTCGGGTATTTCAAAAAAATCGGGTAACACCCGCTAAAACAAGCCAATTTTCGCCAAATCCCGCCAAAAACCATGCAAAACACGCCAAAACCACTCCTGTGCAGGCGTTTCAAATTTTTGAAAACCGTATGAACAGTTGGCAAATTGCGACGGGCGGTGAGAAATAAAAAGGCGAATCCATACAATCGCGCGCTTCATTCTTTCCTTTGATAACCGGTATTTACATTGACCATGAAATCCATTCCCGCTCTTTCCGCGCTGACTCTGGCCGCGCTGGCCACTTTGGCGCAGGCGCAGACTCCCGCTGATTCGCAAGAGGCCAAACAGGCCGCTGCCGCCCAGGCCGCCCAGGACTCCGCCAGCGAGGAGCCGGCCTATGAGGCCGTGATGCCCACGGTTTACGTGCGCGCCACTTCCGAAAGCAGCATTACCAAGGGCTATATCGGCTACGAGCAGGCCGAGGTCACGCGCAACCAGCTCACCATCAAGGAAACGCCGCAGGCCGTGGATGTGCTCGACATCCAGAAAAACAAGAACTACGGCACCAATGACCTCAGCTCCATCCTGGAGGGCAACGCCGGCATCGACGCCACCTATGACATGCGCGGCGAAAGCATCTTCATCCGCGGCTTTCAGGCCGATGGCAGCGACATTTATCGCGACGGCGTGCGCGAAAGCGGCCAGGTGCGCCGCTCCACCGCCAACGTCGAGCGCGTGGAAATCCTCAAAGGCCCAGCCTCCGTGCTCTATGGCCGCAGCGCCGGCGGCGGCGTGATCAACATGGTCAGCAAATACGCCAACTTCACGCAGCGCCGCACCGTGGGCCTGGCCTACGGCTCCTGGGCCAACCGCAGCGCCACCTTCGATATCAACCAGGTCATCAACCCCAACGTGGCCGTGCGCGTGACCGGCGAGGCGGCCAAGGCCAACTCCTTCCGCTCCACCGTGCACACCAAGGGCTACATGCTCTCGCCCAGCGTCAGCGTGCGCGCCGGCAACCTGGCCTGGACGGGCCAATACACCTGGGACAGCGCCCGCCGCGTGCCCGATCGCGGCCCCAGCAAGGATGTGTATGACCAGATGGGCATCTCCTACGAACGGGGCTTCGCTCGCGTGGGCGACTTCGTGCGCGACGACTTGCGCGTGCTGCGCTCCGATTTGAGCTACGCCATCAACGGCAACTGGGACGTGCGCTGGCAACTGGCCCACCGCCAGGCCGATCAGAACTTCGACCACTACTACAGCGGCACCTTCGACCGCAACACCCGCCTGCTGCGCCAAGTCTATTACTGGCAGGAAACCGAAAACAAAACCATCAGCAGCAACCTCACCCTCAACGGCCGCTTTGCCACCGGCGCGCTGGAGCACAAGCTCACCGCCGGACTGGACTGGGCGCGCGAAGAGCGCAACCCCTCGCTGGCCACCTGCACCGGCGCCAACGCCGTCGCCGCCTGCCTGCGCGACATCAACCCCTATGCCGACCCCGCCAGCTGGCGCCGCATCAGCCAGCACCCGGCCATCACCACCAAAAACCAGCACCGCGCCCACTCCGGCGCCTTCTTCGTGCAAGACCTCATCGCCCTGCGCCCCGACGTCAAAGTCATGATCGGCGGCCGCCAGGACCGCTACAAATTCAAATCCACCAACATCCGCAAACAAAGCAGCCAATACGACGGCAGCCACTTCAGCCCCAACGCCGGCCTGGTCTGGGACATCACCCCCGAACACACCGCCTACGCCTCCTGGAGCAAAAGCTTCGCCCCCTACGGCGGCAACGGCTACCTGACCGTGGACGCCACCGCCGACCCCGCCACCTTCAACACCGACCCCGAGCAATCGCAGCAATTTGAAATCGGCCTCAAAAGCGACTGGCTCAATCGCCAGCTCAGCACCACCCTGGCCATCTACAACCTGGAACACCGCAACATCCGCTACCGCCCCGACCCCGACGACCTCACCCGCTGGGCCGTGCGCGGCAAAGAGCGCTCGCGCGGCATCGAACTCAACGTCATGGGGCGCTTCACCCCCGTGTGGTATGCGCGCGGCTCCCTGGGCCTGATGAGCGCCAAAGTGCTGCAAGACAAGGCCAGCCCCCACCGCGTCGGGCGCTATCTGGACAACACCAGCCGCATCAGCAGCAACTTCTTCGTGCGCTACGCCCCGCGCCCCTGGTATGCCGAAGTCGGCGTCACCCACCTGGGCAAGCGCTACTACTACAACAGCCAGAACAAGGAAAACCCCCTGCCCGGCTTCACCCGGCTGGACGCCATGATCGGCTACACCCACGCCGGCTGGACCTTCACCGCCGCCGTGCAAAACGTGCTGGACAAAACCTACTGGCGCTCCAGCGCCATGCCCGGCTCCCCCCGCGCCATCACCGTCAAGGCCGCCTACGAGTTCTAAGCCCCCCCGGCTTTCCTCACACATCGCCCCGCCGGCTCGCCCTCCAGGCCCGGCGGGGCTTTTTCATGCCCGCAAAAAACCGGGAAAAAGCCCGGAAAGCGGAAAGTTATCCACAGATTGCTCCTGAATAAATAGCGCACACCGCAGCAAAGACGGGCGCTGCGGCCGGTCTGCCCAATTCATAAGCAAAAAAAGATTGCCAAATGCAAACAGCCGCCCGCACCGGCCGCACCAGCCGGCCCGCGCGGCAGACATTGGATTTGAATGCGGAGAGAAAAGGGAAAACAAAACCCCCATTCATGAAACGCGCGGATTTGCGGAATTTGCGGGGATGGGTATGCGGGATTTCGACTGAAAAATCAGGGAATCAGGGAATCAGGGAATCAGGGAATCAGGGAATCAGGGAATCAGGAAATCGGGAAATCGGGAAATCGGGAAATCGGGAAATCGGGAAATCGGGAAATC
>JBQNAO010000005.1:0-87605 GCA_052170415.1 Ottowia sp. | reverse complement strand
CCGATGGCGACGATGCCCTGCTCCGGCTCCAGCACGTCGCCGTTGCCGGTGATGATGAGCGAGGCTTCGCGATCGGCCACGGCCAGCATGGCTTCGAGCTTGCGCAGCACGCGGTCGGTGCGCCAGTCGCGCGTGAGTTCGATGGCCGCGCGCGTGAGGTGGCCCTGGTGCTTTTCCAGCTTGGCCTCAAAGCGCTCGAACAGGGTGAAGGCATCGGCCGTCGCGCCCGCAAATCCGGCCAGCACGCGGCCGTGGTGAATCTTGCGCACCTTGCGTGCGGAGCCCTTGATGACGATATTGCCCAGCGTGACCTGGCCGTCGCCGCCGATGGCCACTTGCCAGCCTTCGGGGGTTTGGCGGCGAACGCTGAGGATGGTGGTGCCGTGAAACTGTTGCATAGCCCCCTGACATGGGGCATGCACAGCCTTTTGCAAGCTCAATCCTTGCGCGGCAGCACGCGGGCCACTTCGTTCAGGCCCATGACGCCGAAGAACACGGCCACCATGCGGTTGAGATTGCTGAAGGTGACGGGTTTTTTCTCGTTTTTCCGCTCGCTCGCCCAGTTCAGCAGCATGCCGGCGGCGGAAAAGTCCACGCGCAGCAGAAAGCGGCAGTTGAACTCGATGCCGCGCGCCTTGGCCAAAGGCTCGGCCAGGGGGGCGAGCACGGGGGCGGGGTCGTCCAGCAAGTCGCCGCGCAGGGTGGTTTTGAGCACGCCATCGACCACTTTCATGTCGCTGGCGGCCTGGTGCGGTTCGCGCGTGTCGGCGGCTTTGGCGGCGGGGTCCATCTCGCCCAGCACGGTTTCGCCTTCGGGCGTCATGGCGGTAAAGCGGCAGCGCGGCTCTTCCCAGGCGGGGGGGGAAACTTCGTAAGTCACGCAGTAGTTGAGCGCCACGAGGTCGAACTCATCCATCTCGCCCAGCAGGCGCAGCAGGGCCAGGCGGGCCATCCACCATTGCTGATCCACACTGCGGTCTTCGGTGGGAGTTTGGTTGGCCAACACGGCCAGCAGCGATTCCACGCCCAGAAACTTGATGCGGTCTTCCTTGTTGGCCCAATCGGTGAGCTGCTTGGTGAGTGCGGGCAGGGCGTCCAAGCTGATGCTCTTGGTGGCGCGCCAGTCCACGCGCCAGGGCGGACTGCCGCGCTTGAGCGCACCGGCCAGCGTCGCCATGGACTGAACGCTGATGGCGCTGGGCGAAGTCCATTGCGCCAAGGTGGTGCGGGCGCTGCCCTGGTTTTGCACGGCGGCGCTGATTTGCTCCATCTGCCTGAGCTCATCGGGCGTGAGCATGCCCCACTGCGGGGCCGAGCGGCCAAAACGGCTGGCAAATTCAATAGCCAGATCGTCAAAGCGGCCCTGCTGCGCCGAAGCGCGATACAGATCAAACAGGCACAGCCAGGTTTCGGTGTGGTTTTCGCGCGAGCCGCCAGGAGCCAGCAGGGCCTTGAGGCTTTCTTCCGCACCGCCGACATCGCCATTGGCAAAACGAATGGCCGCTTCCTGCAATTCAGGGTCTTGCGCCATGTCGGCGCTGACTTCGACGTTGAATTCGACGTTGAAGTTGCCCGCCAGACCGAAGGTGTAGTCATCCACCTGATCACGCTGGCCCTGGGTGGTGAGGATGGCTTCGACCAGGGTGTCCGGGTCATCGGGCAGGGTGTCGGTATCAATGGCCAGCAAGGCGTCGGTCACACCGGCCAGGTCGGACAGGGGCTGGGTGTTGGCAAACGAACGGGAGTCTTCCTGCGGGCGGGTGGGGGCCAATTGGGCGGGCGTGGGCGTGGGCGCTGGCGCCGCCGCTGCGGGCCGGGGCGATGGAGAAGGGGCCGGACTGCGGCCCTTGTCCAGCCAGCCCTGGGCCATTTGCTCTTCGAGCTGATTGATCTTGTGGCGCAGGGTGTGCGAGCCCTGGGGGCGCTCAATGCCGTAAGGCAGGCTGCTGACGTAATCTTCCACCGCAGGAAGGGGAGGCAGACCGCCTGCGGCGCTGCGGCGCACTTTGCGCAGCATGCTGAATTCTTCGCGGCGGGCGGCGTCGTTGTGACGCTTGCGCTCGATCATTTCCTTGAGCGCCTGGCGCGCGCTGCCCTCACTGGGGCGGGCGGAGTCCAGGCGATCCAGATCGGACCAACCCGTGGCCGAGTTCTTGACGAACTTGGCCATGCGCGAGAGCAGGCCACTGGGCGGAGTGTCTTTGCTCATGGGGGGATTATCCGGTGGCCGGCGCGCAAGGCGGCTCGCGTTTATTCGCCAAACATTTTTTGTTTCAATTCACGGCGTTGCTGCGCTTCCAGCGACAGCGTGGCGGTGGGGCGGGCCAGCAGGCGGCCCAGGCCGATGGGCTCGCCCGTTTCGTCGCAATAGCCGTATTCGCCCATGTCGATGCGGGCGATGGATTGCTCGATTTTTTTCAGCAGCTTGCGCTCGCGGTCGCGGGTGCGCAACTCCAGCGCGTGCTCTTCTTCGATGGTGGCGCGGTCGGCGGGATCGGGCACGACGATGGTGTCGTCGCGCAGGTGTTCGGTTGTTTCGCCGGCGTTGTCCAGGATGCCGGCCTGAAGCTGCACCAGCTTGTGCCGGAAAAAGGCCAACTGCACGTCGTTCATGTATTCGTCGTCGGGCATGGACAGCACTTCGGCGTCAGTCAGCTCCTGGGCCGATTTGGTTTTCCAGTTTTCGGCCAGTTTGGGGTCTTTTTTCAGCAGGATGGAGGTGGCGGCAGCGGCCCTGTCGGCGGGTCGCACGGCCGGTTTGGCAGCGGGTTTGGCGCTGGGCTTGCTGGCCGCAGCGGGCCTGGCTGCCGCCTTGCGTGGGGCGCTGGCAGGCTTTTTGGCAGGTTTTTCAGCCTTGGTGGTCATGGGGCGTGTTTCCCTTTTTATGGGCCTGCCCCAGGATGGGCCGGCAAAACAGGCGGGCGATTGTATAGAGGCAGTCAATAGCGTTTTCAGGGGGCAAACCCGAAGAAAAACGCGGGCCGGATTTCAAACCCGGCAGTGGTCCAGCCCCTGTTCCAGCACATCACGCGGCAGGTCGATGCCGATGAAAACCATCTTGCTGGATTTGGGCTCGTCGGCGCCCCAGGCCGGGCCCAGATCGCTGCCCATGAGCTGATGCACGCCCTGAAAGATGACTTTGCGCTGCATGCCTTTCATCCACAGCACGCCCTTGTAGCGCAGCAGCCTGGGGCCGTAGATATTGACGATGGCGCCCAGGAAGTCTTCCAGCTTGGCGGGGTCGAGTGCGCGATCGGTGCGATAGACAAAGCTTTTCACGTCGTCGTCATGCGCGTGGTGGTGGCCGTGATCGTGCTTGCAGTGGCCGTGATCGTGGTCGCAGTCGTGGTGATCGTGGTCGTGATGGTGGTGGGCGTGGCCCGTGTCTTCCTTGAGGAAGTCGGGGTCGATGTCCAGCCGGGCGTTGAGGTTGAAGCCGCGCAAGTCCAGCACGCTATCCAGGCTGGCCTGGCCGAAGTGGGTGACTTGCTGGCGCGCGCGCGGGTTCATGTGGGTGAGGCGGTGCTGCAAGGCGGCCAGCTCATCGGGGCTGACCAGATCGGCCTTGCTAATAAAGATTTGATCGGCAAAGCCCACCTGGCGGCGCGCCTCCTGGCGCTCGTCGAGCTGCTGCATGGCGTGTTTGGCGTCCACCAGGGTGACGATGGCGTCCAGCAGATATTGCTCGGCCACTTCGTCGTCCATGAAGAAGGTTTGCGCCACGGGGCCGGGGTCGGCCAGGCCGGTGGTTTCGATGATGACGCGCTCGAAATCCAGCGCGCCGCTGCGCTTTTTGGCGGCCAGATCGGCCAGGGTGGCGCGCAAATCCTCGCGGATGGTGCAGCAGATGCAGCCGTTGCTCATTTGCACGATCTGCTCCTTGTCGTCGCTGACCAGGATGTCGTTGTCGATGTTTTCCTCGCCGAATTCGTTTTCGATGACGGCGATTTTTTGCCCGTGCGCTTCGGTCAGCACACGTTTGAGCAGCGTGGTTTTGCCCGAGCCCAGAAAGCCGGTGAGGATGGTTGCGGGAATGAGTGCCATGAAAGGAAATGCGCTGTGCGGTCAGGAAAAAACAGGGCGCGCAGTTTAGCCGCGTGGCTGCGCTTTGCACGGGCGCGCATTGGCTCATTGCCCATCCATGCGCAAAATCAATATCACACCATTACCAGCAAGGTAATCAGGAAAATCACCATATTCATTGTCGGGGAATACCCATTCTCCGCTCCGGATAAACACACCAACCCTCTCCAAAAATCCTGATTAACCTCATTTGTAACAAGGAAATTGTTGCTTTTTCGCTATTCTTTTTGTAGCTGCGATCGCAGTATCCACGGGCGTTCCGGCCATTTTGTCTGTTTGTCAAGCACCCATGACAATAAGATGTGTTTTTATTCCCCATATAATGTGTAACCGCATTTTCTTTTTTTGATGAGGAGTTTGAAATGCAAGCCTTTTCCATGCTGAAGAAAACCCTGTCCCTGGCTGCCTTGCTGGCCGCTGGCGCTGCGGCGCAGGCGGCGGGCGATATTGCGCTGACGCCCGATGAAATGAAGTTCAACGAAGGCCGCGTGGTACTCGATGAAAATGCCGAGTTCAATGCCAAAACCCTGCGCGTGACCATTCCGGCCGGCAAAACGCTGGAGCCGCACGGGCCCAAGGAGGGCTATCTGTTCGTCACCGTCATCAGCGGCACGCTGGAGCTGGGCTTTGGCAAGACCTTTGACGAATCCAAGCTCAAAACCCTGCCGCCCGGCAGCGTCTTCACGCACCCGCTGTCGCAGCAGCACTTTGCGCGCACGGGCAAGGAGCCGGTGGTGCTGCAACTGACCGTCATCAAACCCAAGGGCAGCGCAGACAAGGCCGAGCACTGAAGCCGCAAGCGCCAGGCCCCCTGGCAGCTCGCCCGGGGGCCTTGTTCCTTTCCTGTTTCCCCTTTCATTTCATCTTTTTCTTTGATTTGCCGCACGCAGGCGCGCGCTTTCCGGCCCGCCTTCTGCCTTGGCGTGCGGTATTGATGGCCATGATGAAACCCCTATTCCCCCTTTCCCTGCTGGCTGCCGCCGCCCTGGCTGCCAGCGCCGTTCATGCCCAGGACTCGGCCAGCGAGCCGAAAAGCAACCAGGACAAAAACCTGCCCGCAGTGGTGGTGCAGGAGAAAAACGAAACCGCCAGCCAGGTGGTGATCGACACCCGCTCTGCCGCCGGGGCTGCGCGCCAGGTCGATGGCGCATCGCTGCTCAAGGAAATTCCCAACATGAGCCTGATGCGCCGCGGCCAGCAGTCCAGCGATCCGGCCTTTCGCGGGCTGGGCGGCTCGCGCCTGACCGTCACCGCCAACGACCAGATGCTCTACGGCGGCTGCGGCATCCGCAACGACACGCCCACTTCCTACATCAACCCGCAGTCGTATGACGAGCTGATCGTCACCAAAGGCCCGCAAACCGTGCTCAAGGGCCCCGGCCTGGTGGCCGGCTCGGTGGAATTCGTGCGCCGCCCACGCACCTACGAGCGCTTTGGCACCGAGTTCAACGCCAGCCTCACCGCAGGCAGCTTCAGCTACTGGGACGGCTATGCCGATCTGGCCGCAGGCAATCCGCTCGCTTCCGTGCGCCTGATTGCCACCAAAAGCCGCAGCGACGACTACAAGGACGGCGACGGCAAGCCCGTGCGCTCCTGGTACGACCGCAAAAGCGGCTCGCTCACCCTGGGCCTGACGCCCACGGCCAACACGCGCTTTGAAGTGTTTGCCGATGCCAACCGCAGCCAGGCCAAGTTCTCCCACCTGCAACTGGACGCCGGCAAGATCGACCGCGACTCCTTCGGCGCGAAGGCCGAAATCCGCCACCTGGGCGGCCCGGTGCAAAAAGTCACGCTGGAAGCCGGCCGCAGCCATCAGGACATCATCATGGGCCGCCAGTTCCGGGGCGCGCGCGTGGGCGGCAACCCCGACCGCATCACGCGCAACGCCAAGCTCACCGCCGAGCTGGCCTGGGCGGGCGTGAACCACACCACCGTGGGCATGGACTGGGCCGATGACCTGCACCGCGCCCGCCGCGCCTACATGAACATGCCGCGCACCAACAGCGAGAAATTCCGCGACTTGGGCGTGTTTGCCGAAAACACGATGGACCTGGGCCACAACCGCGCCTGGGTGGCCGGGCTGCGCCACGACCGCGCCCGCTCCAGCACCTATCCGGGCTTCTGGTTCAGCAAACCACTGCCCACCACGCACTACAGCCTCACGGCCGCCTTCAGCCGCTACGAATGGGCCGCCGACGCCTGGCGTCACTACGCCGGGCTGGGCTACACCGAGCGCGCCCCCGACTTCTGGGAGCGCGGCGACAAGCGCGACGTCAAGCCCGAAAAAAGCCTGCAACTGGACGTGGGCAGCAGCTACCAGGCGGGCAACTGGCGCTTCAACGGCTCGGCCTTTGCCAACCGCATCAAGGACTACATCCTTTCGGAAAAAGAGCAGTTCCACCTGAACGACCTGGCCGGGCTGATGACCGCGCGCAACATCAACGCCACGCGCTTTGGCTTCGAGCTGGGCGCGGAATACACCCTGGCCAGCGTGTGGAAGATGGGCGGCGACTGGGCCTACACCTGGGGCCGCAACGACACCGACCGCGTTCCGCTGGGGCAAACCTCGCCCATGGAGCTGCGCCTGCGCGCCGGCTACGACACCGAGCGCATGTCGCTGATGGGCACGCTGCGCGCCGTGGCCCGCCAAAACCGCGTGAGCATTGGCGACGGCAACATCAACGGCGTGGACATCGGCCCCACCCCCGGCTTTGCCGTGTTTGGCGTGCACGGGCACTGGCGCTTCAACCAGACGGCGCGCCTGAGCTTTGGCATCGACAACCTGTTTGACCGCACCTACTCCGAGCATCTGACCAAGGCCGTGCAAACGCCCGAGTTCTTCAACGGGCTGGGCATCAACCCCAACATCGGCTCGACCACGCGCATTCACGAGCCGGGCCGCTCCTTCTGGGTGAAGCTGGACTTGAAGTTCTGAAAGCTGCCCCGTACACATACAAAAAACCGGCTTCGGCCGGTTTTTTCATGCCCGGCAGCGACTCGAAAACGGCCCGAAAAACAGCCCCGAAAACGGCCCTTAACTCCTGAATTGATAGCGCACTTCGCAGTAACCACGGGCGTTTCAGCCGGTTTGCCTGTTTTTTGCGCAGATTGGGCAGGCATAAAAAAACGGCGGGCCTGAGAAGGCGCACGCCGCTTTTTTCTCGGAAAAGCGCTGAATGGGGCCGCTTCAAAAAACCAGCCCGATCCATTCTTCCGATCAGTCCGCCTTGTTCGGCTTGGCCGCCGGGGCTGCGGGCAGGGGCGGCAGGCCCTCGGCTTGATAGAAAGTCAGCGCGGCCGAGTAGGTAGCGCGCTCGTATTTGTCCTGGCCGCGCTGGCCCGGCTCGTCGTCACGGTGGAAAAGCTGGATGACGTAGGGGCCGCTCCAGGGCAGGGGCACGTTGAACTTGCCCTCGCCATCGGTGGTGCGGCTCTGGCTCCAGCCGGAGGCGGTGTGAATGCCCACCTTCACGCGCGTGAGCGGCTGGCCCTTGAAGTAAATGAAGAACTCGGGGTTGTCGCCGCGCTTGACGCCGCTGGGCACGATGTCCAGCGTGGTTTGCGGCTTGTAGGCCGAAAGGTCGCCCACCATGCGGGCAAAGGGCTGGTAGAGGCTTTTGACGGTCTTGCCATCCACCTTGCGCTCCATCAGCGGGTAGTTCAGCTCCTCGGCCAGCAGGGCTTCTCCGGGGGCGAGCTGGATGGGGCCGCTGCTGTAGCTGTTGGCGCTTTTTTTCAGCGGCACGGCGACGCTTTCGCCCGAGGGGCTGATCTTGCGCGCCACGGGGCCGGGCAGTTTGTCGAGCAGGCCGGGCGAGACTTCGCGCAGGTTGATCTCGAAGTGGCCGAAATACAGCGCCGCGCCGCCCTGGCTGTCTTGCTCCAGCCACAGGCTATGGGCCTGGGCGCTGCCAAACGAGCAGGCGGCCACGGCGGCCAGCAGGGTGTAGTGCATGGGTTTCATCAGGCAATTTCCTTTCAGGGTGAACAAAAGGGAGGGGGAAAAAACCGTTTTGGGCCCGGGCCGGCGTCAGAACTGCGCGCGCAGCGTCAGGCGCGCAGAGCGCGGCTCGGCGGCGTACACGCCGTTGTAAAAGCCCACGCGGTTGTAGTACTTCTTGTCGAAGACGTTGTCCACGTTCAGGCTGAGCGTGAGCTGCTCGGTAAAGCGGTAGCTGGCCATGAGGCTGGCCGTCCACACGGCGGGCTGGCGAATGACGCCATTGCGCGTTGTGACGGGGCTGCCGTTGGCGTTGAACGCGCCGGTGGGTTTGGCCGCCGTGCTCCAGATGCTGCTGCGCAGATTCAGCCCGCCGCCCACAGTCCAGCGCAGGCCCTGGCCGAAGCGGTAGCTGCTGAAGGCGCGCAGCAGGTTGCGCGGCACGGTGGTGTTGATGGCCTGGCCCTTGGCGTTGCGCGAACGGGTGTGGCTGTAGCCGGCAAACACGTTCCACTGGCGGGTGATGAGGCCCGAGGCTTCGATCTCGAAGCCGTCGATGACGTTGCCCTTGCCGCTGGAGCGATAGGCCTGGCCGCCATCGGGCAGCGAGTTTTGCGGCACGCTGTCATCCACTTCGGCCAGGTTGTCTTTCTTGCTGCGAAACAGCGCGGCGGAGAAGTTCAGGCGCTTGTCCAGCAGCTCGGCCTTGACGCCCAGCTCCACGGTGTCGCCCACCACGGGGTCAAGCGTCTGGTTGTTTTTGTCGCGGTAGTTTTGCGGCTGGAAGATGTCGGTGTAGGAGGCGTAGGCCGTCCATTGCGGGGCAAAGTCCCACAGCAGCCCGGCGTAGGGGGTGAAGATGCCATCGTTGTCGTAGCCGCTTGTGCCCGTGAGCGCGCCGGTGTTGCTGCTATAGCGGCGGGTGGCGTTTTCGTATTGGCTGTAGCGCGCACCCAGCACGAGCTTGAACGGCTCGGCCACGTGCAGCCGGGTGGCGGCGTAAACGGCTTTTTGCTCCACGTCGTTGGCCGAGGCCAGCCAGGGGCGTTTATCTGCGCCAAACATGGGCACTTGCCCGCGCCAGGTGCGCCAGTCGGGGATGGCGGCGTAGGCGTCGGTATTGGTGTAGCCGGGAGGGATGGCGTAGGGCGCGGTGGCCGTGACTTCGTTGGCGCGCTTGTGGCCGGTCAGCCCGAACACGAGATCGTGGCGGCGACCCCAGGCGCTGAATTTGCCGTCCACGTTCACGTCGATGGCGGTGTTGGTGTCTTGCACGGGAAAGCGGCCATACCAGGCGCTGATGCCGCTGCCGTCGGCGCGCGGGTAGCCGCTGCCGCCATACCAGAGGTGGCCGTCTTGCTCGCTGTCGGCGCGGGTGAGGGCCGCGCGCAGCCGCCAGTCGGGGTTGAACTGGTGCTCGACCGAGGCGCTAACGCGCCGCTCGACCGAGTTCCACGACGTCCAGGGCGCAGTCAGGTTCAGGCCGTGCGGCAGGTGAGCCACGCTGCCGTCGGCATTCCAGTAGGGCACGGTGCCCCAGGTGACGCCGCGCGGATCGGACTGCTGACGCTCAAAGCCCAGCGATGCCGTGGTGGCCGGGCCGAGGTCGGCTTCGAGCACGCCGTAAAAGGCGTTGATGCGCTGCTTGTAGAGCGGGCGGAATGACCCGGCGTGCTGAACGGCGGCGACCACGCGGCCGCGCAGCCTGCCGTCCCAGGCCAGGGGGCCGCCCAGGTCGATTTCGCCCCGGCGCAGCGAGTGCGTGCCCACGCTGACGGCGGCGCTGCCCTGAAAGCGGCGGGTGGGGCGCTTGCGCACCATGTTGACGGTGGCCGACGGGTCGCCCGCGCCCACGCTCAGGCCGGCTGCGCCACGCAGCACTTCCACGCGGTCGTACACGAAGGTGTCGCCCGGCGGCCTGACGTAGCCGCCGTAGGTGCCCAGCATGCCGTCGGTCTGAAAGTTGCTGATGCTGTAGCCGCGCGCGGTGTAGGCGCGACGTTCGGTATCCATATTGCTCACGCTGATGCCGGTGGTTTGCTCCATCACTTCGGTGAGGGTGGTCAGGCCCTGCTGCTCCAGCCGCTCGCGCGTGATGGTGGTGACGGACTGGGGCGTTTCGCGCTGGCTCAGGGCCAGCTTGGCGGCCGTGCGGGCGGGCCGGGTGCTGGTGAAAGAGCCGCTGCCTTCGCTGGCCTGGCCTTCGCTTTGTTCCTGCACGACCACTTCAGAGAGGGTGCGGGTTTGGTCGGCTTCTTGTTTGTCGGCTTCTCGCGCCAGGGCGGGCGCGCCGGCCATCAGGGCCAACGCCAGGGCCGAGGCCGCAGCCAGCGGCGAGGGTTTGAGCGGGTGTGCATGAGCGGTCATGGTGTTTTTCTGTGGTGGAAGGAAACGAGAGAGGGAAAAGGGAAGGGCCGGGAAGCCTGGGGCGTGAGCCTGAGATGTGTCTTATTGCTACTTTTGTTTCGCACAAAAATCAGCCCCAAAAAGACCCGAATGCCGCCAGCGCCCGCCAATGTTGCGAAGACAGCTATCGAAATAGTAGCAAGGCATCAGAATTTGTAAGTTGCACTTAACGCGACGTTACGCCTTGCGCCCCACCAGCAGTCGCCCCGGGCCAGGCAGGTGGCGAAGTAGGTTTTGTCGGCGGCGTTGGCCACGTTCAGCGCCAGACGCCATTGGGGCGCGTCCCAGGCCAGCAGCAGATCGATCAGGGCCGATGAAGGTATGCGCGGGCCGCTGCGGTCGTGAAAGGCGCTCATCCAGCGCAGGCCCGCGCCCACGGACAAGCCCTGCTGGCGCACGCCGGCGGGCCGCCACAGGCCCCAGACGCTGGCCTGATGGCGCGGCAGCCCTTCGAGCTTGGCATCGACCCGGGTGTGGTTGTAGTGGGCCAGCAAGTCCAGATAGCGGCTGGGCGCGCCGCGCGCTTGCAGCTCCAGCCCTCGGCCACGGGTTTTGCCCAGTTGGTTGTATTCGTCCGGGCGGGGGGACTGAATCTGGTTTTCTTCGCGCAGGCTGTAGAGGGCGGCGTCAAGGGCCAGGGCCTGGCCGGGCGGCTCGTATTTGAGGCCCAGCTCCCACTGCTTGCCCTTCAGAGGCTTGAACAGGCGCTGGTTGCGCGGCGCTTGCGGCAAGAAGGATTCGGTGTAGCTCAGGTAGGGGTTGAGGTGCGCGCCCGTGTGATACATGGCCGCCAGGCGGTGCGTGGTGGCGCGGTCTTTGACGGCGGCGCTGCCTTGCGCGCCCGAGGCGGTGCGGTCATGCCGCAGCCCGGCCAGGAAAGACCACTGCTGCCAGCGCGCCTGGTCTTGCACATAAAGCCCGGTCTGCCGCTGATGGGTGCCGGGCTGGGCGGCGCGGGCGGCGGCCGGGCCAGTCTGGCCGTAAACCGGGTTCCAGGCATCGATGCGGCTGCTGCCGCGCGCCGTCCAGGTGCGCTGCGCAAAGCGCTGGATGTCCAGCCCCACCAGCAGGGTGTGCTGCACGCTGCCGGTGGTCAGATGGCCTTGCAAATGGGTGTCCAGCGTGGTCATGCGGGCGCGGGTGCGGCTGTCGCTGAGCACGCGGGCAAGCAGGCGCTGGTTGACGGGGTCGGCCCCCCAGCCGCCGACCACGGTGAAGAAGTCGCCATAGTGGTAGTGGCCTTCGTTTTCATTGAGCGAGTGGCGCAGGCTGTGGCGCAACGTCCATTGCGCGTTCAAGGCGTGTTCGAACTGCCAGCCGATGTGGCGGTGCGCGGTGTCGTAGTAGTCGCCCGGCTCGCCGATGAAGCGGCGCGTGGGCAGCGTGCCGGGGCGGGCCGGGTGCAGCGTGCCGGCCCAGGGGAAAAACTGCGAGGTGCTGCCGCTTTCGTCCTTTTGCCACAGCGCATGCAGCGCCAGCGTGGTGCCCGCGCGCGGCTGCCAGGTGAGCGTGGGCATGAGCAGGGCGCGGTTGTCAGGCACGAAATCCACTTGCGTGTCGGCCCGCCGCGCCAGCGCCACCACGCGCCAGGCCCATTGCTCATTCACGGCCCCGCCCAGATCGGCCTGCACCTGGCGGCGGCGATGGCTGCCCAGTTGCACGCCCACTTCGCGCACCGGATCGAACTGCGCGCGCTTGCTCACCAAATTCACCACTCCGCCCACGCTGCCCGCGCCAAAAAGCATGCCGGCCGGGCCGCGCAGCACTTCCACGCGCTCCAGCGTGTAGGGGTCGAAGCGGATGGTGCTGGTGTAGTAGTTGTAATGACTGCGCAGGCCGTTCAGATACGTCACGGGCGCAGCGCCACGGATGCGGGCCGAGTCGGTGCGCCCGTCTATGCCATAGGCGTCAGAACGCACCCCGGCGGCATAGCCGAGCGCGTCTTGCAAATTGCCCATGCCCTGCTCATTCATCTGATCGCGCGTGAGCACGGTGACGGACTGCGGCGTTTCGGCCAGCGCGGTGTCGGTTTTGGTCGCCGTGCTCGCACGCCTGGCGCGGTAGCCTGCTACGGGGCTGCGGGCGCTTTCTTCGGCCCCGGTTTCGGAGCGCACCGTCACTTCATTGAGCGTGCCCGCCACCGGCTGGGCCAGCGCAGCGCTGGGGGCCGCCAGCGCGCAGGCAAGCGCAAGGCTCAAGCGGCTCAAGGGCCAGGAGCAAGGAGAAAAGGAGGAGGGGGAGCGATGCGACATGGTTGGAGGTCTTTCGTTGTGAACTCAAGTCAGTGCAGGAGACTGGAGCGACCCCCGCAACACAAATCTTTCGGGCATAACAAAGGGCGCCTGAAAGCGCCCTTGGCAAAAAAAGCTTGGCTAACTGGAAACACGAGGCAACCACTGGCTAGCTAAACGACATCAAGGCTGGCTGCCCCGATGTCTCCCACGATGATCTGTTTGACTTGCGAAGCGCCGCGTTGGCAGCGCCGTGTCGATGGAGTGAACTATACGACAAACAAGAATCAGTATCAACAAAACTTCATTTTTTTGTGAAAAATTTTTTGCAATTTGCCGTCAGTTGCCATTTCTATGTCGGCCAGTTGCTATTGATACAAATCATTGCTGTTTACTTGCGAATTACATAAACTGTAGCGCGATGCCTTTGGCTGTCACACGTTTTTTCATCCACACACAAATCCTGAGGAGAGTTCCAGCATGAATCGACCCACCCGCATGGCTCTGGCCGTGGCCGCCCTTTTGGCCGCCAGCGCCCAGGCGCAGCAAGCCGCCAGCAATGTCGCCAAAGAGCAACAAGAAGCCGAATTGCCCACCGTGAACGTCACGGCCAAGGGCTACGCGGCCGATAGCGCCGAAACGCCCATCGCCACCACCGAGCTGGGGCGCGAGGCGCTGGAGCGCAAGGGCGCGCAAAACCTGGGCGAAGCCCTGCGCGGCGAGGCCGGCCTGGCCGTCGCATCAGACAGCGGACAGGGGCAAAACCCGGTGATTCGCGGCCAGCAAAAAGAATCCATCGTGCTCATGGTCGATGGCGTGCGGCTGAACTCGGCCCAGCCGGCCGGTGCCATAGGCTCTTTCCTCTCGCTGGGTCTGGCCGAGCGGGTGGAAGTGGTGAAAGGCCCGGCCTCGGTGCTCTACGGCACGGGCGCGCTGGGCGGGGCCATCAACGTGCAACTGCCGCAGGCGCGCTTTGACCGCACGGGCCTGCGCGCCACGCTGGGCTATGACTCGGCCAGCAAGGGTTTCAGCGGCGCGGGCGTGGGCCAGTTCAGCAGCGGCGATCACGCCGTGATGCTGGGCGCTTCTCTGGCGCGGCTGGATGACTACAAGGCCCCCAAGGGCCGCGTGGCGCGCACGGGCTATGACTCCAACGCCTTCATCGGCCAGTATCGCTACCGCATCGACGCGCAGCAGCAACTGCGCATTTCCGCCCAGCGCCATCAGGATGAAGACGTGTGGTACCCCGGCTCCACCCGCAAGCACCCCATGCCGCGCATAGGCCAGCTCATCACCTATTCGCCCAAGCAAACGCGCTCGCTCTACGAAGTGGGCTACAACCGCCGCGGCAGCGGCCCGCGCCCGCTGAACGTGGATGTGCGCGTGTATCGCCAGGACATGCTGCGCACCATCAACGCCTGGGCCACCGGCCTGGGGCGCAACATGGCCGAAACGCGCGTGACCTTCGCCTCCACCGGCGTGGATGCCAAGGCCGACTGGCTGCTGCACCCGCAGCACCTGCTTTCCTTCGGGCTGAACGCCTGGCAGATGAAAGCCAACCCCGACAGCCGCTCGGCCACGCCGCCCAACTTCGCATTCAGCCCCAGCAAGCCCTTCCACAACGGCAAGCTGCGCGCTGCGGGCCTGTATGTGCAAGACGACATGCAGTTCGGCGCGCTGAAAGTGCTGGCCGGCCTGCGCTATGACAGCGTGCGCGGCCAGGCCGATGCCATGAACAACGGCCGCGTACGCAATGGCCTCAAGCGCAGCGACAGCGCCGTTTCCGGCAGCCTGGGCGCGATTTACGAAGTCAGCCCGCTGCTGCGGCCCTACGCCAGCGTGGCGCGCGGCTTTCGTGCGCCAGACATGCGCGAGCGCTATCAAAGCGGCCCGCGCTCCAGCGGCTACTACTGGGCGGGCAACCCGCAAATCTCGCCCGAGAAAGCCACCCAGTTCGAGCTGGGCCTCAAGGGCAGCGACAGCCGCCTGGACTACGGCCTGGCCCTGTGGCGCAGCCGCATCAGCAACTACATCACCGGCGTGCAACTGACCGGCCCGAGCGCCATCGCCGCCTGCGGCCAGGCCAACGCCGCAGCCTGCAAGCGCAACGTCAACCTGGGCCACGCCACCCTCACCGGCCTGGATGCCAGCCTGCGCTGGCAGGCCCTTGCCGGCCACTGGTTCAGCGCCACCTATTCCATGGTGCGCGGCGACAACGACGATCTGAACGAGCCGCTGTTCCAAATGCCCGCCGACGCCCTGCGCCTGGGCTGGGAAGGACGCATCACGCCCCAGCTCACGCTGGATGCATCGGCCCTGCTGGTCAAGCGCCAAAACCGCGTGGCCACCCTATTTGCGCGCGGCACCGAAGACGCCACCGCCGGCTACGGCGTGATCGACCTGGGTGCCACCTGGCATCTGAACAAGGATCACAGCCTGCGCCTGGCCGTGAAAAACCTGGCTGACAAGCACTATCACGAGCACCTGGCCGAAGGCAGCCCCGGCATGGAAACGCCTGCACCCGGCCGCAGCATCGCTCTGTCCTGGCACGGGCAGTTCTAAAGCCCTCAAGGCCGCATATGGGCGCATGGCGGTTAACCATGCGCCCATGCGTTTTTTTGCCCCGATTGCTTTAAAAAAGATAGCGCTCCGCGCAGTATCCACGGGCCTTTCAGGCCATCTGCGCTGATCGAAGGGGCCTCTTTCAGCGCAGCCCGCCCGGCCTGCTCACGTACCATTTCCACCCTCGCATTCCCGCTTTCACGCCCCCGCCATCGGCCTGATCGCTGCAAGCCGTTTTCAGGCCATTCGCGGGTCGCCTTTGCCCCCCTGAAAGGAGACATGTCGCCATGAAGATTGCCCTTACCCGTCGCCGTCTGCTGCTCTCAACGGGCGCTGCCGCCCTGGCAGGCGCGGCCTGGCCCGTGGCTGCGCAGGCCAAGCTGCCCAAACTGACCCTGGCCGGGCCGTTTGCCGCCGTCTCCAATCCACTGATTCGCATTGCCGACAGCGGCGCACTGGCCGATGTGGCCGAACAGGTGGAATTCGTCACCTGGCGCACGCCCGATCAGCTGCGCGCCCTGACCATCGAGGGCAAGGCCGACTTCCTGGCCATGCCCAGCAACGTGGCGGCCAACTTGTTCAACCGGGGTGTGCCGCTGCGCCTGCTCAACATCAGCGTCTGGGGCATTCAATACGTGCTCACGCGCGATGCCGGCGTGAAAACCCTGGCCGATCTGCGCGGCAAAGAACTGCTCATGCCCTTCAGGGGCGATATGCCAGACATCACCTTCCAGACCCTGGCCGCCAAGCTGGGCGTGAGCATCGGCCAGGGCGAGCAAGACGTGCGCCTGCGCTACGTGGCCACGCCGCTGGATGCCATGCAAATGCTGCTCACCCGCCGCGCCGATCACGCCCTGCTGGCCGAGCCGGCCGTCTCCGTCGGCCTGCTCAAGTCCCGCGCGCTGCCCGTGAGCGTGATTGCGCCCGATCTGTATCGCGGCATCGACATCCAGCAGGAATGGGGCCGCGCCTTTGGCCGCGAGCCGCGCATTCCCATGGCCGGCATTGCCGTGATGGGCAAGCATCTGGGCAATGCGGCGCTGCTGGCGCGCTTTGAGCAGGCTTATGAACAAGCCATGCAGTGGTGCAAGAGCGACAGCGCCGCCTGCGGCCAGGCCGTGGCCCGGCGCATCGACATGCTCACCCCTGAAGGCGTGGCCGAGTCCATCGCCCACAGCCAGCTTCAGGTGGTGCCCGCCGCCCAGGCCAAAAGCGAGCTGGAATTTTTCTTTGAGCAACTGCACGCCCGCCAGCCGGGGCTGATAGGCGGCAAGCTGCCCGCCGCCGAGTTCTACGGCGCCAGCGCCGCCCAGCCCGCCGCATGACCCTGCTGCGCGCCTGGCTGGCGGCGCTGCCCGGCTATTTGTGGAGTGGCTGGGGCGCACTGGCCAGCCTGTTTTTGCTGCTGGCCGTGTGGGAGCTGCTGGCGGGCCTGTATGGCCCGCTGGTGCTGCCCACCCCGCTGGAAGCGGCCGATGCGCTGCGCCAGCTTGCCCAGGTCAGCCAGCAGCTGTGGCCCGCCCTGCTGGTTTCGGCGCGGCGCGCACTGGCCGGACTGGCGCTGGCCATCGGCCTGGGCAGCGCGCTGGGCGTGGCCGCCGGGGTGTCCATGACGGCTTCCATGATGGCCCGCCCCTGGGTCACCGTGCTGATGGGCACGCCGCCCATCGCCTGGCTGGTGCTGGCCATGCTCTGGTTCGGCACGGGCGACGGCACGCCCGTTTTCACCGTCTTCATCGCCAGCTTTCCTGTTGTTTTCGCGGGCGGCATGCAGGGCGCGCGCACGCTGGAGCAGCGCTGGCGCGATCTCTCGCAAGTTTTCGCCCTGCCTTGGCACATGCGCGTGACCGACATCTACCTGCCCCACGTCATCTCCTACCTCTTTCCGGCCTGGATCGTGGCGCTGGGCAGCTCCTGGCGCGTGGTCGTCATGGCCGAGCTGCTGGCCTCATCCGACGGCGTGGGCGCGGCCCTGGCCAGCAGCCGCGCCCAGCTGGACATGGCCTCCACCCTGGCCTGGATCGGCGCCGTCGTGCTGCTGCTGCTGGCGCTGGAATACCTGCTGCTGGAGCCTGTCAAGCGGCAAATCGAACACTGGCGCGAGGCCGGCAAACGATGAACGCCGCCGCCCCCCATCCAGACCGCCCCGCGCCCCCCCCTGCCCTGCTCCAGGTTCAGGGGCTGGGCCACGCCTGGGCCAGCCGCACCGTGCTCGAAGGCATCCATTTCACCCTGCCGGCCGGCCGCGCCGTGGCTCTGGTCGGCCCTTCCGGCTGCGGCAAAACCACCTTGCTGCACCTGTGCGCGGGCCTGCTCACCGTGCAGGAAGGACATGTGGACAACCGCTACGCCCGCCCCGCCATGCTCTTTCAGCAGCCGCACCTGCTGCCCTGGCAAACCGTGCTGAACAACATTGCCCTGGGCCTCAAGGCCCAGCGCCGCCCGCGCGCCGAGCGCCAGGCCGCCGCCCGCCGCATGGGCCACCTGCTGGGGCTGGATGACATCGCCCTGGCGCAATTTCCCGGCGAGCTTTCCGGCGGCATGCAAAGCCGCGCCGCCCTGGCTCGCGCGCTGGTGCTGGAGCCTGATTTGCTGCTGCTGGACGAGCCTTTTTCCGCGCTCGACATCGGCCTCAAGGGCCAAATGCACCGCCTGCTGCTGGCCGAAATGGCGCGCCGCCAGCTTGCCGTGCTCATGATCACGCACGATGTGATGGAAGCCGTCACCCTGGCCGACACCATCATCGTCATGGCCGCCCAGCCCGGCCGCATGGTTTGGCAGCTTGACCTGCCCCTGCCCGCCGCGCAGCGCAGCGATGACTGGATTTATCGCCAAACCAGCCAGCTTCTGGCCCAGCCTGTCGTGCGCGACGCTTTTCACATGCCGCCCGTTGTCGCCGCCGAATCCGCCCCAACCCAGGCCAGCGATCTCGCCAGCGGCCGCCCTCTGACGGTGTGCAGCGCCCCGCGCGGCGAGCGCTGCGGATGAAAGCGCCGTCCCCAATTCCTTTTGCAAACGCAAACGGGCATGAAAAAAGCGCCTGACGTTGCCGCCAGGCGCTTTTGCTGAATTGGTAGGCGCGATTGGACTCGAACCAACGACCCCCACCATGTCAAGGTGGTGCTCTAACCAGCTGAGCTACGCGCCTTTGTCGTTTGAACGAAAGCGCGGATTCTAGCAGCAAAGTCACGCCCGTCTGCGGCCGCCCGCGCGCATCCCGGAAAATTTCGCCCATGAAACACCTGCCCCGCATCCTTGCATTCACCCATGAGCTGCTGCGTCAGCGCCTGTGCCCCGGCGACAACGCGCTGGACGGCACCGCCGGCAACGGCCACGACACCTTGCTGCTGGCCCAGTGCGTGGGCCCCGGCGGGCGCGTGTGGGCTTTCGATGTGCAGCCCCAGGCCCTGCAAGCCACGGCCGAGCGCCTGGCCGCCCACGGCGCGCAAGCGCAAGTCACCCTGCTGGCGGCCGGCCACGAAACCCTGGCGCAGCACATCAGCGCTCCGCTAACCGCTGCCGTCTTCAACTTCGGCTGGCTGCCCGGCAGCGACAAAAGCCGCACCACCCAGTCGCCAACCAGTTTGCGGGCGCTGAACGCTGCCCTGGTCCTGCTGGCCCCCGGCGGCCTGCTGCTGGCAGTGCTCTACCCCGGCCACCCGGCCGGCCAGATCGAGGCCGAGGCCATCCACGCCTGGGCCGCCGCCCTGCCGTCCGATCGCTACGCCGTCATGCAATACCGCTTCGTCAATCCGCGCCGCCCGCCCCCGCACCTGCTGGCGATTGAAAAGCTGGATTGAGCCGCCGCACTCATGCCGCGCCGTGCGTGTGCAGCTCGTCGGCGCAATCGGCGCACCGGCCCTTGATTTCCAGCTCACGGGCGGCGAAGCCGGTGGCGGCCAGCGCGTGTTGCAGGGCCTGAACCACCTGGGGGTCATTGCATTCAGCGGTGCGGCCGCACTGCTCGCACACGAGCATCACCGTTTGATCGTGCGCATCGTGGGGGCCGCCGTGCTGGCAGAGGATGAAAGTGCTGTTGGCAGCCACCTTGTGCGCCAGGCCCTGCTCCACCAGAAAGTCGAGCGCGCGATAAACCGTCATGGGCGCCACGCCCGCCTTGCGCGCCTGCATGTCAGTCAGCAAGTCATAAGCCTTGGCCACGCCGCCGCGCTTGATGAGCAGGCCCAGCACCTCGGCGCGCAAGGGGGTGAGCAAGCTGCCCTGCGCCTGGCAGCGGGCCTGGGCCGCCAGCAGGCGTTTTTTCTGCACGGCGTTCAGGGGCAAGGCGGAAGTTGTGGGTTTGTGGGCGCTCATGACGGGGGCAGAAAGGCGGGGCCGGGTGGGAGCGGGCATGTTAAGCCAGCGCCCCCTGGCAGACGTATTTCATTTCCAGGTATTCGTCGATGCCGTGCACCGAGCCTTCGCGGCCCAGGCCGGATTGCTTGACGCCGCCAAAAGGGGCCACCTCGTTGGAAATCAGGCCGGTGTTGACGCCCACCATGCCGCTTTCCAGCGCCTCGGCCACGCGCCAGATGCGGGCCGGGTTCTGGCTGTAGAAGTAGGCGGCCAGGCCGTATTCGCTGGCGTTGGCGGCGGCGATGGCCTCGGCCTCGGTTTCAAAGCGCACGATGGGCGCCAGCGGGCCGAAGGTTTCCTCGCGGGTGCAAAGCATCTCGGCGCTGGCGTGGGCGATGACGGTGGCCTCGTGAAACTGGCCGCTGCCCAGCGCGGGCAGGGCGTGGCCGCCGGTGACGATGCGCCCGCCGTGCGCCAGGGCATCGGCCACATGCCACTGCACTTTTTGCAGGGCGGCCGGTTCGATGAGCGGGCCGATTTCCACGCCTTCGTCAAAGCCGTTGCCCACGCGGGCGGCCTGCACGCGGGCCGTGAACTGGCGCACGAACTCGTCATACACGCCCGCCTGCACATAAAAGCGGTTGGCGCAAACGCAGGTTTGCCCCGCGTTGCGGAACTTGCTGGCAAAAGCGCCCTGCACGGCAGCCGGTATGTCCGCGTCATCAAAAACGATGAAAGGCGCATTGCCGCCCAACTCCAGCGACAGTTTTTTGACAGTGGGCGCGCACTGGGCCATGAGGATGCGGCCCACTTCGGTGCTGCCGGTGAAGCTGAGGTGGCGCACGACGGGGCTGGCGCACAAAGCCTGGCCGTACTCGCTGCTGCGGGTGCCGGTGATGACGTTGAGCACGCCCGCAGGCAGCCCCGCGCGGCGGGCCAGCTCGGCCACGGCCAGCGCCGTGAGGGGGGTGAGTTCGGACGGCTTGATCACGACGGGGCAGCCGGCGGCCAGCGCGGGGGCCACCTTGCGCGTGATCATGGCCAGCGGAAAGTTCCAGGGCGTGATGGCCGCGCACACGCCCACGGGCTGGCGCAGCACAAACAGGCGCTGGCCCTTGCCGGGGGCGGCCAGCACCTCGCCCGCCACGCGCCGGGCCTGCTCGGCAAACCACTGCACGAAGCTGGCGCCGTAGGCCACTTCGCCGCGCGCCTCGGCCAGGGGCTTGCCCTGCTCGGCCGTCATCAGGCAGGCCAGATCGCCCTGGTGCTGCATGAGCAGCGCGTGCCAGCGCATGAGCAAAGCGCTGCGCTCATGGGCGCTGCGCTCGCGCCAGTCGGGCCAGGCGGCCTGCGCGGCGGCGATGGCCTGCTGCACCTGCGCCACGGAAATATCGGCCACATCGGCCAGATGCGCGCCCGTGGCCGGATCGGTCACGGCAAAGCAGCCGCGCTCGCCCTCCTGCCAGCGGCCATCCACGAAGGCCCGGGTTTGCAGCAATTGGGCGTCTTGCAGGCGCGATTCAAGCGGACTGGACATGGCAAGCTCTCCTGATGATTAAAAAATAGTCAAACCGGCTGGAGCGCCCGTAAATACTGCGAACAGCGCTACAAAAACATGAGAAATCTGTGGATAACTCAGTCTCTGACCGGCATTTTTGGCGCTTCATTTCCCGCCGCGCATCACGCGCAGCAGCTCATCGAGCAGCAGACCGGCAACGCCGACGCTGATGGCCATATCGGCCACGTTGAAAGCGGGAAAGTGCCCGCCCTGAAACACGCGCGACAAAAAGGCCCAGTGGAAATCCAGAAAGTCCACCACATAGCCATGCACCACGCGGTCGATCACATTGCCTATGGCCCCGCCCAGCACCATGCTGAGCGAAAAGCCGAACAGGCGCTGCTGCCCGTGGCGGCGCAGCATGGCCACGATGAACACGGCCGCAGTCAGCCCCACCCCGGTGAAAAACCAGCGCTGCCAGCCCCCGGCCTGCGCCAGCATGGAAAAAGCCGCGCCCGTGTTGTGCGCGCGCACGACGTTGAAAAAGGGCGCGACATAAGTCACATCGCCCAGACGGTAGTGGCCCACGATGAGCCATTTGGTGAACTGGTCGAACACGATGACCAGCACGGCCAGCAGCAGCCACAGCGTGAGCGGGGAGGAGGTGGATTTCGTTTGTTTTTTCACGACGGGAAAGTGAATCAGTGAACCTGGCGCGCGCGGGGCCGATGGTGACCCCGCACGGCCCGCTTACACAAACAGCCGCCGCTCGTGTCCGGCGGGGTCGGCGACGATGTTGCCGGTGCAGCGGGTGCACAGGGCGGCGGGTTTGGCCTGGCCGCTGGCGGTTTGGGGCTGGCCCACTTCCGGCTCGTAGTGCCAGCAGCGCTCGCATTTGGCGCCGGGGGCGGCGCTGACGCGAGCGGCCAGGACCGGGCCGGGAACCAGTTGCAGGGCCGAGACGATGAAGCCAAAGGGCAGTTCGTCGCCCAGGCTGGCGAGCAGGGCGTGGTCTTGCGCGCCAACTTCCAGCTGCACGCTGGCTTGCAGCGAAGCGCCGATGCGGCCGGTTTCGCGCACGGCCTCGATTTCCTTGTTCACCACGTCGCGAATTTCACGGATGCGCTGCCACTTGGCCAGCAGCCCGTCGTCGCCTGCGGGCAGGGTTTCAAAGCGCTCCAGGAAGATGGAAGGGCTGTGGCCGACGAGCCGCCAGGCTTCTTCGGCGGTGAAGCTGAGAAAGGGCGCCATCCAGCGCAGCATGGCCTGGGTGATGGCGTGCAGCGCCGTTTGCGCGCTGCGCCGCGCCAGGCTGCGGGCGGCGGTGGTGTAGAGGCGGTCTTTCAGCACATCCAGATAAAAGCCGCCCAGGTCTTCGGAGCAAAACAGTTGCAGCTTGGCGACGACGGGGTGGAATTCATACACCCTGTAGTGCGCCAGCGTTTCGGCCTGGAACTGGGCGGCGCGCGCCAGCGCCCAGCGGTCGATTTCCATCATTTGCTCGTAGGGCACGGCGTCGCGGGCGGGGTCGAAGTCGCTGGTGTTGGCCAGCAGAAAACGCAGGGTGTTGCGGATGCGGCGGTAGGCATCGATCACGCGGGCCATGATTTTTTCGTCGCCCGCGATGTCGCCGGAGTAGTCGCTGGCGGCCACCCACAGGCGGATGATTTCCGCGCCCCATTTCTTGAAGGCTTCCTGCAAGTTGATGCCGTTGCCCAGCGATTTGCTCATCTTGCGGCCCTGGCTGTCGACGGTGAAGCCGTGAGTGAGCAGGCCCCGGTAGGGCGCGCGCCCGTCGATGGCGCAAGACAGCAGCAGCGAGGAGTGGAACCAGCCCCGGTGCTGGTCATGCCCTTCCAGGTAAAGGTCGGCCTCGGGGCCTTCGTCGTGCCCCAGGCCCTGGTGCGAGCCGCGCAGCACGTGCCAGAAGGTGGAGCCGGAGTCGAACCACACTTCCAGGATGTCGCTGCTTTTGGTGTAGTGCGCGGCGTCTTGCTCGCCCAGGATGTCGGCGGCGCTGACGCGGCTCCAGGCTTCGATGCCGCCTTGCTCGATCAGCTCGGCGGCCTGGTCGATGATTTGCATGGTGCGCGGGTGCAGCTCGCCCGTTTCCTTGTGCAAAAAGAAGGGGATGGGCACGCCCCAGGCGCGCTGGCGGCTGATCACCCAGTCGGGCCGGTTGGCGATCATGTCGCGCAGGCGGGCGCGGCCGTTTTCGGGGTAGAAGCTGGTGCGCTCGATGGCCTCCAGCGCCATTTGGCGCAGGGTTTGCGGGGCCTTGTCTTTGGTGAAAACGCCTTCGCCCTCGTCCATGCGGATGAACCACTGCGCGGCGGCGCGGTAGATGACGGGCGATTTGTGCCGCCAGCAGTGCGGGTAGCTGTGCTCCAGCGGGCCGGTGGCCAGCAGGCGGCCGGCGGCGCGCAGGGTGTCGATGATTTGCGCGCAGGCTTTCCAGATGTTCTGCCCGCCAAACAGCGGCAGCGCCGCCACATAAGCGCCCTGGGGCTGCACGGGGTTGAGGATGTCGTCGGTTTTCAGACCGTGGGCGACGCAGGTGTTGAAGTCATCCACGCCGTAGGCCGGGGCCGAGTGCACGATGCCGGTGCCGTCGCTATCGCTGACGTATTCGGCCAGGTGCATGGGCGAAAGACGCCGGTAGCTGTAGGCCCCGTCCTCGCTGCCCTGCCCCGCCTGCTCATACAGCGGGTGGCGAAACGCCAGCCCCGCCAGGCGCGCGCCCTCGGCGGTGGCCAGCACCTGGCCTTGCAGGCCGTAGCGCGCCAGCGTTTTTTCCACCAGATTGGCCGCCAGCAGCAGCACGCCGCGCTCGGTGTGCACCAGCGCGTATTGCAGCGCGGGGTGGGCGTTGAGGGCCTGGTTGGCCGGCAGCGTCCAGGCGGTGGTCGTCCAGATCACGGCATAGGCCGGCGCGGGCAGCGCGGGCAGGCCGAAGGCAGCGGCCAGGGCGGCGGGGTCGTCGGCCTCGAAGGCCACATCCAGCGTCTGGCTTTGCTTGTTTTTGTATTCGATCTCGAACTCGGCCAGCGACGAGGCGCAGTCAAAGCACCAGTAAACGGGCTTGAGGCCGCGATAGACAAAACCGCGCTCGATCACGCGCTTGAAGGCGCGCAGCTGCGCGGCCTCGTTGGCGAAGTTCATGGTTTTGTAGGGATGCTGCCAGTCGGCCAGCACGCCCAGGCGCTTGAACTCGGCCATTTGCAGCTCGATCTGGCTGCTGGCGTAGGCGCGGCTTTTGGCCTGCATCTCGTCGCGGCTCAAGCTGCGGCCAAACTGCTTTTCGATGGCGTTTTCAATCGGCAGGCCGTGGCAGTCCCAGCCGGGCACGTAGGCCGCGTCAAAGCCTTCGAGCTGGCGCGCCTTGTTGATCATGTCCTTGAGGATTTTGTTGACCGCGTGGCCCATGTGCAGCTGGCCGTTGGCATAGGGCGGGCCGTCGTGCAGCACGAATTTGGGGCGGCCGCAGCCGGCGGCGCGCAGGCGCTGATACAGCCCTTCCTGCTCCCACTGGCTGATCCAGCCCGGCTCGCGCCGGGGCAAATCGCCGCGCATGGGGAAAGGGGTGTCGGGCAGGTTCAGCGTGTCGCGGTAATTGGGGGTGTCTTGGCTCATAAAAAACTTTCGGGCGGCGCGCTCACACACGCATCGGGCCATCAGGCACGCGGCGGGCGGGCCGGGCGTCTTGTCACAAAGACGCTTGAAAAACAAGGAAAAGAAAGGGAAGGAAAAGGGAGCGGGGCCGGTGGCAGGGGCCCGGCGCGGGCGTCGGGCGCGCGGGGCGTCTGGCGGGGGCAGACAAGGCCTGCCGCCCCTTCAAATTCGCCCGCCGGGGGCCACGCCCGGTATGGCGCTGCCCGCGTGCGAAGCCAGCCAGGCGCGGGCATCAGCGCAGTCTTGCGCAATGCCTTCGGCCAGTGCGGCCAGGCTGTGATAGCGCCGCTCGTCGTGCAATTTGCTGAGGAGTTCCACGCGAATGATCTTACCGTAGCCCCCCTCTGCGCCCAGGTGCGCGGGCCAGTCAAAAACGTGCGTTTCCAGCAGCACGCGGCCGCCGTTGACATCGCCCGCATCCAGCGAAGGGCGCACGCCCAGATTGGCCACGCCGTGCAGCGCGTGGGGCGCCATCCCGTGCACGCGCACCACAAAAATGCCGCTGGCCGCCGGCCGCCAGGCGTGAGCGCGGCGCGAAAAGCGCAAATTCAGCGTGCGAAAACCATCCAGCCGCCCCGGCGCGCTCTCGGCCAGCGCGCGGCCCAGCTTGCGCCCGTGCACCACATGCCCGCTGATGGCCCAGGGCCGGCCCAGCAGCGCCGCCGCCGCCGCCATGTCGCCCGCGGCCAGCGCGGCCCGCACGGCGGTGGACGACACGCGCTCGCCATGCACTTCATACGACTGCATGCGCGCCACATCAAAACCCAGCCGCGCCCCGGCCGCATCCAGCATGGCGTAGTCGCCCGCACGCTGCGCGCCGAAGCGAAAGTCATCGCCCACCAGCACATAGCGCACACCCAGCCCGCGCACCAGCACCTGCTCGATGAACTCCTGCGCGGGCAGCGCCGCCAACGCGGCGTTGAAAGGCAGCACGATGGTCTGGCTCACTCCGCAACTGGCCAGCTCGGCCAGCTTGTCGCGCAGCGTGCTCACCCGCGCCGGGGCCAGACTGCTGCGGCCCGTGGCGGCGGCAAACCAGTCGCGCGGATGCGGCTCGAACGTCATCACGCAGCTGGGCACGCCCCGGTGCCGCGCCTCGTTTTGCAGCAGCGCCAGCATGGCCTGATGGCCGCGGTGCACGCCGTCGAAGTTGCCTATCGTCAGCGCGCAGCCCGGCGCGATGCCGGGGTGATGCAAACCACGAAAAATCTTCATGCCCCGCACCCCGCCCAGGCCCGCCCACAAGGCGGCAAAAGCAACGGCAACAAGGACAACCCAAAGGGCAAGTTCTGCAAGGCATTCATGGGGCGGCGATTATTGGCAGCCCCTGCGCCGCACCCGGCTTGGGTTTGCATGACTTTGATACAAGATTTTGCTTAATCATTAGGCAAACCGCCCACAGCGCCCGTCAATGCTGCGCAGCGCGCTATCAATTCAGGAGTTTTCTGTGGATAACTTACCCTTTTCTGGCAAGCGCAGGGGGCGGTGGCGGCGCGGGGGATGGGCGGAAAACCGCAATTGCGCACGCTGATTTCCGTTTCGCAAGCAGGCCGGGCGGGGCGCGTGCGGGGCGGGTTTTCGGCCTGGGCGGCGCGGGCCATCCGTGCCAGTTCCCATCCCGGCCCGTGCGGCCTGCCCGGTTCATGCGCCCGCGCAGCGCGGCCCAAGCAATGCGGCGCCCGTATCGCCCAGCCTCGCTTTTGCCGCTTCCCTGCCCTTTTGCCAGCATCCGTTTGTATTTGGATACAAGATTTTGATTACAAAACAGGCAAAAGCCCCGCAGCGCCCGTCAATGCTGCGCAGGGCGCTATCGAATCAGGAGTTTTCTGTGGATAACTTCCCGCTTTCAGGGCTGAAAAAGCGGGTTTTCAGCGGCGCTGGGTTTTGCGGCTGGCTTTGGTTTTGCCGGGGCGGGTTCCGGCTTTGGTTCCGGTCTTGGCTTTGGCTTCTCGTTGGGCCCTGGGCGCTGGGGCGGTTTCGCTGCTGCGTTCGCCCGGCTGCTGCGCCGACTGCTGCGTTTTTCGGCGGGTGCGTGGGGCGGGCGGGTTTTCCTGCTCGGGGGCGGCCAGGCGAAAGTCGATGCGGCGCGCGTCCAGATCGACTCGGGCCACTTGCACGCGCAGGCTTTGGCCCAGTCGCCAGGTCAGGCCCTGGCGTTCGCCGCGCAGCTCCTGGCGGATTTCGTCGTAGTGGTAGTAGTCGCCTCGCAGTTCGCTGATGTGCACCAGCCCTTCAACGTAAAGCTCTTGCAGGGTGACGAACAGGCCGAAGCCGGTGACGGCGGTGACGACGCCTTCAAAGTATTCGCCCAGGTGCTGCTGCATGTATTGGCATTTGAGCCAGGCTTGCACGTCGCGGCTGGCTTCGTCGGCGCGGCGCTCGTTGGCGCTGCAATGCAGGCCGGCGGCTTCCCAGGCCAGGCGGGTTTTGCTGGTTTTCCCGGTTTTGGCAGCCTGGGGGCGGGGGGTTTTTTCGAGGCGTTTTTTGAGTTTTTCGTGCGCTTCGCCGGGCAGGGGCAGGGCGGGCAGGGTGTATTTGCGCCCGGCCAGCATGGCTTTGATGACGCGGTGCACGAGCAGGTCGGGGTAGCGCCGGATGGGGCTGGTGAAGTGGGTGTAGGCGGGGTAGGCCAGGCCGAAGTGGCCGGTGTTGGCGGGGCTGTAGAGGGCCTGGCTCATGCTGCGCAGGAGGGTGGCGTGGATTTGCGTGGCGTCGGGCCGCTGGGCGGCGGCGGTGGCGATGCGCTGGATGTCGGCCGGCTGCGGTTCGTCGGGCACCTGGGCGCGCAGGCCCAGGGCGGCCAGGTAGCTGCGCAGGGTGGCGAGTTTGTCGGGCGGGGGGGCGTCGTGGACGCGAAAGAGGCCCTCGCGCTGGCCGCTGATGAGGTAGTCGGCGGCGCTGACGTTGGCCGCGAGCATGGCTTCTTCGATGATGCGGTGGGCTTCGTTGCGGGTGCGGGGCAGGATTTGGGTGATGCGGCCCTGTTCGTCGCTGACGATTTGGGTTTCCACGCTTTCCAGTTCAATGGCGCCGCGCGCCTGGCGGGCGGCGAGCAGGGCGAGATAGACCTCGCGCAGATGTTGCAGGTGCGGCAGCAGGGCGTATTGCTCGGCGCTGACGCCGCTGTCGCTGGCGCTGCGCCCGGCCAGCAGGTCGGCAACCTGGGTGTAGGTGAGCCGCGCGTGGCTGTGGATGACGGCGGGGTAGAACTGGTAGGCGACGGTTTGGCCCTGGCGGTCGATCAGCATGTCGCACACGAGGGCCAGGCGATCGACTTGCGGGTTGAGCGAGCAAAGGCCGTTGCTGAGCTTTTCGGGCAGCATGGGGATGACGCGGCGCGGGAAGTAAACGCTGGTGGCGCGGTCGTAGGCGTCGATGTCTATGGGGTTGTCGTTGCGCACGTAGTGGCTGACGTCGGCGATGGCCACGAGCAGCCGCCAGCCGTTGGGCCGCCTGCCCCGGCCGGAGACGACGGCGGGCTGGGCATAGACGGCGTCGTCGAAGTCGCGCGCGTCTTCGCCGTCGATGGTGACGAGGGGGATGTCGGTGAGGTCGATGCGGCCTGCGCGCTCGGCGGGCTGCACGCTGTCCGGCAGGGCATCGGCGGCGGCCTGCGCCTGGGGCGAAAAGGTGTGGGGCAGGCCGAATTTGCGCACGGCGATTTCGATCTCCAGCCCGGCATCGCCTGCCTCGCCCAGCACTTCGGTGACGCGGCCTGTGGGCTGCACGTAGGGCTGCGGCTCGCCGGTGAGGGCGATGACGACGATTTGCCCTTCGCGCGCGCCGCCCAGGCTGCGCTTGTCGATGAGCACATCCTGGCTGTAGCGCGGGTCGTCGGGACGGGCCAGCCACTGGCCGTTTTCCTTGAGCAGCCGGGCCACAAGCGGGCGCGGCGGGCGCGCGAGGATGGCCTGCACGCGCGCTTCGGCGCGGCCCTTGCGGTCAAAGCCGGTGATGGCGGCGCGGATGCGGTCGCCATGCATGACGGCGCGCATTTGCGCCGGGGGCAAAAAGACGTCGGCTTCGCCGTCATCGCGCAGGATGAAGCCGTGCCCGTCACGGTGGCCCTGAACGGTGCCTTCAAAATTTTTCATGGTTTTGTGTTCTCCTCTTTTTTTGTGGTTTAGAATGCGCGCTTTCCTGAAATGCCCAGGTGGCGGAATTGGTAGACGCACTAGTTTCAGGTACTAGCGGGTAACTCCGTGGAGGTTCGAGTCCTCTCCTGGGCACCAGACACACAAAGCCCCGACGCGCAAGCGCCGGGGCTTTTTCTTTGCCCCGCGCCAGGCGGGCGGGCGCGCTAGTCAACGATGTAGCCATTCATCAGCCAGTGGTGCAGGGCCTGGCGGCGCAGCAGGTATTGCTCGATCATGCAGGCGTGGTGCGCGCTGTTGCCCGGCGCGTCGGCGGCCCCGCGCAGGGGGGCCTGGCGCTGGCAGTGCTGGCGGGCCTGGCCGCGCCACTGGTTCTGGTCGCTGCGCAGGGCCGGGCGTTCGTGCTCCGAGAGCGCGGTGAGCACGTCGCCATACAGGGTTTCGGTGACCTGGCGCGCGGCTTCGCAGTCCTGCACGGTGCAGGTTTGCGCGGTGCAGGCGGGGGCGGAGTTGCGGCCGCCCGGGGCCTGGGCTGCGGCGAGCGTTGCACCCGCCAGCAGGGCGGCGGCCAGCAGCGCCGAACCGGGGACTGGGGAAATCCGAAGCATCTTCATGGCGGGCCGGATGGGTGAGAGCAGGGAAACGGGCCGGCGCTTCATACAGGCAGGCCCACTAAGTCGTGCCCTTCGGCCGCGACGATGCGCGCTTTGGTGAAAGTGCCGGCCTTGAGGGTTTTGCTGATTTTTTCGGGAGGCAGCAAGCGCACGAGGCCGTCGATTTCCGGGGCGTCCGCATAGCTGCGCCCCACGCCGCCCTTGCGGCCCTGGCCGGGGGCGGAGTCCACCAGCACTTGCATGACGCTGCCCACGCGCTCGCGCAGCTTGGCAGTGGAGACTTCTTCGGCCACGGCCATGAAGCGGGCGCGGCGCTCTTCGCGCTCGTCGGCGCTCAGCTGGCCGGGCAGCTCGTTGGCGGCCGCGCCTTGCACGGGGCTGTAGGCAAAGCAGCCGGCGCGGTCGATGCGCGCTTCGCGCACGAAATCGAGCAGGTGCCGGAATTCGTCTTCGGTTTCGCCCGGGAAGCCGGCGATGAAGGTGGAACGGATAACCAGCTGCGGGCAGATTTCGCGCCAGCGGGCGATGCGCTCGAGGTTTTTTTCGCCGCTGGCCGGGCGTTTCATGCGCCGCAATACATCGGGATGGCTGTGCTGGAAGGGAATGTCCAGATACGGCAGCACCCGCCCCTGGGCCATGAGGGGGAGCACATCGTCCACATGCGGATAGGGATAGACATAGTGCAGGCGCACCCAGGCGCCGTGCGGCTCGGCCAGATCGGCCAGGGCGCTGACCAGCTCCAGCAGCCGGGTTTTGATGGGGCGGCCATCCCAGAAGCCCGTGCGGTATTTGGTGTCCAGCCCGTAGGCGGAGGTGTCCTGGCTGACGATGAGCAGCTCCTTGACGCCGCCCTCAAACAGCGCTTGCGCTTCCCTGAGCACGCTGCCTATGGGGCGGCTGACGAGATCGCCGCGCATGGAAGGAATGATGCAAAAGGTGCAGCGGTGGTTGCAGCCTTCGCTGATCTTGAGATAGGCGTAGTGGCGCGGGGTGAGCTTGATGCCCGCCTCGCCCAGCGCGCCGGGCACGAGATCGGTAAAGGGGTCGTGCGGCTTGGGCGCGTGCTGGTGCACGGCGTCCATGACTTCCTGCGTGGCCTGGGGGCCGGTGACGGCCAGCACGCTGGGGTGCAGGCTTTTGACGAAGTTCTGTTCGGCCTGGCCATCGGCGGCGGCAGTGGTTTTCGCACCCAGGCAGCCGGTGACGATGACTTTGCCGTTGGTGTTGAGGGCCTCGCCTATGGTGTCCAGGCTTTCCCTGACGGCGTCGTCGATGAAGCCGCAGGTGTTGACGATGACCAGATCAGCGCCTTCAAAGGTTTTGCTGGTTTCGTAGCCTTCGGCCGCCAGGCGGGTGATGATGAGTTCGGAATCGGTGAGGTTTTTCGGGCAGCCCAGAGAGACAAAGCCCACTCGGGGAGCGGGCTTGGCCGGGGCAAGGGGGGCGGATGCGTTCATTCGTGGGAGGGTGGTTTGGTTTTTTCCGGCTTGCGCAGGCCGAAGGCGTCGAACATCTGGCCGGCCTGCTTTTGCATGTGTTCCTGCATTTGCAGAAACATGGTTTTGGATTGCTCAAGGTAGCTGCCCATGAAGCCTTGCATCAGGGGCGACTGCACGCGCATGAGTTGATGCCAGTGCTCGGGCGAGAGATTTTGCGCCTGCTCGGCCATGCGCGCCTGCACGTCCACCATGGCTTCTATGCTTTTTTCCAGATAGGCGCCCATCACGCCCTGCATGGCGTGGCCGTAGAAGCGGATGAGGTTGGCCAGCAGGGCCTGGCTGAACATGGGTTCGCCGCCGGCTTCTTCTTCCAGGATGATTTGCAGCAGGATGCTGCGGGTGAGGTCTTCGCCGGTTTTGGCGTCGCGCACGATGAAGGGGCTGCGCTGCATGACGAGCTGGCGCACGTCGGCCAGGGTGACGTAGGCCGAAAGCTGTGTGTCATACAGCCGGCGGTTGGCGTATTTCTTGATAACGCGCGGCTCGTTGGCGGCTGGGGTGGGCGCTGCGGGCATGGCTGGGGCTATGGCTGGGGCCGTTGGGCGCTTTGTTTTTGATAGCAGCCTGCGCAGTATCCACGGGGCTTGCGGCCGATTGGCCCGGTTTGCCCTGCCCTGGCGGCGCTCATGGCTGCGCCTCGTCTTCGCGATAGCCCGGCAGGCGCGCGGGCGTGGCATCGCAGCATTCGCCCCAGTTTTTCAGACGCGAGGTATGGCCGATGCCGGGGTTGAAGGTGTTGGTGGGGTCGAGCTGGCGGTAGTGCCCGGCCAGGGCCGGTTTGGCGTGGTAGAGGTGGCCGACGTTGTGCTCGGCGGGGTATTCGGCGCGGCGCTCGTCCAGCAGCTTCCACATGGCGTGCTCCATCGCCAGGGGGTCCTTGCCTTTTTTGACGATGTAGTCCTGATGGAAGACGTGGCAGAGGAAGTGGCCGTAGTAGAGCTTGTGGATGATGTCCTGCTCCATGTCGGCGGGCAAGTGTTCAACCCACTGTCGGTCGTCGCGGCGCAAGGCGATGTCCAGCGCCAGGATGTCCTGCACGCTGCTGCGGTGCACTTCGCGGTAGCGGATGGCCGCGCCCGCAACGGCGAAGCGGTGCAAAAAGGCTTTGCGGCCTTCTTCGGCGTCGCACTCGAAATAGGCACCGCTGGCGCGGCCCTTGAAGTAGTCGTCCAGAAAGGCGCGGGTGGCGTCGGCCGTGTCGTTGGAAACGCGCAGCAGCAGGTGGTGCTCGTAGCGCTGGCGCCATTGGGCCATGCGCTCGGGCAGGTGGCTGGGCAGGCGATCCATGCAGAACTGCACGATGCGGTCGGCCAGGCCGGGCAGGCCGATGCGCTCGAACAAGCCGTCGAAACGGCTTTTGACGGCCATCATGCCGGGCACTCTGGCGGTGCCGTATTTGTTGATGAACAGGAAGATGTCCTTGCCGTAGCGCTCGCCGATGTCGTAGGCGGTGCGGTGGATGTATTCCCCGGCGATGGGCAGGCGCGGCAGCTCGGTCAGCAGGTGACGGCGCACGGCGGTGAGGTCGTCCGCCTCGTTGCTGCCGATGTAGAACACGGTGCTGGCTTCCTTGGGGAAGGTGTCCAGCCGCACGGCAAACAGGCACATCTTGCCGGCCGAGCCGGAGGCTTCAAACAGACGGCCGGGGTCGGCGTTGAAACGGGCAGGGCTGGGTTCGTCCACCTGGCGCACGCGCTCGGCGTAGCCGTGGTCGGAGGCGGCGCGCGCGGGGTCGTTGACGATGTCTTGCGGGCTGTAGCGGCCGTTTTGCAGGCGGGTGAGGATTTGCTCGGGCGTGTCGCCCAGCTCTATGCCCAGGTGGTTGACCAGCTCCAGCTCGCCTTGCTCGTTCACGCGGGCATACAGCGCCAGCTCGGTGTAGGCCGGGCCGCGCCGCACCAGCGCACCGCCGGAGTTGTTGCAAATGCCGCCCAGCACCGAAGCGCCTATGCAGGATGAGCCGATGACCGAGTGTGGCTCGCGCCCCAGCGGGGCCAGAACGTGCTCCAGCGCATCCAGCGTGGCGCCGGGCAGGCAAACGACTTGCCGGCCTTCGTTG
Organism: Ottowia sp.; assembly: GCA_052170415.1. Lineage (GTDB taxonomy): Bacteria > Pseudomonadota > Gammaproteobacteria > Burkholderiales > Burkholderiaceae_C > Ottowia. Next base: position 54,651 of record JBQNAO010000005.1, on the reverse strand, counting down.
ATGAGCTGCACGCCGGTGAGGCGCAGGGTGCTCATCAGGATGATTTCGCGGTCGTAGTCGTTGCCGTCGGGCGTGGAGCCGCCGGTCAGCCCGGTATTGGCGGCCTGCATGATGACGATGCGCCCGGCCTGCACGGCCGCTTGCAGCGCCTGCCACTGCTCCAGCAGGGAGCCGGGCTGCACCACGGCCAGCACGGGGCCTTCGCCGGTGCGGTGACCCTTGCGGAAACGGCGGGTATCGGCATCGCTGGTGAGCACATGGGCATCGCCCACGATTTCGCGCAGGCGCGACAGCAGCGCGCCGGCGGAAACGGGGGCGGCCGGGGCAGCCGGAGTGGCGGGAGATGAGGCAGTCATAAACAGTCTGTGTGCAAAAAGCGGGCGCGGCGGGGCGTCAGGCCGCCTTGACCAGCGAGTCGGGCGTGATGTCGGCAATGGTGCGCGCGCCGGTCAGCGTCATGGCCACGCGCATTTCCTTTTCCATCAGGTTCAGCAGGTTTTCCACCCCCGCTTCGCCTGCGGCTGCCAGTGCGTAGATATAGGCGCGGCCGATCATGGCGCAATCTGCGCCCAGCGCCAGCGTGCGCACCACGTCCAGCCCGGTGCGTATGCCGCCATCGACCAGTATCTTGATCTGCCCCTTGACCGCATCGGCTATGGCGGGCAGCGCGCGCGCCGAGGAGAGCACGCCGTCGAGCTGGCGGCCGCCGTGGTTGGAGACGATGATGCCGTCAGCGCCAAAACGCACGGCTTCCTTCGCGTCTTCGGGATCGAGAATGCCCTTGACCACCATGGGCCCCGTCCAGAACTCGCGTATCCACTCCAGGTCTTTCCAGCAGATGGAGGGATCGAAGTTGGCCGTGAGATAGCCGATGTAGTCCTCCAGCCCCACCACCTTGCCCTTATAGGTGGAGATGTTGCCCAGATCGTGCGGCTTGCCGTTCAGGCCCACGTCCCACGCCCAGTGCGGGTGCAGCACCGCTTGCAGGTAGCGGCGCATGGCGGCGTTGGGGCCGCTCATGCCCGAATGGGCGTCGCGGTAGCGCGCGCCGGGCACGGGCATGTCCACGGTGAACACCAGCGTGGAGCAGCCGGCGGCCTTGGCGCGCTCCAGCACGTTTTTCATGAAACCGCGGTCTTTCAGCACGTAAAGCTGAAACCACATGGGCCGCTTAATGGCAGGCACCACTTCTTCGATGGGGCAAACCGAAACGCTGGACATGGTGAAGGGAACGCCCTTGCGGTCTGCCGCACGGGCGGCCTGCACTTCGCCCCGGCGGGCATACATGCCGGTCAGGCCCACGGGGGCCAGCGCCAGCGGCATGGAAAGCTGCTCGCCGAACAAGTCAATGCCCAGCTCCAGATTCGTCATGTCTTTTTGCAACACGCGCTGGCGCAGCGCCACTTCGGAGAGGTCCTCCACGTTGCGGCGCAGGGTGTATTCGGCATAGGCCCCGCCGTCGATGTAGTGAAACAAAAAGGGCGGCAGGCGGCGACGCGCGGCTTCGCGGTAATCGGTGGTGGAAGAAACGATCATGAGAGTTTTTCCTGGTTTGCGGGTTTGGTCGGAAAAAAAGGGGCTGGCGGCGCGCCAGCCCCTGGAGGGCAGTCTGCTTGATCAGTGCCCCGGAATCATCCAGGGCAGCACATAGGCTTGCAGCGTGGTCATGCCGCCGATGATGGCCGCGAAAATCAGGCTGTGTTTGACGGTGAAGCGAAACAGATCGGATTCCCGACCCGCCAGACCCACGGCCGCGCAGGCGATGGCAATGGACTGCGGGGAAATCATCTTGCCCGTCACCCCGCCCGTGGTGTTGGCCGCCACGGTGAGCACTTCAGGCAGACCCAGTTGCTGCGCCGTGGTGGCTTGCAGCGCGCCGAACAAGGCGTTGGCAGAAGTGTCCGAGCCGGTCAGAAACACCCCGATCCAGCCCAGGAAGGGCGAGAAGAAGGCAAAGGCATCGCCCGTATGCGCCAGCGCCAGCGCCAGCGTGGCCGACAGGCCCGAGTAGTTGGCAATGAAGGCAAAGGCCAGCACCATGCCGATGGAGTAGATGGGCAGGGCCAGTTCCCGGAAGGTTTCGCGCGCGGTTTGCACGGCGTCGGCGGGTTTCATGCGCAGATAGAGGATGCTGATGAGGGCCGCGATGACGATGGCCGTGCCCGTGGCGGAAAACCAGTTGAAGGAATACACCGCGCCATAAGGCGAGGGCTCGGCCACCACGGGGGGCATCTTCTGCACCAGCTTGTCCAGCATGGGCACGGGCACGTTGATCACCCAGCTCGCCAGCGCGCCGCCCTTGGCAAACAGGGCCTTGAAGGGCTTGATGCTCCAGATCGTGACCATGGCCGTGAGGATGATGAAAGGCGACCATGCCTTGAGGATGCGGCCCAAGGTCAGCTTCACCTCGGCCTGTGCCCTGGCGGCGGCCACGGCCTGCTCGCCTGCTTCCAGCTCAAAGCGGAAGATGCGCTTGGGCTGCCACACGCGCAAAAACAGCGTCAGCGCAATCAGCGAAACGATGGCGGAGGTGATGTCCGGCAGCTCCGGCCCGATGTAGTTGGCGGTCAGAAACTGCACCACGGCAAAGCTGCCGCCGCCCACCAGCACGGCGGGCCAGGTTTCCTTGATGCCGCGCCAGCCGTCCATGATGGCCATCAGCCAGAACAGCACGATGATGGTCATGAAGGGCAACTGGCGGCCTGCCATCTGGCTGATGGCCATCGGGTTCACGCCCGAAACCTGACCGGCCACGATCACCGGAATGCCCATTGCGCCAAAAGCCACCGGCGCGGTATTGCCGATCAGGCACAACCCGGCCGCATAAAGCGGCTTGAAGCCCAGGCCCACCAGCAGCGCCGCCGTAATGGCCACGGGCGCGCCAAAGCCGGCCGCCCCTTCCAGAAAAGCGCCAAAACAAAAACCCACCAGAATCAGTTGCAGGCGCTGATCGGGCGTGATGGACAGGATGGATGAGCGAATGACGTCGAATTGCCCCGTCTTGACCGATACCTTGTAGAGAAACACCGCCGCAATGATGATCCAGGCGATGGGCCACAGGCCGTAGAAAAAGCCGTAAACCGCCGACGCCAGCGCCGCCGAAACGGGCATTTGATAAAACAGCAGCGCCACGCCCAGCGCCAGCGCCACCGTAATGGTGCCGGCCACATAGCCCTTCAGACGCAATTTGGTCAGCGCCAGAAAGAAGAAGATGATGGGAATCAGGGCGACAAGGGCAGACAACCAGATATTGCCTGCCGCGTCATAGTTTTGTGACCAGGGTTGCATGTATGTGTTTCCTTGTTTCCTTGGTTGGCGGCGCAGCAGGTGCAAACAAACCGCCCGACGCGCTGCAATTGCAAAGTGCCGCGGATTGTATTGAGGAGATTCCCGCCATATGAATGGCAAATACAGGGGTTTACCCTAAAAAAACAATGCAAAACCCATATCAGCAAATCCGGGCTGCCAGAGGATTTTTTTTGAATAATCACAGGGTTTTTGAAGGAATTGATGATATTCTCATGAACCCGTTATGAAATCAAATGCCTGATTAAATAAACCATTTCGCAACCCATCAGAATCGGAAATATTATATGGCAATCATTTGTCCAGACATAAAATTAAATTGCGCCTGATTTCAAAATCCAATAGCCATGAATATTGGATTTATTAACGCAAACAGATTACAACGCCCACAAACGCTTCGTTTTTTATAGCACCCAACGCAGTATCCACGGGCCTTGCGGCCACCTGGGCCGTTTTTTGGGGTTTTATTCAGGCGTTTTGGCGGGCAGCGTTTCGCCCGCTGACGGCGTTTCATCAGCCTCGGGCTTGGGCGCTACCAGACGGGCCACCCACAACCCCAGCTCGTAGAGCAGGCACATGGGCAGCGCCAGCGCCAGTTGCGAAACCACATCGGGCGGGGTGGCGATGGCGGCAATCACGAAGGCCACCACGATGAAGTAGCCCCTGAAGCTGGTGAGCTGCGCGACCGACATCACGCCCATGCGCACCAGCACCACCACAACCACGGGCACTTCAAAAGTCAGGCCGAAGGCCATGAACATGGTCAGCACAAAGCTGAGATATGCCTCGATGTCCGGCGCGGCCGTGATGCTGGCCGGGGCAAATTGCTGGATGGCCGCAAACACCATGCCGAAAACGAAGAAGTAGCAAAACGCCACTCCGGCGAAAAACAGCAGCGTGCTGGCCACCACCAGTGGCAACACCAGACGTTTTTCATGCGTGTAAAGGCCGGGCGCGATGAAGGCCCAGGCCTGGTAGAGCACCATGGGCAGCGCCAGCATGAAGGCGGCCATCAGCAATATCTTGAGGGGCACCATGAAAGGCGCGATCACGTTGATGGAAATCAGCGTGGCACCTTGCGGCAGGCTGGCCACCAGCGGCGCGGCCAGCAAGTCATACAGCGCCTTGGCCCCCGGGAAAATGCCCAGCAGGCAGGCGAAAAACAGCACGGCAAGCAGCGCATAGATGATGCGGTTGCGCAGCTCTACCAAATGGGCGACGAAGGGCTGCTCGGTGCCGGCCAGCTCGTCTTCGTCTGCACCGGGGGCGGGTGGGGGAAGCTGGCTCATTTTTTCCGGGGCCTGTAGCGCGCCACGCGCGCAGCGCCCGATTGCACCTGGCGGCGCACGCCCGTGCGGGCCTTGTACCACTGGGGCGTGGCACCGCGCTTGAGCCGCCATTTCTTGCCCGGATGACGATAGACGGGCGCTTCAAAGTGGGCTTCCGCCGCCGCGCTGCCGGATTCATTGCCCACGGCGGGCGCGTCACTGCTGCCGGTCCAGGGCGTTTGCTCCAGCTCGCGCAAGGTGGCGTTCACCCCCTGTTCCACCTCGCGCCCGGCCTGCTCGATGGACTCTTTCATCTTGCGCAGCTCCTGCACGTCCATGGCGCGATTGACTTCGTCTTTCACATCGGCCACATAGCGCTGGGCGCGCCCCAGCAGCGTGCCCACAGTGCGGGCCACGCGGGGGAGCTTTTCGGGGCCGATGACGATGAGCGCCACCGTGCCGATGAGCGCCATTTTGGACAGACCCAGATCAAGCATGGATGAGGTTTTTCAAAAGCGGGGATTCAGCTTTTTTCGCGGGCCTGCACGTCGATCGTCTCGCTGGCCGCTGCCGTGCTGTGGGGCACTTGCCCAACAGGCGGGGCATCGGGGGAAGCGTCGGCGCTGGCGTCTTTCATGCCGTCTTTGAAGCCCTTGACGGCGGCGCCCAGGTCAGCGCCTACGTTTTTGAGTTTCTTGGTGCCGAACACCATCACGACGATCAGCAGCACAACCAGCCAGTGCCAGAGTGAAAAGGTACCCATTGCAAATTTCTCCTTGCGAAGCGTGGAATTTTAGGCGGCTGGCGCAAAAAAAGCGCCTCAACCCCTGGCCCAGGGGCGCGGGCCGCCCATGACGTGAACGTGCAGGTGGTGCACTTCCTGCCCGCCGTGCGCGCCGGTGTTGACCATCACGCGAAAGCCGCCTTCGGGGTAAGGCTGGCAGCCCTGCTCCAGCGCCAGGCGGGGGGCCAAGGTCATGATGCGACCCATCAGCGGCGCGTGTTCGTCTTGCAGCTGGGCCATGGAGGCGATGTGCGCCTTGGGCACGATCAAAAAATGCACGGGCGCCCAGGGCGCGATGTCGTGAAAGGCGTAGATGTCTTCATCCTCATACACCTTGCACGAGGGGATTTGCCCGGCGGCAATCTTGCAGAAGATGCAGTCGTCCTTGTGCGGATGGGGGGCGGAGGGGTGCTCACTCATGGGGCGGCCTTTCTTTTGGAGTGGAGGGGGTCATGGATGCGGCTGCGCGCCATCGCTTAGCGACATGCTGGATCGCACGCCCACGGCGTGCAGATGCTCTTGCAGCCACTGGTGTCCGGCCTGCTGGCCCAGCGCGAACAGGCGATAGACGAAGCTCAAGTCGGCCCGCAGCTTGCTGCTGGCACCCATGCTGGCCAGGGCCGCGCCGCCGTCGATGCGGTGCATCAGCATGCGCTTGTAGCGCCCTTCTTCCAGGCGGCCTTCGTCCAGCAGGCGGGTCACGAAGTCCATGGCGCGGAATTCGGCCAGCAGCGGCGCGTTGAAGGTGATTTCGCTGATGCGCTCGGTGATGTCCTGCGCGCTGCCCACGTCTTCTTGCGGCGTTTCGATGGGGTTGATCTGCACCAGCAAAACGTCGCAGCTGCGCGTTTTGTAGATCAGCGGGTAGATGGCCGGGTTGCCGGAAAAGCCCCCGTCCCAGTAGTGCTCGCCGTCAATTTCCACGGCGCGGTAGAGCGTGGGCAGGCAGGCCGAGGCCATCACCGCGCTGGAGTGCAGGCGCGCGCCGCTGAAGATTTCACCGCGCCCGGTGCGCACATTGGTGGCGTTGACGAAAACCTTGATGCGCTCTTGCCGGGCCAGCAGGTCAAAGTCCACTTCGCGCTCCAGCAGGCTGCGCAGGGGGTTGATGCCCAGGGGGTTGACTTGCGCGGGCGCCAGCCACTGGGTCATGAAGCTCATCATGGTCTGCATGCCGGGCACGGGCATGCCGGTCACGAAGTTGCCGATCACGCCCACGCCTTCCCAAAAGCGCGTCAGCGCGCGGCGCGCGGCGGCGCGGGCAGCGGCGTCATCCAGCCCGTCAGCCTCGGCGCGCGCCAGCGCGTGCGCCAGCACCACGGCGTTCATGGCCCCCGCGCTGGTGCCACTAATGCCCTCGAATTGCAACTGCCCGTCTTCCAGCAGCGCATCCAGCACGCCCCAGGTAAAGGCCCCATGCGAGCCGCCGCCTTGCAGCGCCAGGTTGATGATGCGTTTGTCTTCGTTTTCCTCACTCATATGCCTTTGCCTCCTGCGTTCGTGCCGTTCATGCCACGGGACGGCCATCGCTCATGCGCAGCATGCCCTTGATGATGCGGTAGAGAAACCAGATGGAAATCAGCCACCAGGCCGGGTTGAACAGAAACAGAAAGAGCACAAAGATGGGCGCGCTCACCACATAGAGCACGCCCGCCCACAGCACCGAGTCGATGCGCCAGGTGAAATGGCTTTCCTGCCAGCTGCCCCGGGCCAGATCGCGCTGGAGCAAGTCCATCAGCAAGGCCAGCAGCAGCAGCGCCACGCTGGCGCTGGCGCCCGGCACCACGGCAGCCACGGCCACCACCATGTGCAGCACGTAGCTGACCCAGCTCAGGGCCTTGAGCTGGGTTTCCTGCTCATCGTCCAGCACTCGAAAAATCGGAGCCTGGGGCGGCTCGGGATCGGGGCGGGGCGGCGCTCTCATCGTGCGCCGCCGCCGCTGCAAGGGTCACTGCGGCCGGCCCGGGCCGCTTTTTCCTGCAAGCCGCCCACGCCCTCGCGGCGGGCCAGCTCGGCCAGCACATGCTGCGGGCCGCGGCCGAAGTGCGCCAGCGCCACCAGCGAGTGAAACCACAAATCGGCCATCTCGGCCACCAGCTTGTCCGCTGCGGCGCTACCCCCGCCGTGCTCGGCGTCCTTGGCGGCCATGACGACTTCGGCCGCCTCTTCGCCGATTTTTTTCAGGAAGGCATCCGGCCCGCCGTGCAGCAGGCGGGCCACGTAGCTGGAGGCCGGGTCGGCGCCCTTGCGGCTTTCGATGACGGCGGCCAGGCGCTCCAGGGCGTGCGCCAGGGTCGGCGGGGCGGGGGGCGGGTTTTCCTGCATACGCAAAGCAGCCTTTCCGTGATCAAAAGAAGAAAAACAAACGCTTCATGCGCTTCATTTGTAGATGCGCTCCGGCGCCTTGAGCACAGGCTCTTGCTCTTGCCACGCGGAACTTGCAGATGCGGGCGGCGCAGGCAAGGCCAGGCGTTTGTAAAAGCAGCTGTGCCGCCCGGTGTGGCAGGCAATGCCCGGCTCGTGCCCCAGTTGCGTGACCTTGAGCAAGATGGCGTCGCTGTCGCAATCGGTGCGGATTTCATGCACCTGCTGCACATGGCCGGAGCTTTCGCCCTTGAGCCACAGCTTCCCGCGCGAGCGGCTGTAGTACACGGCGCGACCCAGTTCGGCCGTTTTTTGCAGCGCCTCGCGGTTCATCCACGCCAGCATGAGCACATCGCCCGTGGCCATCTCCTGCGCAATCACGGGCACCAGGCCCTGCGCATTCCATTTGATTTCGTCCAGCCAGTCGGTCATGTGATGAATTATCGGCATACGCCCCGGTGCCCGGCCCCAGGCCCGCCCGCTCACCAGCCCTGCATGGATGCGCCCCGGTGATTGAAAAAGCCGCCGTTGTGCTCCGGCCCCAGCCGCGCCAGCGTGGCGCGCAGGCCGCTGGCGCTTTCTTGCGCGGTCACAGGCGCTTGCGCCCCGCCCATGTCCGTCTGCACCCAGCCAGGGTGAAAAACGGCAAACAGCACGCCGGGGTAGCTATGCCGCGCGGAAACGGCGGCCATGTTCAGGGCTGCCTTGCTCACGCGATACAGCCAGGCGTCCGAGGAGCCAGCCGTGCCGATCTGCCCCATGCCGCTGCTGATGAAGCCAAACCGCCCGAGAACGCCGCCCGCACCGCCCGCGCCGCCTGCATCGGATGCGCCGGATACGCCGGATGCGCCGGATGCGGCCAGCGCTGGCGCCACCTGGGCGATGAGCTGCATCGCGCCCAGCACGTTGGTGTGCATGACGCGGTCGAACTCCTGCTGCGCGGGCGGCTGCGTGGCATTGGCGCGGTTGCAGATCACGCCCGCCACATACCAGGCGGCGCGCAGCCTGATGCCGTCGATTTGCCAGGCCAGACCGCTGATGCTGACCGGGTCGGCCACATCCAGGCGCAGGGCCTGGCAGCCCAGCGCGCGCAGCCTCTCCAGGCCCGCGTCATCGCGCGCAGTGGCGATCACGCGCTCGTCCGCCGCCACGCTTTGGCGCGCCAGCTCCAGCCCGATACCGCGCGATGCGCCCATGATGAGAGTGGCCGGACTTTGATTCATGAAAGTTCCTTTCAGAAAAAGACGATGGGAAAGATCAAACGCTAACGCAACGATGCAGCCCGCCCCGACCTGCGCTGCCGCGCCCGGGGCAAGGGGCGCAAAAGCGCCGCCGGGAGATTGGGCGTAGGTCGCGCCAGGAGGCCACCAAACTCGCGCCTGCCTGTGCGCGATGCCGCCCTTGCCCCCGGCCCGCCCCGTTCACCGCCGCCTCGCCCGCCCCGGGCTGGCGGCTTTTTCCTGCTGCTCTCATCCCCTTTTCACGGAAGTTATCCACAGATAGCTATGAAAATCATAGCTGTCTTCGCAGTGTTTACGGGCGCTGCGGGACTATTGCCTATTTGATAGGCAAAATTTTGTATCCAAATGAAAGCTGTTTCCCCCACAGACCGGGCACTTTGGCCGGGCAGGGCTTGAAAAGCAGGCGGGCATCCCGCGCGGGGCGGCGGCCCTGATTCAGTCGCCCGCAAAAAAGGCGCGTCGTCCTTCGGGGGGACAAACGCGCCTTGCCGCTGGCGGGCGGCCCGGGGTCGGGGCCGCCCGTTCAGGGGGCGATCAGATCAGCTCCAGCGCCATCGCCGTGCCTTCGCCGCCGCCGATGCACAGCGTGGCCAGCCCTTTTTTCAGCCCGCGCGCCTTGAGCGCATACAGCAGGGTGACGACGATGCGCGCGCCGCTGGCGCCGATGGGGTGGCCCAGCGCGCAAGCGCCGCCGTTGACGTTGACCTTCTCATGCGGCACTTTCAGATCGTGCATCAGCGCCATGGGAACGACGGCAAAGGCTTCGTTGACTTCCCACAAGTCCACGTCTTCCACTTTCCAGCCGGCTTTTTCCAGCGCCTTCTGGCTGGCGGGCACGGGGGCGGTGGTGAACCAGCCCGGCTCCTGCGCGTGGGTGGCGTAGCTGACGATGCGCGCCAGGGGCTTGAGGCCCAGCTCCCTGGCGCGGCTTTCGGTCATCAAGACCACGGCGGCAGCGCCGTCGTTGATGCTGGAGCTGGCAGCGGCGGTGATGGTGCCGTCTTTCTTGAAGGCCGGGCGCAGGGCGGGAATCTTCTCGACGTTGATGCGGCCCGGGCCTTCGTCGGTATCGACCACGCGCTCTCCCTTGCGCTCCTTGACGGTGACGGGGGTGATTTCGTCCTTGAACGCGCCTTGGGCGATGGCTTGCTGCGCGCGCTTGACGCTGGTCATGGCGAAGTGGTCTTGCGCCTCGCGGGTGAAGTGGTATTTGGCGGCGCAGTCTTCGCCGAAGGTGCCCATGCTGCGGCCTTCCTCGTAGGCGTCTTCCAGGCCGTCGAGCATCATGTGGTCATACACCTTGTCGTGGCCCAGGCGGTAGCCGCCGCGGCCTTTTTTGAGCAGGTAGGGGGCGTTGGTCATGCTCTCCATGCCGCCGGCGACGACGACCTGGGCCGAGCCGGCCTTGATCGCGTCGGCGGCGGCCATGATGGTTTTCATGGCCGAGCCGCACACCTTGTTGAGCGTGGCCGCGCCGGTGGAAAGAGGCAGCCCGCCCTTGAGCGTGGCCTGGCGCGCCGGGGCCTGGCCCTGGCCGGCCATGAGCACGTTGCCGAAGATGACTTCATCGACTTGCTCGGGCTTCAGCCCTGCGCGCTCCACGGCGGCCTTGATGGCTGCGCCGCCCAGATCGTGCGCGGCCAAAGGCGAAAAGTCGCCCTGAAAACTGCCCATGGGGGTGCGGGCGGCGGAAACGATGACGATGGGATCGCTCATGCTGGGGTTCTCCTAGGTTTGAGAGTCGAGAAAAAACAGGCGGCAGGCCCGCCCGGCCAAAAAAATCAGTCACGCCCGCAAGGCCATCAGGCCGGCTCATCCGGCGCATCTCCGGGCAGCAGGGTGGGGCTGAATTCGCCCGCCTGCGCCTCGCTCACGCGCGGGTAGCGCTTGATGGCGGCGCGGTAGATGTCCACCACGTGATCGGGCTGGTTCATGGTCACGCCCAAGTCCTTGACTTTGCCGTCTTTCAGGCCGTAGCACCAGCCGTGCACGGACAGGGTTTGCCCACGTTTCCAGGCGTCTTGCACCACGTTGGTTTGCGCCACGTTGCCCACTTGTTCGATGACGTTCATCTCGCACAAAACGTCTTCCTGCTCGTGGCGGCACAGGTGCATCAGACGGGCGCGGTGGCGCATCTTCACGTCGTGCACATGGCGCAGCCAGTTGTCGGCCAGCCCCACGCGCTGCTCGTGCAGCGCCGCCAGCACGCCGCCGCAGCCGTAGTGGCCCACCACCATGATGTGCTCGACCTGCAGGTAATCGACCGCGTATTGGATGACCGAAAGCGAGTTCAGATCGGAGTGAACGATGACGTTGGCCACATTGCGGTGCACGAAAACCTCGCCCGGCGCCAGCGCCACGACCTGATTGGCCGGCACGCGCGAGTCGGAGCAGCCGATCCACATGTATTTGGGGCTTTGCTGCTTGGCCAGTTCTGCGAAAAAGCCGGGCTTTTCGCACTCCACGCGCTCGGCCCATGCGTGGTTGGCGGCGATGAGGTGTTGCAGGGAGGAAGTCATGGGCAGGGCCTTACATCGTTTCGGCAAAGAGTTCGCGGCCAATCAGCATGCGGCGGATTTCGCTGGTGCCCGCGCCGATTTCGTAGAGCTTGGCGTCGCGCCACAAGCGCCCCAGCGGGAATTCGTTGATGTAGCCGCAGCCGCCGAAAAGCTGGATGCCGTCGCCCGCCACGCGAGTGGCCGCCTCGGCGCACCAGAGGATGACGCTGGCGCAGTCCTTGCGCACGCGGCGCACGTGACCTTCGCCCAGTGCGTCCAGGTTCTTGCCCACGGTGTAGAGCAGCGCGCGCCCGGCCTGCAGGGCCGTGTACATGTCGGCCAGCTTGGCCTGCACGAGCTGGAACTCGCCGATGCTCCGGCCGAACTGCTTGCGCCCGTGCACGTGGGGCAGCACGCTGTCCATGACGGCCTGCATGATGCCCACCGGCCCGGCAGCCAGCACGGCGCGCTCGTAGTCCAGCCCGCTCATGAGCACCTTCACGCCGCCGTTGAGCTCGCCCAGGATGTTTTCGGCAGGCACTTCCACGTTGTCGAACACCATCTCGCCGGTGCTGCTGCCGCGCATGCCCAGCTTGTCCAGGCGCTGGGCGGCGTAAAAGCCCTTCATGCCCTTTTCCACGATGAAGGCGGTGATGCCGTGCGCGCCCAGCTCGGGGCGGGTTTTGGCGTAGACGACCATCACATCGGCATCGGGGCCGTTGGTGATCCACATCTTGCTGCCCTTGAGCAGGTAGTAGCCGCCCTTGTCCTGCGCGTGCAGCTGCATGCCGACCACGTCGCTGCCCGCGCCCTGCTCGCTCATCGCCAGCGCGCCGATGTGCTCGCCGGAAATCAGGCGCGGCAGGTAGCGGCTGCGCTGGGCGGCGCTGCCGTTGCGGCGGATTTGGTTGACGCACAAATTGGAGTGCGCGCCGTAGGACAGGCCGATGGCCGCGCTGGCGCGGCTGATTTCTTCCATGGCAACCATGTGCGCCAGATAGCCCATGCCTGCGCCTCCGTATTCGCCCGGCGCGGTGATGCCCAGCACGCCCAGCTCGCCCATCTGGCGCCACAGGCGCACGGGAAAGGCATCGGCCTCATCCACCTGGGCGGCCAGGGGGGCGATTTCGGTCTGGGCGAAGTGGCGCACGCTCTCGCGCAGGGCGTCGATCTCGTCGCCCAGGGCGAAGTCCAAACCGGGCAGTTCATGAATGTGGGACATGCTTTTTCAGCGCCTTTCTGTCAGGTTTTTGCTGCGTTTTTTGTAGCTGCGATCGCAGTATCCACGCGGCTTTCAGCCGTTTTCCGGGTATTGCTCTCAAGGCCGGCGGCTGCGATCACGCCGCCGCCCAGGCAGACCTCGCCGTCATAGAGCACGGCGCTTTGGCCGGGGGTGACGGCCCATTGCGGCTGCTCGAAGCGCAGGCGGAACTGGCCGGGCGCATCGCCTGCCTCGAACACGCAGGCGGCGTCTTGCTGGCGATAGCGGGTTTTGGCGCTGCACGGGCCGGGCGCGGGCGGCGGGCCTGCGCACCAGGCGGCATCGTCAAACACCAGCTCCTGCGCCAGCAGCCAGGGGTGGTCGTGCCCCTGCACGGCAATCAGGGTGTTGCGGGCCATGTCCTTGCGGGCCACGAACCAGGGCGCGTGCTCGCCGCCGCCGCGCGCCGCGCCTTTTTCCTTCATGCCGCCTATGCCCAGGCCCTGGCGCTGGCCCAGGGTGTAGAAGCTCAGGCCCACGTGTTCACCTATGGTGCGGCCGCGCTCATCCTTGATGGGGCCGGGCTGGTTGGCCAGGTAGCGATTGAGAAACTCGCGGAAGGGCCGCTCGCCGATGAAGCAGATGCCGGTGGAGTCTTTCTTTTTGGCGTTGGGCAGGCCGATTTCGGCGGCGATGCGGCGCACTTCGCTTTTTTGCAGCTCGCCCACGGGAAACAGCGTTTTGCCCAGTTGCGCCTGATTGAGCCGGTGCAAAAAGTAGCTTTGGTCCTTGCTGGCATCCAGCCCCTTGAGCAGCTCGTGGCGGCCTGTGGCTGCGTTCAGGCGCACGCGGGCGTAGTGGCCGGTGGCAATTTTTTCCGCGCCCAGGCGCATGGCGTGGTCGAGAAAGGCCTTGAACTTGATTTCGGCGTTGCACAGCACGTCGGGGTTGGGCGTGCGGCCGGCCTGGTATTCGCGCAGGAATTCGGCAAAAACGCGGTCCTTGTATTCGGCGGCGAAATTGACGTGCTCGATGTCGATGCCGATCACGTCGGCCACGGCGGCGGCGTCCAGAAAGTCCTGACGGCTGGAGCAGTATTCGCTGTCGTCATCGTCTTCCCAGTTTTTCATGAAGATGCCGACGACCTCATGCCCCTGCTGCTTGAGCAGCCAGGCGGTGACGGCGGAATCCACGCCACCGGAGAGGCCGACGACGACGCGATGGCGGGCAGCGGCGTTCATGGCAGGTTCAGCGCGGTGGCGTCGATATGGATGGCTTGTAGCGGCAGGCGCTGGCCGCGCAGGTGATCCTGCACGCAGCGCCACACCAACGGGCTGCGGTGGCGCGCCTGCGAAGCGGCGATTTCATCGGGCGTGAGCCACAAGGTGCGCACGATGCCGGCATCCAGCGCGGGCAGCGGATCGAGCGCCTGCGCCGTGCCGCAAAAGGCAAAGCGCACCCAGGTGGTAGGCACGCCCTGCGCATCGGGCGAAGCGGCCATGTAAATGCCCAGCAGCGCCTCGGGCGTGAAGCGGTGGCCGGTTTCTTCCAGCGCCTCGCGCACTGCGCCCTGCTCGGGCGACTCGCCCGCTTCCAGATGGCCGGCGGGCGTGTTCAGGCGCAAACCGGCGCGGGTATGCTCTTCGACCAGCAAGTAGCGGCCCTGCCGCTCGATCACGGCGGCCACCGTTACGCTGGGTTTCCATCGTTGGCTCATGGGGCCGATTATCCGGGCCGCCCGGGGCCGCGCCGGCCCTCTTGCTCCCGCCGATCACCGTCCCTCCACCACCGCCTCATCGCTTTTCCCCGCTACGCACGAGATACCGCCATGCCGACTCGTTTTTCCCCTTCCCTGCCCTCTTTCCTGCCCCGCGCGCTGGCCGCGCTGGCGCTGACGCTGGCCGCCGCCGGCTGCGTGCATCGCCCGCCGCTGGCGCAGGCTGCACCGGATGAGGCCCCGGCCATCCTCACCTACCCCGTGGCCATAGGCCAGTGGCGCGCGCTGGGCCATGCGCCCGCGCCCTGGCTGGCGGGCGAAATGCCCGTGCCCGTGGCCAGCGCGCCCACGCGCATGGTGGGTTTGCAAAAGCCCGATGGCCGCTGGCTGGCGCTGCTCATCGTGCAAACCGCGCCCGCCCAAAGCGCCGGCTGCACGGCGCTGCACAGCCTGCATGTGCCGCACAGCGGCGACCGCCAGGGCTGCCTGCGCATGCGGCGCGATGCGCTGTTTGACAACTACCTGCCGCGCCAGCACGCCGCCTTGTGGAGCTGGTTGCAGCAGCGCGGCATTGAAAACCCGCCTGCGGCCTGGGTGGCCGCCCGCGTGCCCGACGGCCAGCGCCTGCTGGAAGTGCACGCGCTGCTGGAGCCGAACTTGCTGGAGGCGGTGACTCGCTCCAATGAAGACTTCCTGGCCGCCGGCAAACCGGGGCAGGACTGGGCCAACGCCCTGGCCCGCGCCGCCCGCGCCGCCGCCAACGGCCAGGCGCTGGTGCTGCCGCCCTTCCCCTACACCCCGGCCAGCCCCGGCACGCCGCCCGAGGCCCCCGCAAAACCGATCCCCGTAAAAGCGCCGCCCGCCGAAGTGCCGCCCCCGCCCAGCCAGGCCGAGCAGGTGCCGCCCAAAGCGCAGGCCGCCGAAGCGCCCCCGCCCGCCCCCGCAGCAGCCCCCTCATCGCCCCCGGCCACTGAAAAAGCGGCAGTCCGGCCCAAGCCCAAGGCCAAACCCGCCAAAAAACGCGCCCGCAGCCGCCGCTGCTCCTGCTGAACGTCCGCAAGACCCCCCATGCCCATCGCCCTCATCAGCGCCCTGCGCCACGAGCTGCACACGGCCCTGGCCTGCATAGAGGGCGCGCGCTGCCAGCGCATCGCCGGGCGCGAGTTCTGGCAGGGCCGCTGGCACGGACATGAAGTGCTGGCCATGCTTTGCGGCGTGGGCAAGGTGGCCGCTGCCACCACTGCCGCCGTGCTGGCCGATCGCTTCCAGGCTCGCGCCCTGCTGCTGACTGGCGTGGCGGGCGGCCTGGCCGCGGGCGTGCGCGTGGGCGATGCCGTCGTGGCCCGCGCTTTTTTGCAACACGATCTGGACGCCTCTCCCCTCTTTCCCCGCTACGAAGTGCCCTTTTACGGGCGCGCCATGTTTGAAACCGACCCGCGCCTGAGCGCCGCCCTCGAAGCCGCCCTGGCCCGCGTGCTGGGGCGGTTGCCGCAAGTGCTGGGCGCGCAGGCTGTGGCCGAATTCGGCCTGACCGCTGCCCGCGCCCACGGCGGCCTCATCATCAGCGGCGACCGCTTCATCGCCACCCGCGCCGCCAGCGCCGCCTTGCGCCAGGCCCTGCCCGATGCGCTGGCCGTCGAGATGGAAGGCGCGGCCATCGCCCAGGTCTGTCACGACTGGGGCCTGCCCCTGGCCGGCCTGCGCACCATTTCCGACCGCGCCGACGACCAGGCCCATGCGGATTTCGATCGCTTCGTGTGCGCCGTCGCCAGCCCCTATGCCGCCGCCGTGCTCGATGAGCTTTTCCGCGCCGCGCCCCCGGGTTCACTCACAAATTCATAGCACGAAACGCCCTGCTGGCGGGCGCTGGCGGCCCCGTGCCCCTGCCCGCCCCTCTCACCCCCTCACCTCTTCACCCTGTTCTCACCATGCCCCAACGCCCCCACCACATCGCCGTCATCGCCGGAGACGGCATTGGCCAGGAAGTCATGCCCCAGGCGCTGCGCGCGCTGCAAGCCGCGCAGGCGCGCTTCGGGCTGAACCTGCACATCACCTCCTTTGACTGGGCCCACTGCCACTACTGGCAGCAGCACGGCCAGATGATGCCCAGCGACTGGAAAGAGCAACTGCAAGGCATGGACGCCATCCTCTTTGGCGCCGTGGGCTGGCCCGCCGTCGTGCCCGACCACATCTCGCTCTGGGGCAGCCTGCTGAAATTCCGCCGCGAGTTCGACCAATACATCAACCTGCGCCCCGTGCGCCTGTTCGACGGCGTGCCCTGCCCGCTGGCCGGCCAAAAGCCCGGCGACATCGACTTTCTCGTGGTGCGCGAAAACACCGAGGGCGAATACACCAACCTGGGCGGCGTGATGTATGAGGGCACCGAGCGCGAAATCGTCGTGCAGGAAACCGTCATGAGCCGCTTTGGCGCCGATCGCGTGCTGCGCTTTGCCTTCGAGCAGGCCGCCGCCCGCCCGCGCAAAAAGCTCGACGTGGCCACCAAAAGCAACGGCATCGCCATCTCCATGCCCTGGTGGGACAGCCGCGCCGACGCCATGCACGCCCGCTACCCGCAGGTGACGATGGAAAAACACCACATCGACATCCTCACCGCCCGCTTCGTGCTCCAGCCCCGGCGCTTTGACGTGGTGGTTGCCAGCAATCTGTTTGGCGACATCCTCAGCGACCTGGGCCCGGCCTGCACCGGCACCATCGGCCTGGCCCCTTCGGCCAACCTCAACCCCGAGCGGCGCTTTCCCAGCCTGTTCGAGCCGGTGCACGGCTCCGCGCCCGACATCTTCGGCAAGGGCATCGCCAACCCCGTGGCCATGATCTGGTCGGCCGCGCTCATGCTGCAATTTCTGGGCGAGCAGGCCGCGCACGACGCCCTCTTGCGCGCCATAGAAACCGTGCTGAGCCAGGGCCCGCGCACGCCCGATCTGGGCGGCCAGGCCGGCACCGATGAGATGGGCGCGGCCATCGCGGCGCTCATCGCCTGAACCCGTGCCCCGCGCCAGCCGAAAACCACCCGATACGCGGCCTGCCGCTGTGGTTTTTTCTCACCGCCCTGCCCCGCCCCGGTAACGCACAATCTGCGCCCGATTCCAGCCCCCGCCGCACTTCATGCCCTCACCCGCCGCACCAGACACCCCCGCCAGCGCCCGGCCCCCCAAGGTTCACATGAACGCCTCCGAGCGCGCGGCCAGCACCTCCCTGGGCCTGCTGTTTGCCCTGCGCATGCTGGGCCTGTTTCTCGTGCTGCCCGTTTTCGCCCTGGAAGCGGCCCGCTACCCCGGCGGCAACGACCCCGCCCTCATCGGCCTGGCCCTGGGCATGTATGGACTGGCCCAGGCCCTCATGCAAAGCCCGCTGGGCATTGCATCCGACCGCGTCGGACGCAAGCCCGTCATCGTCGCCGGGCTGCTCATCTTTGCCGCCGGCTCGGCGCTGGCAGCGCTGGCGACCGACATCTACGGCCTCATGGCCGGACGCGCGCTGCAAGGCGCGGGGGCCATCTCGGCGGCCACCAGCGCCCTGCTGGCCGATCTCACCCGCGACGAAGTGCGCACCAAGGCCATGGCCGCGCTGGGCATCAGCATCGGGCTGATGTTTGCCCTCTCGCTCATGCTGGCGCCGCCGCTGTCGCAATGGCTGGGCGGGCTGCCCGGGCTGTTCTGGCTCACCGCCGCGCTCTCGCTGGCCGGCGTGGGTCTGGTCATCTGGCGCACCCCGCCCGAGCCGCCGCGCCACGCGCGCGAGCCGCTGGCCGAGGGCGACGCGCCCCGCAACGCCTGGACGCACCCGCTGCTGTGGCGCCTGCACCTGGGCATCTTCACGCTGCAAGCCGTGCAAATGGCCATGTGGGTCGTCGTGCCGGGGCTGATGGTGCAGGCGGGCCTGCCCAAGTCCGATCACTGGATGCTTTACCTGCCCGCCGTGCTGCTGTCTTTCGTGCTGCTGGGCGCGCTGTTTGCGCTGGAGCGGCGCGGCCACATGCATCTGGCCCTGCGCGGCTCCATCGCCCTTTATTTCCTGGTGCAACTGCTGTTTGCCTGGCTGGCCTCGCACGCCAGCGGGCTGTGGGGGCTGGGGCTGGGGCTGCTGCTGTTTTTCATCGCCTTCAACCTGATTGAAGCCAGCCTGCCCAGCCTGGTCTCGCGCCTGGCGCCGCGCAGCGTGCGCGGGCAGGCGCTGGGCGCGTTCAACACCGTGCAGTCGCTGGGCCTGTTCGTGGGCGGCGCGCTGGGCGGCTGGGTGCTCAAGGGCTTTGGCGCGCCGCAAGTGTTCCTGCTGGGCGCACTGGCTGCCGCCCTGTGGCTGGCGCTGGGCTGGCACCAGCCCATGAACGCGCCCCGCGCCGCCTGCTAGCCAGGCGACCGCGAGGGGGCAACGCATAATCTGCGCCCCCCTGGCCGGGCCCCTGCGCCGGGCCTGCCCGTCCCCTCCTCTCCTCCTCTTCCCCCCTTTGCACCATGTCAGTCAATAAAGTCATCCTCGTCGGTAACCTGGGGCGCGACCCCGAAGTGCGCACCTTCCCCAGCGGCGGACAGGTAGCCAACGCCACACTGGCCACCACAGAGCGCTGGAAAGACCGCCAGTCGGGCGACATGCGCGAGCACACCGAGTGGCACCGGCTCGTGTTCAACGACCGCCTGGCCGAAATTGCGGGCCAATACCTGCGCAAAGGCTCGCAAATCTATGTGGAAGGCAGCATCCGCACCCGCAAATGGACGGATCAGCAAAGCGGCCAGGAGCGCAGCACCACCGAAATCCGCGTGGACAACATGCAAATGCTGGGCAGCCGCAACGCCGCAGGCGGCGGCGATGAAGGCGGCTACGAGCGCCGCGCCCCCGCCCGCCCGGCCGCAGCCGCCCCACGCTCCGCACCGCCCGCCGCGCCAGCGCCCGCTCCGGCAGCCGATCTGGGCAACATGGACGACGACATCCCCTTCTAAGAAATCCTTTCAAAAAAAACCGCCCCTTTTCCTTTCAACGAAGCGCCGCCGCCCGGCGCTTTTTTCATGCCCTGCCCTGCCATGACCGCCCGCTTTCACCTGCCCCCGCCCCTGGCCGCCCTGCCCGAAGGCAGCGAATGCCCCCTGCCCGCCAGCGCCGCGCGCCATGTGCAAGTGCTGCGCCTGCAACCGGGCCAGGCCATCACCGTCTTTGACGGCCTGGGCGGGCAATACAGCGCCCATATCACCCGCATGGGCCGCAGCGAAGTGATCGTGCGCCTGGGCGCGCACCAGCCCATCGAGCGCGAAGCGCGCCGCCGCGTGCACCTGCTCACCGGCCTGATGGCCAGCGAGCGCATGGACTGGCTCATCGAAAAAGCCACCGAACTGGGCACAGCCCGCATCACCGCCTTGCTCACCCGCCACTGCGCCCTGCGCCCCAGCGGCGCGCACGCCGCCAAAAAACACGCCCACTGGCAGGCCATCGCCAGCGCCGCCTGCGAGCAAAGCGGCCGCAACCGCCTGCCCCTCATCGACCTGCCCCGCCCCTGGGACAACGATTTGCCAAACGATCTGCCCCCCGCCCGCCTGCTGCTGTCGCTCTCGCCCCAGGCCCCCTTGCTGCGCGAACACGCCGCCGCCCTGCCCGCCGGGCAGCCCGTGTGCCTGCTCTCCGGCCCCGAAGGCGGCTTGAGCGATGAAGAACAGGCCCGGGCGCAGGCAGCGGGCTTTGCCCCCGTCAGCCTCGGCCCGCGCACCCTGCGCGCCGAAACCGCCCCCATCGCCGCCCTGGCCCTGCTGGCCGAATAAATGCTTACAAAATTTTGATTACCAAATAGGCAGACCGTCCGCAGCGCCCGTAAACATTGCGAAGAGCGCTATCAAAATTCAAGTTATCTGTGGATAACTTCAGCCTCGCAGCGTCTTTTCAGGGGCCGCACGCGCCTTACACTCACGCCGCGCCGTCCCCCTTTGGGGGCCAATTTTTGAAAAGGAAGCCGCGCCCATGAAACCTCGCCTCACCAAACTGGCCGCACTGGCCGCCCCGGCCCTGCTGGCCGCCCTGCTCACCGCCTGCGCCAGCAACGCGCCGCAGCCGCCGGCAGCCGAGCCGCCGCCGCCCGCGCCCGTGGCCCAGCCCGAGCCTGAATCCCCGCCCCCAGCCGGGCCGTATCTGCACGAGCTGCTGCAAGAGCAGTCGGCCACGCTCAAGGCCTGGCAGCGCATGGCCGCCAGCCGCAAGGGCGCGCCGCGCTGGATACGCCAGGGCAGCGGCCCCACCGAACCGGCGCAGCGCGTGCAAATCAAGGAGCGCGACTACTGGCAAGGCCAGGTCTGCGAAGCGCACAACTGCCCCAACACCTTCTTCTTCCTGCTGGGTGAAAAACGCGCCTTCGGCCTGCACGCCAATTTCTCGCAGCCCAAAAAGGCCCGCCCCATCTACTACGGCGCGCCGCCTGCGGCCGAAAAAGCCGCGCTCAAGGCCCAGTTCGACGCCGCGCTGGAGCAGGCGCTGCAAGAGGAAAACGGGCAGTAAGCGCCGTCCCCCCGCGCACATCAACATCACCTCCGCAAGCCGCAGCCCGCTGCGGCTTTTTTCATGGGCGGCTTTTTTCAGACGCGGGGGCGTGCGTGTTCGGCGCGTGAATGGCCGGGGCCTGTTCGCGCAGCAGGAAAAACCAGATCAGCGCGACGGCGGCCAGCAAGGTGGCGATGAGGATGAGGGCGGGTTTTTTCATGTCTGAAAGCGCAAGTCGAACAAAAGCCAAACCGCCGGACTGATCCGCCGGGCCGCAGGCGGTCTTGCAGCGGGGCTTTGGTGGGGATAGGGGCAAGGCTTGGAAGTGTTCCACGCAGCCGGTCGGCCCGATCGACCCGATTGATGCAAGGGAAGCCGCGCGCGGCTCTGGCGATGGGCGATGGCGCACAAAGCTGCGCGCTTTCGCCGCGCCTGGTCTTGCACGCCAAATGCTGCCGATGCGGCTGCGTCGCGTGCGGCTTTTGCCCGTGTTTCCTTGCTGCGGCGCTTGCCTGCCGGGCAGACACGAATCCGGCCCTCTTCCCGCCCCCGCGCCGAGTCTTTCAGCCCCCGGCGCGGCCCGTCTGCGCATTCGCCGCGGCCTGGGCGGCGGCTTTTTGGGCGAATTCGGCGCGCAGGGCCTTGAGTTTTTCGCGCGGGTCTTCGCGGACGGTGGCGGCGTCCAGCGCCATTTCGGCGATGAAGCGGCTGGGCTGGGCGGCGATGGTTTCGCGGCCTTTTTTGCGGCGGCGCGTCCAGCTCACGGCCAGGGTTTGGCGGGCGCGGGTGATGCCCACATACATGAGGCGGCGCTCTTCCTCGATGCGGGCAGCGGGGGTGTCGCCGGCGGCTTCTTCGCCGGGGCGAAAGGGCAGCACGTCTTCCACCGCACCGGCGAGCACGACGTGCGGCCACTCCAGCCCCTTGGCCGCGTGCAAGGTGGTGAGGGTGACGACGTCGGGGTCTTGCTCGCGCTCGCCCAGCGAGGAGATGAGCGAGACGGTCTGGGCCACATCCAGCAGGCTGGCTTCGGGGCGCGGAATCTGGCCGTCCTCGCCCGTGCGCGGGCCGCAGCGCTCGGCCATCCAATCGCAAAACTCCTGCACGTTGCGCCAGCGGGCGGCGGCCTGTTCTTTGCTGTCGGCGGTGTCGGCCAGGTATTTCTCGTAGCCGATGTCTTGCAGCCACTGGGTGAGCAGCTGGCGGGCGGCGCTTTGGCCGCTGGTGGCGGCGGCCTGCTGGTGCAAGTCGGTGAGCAGGCGGCCGAATTCGTGCAGGCTGGCCAGCGCGCGCGCGGGCAGGGCGGCGGGCAGGCTGTGGGCAAAGAGCGCGCCAAACAGCGACAGGCGCGCGCGGGCGGCAAATTCGCCCAGCGCGGCCAGGGTCTGGTGGCCGATGCCCCGGCGCGGCACGGTGGCCGCGCGCACGAAGGCCGGGTCGTCGTTTTCGTTGACCAGCAGGCGCAGCCAGGCGCACAAGTCCTTGATTTCGGCGCGGTCGAAAAAGCTCTGCCCGCCGGAGACCTTGTAGGGAATTTGCGCGCGCCGCAGGGCTTGCTCGAACACCTTGGCCTGGTGGTTGGCGCGGTAGAGGATGGCGAAGTCGCGCCAGGCGCGGCGCTCGCTCGTTTGGCGCAGGCCGAGGATGCGGGCGACGGCGCGTTCGGCCTCGTGCTGCTCGTGGTCGCAGTCGAGCACGCGCACGGGTTCGCCTTCGCCCAGGTTGGAATAAAGCCGCTTCGGGAACAGCTTGGGGTTGGGGCCGATGACGTTGTTGGCCGCGCGCAGGATGGCGGCGGTGGAGCGGTAGTTCTGCTCCAGCTTGATGACCTTGAGCTGCGGATAGTCCTGCGGCAGCCGGCGCAGGTTGTCCAGCGTGGCGCCGCGCCAGCCGTAGATGCTTTGGTCGTCGTCGCCCACGGCGGTGAAGTTGGCCCGCTCGCCCACCAGGGCCTTGAGCAGCTGGTATTGGCTGGCGTTGGTGTCCTGGTATTCGTCGATCAGGATGTGGCCCAGGCGCTGCTGCCATTTGGCGGCGATTTCGGGGCGGGTTTGCAGCAGGCGCAGCGGCAGGCCGATGAGGTCGTCGAAGTCCACGCTCTGGTAGGCGGCCAGGCGCTCGTGATAGAGCTGCATGAGCTGCGCGGTTTCGCGCTCGGCCGGGCTTTGCGCCTGCGCCAGCGCCTGTTCGGCGTCCAGGCCGGCGTTTTTCCACTGGCTGATGGCCCATTGCCACTGGCGGGCGGTGGCGCTGTCGGTGGTGCTGGCGCATTCCTTGAGCAGGCTGAGCGTGTCGTCGCTGCCCAGGATGCTGAAGTTGGGCTTGAGCCCCAGCGCCGCGCCGTCTTCGCGCAGCAGGCGCACGCCCAGCGCGTGGAAGGTGCAAATCAGCGCGCGCGCCGCATCCCGGCCCGCCAGCTGGCGCGCGCGCTCGCGCATTTCGGCGGCGGCCTTGTTGGTGAAGGTGATGGCGGCAATGCGCTCGGCCGCCAGGCCCGTTTGCATCAGCCGCGCAATCTTGTGCGTGATCACGCGCGTTTTGCCCGAGCCTGCGCCGGCCAGCACCAGGCAGGGGCCGCGCAGATGGTTCACGGCGTCTTGCTGGGCCAGGTTCAGGCCGTTTTCAGACATGAGTTATCCACAGTTTGCTATTTGTTTTGTAGCTGCCTGCGCAGTGTTTACGGGCGCTGCGGGCTGTCTGCCAATTTTTTAATCATTTTTATGTAAGCGATTTTTACCGCCCAGGCGCAGCAGGGCGTGCAGCAAGATGGCGCCGAAGGTGGCCGTGCCGATGCCGCCCAGCTCGAAGCGGCCAAAGCCCAGGGTGAAGTCGCCCGTGCCCAGCACGAGGGTGATGGCGGCGGTGAGCAAATTGGCGTTGTCGGAAAAATCCACCTTGTGCATCACCCAGATGCGCGCCCCGGCCACGGCAATCAGCCCGAACACGACGATGGACACGCCCCCCATCACCGCCAGCGGAATGGCCTGAATGAGCGCGCCGAACTTGGGCGAAAAGCCCAGCAGCAGCGCCAGCGCGGCGGCGGCCAGAAACACGGCGGTGGAGTAAATGCGCGTGGCGGCCATCACGCCGATGTTTTCGGCATAGGTGGTCACGCCCGTGCCCCCGGCCGAGGCGCTGACGATGGTGGCCAGCCCGTCGCCGATGAAGGCGCGGCCCACGTGCGCATCCATGGGGCGGCCGGTCATGGCGGCCACGGCCTTGAGGTGGCCCAGGTTTTCGACCACCAGAATGAGCGCCACGGGCGCGATCAGGGCGATGGCCCCGGCATCCCACTGCGGCGCGGCCAGGCGCGGCAGCCCCAGCCAGGGCGCGGCGGCCACGCCCGACAAGTCAATCGGCGCGCCCAGCCCCAGGCCGTTGGTCAGCAGCGCATACAAAAGCGAAGCGGCCAGCAGCCCGGCCAGGATGAGCAGGCGCTGGAGCATGCCGCGCGCAAACACGGCAATCAGCGCCACGCACAAAAAGGTGGCCGCCTGCATCCAGGCATCAAAGCCCGTGGGAGCCATGTTCTTGATGGGCACGCGCGCCAGGTTCAGCCCGATGACGGCCACCACCGAGCCGGTGACTACCGGCGGCATGAGCCGCTCGATCCAGCCCGCGCCCACGGCCTGCACCAGCGCGCCCAGCAGCGCATAAAGCGCCCCGCAAACGATGATGCCGCCCAGCGCCAGGCCCATTTGCGCATTGGCCCCCTGCCCGCCGTAGCCCGTGGCCGCAATCACCACCCCGATAAAGGCGAACGACGAACCCAGATAACTGGGCACCTTGCCGCCCGTGACCACATAAAAAATCAGCGTGCCCAGCCCGCTCATCAAGATGGCGATGTTCGGATCAAAGCCCATCAGCAGCGGCGCCAGCACCGTCGCGCCGAACATGGCGATGACGTGCTGCACGCCCATCACCGCCGTTTGCGCCCAGGGCAGGCGCTCATCCGGGGCGATGACGCCGCCGCCTTGCAGCGCCTGCATGGGACGCTCTTGCCATCTGAAAAGACTCATGGTGTGTGCTCGGGATATTGGGTAAAACAGCAATGGTAGGGCAGCCCCCGGGCGGGCATCATTGCCCGTTTTTTCGTCCATTTCCCCCCAAAAAAAGGAGACAAGCCCCATGCTTTTGACGCAAGACCAGCAAATGATTCGCGACGCCGTGCGCGCCTTCGCCCAGGAGCAGCTCTGGCCCCACGCCGCCGCCTGGGACCGCGAGCACACCTTCCCCAAAGAGGCCCACAAGGGCCTGGCCGAGCTGGGCGCCTACGGCATCTGCGTGCCCGAGGCCTACGGCGGCGCGGGGCTGGACTACGTCACCCTGGCGCTGGTGCTGGAAGAAATCGCCGCCGGCGACGGCGGCACCAGCACCGCCATCAGCGTGACCAACTGCCCCTACAACGCCATCTTCATGAAATACGGCAGCGAGGCGCAAAAGCAAAAGTGGCTGGCCCCGGCCGCGCGCGGCGAATACCTGGGCGCGTTTTGCCTGACCGAGCCGCACGTCGGCTCGGACGCCTCCGCCATCCGCACCACCGCCGTAAAGCAGGGCGATGAATACGTCATCAACGGCACCAAGCAATTCATCACCAGCGGCCAAAACGGCCACGCCGCCATCGTCATCGCCGTCACTGACAAGGCCGCCGGCAAAAAGGGCCTGTCGGCCTTCGTCGTGCCCACTCACAACCTGGGCAACGCCGGCTGGAAAGTCGCCAGCCTGGAAAAAAAGATGGGCCAGCACAGCAGCGACACGGCGCAAATCCTGTTTGACAACTGCCGCATCCCGGCCGAAAACCTCATCGGCAAGGAAGGCGAGGGCTACAAGATCGCCCTGTCCGCGCTGGAAGGCGGGCGCATCGGCATCGCCTCCCAAAGCGTGGGCATGGCCCGCAGCGCGCTGGACTTCGCCGTGCAATACGCCAAGGAGCGCGAAGCCTTCGGCACGGCCATCTTCAACCACCAGGCCGTCTCCTTCCGCCTGGCCGACTGCGCCACCCGGCTGGAAGCGGCCCGCCAGCTCATCTGGCACGCCGCCAGCCTGCGCGACGCCGGCCTGCCCTGCCTGAAAGAAGCGGCAATGGCCAAGCTCTTTGCCAGCGAAACCGCCGAATACGTGTGCTCCGCCGCCATTCAAACCCTGGGCGGCTACGGCGTGACCGAAGACTTCCCCGTCGAGCGCATCTACCGCGACGTGCGCGTGTGCCAAATCTACGAAGGCACCAGCGACGTGCAAAAAATCATCATCACCCGCGCGCTGTAAGCCTGCCCGAAACGCCCCCGAAAAACCGGCCCCGCCCCAAGGCGGCAGGCCGGTTTTTTTTGGGGGCCGCCCTTGAACCGAATCAAGAAAGACCACACGGCAGCCGGGCGGGCCTTGCCTAAGATTCGCGCCCGTTTTTTTCCGCCCTTTTCACGCCCTCATGCCCCTGGCCTTTTCCCACCGCACACGCCGCCTGCTGGCGCTGGCCCTGGCCTGCTGGCTGGTGTGGATTGCGCTGCTGCCCGCGCTGCTGGGCGCCAGCGCGCCAGCGGATAGCGCCCAAACAGGCGGCGCGCGCGTGCTGCTGTGCACCCCGCAAGGCATGAGCTGGGTGCAGGTGGGAGCCGACAGCAGCGACAAAACCCCCTTCGGCAGCGACGAAGCCACCAGCGCCCGCCTGAGCTGCCCGCTGTGTGCGCTGGCGCAACTGCTGCCCCCGGCAGCCGGCGGCGCGCTGGCGCTGGCCTGGCCGCCGCAGCCCGGGCGCGAGCCGCCCCTGCGGCTGGCCGCCGCGCACGGGCGCGCCCTCTCGGCACGCGGCCCCCGGCCCGGCGCGCCTGAACGCCGGATTTCTCCGGCCTTTCTTTTGAGGCGCTTTCCCCCCAACTTTCCCCCGCCCGCCACGGCGCAAGACCGAGGCCCCAATCTGGCCCCCAACCCGGCCCGCCCGCGTTTTTTCCGTTTTTTTGCACGGCAAACGACCCTTCCGGCCCTTTCGACCTTTTGCGTGTGCACGATTTTTTTTTGAAGTTTTCCCATGACAGCCATTTCTTTCCTGCATGAGCGCGCCGCCCCTGGCGCACTGCGCCCCCTGGCCCTTTGCCTGGCCGCCGCGCCCGACGCACGCGCCGAAGACAAAAAAGAAAGCAAAGAAACCACCTTGCAAACCGTGGTGGTGAAAGACGAGCGCCAATCGGCCGGCCCCTACGCCAGCCAGATCAGCGTGGGCGGCAAGGAAGCCGTCAACCCGCGCGAAGTGGCGCACGCCGTCTCCGTCGTCACCAGCGAGCGCGTGCGCGACGCAGGCGCAGTCACGGTGACTGACGCGCTGCAAATGGCCACGGGCGTGGCCGTCATCAGCAACGACATGCACCAAAGCCAGTTCTATTCGCGCGGCTACAGCCTCAACCTGAGCCTGGACGGCGTGCCCGTCTCCGGCAGCCTGTCGGGCCAGCAGCAGCTGGACATGACCGTTTACGAGCGCGCCGAAGTGCTGCGCGGGCCGGCCGGCGAGTTCTCGGGCATGGCGGGCGACAACTTTGGCGGCACCGTGAACCTGGTGCGCAAGCGGGCGCGCAGCGCCTTCGGCCTGCAAGGCAGCGTCAGCGCCGGGCGCTGGCACAACTACCACACCGAGCTGGACGTGACCGGCCCGCTGGCCCAGGGCGGCGCGCTGCGCGGGCGGGCCGCGCTCTCGCTGGTGGACAAGGACTGGCACGTGGCGCGCGCCCACACGCGCAAGCCCGTGGCCTACGGCACGCTGGAGTGGGACATGAACGCGCAAACCACCTTCTCGCTGGCCGCCGCCTGGCAGCGCGACAAAGTCACCGCCGGCCAATCGGGCCTGCCCGCGTGGACCACCGGCGCGCTGATGAACGTGGACCGCAGCACCAATGTGAACCCCGACTGGGCCTATTCCATCTGGGAACACCGCATGGTCACTACCGACGTCGAGCACCGCCTGGGCGCCAGCGGCTGGCAAGTCACCGGGCGGCTCACGCGGCATGAGCGCGACCAGCTCTTTCACGACGGCTTTGCCATCTCGGGCGTGGACCCGCAAACCAGAACGCTCAACTACGCCCGCCGCCACGGCGACATCACCGACGCCCGCAACACGGCCGACCTTTTTGCCAGTGGCCCCTTCCACCTCTGGGGCCGCGAGCACCGCGCCCTCATCGGCGCGAACTGGGACGACTACAGCAGCACCACCTATGGCTACAAGTGGCTGCGCCCGTGGGACCGCATCAACGACGTGCCCTTCGGCCGCCCCGACCTCGTGCCCGATCTGCGCGTCGGCCCCTTTGAATCGGGCAGCCAGTCGGCCAGCCGCCAATACGGCCTCTACGGCCAGCTGCGCCTGAAAGCCAGCGATCCGCTCACCCTCGTGCTGGGCGGGCGCTGGAGCACCTGGAGCAGCCGCAGCCGCACCATCGCCCCCTCGCCCAAGCCCACCGACTGGGTCAAAAGCGACGCCAGGGCCAGCGCCCACTTCACCCCCTCGCTGGCCGCGCTCTACGACCTCAACCCCGAATGGACGCTCTACGCCAGCTACAGCACCATGTTCCAGCCCTACAGCAACAAGCGCGTGGACGGCAGCACGCTGGAGCCGCGCGAAGGCCGCCAGCTTGAGCTGGGCGCCAAGGCTGAGCTGCTGCAAGGCCGCCTGCAACTAAACGCCGCCATCTACGACATGCGCGACGTCAACCGCTCGCAAGAAGACCCGGATCACCCCGACTTCTATATCAACCAGGGCAAGGTGCGCAGCCGCGGCTTTGACGTGGAAGTCACCGGCCGCCCCGCCCCCGGCCACGAAATCCAGGCCGGCTACACCTTCCAGCGCTCCAAATACATCCGGGACAAAAACAACGCCAACCTGCAATGGGAATTCTTGGAACCGCGCCACAACTTCAAGTTCTGGGCGCTGCGCCACTTTGAAAGCGGCCCCGTGCAGGGCCTGAGCGTGGGCCTGGGCGTCAACGCCTACAGCCGCACCTCCATCAACGGATCGGCCCAGGCGCGGGCGCAGCGCCGCCAGGGCGGCTACGCCGTCACCAACCTCATGCTGCGCTACCGCATCAACCCGCACTGGAGCGTGCAGCTGAACGCCAACAACGTGTTTGACCGCACCTACTACACCCGCCTGGGCGGCCTCAACACCTACAACACCTACGGCGCCCCGCGCAACTGGCTGCTCACCCTGCGCGCGCAGTTCTGATGTCGCACTCTCCAGCGCCCACGCCCCGGCCCCCGCGGCCGGCCGCGCCCCGCCCGCGCGGGGCCTGGCCGCTGCTGGCCGCCTGGTGGCGCAGCCCCGAAAGCCGCACCGGCCGCGCCCTGCTGGCGCTGGTCATCGCGCTGGACCTCATCATGGTCTGGCGCGCCGCGCTCATCACCTACTGGCAAAAGGACTTCTACGACGCCCTCACCCGCATGGACGCCCCCGCCTTCTGGCCCCTGCTGGGCACACTCGCCCTGCTGGCCCTGGGCGGGCTGGCGCTCAACACCTCGCGCACCTGGTTTGCCCAATCCATCGAAATCCGCTGGCGCGACTGGCTCACGCAAGACTTCATGCGCCGCTGGCTGGCCGGCAACGCCTTCTGGCAGCTGGAGCAGGGCCACCACGCCCCCCACGTCGAAAACGTTGACCAGCGCGTGGCCGAAGACCTGCGCCTGCTGGCGGCCAACACCCTGGGCCTGGGCCTGGGCCTGCTCAGCAACGCCGTCTCGCTCTTTACCTTCTCGGCCATCGTCTGGAACATCTCCGGCGCGCTGACCTTGCACCTCTGGGGGCGCGACTGGAGCGTGCCCGGCTACATGCTCTGGATCGCCCTGGCCTACGCCCTCATCGGCTCCTGGCTCATGGAAAAAATCGGCGGCCGCATGGTGCGCATCGACTACGAACAGCAACGCGCCGAAGCCGACTTCCGCACCGCCTTGCTGCGCATACGCGAAAGCGCCGGCCAAATCGCCCTGCTCGGCGGCGGCAGCGCCGAACAAACCCGCCTGGCCGCCCGCTTCGCCGCCGTGCGCCAGAACTGGGCCGCCGTCATGACCTACACCAAACGCATCACCCTGGCCGACAACGCCTACACCGAAATCGGCGCCTTCGTCCCCTACCTGCTGCAAGGCCCGCGCGTGCTCAGCGGCACCCTCACCGTCGGCTCGCTCGTGCAAATCACCCAATCCTTCATGCGCGTGCGCGTCGCCCTGTCCTGGTTTGTCTACAAATACAAAGACCTCGCCCTGCTGCGCTCGGCCCTGGCCCGCCTCGTCGAATTCGACGACGCCCTGCGCGCCCAAACCCGGGCCGGCGCAGACTCCGCCGCCGACCCCGCCCCCCACATCACCCGCCAAATCGCCCACCCGGCCGACCCCCACGCCGCCGACTGCACCCTGCACGGCGTGCAAGCCCTCGGCCCCCAGGGCCAGCCCCTCACCGCCCTCGTGAACTGGCGCATCCGGCCCGGCCAGCGCTGGCTGCTGCACGGCCCCACCGGCGCAGGCAAAAGCACCCTCTTGCGCGCCACAGCCGGGCTATGGAGCCACGGCCAGGGCCACATCACCCTGCCCGCCGCCCCCGCGCGCCTGTACTTCGCCCCCCAGCACAGCTACCTGCCCCCCGGTGCCAGCCTGCGCGAATGCCTGGCCTACCCCGCCAGCGCCAGCGCCTTTGACGACACCCAATACCGCGCCGCCCTGCACTGGGCCTGCCTGCCCGCCCTCGCCCCCCGCCTGCACGAACACGCCGACTGGGCGCGCCAACTCTCCCCCGGCCAGCAGCAATGCCTGCTCTTTGCCCGCATCTGGCTGCACCGCCCCGACTGGCTCTTCCTCGACGAAGCCACCAGCGCCCTGGACGAAGCCACCGAACAAACCCTGCACCAGCGCCTGCTCGCCGACCTGCCCCACCTCACCCTCATCAGCATCGCCCACCGCAGCAGTCTGCGCCCCTTCCACACCCACCACCTGCACCTCCCGCCCCCAGGCGAGCAGCAAGTTATCCACAGATAACTACAAAAAGCATAGCGTCCAGCACAGTATCCACGGGCGCTGCGGGCATGCTGCCTAATCAGTAGGCAGAATCAGGTTACGAAGTGCAACCTGAAAAACCATCGGGGCCCGCCCTTGCCGCGCCCTCAAGCCGCCCCTGCCCCCACTCTTGCCGCATTCGCGCGCACCACCCGCAGCCGCCCCCACACCAAAGCAGTCACCAGCAAACCCGAAAAAAACGCCCAAAACCCCCGGCCCGCCCAAGCCAAAGCAAAAGCATTCAGCTGCAAACACAGCGCCCCCACAAAACACAACAAAGTCACCCACGACACCACCTCCCCCTTCCCTTGCAAAACCAGCAGCTCCACCATAAAAAACAAGGACAGCGGCGGCGGCAAGAAGAAAAAGAAAATCATCGCAATCGCCTTCACCAGCCCAATCCATGAAAAAGCCCCCCCGCAGCCGAAACATCCGCTTCCGATGGAGACCCCGCACCGATCCCACTCATGAGCAAATACAGCAACATAAAAACATAAGCGAAATACAACAAAACAATTCCCCCCTCCAGCAACAACACCAGCATTTTCACCAGCCTTCTCACCAGCCTTTTCATTCATTCACCTCCCAATCATTTCATCAAGCCAAATCCAGCCTTGCCGCGCAAGCGCGCTCCACTGCCCACCGACGCCACAACAGCGCCACAACCAGAAAAGCAAAGAAAAACGACCAAAACTTCCTGGAACCGAAAGCCAAACCAAAAGAATGAATCTGGCAAAACACCGCCACGAAAAAACACAAAAAAGTCACCCACGACACCCTGCTGCGCCCCAACTGTAACACCACCAACTCAATCATGAACACCATCGCAAGCAGAGGAAACACAAAAAACATCAAACACAAAGCCAGCACCTCCACCCCAGAAACACCCCCTCCTGGAAAACCATTTCTTGAAATGGAATCAAGAAAATAACACGCCACACTAAGAGCAAACGCAGAATACAAAACCGCAAGCACCCCTTCCACCAGCACAACCAGCTTTTTCATACACTCCATCTCCGTCGTTCACAAAACCCTACACACAGCCTTCAAAACCATATTCACCAGCCCCAAACAAAAAGGCCGCCCGGCAACGAATTGCAGGCGGCCTTTTCATTTCAATCATTTTCAACAATCACATCATGATAGATCAATCCATTTCCTATATTCCAGGCAACCAGAGACATTTCCCCATCATATTCAAACCCCCTGACATCAAACACAATATACACATCACGCACATTTTCCGGTATATTTTTCCCCGGAGACAATTCCAACCCCCTGATATGCCCCACCAATCTGCAATCATGCCTCTTGCGCTCCACGCTATGCCTGGGAAATACAAGATCAGACAAAGAAAACGTCTTCTCGAAAATAGCCACATTGCGAGCCGCATCCATCGCCCTGACCGTCATTTCCCCCCCTATCCTGCTCACGCAGTCATACCCTTTTGCCGCAAATCCAATACCATTTTCCCCATGATGCAAGCGAACCGGCCCCACCATCTTCACCCCCGTTCCCTGCTCAATTTTCAGCAGCCTCATGCTTCGCCCCATATTCATCGCAGCGCAGCCACTCAAAACAAGCAACAAAAACAGAAGTAAAAACCGTCTTTTCATCACACAATCCCTGATCACACAAACGCCCTAAATGCACAATCTTCCATCAGTAAGCGCCTCCGTCGCCTCCATTTCCCCGGCATCAGGCGGCGCATCACACAACAAATAATTCCCCTCCAGAACCCGTATCCCCTTCCCGATAATCCTTCCGCCCCGCAAACCACAAAACCATAATTCTTTTTCACAATCGTCCCCGAAACATCAAATCCCACAGCAACAACACAATCAAAAATAAAACCCGCCCACCAACAGCCGCAACAAAACAAAAAACACCAAAGTCAGAAAAACATTCAAACGAAATTGAACCCTAACCAAACCCGACAAAATGAAAAACACAACCGAAAACAAAACAATCGGAGCATACACCTCCAGCAAGACAAACAAACCCTTCCCCTGAAAAGATTTCAAGCACCCCCAATCCAAAGAAACCAAAACACCCAAGCACCCCGAATACGAAACAACCCCGACAAACAGCAAAACAAGATAGATCAGCAATATCTTGACAATCATATTTTCACCCTTGACTCAATGCTCCCCGGTTAAACAAGCATCCAAAAATTAGGGCCGATTTGCGTGCTGGCGTCTGTTTCAATGCCGCCATTACCAAAAACTATTTTCAAAAATTCATTCACCCATATATTTTTTCATATGATCACCCGTCCATATTTCCCGCCCACCCATTTGCTGCAAAGCCTCTCTTAACTGCCCAACATTCGGACAATCAGGATTGTGATCCTTCAACCCATTGATTTCAACCAGAAGCTGCCCCGCCGTCATTCTTTTTGGATGATCCACCTTCAACACCGCACGCCGCTGTCGTAACCCAACATATTGAAAAAACGTACGCTTCGCCAAACCCTGCAACGACAAGCCATAAAACAAACCATCCCCATCCAAAATCCAGCGAAACTCACACCGCCCCTCGTGATTTACCGCAACATGCAATTCATCCCCCTTCAAACTACCGATTTCATTCACAAGAGACTCATCAAAAACAAGAACCCTGCTACCACTGCAAACCAAAACGGGAAATTTCATTATCACAATTCAATAAAACCATTGTTCAATTAAAATCAGAGCCGAAATTATATACCTTTCAAAAACACGGTGCAATATCATCCTACTTATTCATTTTCAATCACAATCGATTTTTCCGCAACACCCTTTAAGTAATTCAATTCCTTTTTCCTATCCTCATCAGAAACCATTGACCCATGAGGACTCAAAATATAACTTAAAGCACCCAATAACATATCCAAAAAATCAACTTCGGGACAACGTCGATCTATATTGTATTCATACATTTTTTCAATTATGTCAAGCGCCTTACCCCCTTCTCCCTTGTCAATTTTTTCAACCACAAACGTAATATCATTCGAATATTGCATCGCAAAAATTTCATGACAGATAAATTTTGAATATCCCATCATCATTTCATAAAACACAAACGCAAAAAATATCACACCCCAAAAAAACCATTTCCTCATTTTACACTCCATACTTCGCAACATCCTTGTCGTGCGAAATAATAGGGATCACTCATTAAAACAAAATTTGAATTTCCTTGCCAACTGCCTATCAAAGTCGGAATAATTCATGTCTATCATTTTATATATAATTTCTTCAGGAACCCCTGGGTTGAATTTGATCAATAACCTGAAACAATCTATCTTTTTCCAATAAAGCAATTGGTTTGAACGTTCAACAGTCAATCTGAAAACGTCACAGCCAACATTGCTGCACAACCAGTTTCTTGATTTTTCTATCATTTCCTCACTGCACACATTAACGGCAAAAATCTTTCCAAAACATCTTTTTTGCAGGGTTGATATATAATTTTTCCAGTCCACGGAAAAGTATTCTTCAAAATATTCTCTGCCAATTTCCGTCAGGCCGACGACATTTTGACCGCCCATTGACTTTCGCCTGCTTATTTTCAACACTTTCATTTCATTGAGTTTGTCTATGCTGGCGTAAATATCAATTGGGGTGTAGGGTATATTGAAAGCCAGCCCCGGATCATCCGAATATAGTGATCTCAGGTATGCCCGGCAATCCCAAAGGCAGCACAATACGAATAAATCGTCTTTTTGAATATTCATGACATCACAACTTGAATTTTCAGCAATGGCATCATCTTTTACTTGCAAAATTCACTCACTATAGAGCGCCAAGACTTTGCCAAGATTGATTTCTCTCCGCAAAAAGATGGCAGGGGCTCGAAAAATAAATGATGCAACGACGAAAACAAGTTGGCATGCCAGCCCGCTTCGGATTTGCAATAAAGATACCCGACAGCAATCATGAGGCACAAATAAATAACAAATACAGAAATGAATCGAAAGATTTTATCTTATTAATTTCAATCCTGC
The DNA here is from genome assembly GCA_052170415.1 of Ottowia sp. Classification (GTDB taxonomy): domain Bacteria; phylum Pseudomonadota; class Gammaproteobacteria; order Burkholderiales; family Burkholderiaceae_C; genus Ottowia. Next base: position 19,796 of record JBQNAO010000005.1, on the reverse strand, counting down.
TGCACTCACACCCATCCCCACGCACTAATATATTCATTCCATGTGGCCCATCATTAGGCGCAATAAACCATGGCAAGAATATCTTGGAGTTCAGCATCCGCATTCTCCTGAAACATTTATCAAGGAACCTCAAAATAATCTATCCACACCAAATATGACGCCTGCACATCAGATGCTCTTCTTTTAGTCTGACATTGAGAAATATAAATCCTCCTTTATATTCAAGAATAAATGTGTATGGATTCATCAGCGCCCCCGATCCCTGGTGTGATGAGTTTCACCAGTTTGATCTGCTTGCTTCTTGAGATGGTTAACCTGTCCCTTCAATCTTTCTGAATTTCCTCATCTTCAGGTGTTTTCTTGGGGTTAATGAAATTATTCAACATAATTCAGCTCAACTGATTCGCCTGAAACCAGCGCGCACAAGTCGCTCCAGGAGTCCACCTCAAATACAGAACAGGTTAACTCAATCATGCTTTGATTGGCGCAAAAATTGCCAAACCTTGACCCCTCCTCTGGAGATATTACTTTTCTAACTCCTTTGTATAAATATCTGGCTTTTGCATCACCCACAAGCAGAGTTCCTCGTTCATTGAAATCCTGGAGAGATCGCGCAAATCTATCTATTTTTTTCTGAGCCAGTTCGCCATTAACTGCCCTTATAAACGTTTTCATAAACCAAATACGAATCCTGGACGCATTGCATCAACTCAAAATAAAATATCGCATGAACGCAGTACCAATTTTTCTTCATTTGTATTTCCTTGTTTCTTGTTTGTTCCGACCACTCTTCCTTTTTGCCATTTTTGTAGCCGTCTTTTTTATTGAAGGCTAATTTTGAAGTTATTGATTCGCTCTTGAATTTCCGCGCCCGCGCCTTTCTAATCCGGCATCCCTGACACGTCGGTGGCCAGCGGATGGGTCATCGTATGAATCAATTTTTTTGGTTTTTAGTATCGCTTTCATGATCAGAATCGGCATGCAATTGCAATCCATAAATTGCCGTTTGATTTTGAGGATTTATTTGCAACGCTTCTCTGTAATATGTCTCCGCCCAATCGGTTCTTCCGAGATAGTCAGATATAAGAGCTGCATTTACCAATACCTCTTCATTTGGGCAGATCTTTCGCAAGACAAGATAGTCACCCAATGCACCCAGCACATCGCCACGCATTTCTTTGGCCATTGCCCGATGCATTAATACATTCACCCTTATCTTATTTCCTCCATATATTAGAGCTTTTGTAAGATCATTGATCGCGGAAAAGTATTTTTTTCTATGGAAATTCACTCCTCCTCTTTGTGCGTAAAGATATGAATTTTTTGGCGATTCTGAAATCAGGTTGTCAATTTTTTCTATTGCTGATTCAAGATCGGAAAAATCAATTTCATCCACGGCATTTTTGTAAAACGCAAGCGGTCGATCTTCTTTTGAGCAGGTGTTGCCATGTGAATTATTCATGGTCTTCTTCGATTTGTTTTTTTGCTCTGTTGCCGGGGATGTCTTTTTTGTCATGGTCTTCTTTCCTTGCATCTTTTCCTTTTGGTTTTTCCATTTGTATTACTTCATTTTTGACCTATTCAGCGTATTAGAACAGCCAAGCGCACCATCCTGTACATTGTCGGCCAGCATATTGATTCAGCCAATCGACTTCGTCGGTCAGTGCTTCCACAATGGATGAGCGCTATCGGCACTTCTTCCGCGGGGTCAATGCAGTCCGGCGGATCATTATGGTCATATTCATAGACATGGGTTCCTTCCCGCAGGCCAATGGGGTGGGATGCATCGCCTTCTGGCCGGGCTGTAATCCCTGAAGTAATTCAGATGCAGTCCTGTTTCCTGAAAATATTCATTTTCAGCATGTCGAATGCGGAAAGTCCATCATCGTTTCTTTTGTTTCCATCTCCCCCTGCGGATAACAAATAACAGGCCAGGTCATATTTTCCAAAACTTGTTGCCGTCATCAATGGCGTGTTTCCAAATTCACCTGCGCCATTCACATCGACGCCCATTTCAAGCAGATATTTGACTACTTCGGCGTTTCCGTTGGTGATGGCGTAATCAAGCATGTTGTTTCCCATGCTGTCCACAGCAAAAGCATGAACCGGAAGCCCATCAAACCACGGTTCCTGCTCCATTTGGCGGAAAAAATCAATCACGACATCGGGAACAGTCATTTCAATACCTCCGGTTATTGATGATTCAAGACGCTTCAATCAACGAGATTTGCGCTTATTTAGCAGAGAAGCAAGCAGAAAAACGAGAAACACAAAAACAATCGATCCAAATGCGGCCGAATAGGTTAAATAGCCAAGCATGGAAAGCGGGTCAAATTGTCCTGTCGTTACAAAAGACATCAAGGCAAGGCCGATGGATATGCCGATTGCAAAAAATATCCATCGATATGGAAATCCGCATATTGCATATATTTTGACAAAGATGATCGGCCAGACTATCCATCGCATGAACATCCATGCCATGTAATGATCCAGCAAGGAAAAGACTTGGCTAATGAAGTAGTCGCATACAACAAACAATATTCCTGAAATCATTGGCGCGATTTTTTCTTCATGATGTTGGCCTTGCTGTATAGGTCATCCAAAAGATATTCAAGTTTGGTTTGCGCGGGGTTCAATTATTTGCCTGGCTTTGCGATTTTTTCGTGGATTCCTGCTTTTGATTGAATTTGCTTCAGTCGGCGGTATTTTCATGAGTATTTTGCTTTCAAATTCCAATGCCGGATTGGCAATCAATTTTCTTCCGGCCTTGGTTGCATGGGAATACGGCATGGAAGTTTTGGCTCTGAATATTTGATATGTATTTTTGCCTGCGCATGGTGAGTGTGGCTTGCCCGTCATGCGCATCAGCGCCATTACATTCAATAACAAAATTTTGATGAAAAAACAGGCAGATCGGCCGCAGCACCCGTGGATGCTGCGCTGCACGCTATTAATTCAGGAGAAATCTGTGGATAAGTAGGCTTGTTGCTTGCTTTTGGGTTGCGGTTTGGGGGGCGGAGAGCGCCTCTAGAATGCCTGGGTTATGAGTGCTTTTTTTGATCAATTGCAGGCGGCCCGGGTGGCTCATCGGTCTTTTTTGTGTGTGGGGCTGGACCCTGATCCGGCTCGTTTTCCGGCCGTGGTGGGGCAGGGGCGGGCGGCTTTTTTTGATTTTTGCGCGGCTATTGTGGATGCCACGGCGGATTTGGCTTTGGCTTTCAAGCCGCAGATTGCTTATTTCGCTGCGCATGGCGCGGAAGGGGAGTTGGAGCGCTTGATTGCGCATATTCGCCGCGTGGCGCCGCGTGTGCCGGTGATTTTGGATGCCAAGCGGGGGGATATTGGGGCGACTGCGGCGCAATATGCGCGCGAGGCTTTTGAGCGTTATGGCGCGGATGCGCTGACGCTTTCGCCTTTCATGGGGTTTGATTCGGTGGAGCCTTATTTGCGTTATCCGGGCAAGGGGCTGTTTTTGTTGTGTCGCACGTCGAATCCCGGAGGGGATGATTTGCAGGCGCAGCCGCTGGCGGCGCTGCCGGGGCAGCCGCGTTTGTTTGAGCATTTGGCCAGTCTGGCGCAGGGGCCGTGGAATGCGACGGGGCAGATGGGGCTGGTGGTGGGGGCGACGCGGCCGCAGGAGATTGCCCGGGTGCGGGAGTTGGCGCCGAGCCTGCCGCTGCTGATTCCGGGGGTGGGGGCGCAGGGCGGCGATGCGGCGGCGACGGTGCGGGCGGCGCGGCCCGATTGCGGGCCGGTGATCGTGAATTCTTCCCGGGCGATTCTTTATGCCGGCGCGGGGCCGGATTTCGCCGATGCGGCCCGCGCGGCGGCCGAGGCGACGCGCCGGGCGCTGAATGCGGCCTGGCCGGGGACGTGAGGGGCGGTTTTTTTCAGGGCTGCGGCGGCGCGAGGGCGGGGGCCTGGCTGCATTGGGCCAGAACGGCGGGCAGGGTTTGGGCGCTGAGTGCGCCGCTGTGCTGGCCGCAGGGGCGGCTTTGGTGCATGAGCACGGTGTAGGGCAGGCTGGGGCGGGTGTGGCCGGCGGCGCGCATGAGGGCGGCGGCGCTGCCGGCGCCGCGCACGGTGGGCAAGGTGATGCCCAGGCGGGCGAGGGTGCGGCGGGCGAGGGCGGGGGGATCGGTGGTGACCAGCAGCACGCGCCAGCCGCTGGGGCCTTGCGCCAGGTTTTGCAGCAGGGGCAGCTCGGCCAGGCAGGGGGGGCAGTCGGCGCTCCAGAAGTTGATGAGCAGGGGGGCGTTGGGTTGCTCGGCTTCCTGGCTGGCGGTGATGAAGCGGTCGCCGTCGAGGGTGGGCAGGGTGAAGTTCCAGTCGGCGGGGACGGGGGCTTCGGTTTGGGGTTCTGATTGGGCCTGGGCCGGGGCGGCGATGAGCGCGGCAGCCAGCAGGCAGGCTAAGGGGAATAGGGAATGAAGGCGCATGGCGGATGGGGCGCGGCCCCGGCTTCGCTTTCGCAGTGGTGCAAGAGCGAGGGCTGGGGCCGCGCGTTTTGGGGGTGGTTTCAGATCAGAAGTCGAATTTCACGCCGGCGTAGATGTAGCGCCCGCGGTTGGGGCCCCAGAGGTGGGTGACGTCAATGCCGCCTTCGCCGTTGACCCAGAGGAAGTTTTCGCGTTCGGCCTGTTTGTAGTCAAAGAGGTTGTCCACGCCCAGGTAGAGGGAGATGTTGGGCGTGATGCTGTATTGGCCGCGCACATCGACGGTGGCGAAGGTGGGGCTTTTGTCGCGTTTTGGGGTGCCGTCGAAGTTGTAGCGCCCTTGCTGGCCGCTGCCGTCGTCGTGGAATTTGCGCAGGTTCATGGGGCCGGTGACGTTGAGTTTGGCGTTCAGCGCCCAGGGGCCTTGCTCGTAATCGACGCTGGCAAACAGGCGCGATTTGGGGCGGGCGAAGACCAGGGTGCCGGGGTCGAATTTGTAGTGATACAGCTCGCCGCCGGCAGACAGGGCCAGCGCGGCGGTGGCCTGCCAGGTGAGGTTCACGTCCACGCCCTGCACGGTGACGGGGCGCTTGGCGCTGGTGAACAGGGTGATGGGCTTGCCCTGTGCGTCTTGTGCGCCGGAGTCGAGCATCGCCATGTTCTTGATGCGGTTGAAGTTGTAGGAGCTGGTGATGGCGAAGCGGTCGCTGGCGTAGTTGAGCGCGTAGCTGAAGTTGTTGGAGATTTCGGGCTTGGTGACCTGGCGCACGATGCGCGTGGTGCTGAGGATGCCGTGGTCTTGCTCGAAGAAGCTGGTGGGCGCGCGAAAGCCCCGGCCCAGGCTGAAGCGGCTGGACAGGTGCGAGGTGTGGTGATAGAGCACGTTCAGGCGCGGCGAGAAGATGTTGCCGTATTCGCTGTGCTTGTCGAAGCGGGCCGAGGCGTTGAGCTCCAGCGCATCGTTCATGAAGGTGCTGTAGCCCTGCAAATACAGGCCCGGGGTGCGGAAGCTGTAGTTGTCCAGCCCGGTGACGGGCTGGTTGTCCTGCGAGTAGATGGTGCCGTGGCTGCGCAGGTTTTCGTAGCGGTAGCTGGCGCCGGCGGTCAGCAGCCACTGGGCGGCTTTCCATTGGTAGTTGGCGTCCAGGTAGTACTGGTTTTGCTTGGCGATGTAGGTGTCGCCTTCGTAGAAGCTGTCTTGCTTGTGCTCGGCTGCGCCCAGCGACAGGCGCAGGCGGCCTTCGCCCAGGCGGCGCTCGCCCTGGTGCACGAGCTGCACGCGGTCGGTGGAGATGATTTCGGAGAGACCGCCGCGGCCGTCTTCATAGACATGGAATTCGCCCGTGTCGGGCACGATCCAGCCATCGGGGCGGGGCGAGGCGTTCGGGCCGCGGTTGAAGTGGAAGGGGTTGCCGCTCATGTTGCGGCGAATGGAGCCCCGGTCGCGCCCGAGCGCGCCGCCGCCGCGGTCTTCGTCCACCACGTCCAGCCGCCCGCGCATCTTGAAGCCGCCCAGGTCGTCGATGAACCAGCCCAGCCCGCCCATGCGGCGGTCATAGCCGGTGTATTCGGAAACGCCGTCGCCATTGCCGTCCACCGAGTTGTGACGGTCGTAGTGAATGGAGGCGGTGAAGGCCCCGCCGTTCAGAGGCCGCGCCAGGAAGGCATCGGCGCGGCGCGAGCCAAAGCTGCCGCCTTGCACGCGGGCCTGGGCCTCATTGCGCGTGGGGCGCTTGGTGACGAGGTTCACCGTGCCGGCCAGCGCCTCGGGCGCTATCAGGCTGGTGCCCGCGCCGCGCGAGATGTCGATGCGCTCCAGGCCATACAGGCCCACGCTGTCCAGCCCGTAGGCCGAGGAAACGGAGGAGTAGATGGGAATGCCGTCGATCAGCAGCGTGGTGTAGCGCCCGGGCAGGTTGTTGAGCAGCACGTTGCGCACGTTGCAAATGGAACACTCCACCTGCACGGCCACGCCGGGGGTTTTGTCCACGGCTTCGTTCACGTTGGATGCGCCGATGCGCTCGATGGCGCGGGCGCTGACGCTTTCGGTCATCACGATTTCCTCACGCAGCGCGCCGGGGCGCATGGCCCGCTGGGTGCCAAAACCGGCCCCGTGCACGGTGACGGCCGGCAGCGTGGGCACGGCCGCTTTCTTGGCAGCGGGGGCGTGGTTGTCATGAGCCTGGGCACTGGCCGAGCAAGCGGCCCAGGCGGCCAGCGCCAGGGCGGCGGGCCAGAGGCGAGAAGGATGTTTCATGGCAAAAGTCCTCATCAAATAAGCACAAGGTTGAAGAAAACTGATGAAAAGTTGGCGCAAAGCCAAATTCATGTGTAACTTTTGTATTTTAGGTTTGTTTGAGATGATGTAACTACGTAAACGAAGGTGTCTGAAGGTGCCTGGCGGGCGGCAGAAGGCGGGCCGGATAATCGCCGGCTGCCTTTTTGCCGCCCGAGCGCCGTGACCCGAAAAACGATTCATCCCGCGAGCCATTCCCCCGTTTCTGCCGCTTCAAACGCCTCTGCTGCCCATGACGAAGGCGCGCCGCTGGCGGCGGCGCTGCGCCAGCGGGCCATGCACGTGCGCGGCGCGCGCACGCACAACCTGAAAAACATCGATCTGGACATTCCGCGCGATCAGCTCGTGGTCATCACGGGGCTGAGCGGCTCGGGCAAGTCCAGCCTGGCCTTTGACACGCTCTACGCCGAAGGGCAGCGGCGCTATGTGGAAAGCCTTTCGGCCTACGCGCGGCAGTTCTTGCAGCGCATGGACAAGCCGGATGTGGACTTGATCGAGGGCCTGGCGCCGGCCATTGCCATCGAGCAAAAGGCCACCAGCCACAACCCGCGCTCCACCGTGGGCACGGTGACGGAAATTCACGATTACCTGCGCCTGCTGTACGCCCGCGCGGGCGTGCCGCACTGCCCCGAGCACGGCCTGCCCCTGCAGGCGCAGACGGTGAGCCAGATGACGGATGCCGCCCTGGCGCTGCCCGAAGGCACGCGGCTGATGGTGCTGGCGCCCGTGGCGCGCGGAAAAAAGGGCGAGTTCACCGAGCTGCTGGCGCAGATGCAGGCGGCGGGATACGTGCGCTTTCGCGTGGGCGGGCAGGTGGTGGAAGCGGCCGATGTGCCCGCGCTGAAAAAAACCGAAAAGCACGACATCGACGTGGTGATCGACCGCCTGAAAGTGCGCGGCGCGGGCGACGCTGAGGCGCTGGCCCAGCAGCGCCAGCGGCTGGCCGAGAGCTTCGAGGCCGCGCTGCGCCTGGCCGATGGCCGCGCCATCGCGCTGGAGATGGACAGCGGGCGCGAGCACCTGTTCAACGCGCGCTTTGCCTGCCCGCAGTGCCACTGGGCCATTGCCGAGCTGGAGCCGCGCCTGTTTTCCTTCAACTCGCCCTCCGGGGCCTGCCCTGCGTGCGACGGGCTGGGCAGCGCCGATGTGTTTGATGCGGCGCGGGTGGCGGCTTTTCCCTCGCTCAGCCTGGCCGGCGGCGCCATCAGGGGCTGGGACAGGCGCAACGGCTTTTACTTCGCCTTCATCGAAAGCCTGGCGCGGCACTACGGCTTCAGCGTGGATACGCCGTTCGAGGAGCTGCCCGAGCGCGTGCGCCAGGTGGTGCTGTACGGATCGGGCGAGGAGCAAATCAATTTCAGCTACACCTTTGAAAGCGGCGCGGCAGCCGGGCGCAAGGTCAGCAAAAAGCATCCGTTCGAGGGCGTCATTCCCAACATGGCGCGGCGCTGGCGGGAAACCGATTCGGCTGCGGTGCGCGAGGAACTGGGCCGCCTGCGCAGCACCCAGCCCTGCCCGGAGTGCGGCGGCGCACGCCTGCGCGCCGAAGCCCGGCACGTGAAGGTGGGCGAGGGCGCAGCCGCGCGCGCCATTCACGAAATCAGTCACGCCACGCTGGCGGATGCGCAATCGTGGTTTGACGGCCTGCAACTGCACGGGGCCAGGGCCGAGATTGCGGCCAAGGTGGTGCGCGAAATCAGCAGCCGCCTGAAATTTCTCAACGACGTGGGCCTGGGCTATCTGAGCCTGGAGCGCAGCGCCGAAACCCTGAGCGGCGGCGAGGCCCAGCGCATCCGCCTGGCCAGCCAGATCGGCAGCGGCCTCACGGGCGTGATGTACGTGCTCGACGAGCCTTCCATCGGCCTGCACCAGCGCGACAACGATCGCCTCATCGCCACCTTGCAGCACCTGCGCGACATCGGCAACAGCGTGCTCGTGGTGGAGCACGACGAGGACATGATCCGCGCGGCCGATCACGTCATCGACATGGGGCCGGGCGCGGGCGTGCACGGCGGGCGGGTGATGGCGCAGGGCACGGCGGCGCAGGTGGCGGCGCAGCCGCAGTCGGTGACGGGGCAGTTTCTGAGTGGCGCGCGCCGCATAGCCGTGCCCCGGCGGCGCGCGCCCGATGCCCGGCGCGGGCAGGTGCGCATCACGGGCGCGCGCGGCAACAACCTCAAGGGCGTGGACGTGAGCATTCCCGTTGGCCTGTTCACCTGCGTGACCGGCGTTTCCGGCTCGGGCAAGAGCACGCTGGTCAATGAAACCCTGCTGGCCGCCGCATCGGCCCGGCTCAACCACGCGCAGACCGAGGCCGCGCCGCACGAGGCCATCGAAGGGCTGGAGGCGCTGGACAAGGTGATCGCCGTCGATCAAAGCCCCATAGGCCGCACGCCCCGCAGCAATCCGGCCACCTACACCGGCCTGTTCGCCCCCATACGCGAGCTGATGGCCGAAACCGCCACCGCGCGCGAGCGCGGCTACGGCCCGGGGCGCTTTTCCTTCAACGTGCCGCAGTCCAGCGGCGGCGGCCGCTGCGAAGCCTGCCAGGGCGACGGCGTGGTGAAAGTGGAAATGCACTTTTTGCCCGATGTCTACGTGCCCTGCGACATCTGCCACGGCCAGCGCTACAACCGCGAAACCCTGCAAGTGCAATGGAAGGGCAGAAACATCGCCCAAATCCTCGGCATGACCGTGGAAGAGGCGCACGCCTTTTTCAAGGACCAGCCCGCCATCGCCCGCAAGCTGCAAACCCTGCTGGATGTGGGGCTGAGCTACATCACCCTCGGTCAGAGCGCCACCACGCTCTCCGGCGGCGAGGCCCAGCGCGTCAAGCTCGCGCTTGAACTCTCGCGCCGAGGCACCGGCAAAACGCTGTATGTGCTGGACGAACCCACCACCGGCCTGCACTTTGCCGATATCGAGCTGCTGCTCAAGGTGCTGCACCAGCTCTGCGACGCCGGCAACACCATCGTCGTCATCGAACACAACCTGGACGTCATCAAAACCGCCGACTGGCTCATCGACATGGGGCCGGAAGGCGGCGCAGGCGGCGGCGCCGTCGTGGCCCAGGGCACGCCCGAAGACGTGGCCGCCTGTCCGGCCAGCCACACGGGGCGTTATCTGGCCCGGCTGCTTCAAAAAATGTAGCTGCCGACGCCGTATTTACGGGCGCTGCGGGCGGTTTGCCCTGCGGCGGGCGTTTCAGGGCGCGGCGGCAGACGCAGCAGCCGCTGGCAGGCGCACGTTGGCCATTTGCTCCAGCACCTGCTGCACCACGTCGCTTTGCATGCTTTGGTAGAGCATGTCGGCCTCGGCTTCCTTGGAAAGGGCGGCGCTTTCGCTGTAGCTCTGGTCGATTTCGCGCAGGATTTCGGTGTCGGGCAGCAGCACGTCGCCGGCCGGGTTGACCAGGCGAAATATCAGGCGCACGCGCAACTGGTATTCGCGCACCTGGCCTGCGGCGTTCAGGCCCACCACGGTGCGCTCGCGCGCGTCCTGCACGCTTTGCACGATGACTTCGGCGCGCGCCTTGTCGGCTGCTTCCAGCACTTGCAGTCCGGCGCTGGAGAGGCGGCGCTTGAGTTCCGCGCCCAGGGCGGAGCCGGGCATGTCCACATGCACCGTGCGAAAGGCAAATTCAGGCGGGCGGCGCAGCTTGAAGCCGCAGGCCGGCAGCGCGGCAGCGCAGGCAGTGGCGCAGGTGGCAAGGAGCAGGCGGCGGCGGAGCATGGCGGCAGGCGGGGGCAAAAGGGGTCGGGAAAGGGCCAGCAGGGGAAAGCGTGGAAAGGCGTGAAAAGAGGCGTTTGCTACTTGTTTTGTAGCGCTCTTCGCAGTATCCACGCGGGTTTCAGCCGTTTTGCTGTTTTTTTGAACAGTTCGTGGATACGGCGACGGGCGCTTCGCATGCAGACTCAAATCACCACGTTCACCAGCTTGCCGGGCACGACGATGATTTTTTTCGGCTGCGCGCCTTCGCCGGCGAATTTGACGAAGGCCTGGCTGGCCAGGGCCGCCGCTTCGATGGCGGCGCGATCAGCGCTGGCGGGCACGGTGAAGCTGCCGCGCAGCTTGCCGCCCACTTGCAGCATCAGCTCGATTTCGTCTTTTTGCAGGGCGGCGGCGTCGGGTTGGGGCCAGGGCGCGTCGATCAGATCGCCCAGCGCCTTGGCGTAACCCAGTTGCTGCCACAGCGCATGGGTGATGTGCGGCGTGGCCGGGTAGAGCACGCGCAGCAGGATGCCCAGCCCTTCGGTGAGGGCGGCATCGTCGCCGGCGCTGCCATCGCCCTGGAAGGCTTCGAGGGCGTTGAGCATCTTCATCGCGCCGGAGACGACGGTGTTGTATTGCAGGCGCTGGTAGTCGTAGTCGATTTGCCCCAGCACGGTGTGAATTTCGTGGCGCAGCGCGCGCGCGGCCTTGCCAAAGCCCTCGGCGCTGGCTGCCGTGGCGTTGGCCGCCGTGAAGCGCTTGTGCCCGAAGGCCCAGAGGCGGCGCAGGAAGCGGTGGCTGCCTTCCACGGCGGCGTCGTTCCACTCCAGAGTGGCTTCGGGCGGGGCGGTGAACATGGTGTACAGGCGCGCGGTGTCGGCGCCATAGCGGGCGATGAGGTCTTGCGGATCGACGCCGTTGCGCTCGCTTTTGCCCATCTTGCCGATGCCGCCGTATTCCACGGGCTGGCCGTTGGCAAGCCGGCCGCCGGTGATGCGGCCCTGCGCGTCCAGCGTGGGGGTGACTTCGGCGGGGGGGAAGTAGTTTTTCTCGCCCTTGTCGCCGCGCTGGAAGTAGATGTGGTTGAGCACCATGCCTTGCGTGAGCAGGCGGGTGAAAGGCTCGTCGATCTGGATCAGGCCCAGATCGCGCATGACCTTGGTCCAAAAGCGCGCATACAGCAGGTGCAAGATGGCGTGTTCGATGCCGCCTATGTATTGATCCACGGGCATCCAGTGCGCCGCGCCTTCGGCCACCATGCGCTCGCTGTTGCGCGCGTCGCAGTAGCGCATGAAGTACCAGGAGCTGTCCACGAAGGTGTCCATGGTGTCGGTTTCGCGCCGCGCCGCCTTGCCGCAGCAGGGGCATTTGACGCCGGCGTGGAAGGCTTCGCTTTTGATGAGGGGGTTGCCGCTTCCATCGGGCACCAGGTCTTCGGGCAGGCGCACGGGCAAGTCCTGCTCGGGCACGGGCTGCGGGCCGCAGGCGTCGCAGTGAATGATGGGGATGGGCGTGCCCCAGTAGCGCTGGCGGCTGATGCCCCAGTCGCGCAGCCGCCAGGTGGTTTTTTTCTCGCCCAGGCTGCGGCCTTCAAACTGTTTGGCCGCCAGCAGGCTGGCGACTTTGCTGACGGCTTGCTGAAAGGGCAGGCCATCCAGCTCGGGGCCGCTGTTGATGCACACGCCTTGCTTGTCGCCGTAGTCGGGCAGCCATTCTTCGCAGGAGGCGTGGCTCAGCAGGGCCTGCTCGTAGGTTTCGCGGGTGAGTTCGTCCAGCGGTTGGGCGGTGTTTTCCAGCGCCCGCATCCAGCCTGCTTCCACGGCCGAGAGGATGACTTTTTTGATTTCCAGGTCGTATTTCTTGGCGAAGGCGAAGTCGCGCTCGTCATGCGCGGGCACGCCCATCACGGCGCCGTCGCCGTAGCTCATGAGCACGTAGTTGCCCACCCACATCGGCACCATTTCCCCGCTCAGGGGGTGCACGACGTGAAAGCCCGTGGCAACGCCTTCTTTTTCCTTTTGCGCCAGCTCGGCTTCGGTGGTGCCGCCCTGGCGGCAGCGCTCGATGAAGGCGGCCACTTCGGGATTGAAGCGGGCAATGAGCAGCGCCAGCGGGTGCTCGGCGGCCACGGCCACGAAGGTCACGCCCATGATGGTGTCGGCGCGGGTGGTGAAGACATACAGCGGGCCGGGCACGGCATCTTCGGGGGCGATGGCGGGGGGCTGGCCGTCGTGCCAGGCGGCGGGGTCATGCCAGTCATAGGCAAAGCCAAAGCGCACGCCTTCGCTTTTGCCGATCCAGTTTTCCTGCATCAGCCGCACGCGCTCGGGCCAGCCTTGCAGCGTGGCTTTGGGGTTGTCCACCTGAACGTGGTCGAGCAGCTCCTGCGCGTAGTCGCTGATCTTGAGGTAGTAGCCCGGGATTTCGCGCTTTTCCACCAGCGCGCCGGTGCGCCAGCCGCGCCCGTCGATGACCTGCTCGTTGGCCAGCACGGTTTGATCCACCGGGTCCCAGTTCACCACCTGGGTTTTGCGGTAGGCGATGCCTTTTTCCAGCATCTTCAGAAACAGCCACTGGTTCCACTTGTAGTAGTCGGGCGAGCAGGTGGCGATTTCGCGGCTCCAGTCTATGGCCAGGCCCATGGCCTGCATCTGGCCCTTCATGTAGGCGATGTTGTCGTAGGTCCACCTGGCGGGCGGCACGCCGTTTTTGATGGCGGCGTTTTCGGCCGGCAGGCCAAAGGCGTCCCAGCCCATGGGCATGAGCACGTTGTAGCCCTTCATGCGCAAGCTGCGCGCCAGCATGTCGTTGATGGTGTAGTTGCGCACATGGCCCATGTGCAGCTTGCCGCTGGGGTAGGGCAGCATGGAGCAGGCGTAGTACTTGGGGCGGGTGGCGTCTTCGCGCACGCGCCAGGCATCTGCGGCCTGCCAGTGGGCCTGGGCGGCCGCTTCCACTTCAGAGGGGTTGTAACGGTCTTGCATGATGGGCGCGGATTGTAGGAGGGGGGTGCGCTCCGGCAGGGGGGATGCGCTATTGTTTTTGGAGCATCCAACGCAGTATCCACGCGCTTTTCAGGCGTTTTTCGTTTTCGTGCCGGGGGTTTGCGGCGGGCATGAAAAAGCCCGCGCGGCGCGGGCTTGGTTGAGGGGGGGCGGGCGGCGTTTCAGTCTTCGGCCAGCTCGGGGTCGGTGGCTTCCAGCTCGTAGCTGCTGGCCACCAGGGCCAGGCGGGCCACCACGCCATACATGTAAAAGCGGTTGGGCGCGCTGGCGCCGGACTTGGCGCCGGGGCGGGGCAGCGATTCGGCGTTGGGCGCGAAGGCCAGGGGGCGGGTGCGCGCGCCGGGCACATTCAGCGCATTGCCGGCGTTGCAGTCGGGGTGCAGGCGGTAGTGGCCGCCCACGACGTAGCGGTCGATCATGTAGATGACCGGCTCGGCCGCGCCGTTGTCCAGGCGCTCTTGCGTGAGCACGCCTTCTTGCACCACGTATTCGGCGGGCGGGGTGTCGGCATCGCCGGGGCCGGGCCAGGCGGCGATGTCCAGCGGGTCATTGACCACCACGGCGTGGGCATCGCTGTTGCCCAGATCGGCCTTGATGACGGCAAAGGGTTTTTCCTGAATGCCGTATTCCTTGTATTTGCGGCGCACCTTGGCAAACAGTGCATCCACGCAGGCGCGCAGCTTTTCCGCGCCGGCTGTCGTGTGCGGGTTGATGGCGCCAGCGCTCATCCAGAGCGGGTTGAGCAGCCAGGGGTCGATGCCGATCAGCTTGGCAAAGCGCTTGCACACCTCGTCGTAGCACTGGTAGTTCAGGCTTTTGCGCCGCACGCTGCTGCTGGCCTGCAAGGGCGGCAGCAGGTATTGCTCGTGCAGCTCTTCCAGGATGCCGGGCACGCCGCTGCTCAAGGGGTTGTTGAGCAAGATGGTGCAGGGGTCGAAATAGGTCAGGCCGAAGCGGTAGCGGCTGCGCTGGGCCGGCTCGAACACCATGTCTTCGCTGATTTGCAGCGGGCGCGAGACGGCCGGGTCTATGGAGCCAAAGCGCACATCCAGCCCGGCCATGCGGAAGATGTCGCGCAGGTGCGCCAGATTGGCCTGGGTGTCGGGGCCGGGCGTGCCGTTGCGCGGCACGATGAGCAGGCCGCGCGCTTCGGGGCAGATTTTTTCGATGGCCGCCTGCGCCGCCTGCATGGCCAGCGGCAGGGTGTCATCGCCCAGGTGGTGCCAGCCGGAGGGAAACAAATCGGTGGCCACGGGCGCGAGCTTGAAGCCGGCGTTGCGCACATCGGCCGAGCAGTAAATGGGCGGGGTGTGCTCCATCCACTCCAGCCGGAACCAGCGCTCGATGACGGGCGTGGCGTCCAGGATGCGTTGCTCCAGCTCGCTGATAGGCCCCGTCAGGGCGGTGATGAGGTGAGGAACCATGCGTGTCGTGCCTTTCGCTGCAAGGGACTGTGAAAAGCCCAGGCAGGTGCAACCCGCCCCGGCCTGCCTGCCGGGCATTCTAGGGGGCCAGGCTGCGCAGTTTCATGAAAAAAACGCATTTCGCCGATAGCCGCTTCCCGGCCTTTTTCCGGCCTTCTTCCAGCCTTTCCCCCGGTTTTTCCCGGCGGGCCGGGCGCGTGTTTCGGGCTTTCAGGTGCGGATTTCGCCCTGGCCCAGCACCACCCATTTGAGCGAAGTCAGCCCCTCGATGCCCACCGGGCCGCGGGCGTGGAACTTGTCGGTGCTGATGCCGATTTCCGCGCCCAGGCCGTATTCAAAGCCGTCGGCAAAGCGCGTGCTGGCGTTGACCATCACGCTGGCCGAGTCCACCTCGCGCAAAAAGCGCTGCGCGTGCGTGTGATCGAGCGTGAGGATGGCGTCGGTGTGATGGCTGCCGTAGCGGTTGATGTGGGCGATGGCCTCATCCAGCCCGGCCACCACCTTGATGGCGATGATGGGAGCCAGGTATTCGGCCGTCCAGTCGCCCTCCTGCGCCGGTTGCACCTGATCGGGCCAGGCCGCCAGCAGCGCGGCGCTTTCGGCGTCGCAGCGCATTTGCACGCCCTTGCCTGCATACACCGCGCCGATGCGCGGCAGAAACTGCGCGGCCACTTCGCGCGCCACCAGCAGGGTTTCGGTGGCGTTGCAGGGGCTGTATTTCTGCGTTTTGGCGTTGTCGGCTACGCGCACGGCCATTTCCAGATCGCAGGGCGCATCCACATAGGTGTGACACACGCCGTCCAGATGCTTGATGACGGGCACGCGCGCTTCGGCGCTGATGCGCTCGATCAGCGAGCGCCCGCCGCGCGGGATGATGACGTCCACGAATTCGGGCATTGCAATCAGGCGGCCCACGGCGGCGCGATCAGTGGTGGGCACCAGCTGCACCGCCTCGGGCGGCAGGCCCTCTCGCGCCAGCGCCTGCTGCACCAGGGCGGCCAGCGCGCGGTTGGACTCGATGGCCTCGCTGCCGCCGCGCAGGATGCAGGCGTTGCCGCTTTTGACGGACAGGCTGGCTGCTTCGATGGTCACGTTCGGGCGGCTTTCGTAAATCATGCCGAACACGCCCAGCGGCACGCGCATTTGCCCCACGCGGATGCCGCTGGGCTGCTGGCGCAAGCCGTTGATTTCGCCAATGATTTCCGGCATGGCCGCCAGCTGCTCGCAGCCCTGCGCGCAGGTTTCGATGACTTCCGGCGTGAGCTTGAGGCGATCGCGCAGCGGCGCGGCCAGATGCGCGGCGCGCGCCAGGTCTTGCGCGTTGGCCTCTTGCAGCGCCGCCGCATTGCTGCGCAGCAGCGCGGCCAGCGCTTGCAGGGCGCGGTTTTTCTCTTGCGCGCTGGCGCTGGCCATGCGCGCCGCTGCGGCCCGCGCCTGCCGGCCCAGGCGGTGCATCAGCGAATTCACGTCGTTGGAAATATCGGCATTCGTCATGCGCTGCATTTTCGCAGTGCGCTTTCGCGCGCCCGGGCAAAAGCAAAATGCCGCCTCGCGTCTGTTTTTTTTGGAAATTTCCCCTTGAATTTCGCCTTGTCTTCTTCCGAATTCCGGCCTTTTGCGGGGGCGCAATGGGTCATTGCCGATGCACATCTGGCCCAGGCCCTGCCCCTGCCGCCAGAAGGCGCGCCGCCGCCGGCTGCGGGCGCGCGCCTGCCGCGGCTGGCTGCGCCCTGGGCCGATGACTTGCCCCACCTGGCCGCGCTGCTGCGCCGCATGCGCGTGCAAGCCTGGCACGAGCTGGGCGATGACGCCCCCCTCACCCCCGCCGAGCACGCGCTGGCGCTGGCGCTGGGCCTGCCGGACGCAGCCGAGCAGCCCGCCTGCATCGCCTGGGCCGCATTGGAAGCGCGTGTGGGTGGCGCGCCCTGCGCCTGGCTCACGCCCTGCGAGTGGCGGCTGGGCATGGACCGCGCCCTGCTGGGCGACCCGGCCGCGCTGCAATTGAGCGCCGCCCACGCCGGGCAACTGCGCGATCTCATCGCCCCCCTGCTGGCCGAGCTGGGCATCAGCCTGCACGATGACCCCGCCTCGCCGCCCGCCCCCGCCCCCCTGCGCTGGCTGGCGCAGGGCGAGGCGCTGCGCCACGTGCCCACCTGCACCCTGGCGCGCGCCGTGGGCCGGCGCCTCACCCCCCGCCTGCTGCCGCGCGCGCCCGCGCCGCTGATGCGGCTGCAAAGCGAAATCCAGATGCTGCTGCAAGAGCACCCCATCAACCACGAGCGCCAGGCCGCCGGCCTGCCCGCCGTCAACGCCCTGTGGCTCAGCGGCGCGGGCGCGCTGCCGGCCGATTTCGTCTGGCCCGCGGCCGATTCGGTGCGGGTGCTGACGCATTTGCAAACCCTGCCCCCCCACGCCAGCGCCGACGCCGCCCGCGCCGCCTGGCAGGCCGTGGACGCCGCCTGCGCCCCCCTGCGCCAGCAGCCCGGCGCGCGCCTGGTTTTGTGCAGCGCCCACGGCCACCTCACCCTGGCTGCCCCTGCGGGCGGGCTGCGCGGCTGGCTTGCCCGCTGGCTGCGCGCGCCAGGCAGCGCGCCCGGCCGGTGAGGCAAAAGGCCGCTCACTATCATCGGCCGCCGTTTTTCCCCCACCCGATTTCCCCCTGCATGAGTGGCTTCATACGCATCATCGGCGGGCACTGGAAGCGCAGCCGCCTGCCCGTGCCCGAGCGGCCCGGCCTGCGCCCCACGCCCGACCGCGTGCGCGAAACCCTGTTCAACTGGCTGGGCCAGTCGCTGACCGGCTGGCAGGTGTTTGACATGTTCGCCGGCACCGGCGCGCTGGGGCTGGAAGCCGCCTCGCGCGGCGCGGCCCGCATCTGGCTGGCCGAGCAAGACAGCCGCCTGGCCGCCGCCTTGCAGCAGCACCGCCAGCGCCTGCTGGGCGCGCAAAACCCGGAAAGCGCCGCCCCCCGAAGCCCTGCGCCGCCGCACATCGAAGTGCTGCGCGGCGACGGCATCGCCGCCTTGCGCCAATTGGCCCCGCGCTGCGCCGGCGGGCTGGATTTGGTCTTCATCGACCCCCCCTACGCCCAGCCCCGGCTGTATCTGCCCGCCCTGCAAGCGGCCGCCGCCGCCCTGCGCCCGGGCGGGCTGCTCTATCTGGAAGCCGACCACCCCTGGGCCGACCGGCCCGAGCTGCCCGCCAGCGCCCTGGCCCTGCGCCGCCACCTCAAGGCCGGGGCCGTGCACGCCCACCTGCTGCAAAAACAACCCGCCTGACCCCGCCCGCCATGCCCCATTCATCCCCCGCCCCCGAATTCGTCCCCGGCCCCGTAACCGCCATCTACCCCGGCACCTTCGACCCCCTCACCCTGGGGCATGAAAGCCTCATCGCCCGCGCCAGCGCGCTGTTTGACACGCTCGTCATCGCCGTGGCCGCCGCCCACCACAAAAAAACTCTGTTCACCCTGCCCGAGCGCCTGGCGCTGGCGCAGCACTCGGCCCAGCACCTGCCCGAGCCGCTGGCCGCGCGCGTGCGCGTGCTGCCCTTCGAGGGTCTGATCACCCACTTCGCACTCAGCCAGGGCGCGCAAGTCATCGTGCGCGGCCTGCGCGGCGGCGCCGATCTGGACTTTGAAATGCCCATGGCCGGCATGAACGCCGAACTGGCCCCGGCCGTGCAAACCATCTTCCTGCCCACCGACACCCGCTGGCGCAACGTCAGCAGCACGCTGGTGCGCGAAATCGCCCTGCTCGGCGGCAACGCCGCCCCCTTCGTGGCCCCGCACATCTGGCGGGCGCTGCTGGGCAAGCGCAAGGCCTGAAGGCATCCGCCCCGCTCGCAAGCCGGGGCGGTTTCGCTTGCATTCCGTCACATGATTTTGCTTATAAATTAAGCAAAAAGCCCGTAGCGCCCGTAAATACTGCGTAGGGCGCTATGCTTTTGTGAGTTATCTGTGGATAACTTGCCTGCTGCACGGCCCTTTTTTGCCTTTCCGGGGCTTTGGGGAGGGAGGATGCAAGGGCAGGCGCGGCGGGGCTGGATTTCACCCGTTCGCCTGCTTGCAGGATTTCAGAGCGGGGCAGGTTTTCACGCAGTGGGTGAGACGAAAAAGCGCTGCGAGACAAATGCAAGGGTTGATTTCGTTGGCCCGTTGCCCAGGCGCTCGAATGCCCCTCGCCCCAAGTCCCCTCGCCACCAAGTTCGGCGAAGGCGGCTTTGTTTTGCTTGCATTCCGTCACATGATTTTGCTTATGAATTAAGCAAAAGGCTCGTATCGCCCGTCAATACTGCGAAGGGCGCTATGCTTTTGTGAGTTATCTGTGGATAACTTGCCTGCTGCGCGGCCCTTTTTTGCCTTTCCGGGGCTTTGGGGAGGGAGGATGCAAGGGCGGGCGCGGCGGGGGTTTGATTGCGCCTGCTGCCAACTCGTTTGCATGGCAAAGAGTTCGGGGCCGCCGCCGCGCTCGGGCTTTGCGCATGGGGCGCGAGGCGTTTCGGGGCGGGGCTTGCCGGTTTTTGGGGGATGGGCAGGGGGGGGCCGGGTGGCTCAAACGCCGCGGGCGCGGTCGGCGTGAAAGCGCTGCACGAAGGCGCTGAAAGCGTGGGCGTCCAGTGCGTCGCGCATCTCCTGCATCAGTTGCAGGTAGTAGTGCAGGTTGTGGATGGTGGCGAGCATGGGCGCGAGCATTTCGCCGCAGCGCTCCAAGTGGTGCAGGTAGGCGCGGGAAAATCCTTCGCGCCCGCCTTGCGCCCAGGGCACGCCGCTTTCGCCGGCGCAGGCGTAGCAGGTGCAGCTTTCATCCAGCGGGCGGGGGTCGGCCTTGTGGCGGGCGTTGCGGATTTTCAGATCGCCAAAGCGGGTGAAGCAGTGGCCGTTGCGCGCGTTGCGCGTGGGCATGACGCAGTCGAACATGTCCACGCC